>JAFLDL010000013.1 GCA_017302435.1 Candidatus Accumulibacter necessarius
GCCCCCTGTTGCTCGCCGGTGTCGCCCGCCTGACTCAGCACGCCGGCAAATCTCGCCTCCTGCTCACACTTTCCCATGCGGCGGGGGATCAGATCAAGGCGATGATCGCCAGTATCCGCAAGGGTCTTGACCAGGTTCGGGCAAGTGCGCCTCAGTTGCCGAAAGCTGGCCGATGGCCGGCGCTTGTCCGCTACATCGTCGATAAAATCCTCAACGCCAGACCGAAAACATCGTTCCCCACTCCTCTGGCTATCCCAAGACGCGCACTCGCTCCGGGTTAACAGAGGATTCTAGGATGATGGAGGGGGCATCGCCTTGTGTCCGCCGCCTGTGAAGTATCAACTGTGAACTTTCTCCTGTGCCATTTGCCGGTAGAATCGTCGAAAATAGTATTGTCTCGACTCGTGCCAGGCTGGTGGCGAAAAGTGCGTGCTGGTCGTGTCATTAGCGGTTTGAGGAAAAGATGTCACTGTTCCTTCGTGAAGAAGACGTTAAGCAACTGTTGAGCATGCCGATGGCGCTCGAGGCGGTCGAGTCTGCGCACCGTGCACTCTCGTCAGGGTTGGCCTGTGACGTGCCCAGGCAACGTACGCGCCTGCCGCAGACGACGCTCCATATCCTGCAGGGGGCTTTGCCGCAGTTTGACGTGATTGGTTACAAGGCCTACACCAGCAATCGATCCGGTGTCCGCTTCCTGGTTCACCTTTTTCGTGCGTCGCGCGGCAACCTGCTTGCGGTAATTGAGGCCGATCTTCTGGGTATGATGCGTACGGGTGCTGCGTCAGGAGTGGCGACGCGCTGGCTGGCCAGGCCGGACGCGCAGGTGGCGGGCGTGTTTGGTGCCGGCTGGCAGGCGGAGGGGCATATCGAAGCGCTCGCGACGGTGTGTCCGTTGCTGCGGGTTAAGGTCTACGCGCGCCACGCCGAGCGCTTGGCGGCCTTTTGCAAGAAAATGTCCGAACGTCTCGCCCTTGAGGTGATCCCGGCGGCTTCACCGGAAGACGTAGTACGGGGCAGCGATATCGTGAGCACGGTGACGACCTCGGCAACGCCGCTGTTTGCAGCTGAGTGGCTGTCGCCGGGAACACATATCAATGCCGCTGGCTCGAATTCACTGATTCGCCGCGAACTGGGCGAAGATGTTCTGAAGCGCTGCTCGCCGATCGTTGTAGACAGTGTCGAAACGGCGCTGCATGAGTCTGGTGACTTGTTGCCGTTGCTGGAAAAAGGCCGCTTGCACGCTCGTCAGCTGATCGAACTCGGAGACGTGATCTGTGGACGACAGCCAGGGCGCTCAACGGCTGAGGAGATCACCTTGTTCGAGTCGCAGGGCATGGCCGTCCAGGATCTTGCACTGGCCGCCCGCCTGGAAACGCTGGCTCGTGAGCGCGGACTCGGTGTCGAATTGCCTTATGGTGGCTAGGTTGACAGAACGCTCTGGTGTCGGGAGCGCAGGATGATGGAGACCAACCGTCTAAAGGGGGCGCTGGAAATGGTCGTTCGTACCGATCCGGGACTGGTGCGGGCAAAGAATGAAGATTCGGTGTTTGCCGATGCCAGTCACGGTCTGGCGATCCTGGCCGACGGAATGGGTGGCTACAACGCCGGAGAAGTCGCCAGCAGAATGGCAACGATGCTTCTGGCAAGCCGGCTGGAAGCCGCCTTTGCGACAACCGCAGCGCACGAAACCGACCGCATGACCGGACAGCCGTTTGCCAGTCGTTGCCTGGCGGAGCAGATCGAGGCGGTGAACTCGGCGATCTATAATGCGGCAGAGGATGACGCGAAGTTCGTCGGGATGGGCACGACGCTGGTGGCGGCCGTCTTTTGTGATGACCGAGTGGTTGTCGCGCACGTTGGCGACTCGCGGTTGTACCGTCTGCGTGGCGAGGAGTTCATGGCCATCACGCATGATCACTCCTTCTTGCAGGAGCAGATTGACCAGGGCCTGATGTCGGCGGAAGAGGCGCGTTATTCGCTCAACAGGAACCTTGTGACGCGAGCGGTCGGCGTCGATGATAAGGTTGAACCGGAGATTCATGTTTACTCTGTCCGGGCGGGCGATGTCTATCTGCTGTGTTCTGATGGTCTCTACGACATGGTCGATGAGGCGGAGATTCAGCAGGCATTGGAAACGTTCGGCGCCAACCTCGAGCTTTCCGCGACGCAACTGATTCAGATGGCCAACGACAACGGCGGTGACGACAATATCTCGGTGGTTGTGGTCAAAGTATTGCGTGAGTTCCCGGTCGCTGTAGGAGGTTTGTCCAAACTCTGGTCATGGCTCAATTAAGGACGAAGAAGGCGATGGCAAAGCTGATACTTAGCATGGATGGTCTGGTCCTCAAGGAAATCCCTCTGCGCAAGGAGCACATGAGCATTGGCCGCAAGGCACACAACGACATCCAGATCGACAACATGGCGATCAGTGGTGAGCATGCAGCGGTGGTGACCATCCTCAACGATTCCTTCCTGGAGGATTTGAACAGCACCAACGGAACCCTTGTCAATGGTCAGCCGATCAAGAAGCATTTCCTGAAGGACGGCGACGTCATCGAGTTTGGCAAGTACAAGATGAAGTATCTTGTCGAAGCCGTTGCCTCGGGAGAGACCTCCGAGTACGACAAGAGCACGCCATTCCGCTCCGAACCCCTGCAGGTGGTTTACGGCGACCGGGATGCAATGACTGCCAGCGCGCCGCAGGGTAGTGCCATGGCGCCCACCCTGCCGGGTGCAGCCATCCAGTTGCTCAGTGGTTCCAACGCTGGCCACCAGTTGCAACTGACCAAGACGCTGACGACACTCGGCAGGCGTGGTCAGGTGGCGGTGATTGCCCGGCGACCACAGGGTTACTTCCTTACCCACGTCGAAGGATCGGACTTCCCGCTTTTGAATGGCCAGGTTGTTGACGCTCAGGCTCGGCGTCTGGAAAACCACGATGTAATCGAGATTGCTGGCGTGAAGATGGAATTCTTCCTGAAGAACTGATGGGAAATCGTCTTCTGGTCAGGCGAGGCAGTCATTGGTCTTGGGCTCTGGCGACAATGGGCAGCAGCGGACAGCATCGAAATCCGGTGGAGCCAGCATGAAAGTCAGGATTCTGGGCTGTAGCGGCGGCATTGGCGGGCGCCATCTGCGAACCACATCCATGCTCGTCGATGATGACATCCTGATCGACGCGGGGACGGGTGTCGCTGACCTGTCGCTTGCCGAACTGGCAACCATCGACCACGTTTTCCTGACCCACTCCCATCTCGACCACATTGCGTCGTTGCCCTTGCTGATCGATTCGGTCAGCGACATGCGTTCGAGACCGGTTACCGTTTATGCCACGGCTGCGACGCTTGAGATCATTGCCAGGCACATTTTCAACTGGTCCATCTGGCCGGATTTCAGCGCCATACCGAGCCGCGAGCAGGCGCTCATGCAGTACCGGACAATCGCTCTGGGACAGTCGGTTCGGCTGGGTCAGCGAGCGATCACGGTGCTTCCTGCAGAACACACGGTGCCAGCCGTTGGTTACCAGCTCGACTCGGGGTCCGCCAGTCTGGTTTTTACCGGCGACACGACGGTCAATTCCGCTTTCTGGCCGGTGATCAATCGGATGGCGAATCTTCGCTACCTGCTGATTGAAACCGCTTTCCCAAACTCTGAGCGGAGGCTTGCCGAGATCTCGAAGCACCTGTGCCCGAGCCTGTTGGCGGAGGAGTTGAAGCAACTGAAGGTCGATGCCGAGATCTACATCAGTCATCTGAAGCCCAGCCAGATCGAGCTGACAATGTCCGAAATCGAGGCCTGTGCCGCTGATTTCAGGCCGCGCCGACTGTACAACAATCAGGTCTTCGACTTCTGATCAGGACCATGGCAAGCACCCGGCCAATCGACAGCAATCTGGGCGACATGAGCCGGCGCCTGGGCTTCTTCAAGAATCTCCAGCGCGTCACCAACAAGATCCACGCCACCAGCAATGCTGACGAAATCATCCTCGAGATGTCGGAGGATATCTGCGAGCTCTTTCACTGTGATCGCCTGACCATCTACCTTGTCAGCGACGACCGGCAGAATATCGTCTCCAAGCTGAAGACCGGGCTGGCTTCGCACAAGGACATCAAGCTGCCGATTTCCGAGCAAAGCATTGCCGGTTACGTCGCGGGGTCCGGCAAGGCAGTCAACATCCGTGACGTCTACGATGATCTCGAACTGGCGAAGCATAGCCCGCACCTGTGCTTCCTGAAGGACATCGACCGGCGTACCGGCTATCGTTCCCGGCAGATGCTGGTGGCACCGATTGTCAACGAGCAGAACAGCGAGCTGGTAGGGGTTGTACAACTGATCAACAATCGGTCGGATACCCCCTTTCCGGCCGTCGCCGAGGAGGGCATCCAGGCTCTGGCGCAGACCCTGGCCGTGGCTTTTGCGCAGCGTCAGAAGGCGCCCCTCCCCGGGCTGAAAACGAAATACGATGCCCTGGTCAGCGATGCCATCCTCTCGGCTGCCGAACTCGACCTGGCACAGCGCTCGGCACGGCGAAAGAACATCGATCTCGAAGAAGTGCTGATCGAGGAATTTCAGGTCAAACTGCCAGCGATCGGTGCCGCGCTGTCAAAGTTCTTTGCTGTTCCCTATGAGCCCTTCCTGCCGAACCGCATCAGGCCGATGGAGCTGTTGAAGCATCTCAAGCGGGATTACGCAGAGGCAAATCATTGGCTGCCGGTTGAGGAGAGCGCCGACGGCCTGGTCGTCGTGACCATCGACCCGGAGCGGATCAGGGGCTCGCGGACGGTCAACAACATCTTCCCGAAGAGCCGGATAGCCTATCGCGTCACGACCCACCGGGATTTCCTGCAACTGATCAACCAGTTCTTCGGCGACCTGTCGAAAATGGATTCTGTCGGCGACCTCTTGTCCGGGCTCGACGACGATGAAGCGAGCGATGTGTCCGGCAGCAGTGCCGAGGTACTCAGTGCTGCGGCGGACAACGAACTCGTTCGCCTGGTGAACAAGATCATCGTCGAGGCCTATCAGAAGGGCGCGTCGGATATCCACATCGAGCCACGGCCTGGCAAGGAAAAGACGGTCATCCGCTTCCGGCGGGACGGTGCCCTGGCGCCGTACATCGAAATTCCGCCATCCTACCGAAGTGCCCTGATCGCGCGTCTCAAGATCATGTCCGATCTCGACATTTCGGAGAAACGCCGGCCGCAGGATGGCAAGATCAAGTTCAAGCGTTGGGGGCCGTTGGACATCGAGCTGCGGGTGGCGACAATCCCGACGGCCGGCGGCATGGAGGACGTCGTGCTACGCATCCTCGCCGCCGGCGAACCGATCCCGCTCGCGGATCTCGGTGTCACGGAGCACAACCTCGCGCGGCTGAAGACCCTGATCGCCAGGCCCTACGGGCTGTTCTTCGTCTGCGGCCCGACCGGATCGGGAAAGACGACCACCCTGCACTCGATCCTCAGCTACATCAACCGGCCGGAAACCAAGATCTGGACCGCCGAGGACCCGGTTGAAATCACCCAGAGGGGCCTGCGTCAGGTGCAGGTCAACAAGAAGGCCGGGCTCGATTTTGCGACCGTGATGCGGGCCTTCCTGCGCGCTGACCCGGACGTGATCATGGTCGGTGAAATGCGAGACCGGGAGACCGTATCGATCGGCATCGAAGCCTCTCTCACCGGCCACCTGGTTTTCGCCACCCTGCATACCAACAGCGCTCCCGAGTCGACCAATCGTCTGCTCGACATGGGCATGGACCCCTTCAATTTTGCTGACGCGCTCCTCGGCATCCTTGCCCAGCGGCTTGCCAAACGCCTGTGTCCATCGTGCAAGGAGGCTTACCAGCCGACGTCAGACGAAATCCGACACCTGCTTTCCGAGTATTGCGCCGAAATGGCGCATACGCAGGAATGGCAGGCGGACCCGCAGGCTGCTGCCGAGCGCGTGCGCCAGGAATGGCTGGCAAGGCACACGCGGGGCGGCAAGTTCACGCTCTATCGAGCGCGCGGCTGCGATGCCTGTGCCGGCAGTGGCTACAAGGGACGTGTGGGCCTGCACGAGCTACTGAGTGGGACCGATCTGGTCAAGCAGCAGATCCAGGAGCGCGCGCGCGTTGCTGAACTGCTCGCCACGGCACTCAACGAGGGCATGCATACGCTCAAGATGGACGGCATCGAGAAAATCCTGTCCGGCATCACCGACCTGAAGCAGGTGCGCGCGGTCTGCGTCAAGTAGGGATGGTCATGTGGGCGGCGTCGGGCCGTCAGGCAGCGAATCGTTGCGTAGAACCTCCTCCGGAAAGACCATGGCAGCCAGTCAGGCAAGCCGGGCTATTCGGTCAAGTCCCTCTCGCCCGCGTGCCAAAGAGCAATTCTCCGGATGGGTTCAGGCTCTGGCACGAAAATCGCTTTTTCATTCGGAGGATTACCCATCACCTTGGCCAGAAGGACTGACATCCCATGAACAAGCAGGAAAAAGGTTTCACGCTGATCGAGCTGATGATCGTGGTTGCGATCATCGGCATCCTGGCGGCGATTGCGGTCCCGCAGTTCACCGACTATACGAAGAAGGGTGAAGACAAGGCAGCGCAGAGCGATGCGCGGAACCTGTTGACGGCTGCCACCAGCGCCAGCGCCAACGACTAGCCTTGGCGGGTAGCCACCATGGAACGACTGCGGTTTGCTCCGGTGCCGTTTTGGCATCGTCCCTCAAGGCAAGAAGCGTCGGTCAGGCTGACCGCGAGGGAATGTGGGCTGACATTTTTTGTCAGCCGGGTGACGCTAATGGGGGGAATACCCGGTGGCGGGGCTGAAAAAGGTGCTGTCCACTGGGCTAAAGGCCTGGCATGCAAAGTGCTATATCTAACTCAACGGATTGTCCGTTGAATTCACTGGAAGGAGCCAACCACCATGAAGAAGCTGCAAAAAGGTTTCACGCTGATCGAGCTGATGATCGTTGTGGCGATCATCGGTATTCTGGCCGCCATCGCCATCCCGCAGTTCACCGACTACACCAAGAAGGGTGAAGACAAGGCGGCGCAGTCCGATGCGCGCAATCTGCTGACGAGTGCCGTCGGTAACTCGAACCCATGAACCGTCCATGAATCAATTCCCCTTTTCTATTGGAGACTTCACATGAAAAATATCATCCTGGGTTCGGTGTTCGCCGTCGTAGCGATCACGTCGATTTCGGCCAATGCTGCTGTCCAAGATGTCTGTACTGGTGCGGCGCTAGCAGGAGACGGCGCAACAGTCACCGGTGCCACCAGTGGCGGTACTTTTGTCAGAACGGACTTTACGCCGAAGTGCTCCGCCAATGTCTTCCTGGTCGGGGATGATCCTACTCCGACCGTTTACCGGGTGGGTGCGGCATCGCAAAAGGGCAAGACAAGGTTCAACGGTTCGACCGTTGGCGGGGCGGTGGCTCCCGTATCCACGGGGGATCCCAAGTGCGCCGCCGCCACCTGTGTGCAAGGTGATGCGCGAACGGCTGCAGCGGCAGCGCCGAGCTCCTGAACCTCGGCACTGTCGTGTAAAAGCGGGCGCGCCGCAGGCTGCGCCCCTTTTTTTGACGGGTCATCATGCTCGAATTTGCCCTCTCCGGACTACGCTCCGGTTTGCGGGGAAGAAGCTTCCACGCGGTTTTCTTTCTTGGCGTGCTGACGATCGGCATCGCCTATCTGTCGGGCTTTTTTTCCCCGCGGCAGCCGCAGACTGTCGCGCTCGACGTCGGCTTCTCCGGAATCCGCTTTTCCCTCGTCCTGCTCAACCTGTTCTGGGTTCAGGAACTGGTCGCCCGCGAGATCGATCGCCGGGTGATCCTCTTTTCACTGGCCTATCCGGTCTCGCGCGCTGCCTTCCTGGCCGGGCGGCTTGCGGCCGTGTTGCTCCTTTCGCTGCTGGCGGCCACGGTACTTGGCTTGCTTCTGCTGCTGGCCGTGATGATGGCAGGTGGAAGCTACGGCCAGGAGTTCCCTCCGGCGTTGGGGCTGCCCTTCTGGGCCGCCGTCGCCGGTCTGGCGCTCGACGCGGCCGTGGTCGCCGCTTTTGCCTTGTGCATCGCCGCGCTGTCCACCGTTTCGGTGTTGCCCCTCGCCCTGGGAGCCGCTTTTGCGGTGGCCGGAAAGGCGCTGGGGGCGACCATCGATTACCTGGCGAGAGGCGCCGACGGTGACGAGGAATTGCTCGCCAGCTACAGTCCCATCGTGGACCGGATCCGCTGGCTGCTGCCGGATCTCTCGCGTCTGGACTGGCGGGAGTGGTCGATGTATCAGTTGGCGCCCGGCGCGGAGATGGTCTTCTGGTCGGTGACGATGGCGGTCGGCTATATCGTCCTGCTCGTGGTTGCTGCCAGCCTGCTGTTCTCGCGGCGAGAGTTCTCCTGATGCGGCGTTCGCTGAGCGTCATGACGCTGTCCCTGGGTGTGCTGTCGGTGCTCGTCTATGGTTTCGCCCAGCACCGTCTTTCCGCCTTGACGCGAGCGACGGCGGCGCCGGAACTGCTGATTTCCTTGCCGCGCTTTGCGCAAGTCCTGATGGCGGGAGGAGATCGCTACCTGGCGGCCAATCTGGCCGGATTTCGCGTTCTGGTTGCCGACACCGGGCGGATGAATGCCGAGGACTACGCGGTGCAGGCGAAGCTGCAGCGCGATATTGCCTGGTTCAATCCGGTGCACGAAGACAATTTCTACATTGGCGCGGCGATCCTGCCGTGGAATGGCGAACTGGATGCGGCACAATACGTCCTGCGCCGGGCCTCGGACGCGCGGACCTTCGATTGGTATCCGTTGTTCCATTACGGATTTCTTTTCTATCATTTTCGCAAGGATCCGGCGACAGGCGCGCAGTGGCTTCTCAAGGGCGTCCCGCGGGTCAGCAATCAGCAGGACGCGTGGGCGTTGCAGAATGTCGCGGCCGCCTGGATCGAGAAGGGCTACCAGACGGTCAATGCCGCCACGATGGTCGACGCGATGGCGGCAGATTCGCCGCCGGGTGCTTTCCGCAACTACCTGCAGGTCAGGGCCCGTCGTCTGCGTGACCTGGCGGCGCTGCAGGACGCAGCGACTCTTTTTCAGGCCAGGCAGGGCAGGAGTGTGAAGAAGCTGGAGGAACTGGTGAGCGCTGGCTTGATCGCCGAACTACCGAAAGACCCGCTGGGCTTTGGCTTCGGCCTCGATGCGGCCGGTCGGCCCATCCTGAATTCGGTCGCGGCGGGCGGGCAATGAGCGTTCCCGCGATCGCCATTGACGGTCTTGAAAAACACTACCGGAAGCGGTGGCGGTCGCCAGCGGTCGTCGCCCTTGGCGGCGTTTCGCTGGCCGTCGAGCCCGGCGAAGCCTTCGGCTTCATCGGCGCCAACGGCGCCGGCAAGACGACGACGATCAAGATCCTGATGGGGCTGATTGAAGCGACGAGCGGTACGGCGCGCATCTTCGGGACTGCGGTAACGGAGCCGCGTGCTCGCCTGGGCCTCGGCTATGTGCCCGAAAACCCATATCTGTACGACTATCTGACGCCGCTCGAACTACTCACGATGAGTATGCGGCTGCATCGGGTCAGGGTGACTGCCGCGGATGCCCACTGTCTCGCGTGGCTCGAGCGACTCGGTCTGGCACAGGCCGCGCGCAAGACGATTCGCTCGTTCTCGAAGGGCATGACGCAGCGCGTGGCCATTGCCCAGGCGCTGTGCATCAATCCGCGCCTCCTGATTCTCGACGAGCCGCTGTCCGGCCTTGACCCGATTGGACGTCGGGATGTGGTCGATATCCTTTCCGAATACAAGCGCGGCGGCGGGACCCTTTTCCTGACATCGCACGTGCTGCACGACGTCGAAAGGCTCGCCGACCGCTTCGGGCTGATTCATGAAGGGCTGTTGCGGGCGGTTCGATCGCCGGCCGAACTCACGGGCGAGCAGGAGATGGTGCTGGTGCGCACCTTTGGCCAGGTCGCGGTGGCCGGGATGCGCGAGGATTTTTCAGGGCGCTGGATTGGCGAAGTGCCACGCGCCGAGCTATGGGCGCGCCTCGACGCCCTGCATCATGCCGGGCATGTCCTGGTGGAGGTGCGCCCCAGCTTGTCCCTGGAGGTGGCTTTCATGCGAGCCGTCGGGCAGTCGTCAGAATGAAGACAACCCGGAAAAAGTCGCACTCGGCCGTTGCCCGGCGTGTTCTGCTGGATGCGGACTGCCTGGCGCTGATGCGCCTGGTCGAGGCCGGCAGGCATGTCGATGTCGAAGCGGCTGCCCGCCGCATTCTCGGTGCTCGGCCGACGCAGCCGCTGGCGCTGAAGGCGCTTGGCTTTGCCCTGATCGGGCAGGGGCGTTACGAAGATGCCTTGCCAATCGTCAGTCATTCGCTCGAGCGCCATCCGGCAGACCCGGAAGCGCTGAACAATCTCGGGATCGTCCTGTCAGCGCTGATGCGCTGGGACGAATCGATCAAGTGCTTCGCCCGTTCGATCGAGATCAAGCCTGGCGATCCCGAGGTGCTGAAGAACTATGGCCTCGCCTTGTCGAGAATGCACAAGTACGACGAGGCGGTGCCCTTTCTGCTCAAGGCCATTGAGTGTCACCCGGGTGACTACGTCGATGCGATTGAACTGCTGGCCGGCACCTTGCTCAGCAGTCATCGCAATGACGAAGCCTGGGCCTGTCTCAACGAGCTGTGGAAAAACGACGCCAACAACCCGGCCATTTTGTGCCAACTGCTTGCCGCCAGCCTCAAACGCTGTGACTGGGACGAGATGGACTCCAGGCTGCTTGCCCTCAGGTCCCTGACAGCGGACTACGGTTCGCTGACCAGCAACCCCTTTGTCATCCTGTCGTTTCCCGGTGTGACGCCTGAAGAGCAGCGCGCAGTCGCGTCGAAGTTCGCGCGCTGCGACATTCCGGCGAGCGTTCTCGATGCACCGGCCCCTGCCTTGGCCGCACGCAGGGAAGAACCTGTGCGACGCTCGCGGCTGCGGATTGGCTACCTGTCGGCCGATTACCGCAACCATCCGGTTGGCCAGATCATGCCGCAGGTCATCGAGTTGCACGATCGTGCGCGGGTCGAGGTTTTCGGTTATTCACTGGGGGTCGATGATCAGAGCGACATACGGCAGCGCTTGCGCGCTGCCTTCGATCATTTTGTCGATCTGCGGGATATCAGCGTGATCGAGACGGCCGAGCGCATTCGTGCCGACGAGGTCGATATCCTGATTGATCTCCACGGCTGGACTGCAGACGGGCGGCCGGAGGCGCTGGCCCTGCGCTGTGCGCCGCTGCAGGTGAATTGGCTGGGCTATGCCGGGACTCTCGGTCACCCGAAGCTGGCCGACTATCTTCTGGGGGACCCGGTGGTGACGCCCCTGTCGCACGCGCACTGCTATACCGAGACGCTTGCGCACTTGCCGAACTGCTATCTGCCGGCAGACAGCACGATTGCCCTCGCGGCGCCGCCGTTGCGCAGGGATGCCGGGCTACCCGAGGAGGGCTTCGTTTTTTGTTCCTTCAACAACAGCTACAAATTCAACCCGCAGGTTTTTGACATCTGGTGTCGGCTGCTGCAGGAGACGGGCGATAGCTGTCTGTGGTTGAGTCAGCCTGGAGGTACGGCGCACGATCGCCTGCGGAAGGAAGCCGAGAGCCGTGGCGTCGATCCGGCACGGCTCATCTTCGCACCGAGAGTCGCGTCAAAAGCAGATCACCTGTCGCGCCTGCAACTGGCGGATCTGGCGCTCGACCCGTTTCCGTACAACTCGCATTCGACGGGTATCGATGTCTTGTGGGCCGGCGTTCCGATGGTCGCCCTGCTCGGCGACACTTTCCCGGGGCGCGTTGGCGCCAGCCTGCTGCACGCGGCAGGCCTTGACGAGCTGGTCGTCGGATCGACCGACGAGTACTACCGATTGGCCCTGGCGCTCGCACGTACCCCAGAGCGACTGCGTGCGCTGCGGAGGCAGCTGGTCGAGCAGAGAAACCGCTGCCCGCTCTTCGATATGCCGCGCTTCGTTCGCTCGCTGGAGGAGGTGTATTTCCGGATGTGGGACAGCGACCTGTCCGGTGCCGAGAGGGCTGCGCTCGTCTGAGCGCAGTCGGTACGGTCTCTTACCACCACGTCAGTGTGGTGCCTTGCCGGGATGTCAGGGTAATGCTCGGATCCGCCACGGAAAACCTGGAAACATCTTCGCCGGCTTTCTTCTGGGGGGCCCTGTTCGTTGTCGTGGTCGTGGCGATCGCGCCCAATCTGGCCTGGCTGGCGGTGGATAGTCCGCCAAGGAATCTGGTCGTTGAAATCCTCTTGCCGGCACTGGCGACCGTCGGGCTATTGCTGTCGCTTGCCGGCAGACTCTGGGTCGGTGTTCTGCTGCTGCTGCCCTGGGTGGTGCTGGCGCCCTTCGAGGCTTACTACATCCTGGATTTCGGCCGGCCCAGCGATACCCATCTGCTCGGTGTCATCGCCGACAGCGATGTCGCTGAAGCGAGCACCTTCCTGTCCGGGATCGCCGGCGGCCTCGCAGCGCTGAGCCTGGCCGGCACCGCTCTGGCGGTATTTGCCTTGCAGCGCGCGCGGCGCTTGCGCATCACCTGGGCGGGGCGCACCCGCTGGTGGGCGCTGTGCGCGAGTGCTCTTGCCCTGGCTCTGCCGGAACTCGTGGACCTGGATGGACCGCCAAGTTCGCTGCCGATAGAGAACCTTCGGGCATCTCTGCTCGATCCGAACGACAATCTGGCGAATGATTTTCGAGCGCAGATCTTCGGCTACCTGCTGCCAGTCTATCCGGTCGGCGTTCCCGGCCGCTTCCTCGCCTACCTGGAGCAGCGTCGGGCGCTGAACACAGCGAAGGAGAGGCTCGAGGACTTCCGTTTTCATGCCCGACAGGACTCCGTAGCTGGGCGCGAGGTGCACGTGCTGGTGATTGGCGAAACCGGGCGGCCGGATCGTTGGCAGTTGAATGCCTATCACCGCGAGACGAATCCTCGCCTGATGACGATCGAGGGCCTGGTCAGTTTCAAGGATGCGTTTTCTCCCTGGACGTCGACGCGAATGTCCGTGCCACTGCTGCTGACGCGCAAGTCACCAGTCGACCACAAGGTGTTCTTCCCGGAACGTTCCCTGATTTCGGCCTTCCGCGAAGCGGGTTTTCGGACCTACTGGCTATCGACGCAGAGCCCGCTCGGTCCTCACGACAGCTCGATCGCGCTGCATGCTGCCGAGGCGCACGAGGTGCGCTTCCTCAATCCGTTGGGCTACCAGGCGGGCGGTGTCCTCGATGGCGCGCTGCTGAAACCGCTGGCCGAAATCCTCGCACGTGACGAGCCGAAGGTGCTGGTTGTCCTCCATACCCTTGGCGGGCACTTCAACTATGCCGATCGCTACCCGGATGATCTGGACGTTTTCAGGCCTTCGCTCAAAGGTGTGCGGAACCCCAGCCTGCACCAGTTGGCGCTGAAAGAGGAATTGAACAACAGCTACGACAACAGTTTGCTGTACCTGGATTTCTTCCTCGCCGAAGTGATTGGCTACCTGTCCGCTGTCGACGCGTTGACGACGTTGTTCTACATTGCCGACCATGGCGAGAATCTCTTCGACGGCGAGTGTGACAAGTCGGGTCACGGGCGTGACAACGAGTACGACTTTCGTGTGGCTGCCTTGTGGTGGCCTTCGGCGCGCTACGCAGAAGCCTTTCCGGAAAAAGTGGCCGCCGCCAGATCGCGGACCGCTTCGCCGATTGCCACCAGCAACGTTTTTCACTCGCTGCTCGATGCGGCCAGCATCCGCTATCCGGATGAGGATCCTGCCTTGAGCCTCTTCAGCCCGGCCTGGCGCCCCGCCGCACGCATCACCCAGAACGGGATCGACTTTGATCTCGCCAGTCGGGACCCGATATGCAAGAAACTGCTGCCAACACGGCCCCGGTCAGCGTCCTGACCGGCCTGTTCTTCGTTTCCGGTTTTGCCAGCTTGGTCTATCAGGTCAGCTGGCAGCGAGTGCTCTTTGCCGCTTTCGGTTCTGACCTCGAATCGGTGACCATCGTGGTCTCGGCGTTCATGCTTGGTCTTGGCGGCGGTGCACTCTGCGGGGGCTGGTTGGCGGATCGGCTGCCGACCAGGGCACTGGCCATGTTCTGTGGCTGCGAGGCTGGGATCGGACTATACGGACTGATCAGTTTTGCTTTGATGCGCTGGATTGGCGATGTCTTTGTCCTGGCTTCCCTGCCGGTCATTGCCGCTGTGAACTTCCTGCTGGTTCTTGGCCCGGCGCTGCTGATGGGGGCGACCTTCCCGATCCTGGTGGCCCATACCGTGCGGCAGTGGGGCAACGTCGGGATGGCCACGGGCCATCTTTACGGCGCCAACACGCTGGGTGCGGCGCTGGGCGCCCTGAGTACGGTGTTCGGGCTGTTCCATGTCATGCGTCTCGACCAATCGATCAGCCTGGCAGCGGCACTCAACTTTTCCATCGTGGCCGTGGGTTTCTGGCGTCTGCGGCAGGCCCGATGAAGCGACTCGGCTGGAGTCTCGCATTCTTCATCGGTTTCCTGAGCCTGAGCCAGGAGATCCTGTGGGTTCGGGTCGTTACTTTTGCCCATCAAGGTGTCCCGCATTCGTTCGCCCTGGTCCTCGCGGTCTTTCTGTTTGGCGTCGCCTCGGGAGCAACCGCCGGGAAGCGCTTGTGCGGACGATGGCCGTTGTCGGCAGATACCGCTGTCGCGTGGTGTCTGCTGGCGGGCGGGGTGCTCGACCTGCTGGTTCCGTGGTGGGTGTCACGGGTTGCGGGCAGCGAGTGGCTGTCGGTCACCATGGGCGTTCTGATCTATATGTCCGCGGCGCTGAAAGCCATGGCCTTCCCGGTCGCCCACCATCTCGGATCGGATGCCGGTGGTTCGTATCTCGGCCGCTCGGTGGCCAGGGTCTATGCCCTGAATATCGTTGGCTCGACACTCGGCGCCTTGCTCACCGGCTATGCCTTGCTGGACCATGTTTCCGTGAGCAGCGGCTTCACTCTGGTCGGTACCGCAACGCTGGTGATGGGCTTGGTGTCGCTGCGGCGAGGCTGTCCGCGCTGCGTGTGGATTGCGCCAGCGGTCGTCGTCGGCGTGATTGCGACCGCCGATCCCGACGATCGGACTCTGGTCGTGGCAGCCAGCCGGCATGCGCCGGGTCGCATCAAGACAATCATCGAGAATCGGCATGGCATCATCCATGTGGTCGATGATGGCGCGGGCGTGGGTGATGTGGTCTATGGGGGCAATGTGTACGATGGGAGAACCAACATCGATCTGCGGGTGAACAGCAATCGGGTTGACCGTGTCTATCTGTTGGCCGCGCTGCATCCGGCACCGCGCAAAGTGCTGGTCATCGGGCTGAGCACTGGCGCCTGGGCGCGCATTCTTTCGACGCTGCCGTCCCTGTCGCAAATGGATGTGGTCGAGATCAATCCGGGCTACCTGTCCCTGATCTCGTTTTATCCGCACTTGTCGCCGCTGCTCAACGATCGGCGCGTCCAGGTGCATATCGACGACGGGCGCCGATGGCTGCGGCGACATCCGGAAGAGCGGTTTGACCTGATTGTGATGAACACGACTTTTCACTGGCGAGCAAACATAACCAACCTGCTGTCAAGGGAGTTCATGGAGATCGCCAGATCGCGACTGGCGCCAGGTGGCATCTTTGCTTTCAATGCCACCGGCTCAGCGGACGCGCTGGCGACGGCGGCGGCGGTTTTTCCTCATGCCTATCGCTGGTCAAACTTTGTCTATGCTGCCGAACAGGACTTCCGGGCCGTTCCTCCACAGGCGGTGGACCGTCTGGCAGCACTTCGCCTGGGCGCCGAGGCATTTGACCTGCGGAGAAGCACCGACCGGTTGCTGTTGAACGACATGTTGGCGAAGCCATTTGCTAGCGTGCACGACGTCGAGATTGAAAGTGGTCGCGCGCTGGCCGTGATCACGGATGCCAACATGCTGACCGAATTCAAGTATGGCCGGCGGCTGCGGCTGGACTGATCGCCGAGAAAGGGCTGGCTGAGCGCCGCCTACTTTTTGTAGAAGATCTGTCGGCAAGAGGGAGGCGAGCGCCCGTGTGATTGGCGGGTAGGCGAAAGCGCCAGCTGGTCATGGCTTTCTGTCCAGCGAAGGTGTCACTCTGGCGCCAACCGGCCGCGCCTCGCGCTATGATGGTAACCGAGTGCCGGGCCTGGTGGGTGCCTATCAGGAATCAATCGTTGAACAGGGAGGCAGAAGTCACATGTGGAGTCTGTTGGACGATTTCCCCGAAGATTTCAAGATCAACATACTTGACATCGGGGCAGCACTGCACGAACGACCTCCGTATCAGTCACTCGTCGATGCCGGCCGGGCGAGAATCCTCGGCTTCGAGCCGAACCGCGAAGAATGCGAACGATTGAACCAATGTTACGGAGATCCGCATCGCTTCTTCCCACACTTTATTGGCGATGGACGATCAGCGATTTTCCATGAAACCAACTGGGTGCCGACCGGCTCGCTTTACGAACCGAACTCGCCACTTCTCGAGAAGTTCCAGAATCTCGCCGAGTTGGTGACGCCAGTCGGCAAGCATCCGGTAAGCACTACTCGACTTGACGACATCGATGAGATCTCCGATGTCGATTTCGTCAAGATTGACGTCCAGGGGAGCGAGCTGGCTATCTTCCAGAACGGATTGCGCGCACTTTCCGGCACGCTCCTGATACAAACCGAGGTTGAGTTCGTCGAGTTGTACAAGGGACAGCCGATGTTCGCCGATGTGGATTCCTTTCTCAGGGGCGCGGGGTTTCAGTTTCACGCGTTCAATAGCTTTGGCAGTCGCTCGTTCAAGCCCCTGGTTGTCAATGGCAACATCAACCAGGGGGTTCGTCAGGTGCTATGGTCCGACGTTCTTTACGTACGCGACTGGATGAGTCTGGACGTCCTCGATGAAACCAAGCTCAAGAAGTATGCCGTGCTTGCCCACGACTTGCTGCAGTCGTACGATCTTGCCCATCTGGTGCTGTTGACGCTCGACAAGAAAACCGGAAGCAGTTTCGCTGCCCAATACCTGGATCAATTGACTGACGGTATCGAGCAACCGGATTCCTGACGGCACGGTCTGGGAAGCGTCCGCTCCCGCGCGACTGGCTCGACGCGGGTCAGGTCAGGCGAGAACCAGGGGTCGAGAATCCTGGGCCAGCAGATGCGCCCACGCCGGTTCGGCGATGGGTCGACGCCACGCCGTGGCGTTGGCGGTGCCTGGCGGCTATGACGCCGGCAGGCCAAAACGGTTCTGCAACAGGCGCAGGCGACGTGCCATTTCGCTGCTGCCAAAGCCCAGATCGCGGATCATTTCCAGGCGCTGCTGGGCCGATACCCCGGTGTAGAACGACGAAAACGAGCCAAGCCGTTCCGTTTCCTCGAGGACTGCGGCGAGAACCCAGTTACCGATGCCGTCACCGGGAGGGATGGCGTCGAATCGCTCGCCGGGTACCAGAAAAGGTTCCCCCGGATCGATCTGACCATGTTCGAATATGGCGTTGGCGAGCTGCTGGAGCGCCGACACGGCCAGCGACCGTGCGCCAAAGGCCCGCGCCACGCGTGCGAGGCTGGCCAAGCGCAGATGCGACGGCTGGCTATCGCACAAGGTCTTGAGCAGGCTGAAGCTGGCCTCCAGGGAAACCCAGCGATCCGCAGGGGGCAGCGGCGAGTCCTGACTGATCGCGTAGAAGGACAGTGCTTGATCCACCACAGCGCTGCCTCCAGCGGCCATGGTCTGTTCCCACAGACTGGCAAGCTCAGCCCCGTACGGTAGCTTGCCAATGGTGTGACGCCAGTCGTATTCAGGGGAGTCACTGCGCCGTTCCACGCTGTTCGGCAACTGTTCCGCAGGTGGTTTGCCGGCTTGGGCAGCAGGAGCCACCAGGAAACCCTGCGCTGCAAGCCGTTCGGCACGGTCCGGCTTGCAGCAGAACAGGTTGAGCAGGTAGCCATCGGGAGGTGATTCGGCATCGAAGCGAACCAGCAGGTTCAGTCCCGGGACCAGCCGGTAGGAGTCATAGCCCAGGGCGGCGAAGTCGTGGACGAGGTCCAGGTGCAGGTCTGCGCCGGCCTTGATCTCATACTGGACCAACGGTGACAGTTCGGCAAAAAAGCGTTTTCCACCTTGCAGAATGTTGGCCTCCTCCCCTTCCGCATCGATCTTCATGAAGTCGATATGCGGGCCGTGCTGACCTCTCATCCAGTCGTCGAGGGTGAGGACTGGCACCGTCTCAACAGCGCTCGTTGATGGCTGGCCATGAACCAGCGCGTTCAATTCGGAATTCTTGTTCAGGGATAACTGCGCTGTACCGCAGCTACTGGACAGGGCGCTCTGTTCCAGGAAAACCTGGGTAAAGCCATTGACGGCAATTCCTTCCGCGAGCAATCTGGCCGTGCCGGATGCCGGTTCGAAAGCCCATACGCGTCCTGTGGGTCCGACGGCCTGCGCCATGGACAGAGCGTAAACCCCATAGTTGGCGCCAATGTCGATGACTTTTTGCCCTGGCTGCAGCAGGTGCCGCAGGAACTTGATCTCATCTTCAAACCAGTCCTGTTGTTCCAGCAGAACGTAGGGAGTGATCAGATCCAGCGAGTCAGGAACGACGACCCGTACTTCATCGACCATGGTGAGTGTCGCGGTGGCAGTCATGGTTTGCGAGACCTCTGTGAGATTCAAGTTGCAGCGTTTGTGCGCCGCCCGGAACATGCGGGTTTTGGCCGCTGGCCAAGCGCCAGCGGCAGGTGCGTTACGATATTGTAAGCCACCCGGGTTACCCGGTACGCATCATTCGGTCAAGGCGGCTCATTCGATCCCAGGGCGGCAGCGATACTTCCCGCCGGGACGGCGGTGATGCCTTCGCTGAGCGGCCAGGGCGAGCCGACGCCGTGGCAGATGACATAAAGCTGTGTCAGGTTCAGTACGTCGCGGGCCGATCGCATGGCGGCCGTTAGCCGCGGCGAGCGGGTGAGCTTGATCTCGAATCCCCGGCGATGGCCGTTCTTGACGATCAGCAAGTCCAGTTCGGCGCCGGTATGTACGCCCCAGAAAAATGCTTCGCCTCGCCTGGCGTCGCTGCAACGGATGATCTCACACCTCATCGTCTGGATCTTCACGATCAAACAGTCGTGCGGGACCATCCCAGCTTGCCGCAAGCTGGCGCGCCAGGGTCGTTTTCCCGACTTGGCGTGGGAGCATTCCTGGAATTTGGCATGAAAACTCGGAGTCGTGGTCCGAGATTTCATTGATCAGAAGGCTTGGCCAGCGCCGTAGTATGAACCCGATCAGCGCGTCAGGCGCCAGCCTGCGCTGATCGTGACTCAGTTCCATCAATCGCCCGATGAATCGGGCTCCTACGGATGTCGTGGGCTCCGGGCAGGCCGTCGGCTGCCTTAGCTACTTTCTCCCGCCGAGCAAACTCAGCAGGCTTTCGGCGAGGCGCTGGAGGGTCTGCGGGTCGGGGACGGGAAGCTTGAGGTAGCGCTGGCCGGTGGTCGAGTCGGTCTGCACCCAGGGCGACTTGCTTTCGCCGCTTGACGCCGCGGTCAGCTCGCCCAGCAACTGCACACCGGCGGCCAGTAGCGGCGCCCAGGGATCGACGGCCCCTGATGCTGCCCCTGGGGCGGGCGTTGGTGGCTGAGCCGCGGTGTTGGCCTCGGCAACGGGCGGCTGGCCCGCTTCGCCAGCGTGCGCTGACTGCGGGTATTCTGCCTCGCCGTCGGCTTCTGCCTCGCTGCCTGCTGCTGCCGTGGCATCGAGCGGCAAGGTGTCCGCGCTCGGCTCGTCCATCGGGGCCGCTCCTTCCGCCGCACCGGAGACCTGTTCGACGGTCTCCATGAATTTTGATTGCCGCGTGCCCTGCAGGATCACTTCGCTTTCACCGCCGTCGAGGATGCCGGCGAACAGGGATTGCTTGAACGCCAGTATGGAAAGCATGCCCTCCTCGATGGTTCCCCGGGCGACGAAGTTGATCACCGGCACGCCGCGTGTCTGGCCCAGTCGGTGCACGCGACCGATGCGCTGTTCGAGTACCGCCGGGTTCCAGGGCAGATCCATGTTGACGACCACCGCCGCCGCATGTTGCAGGTTGAGTCCGACGCCGCCGGCATCGGTGCTCAGAAATACCCGGCAGGCGGGGTCGTTGTTGAAGCGGTCAACGAGCGCGCCGCGCTTGTCGCCCGGGACGCCGCCGTGGAACAGAACATGTTCCCAGCCTCGCGTCTTGAGCCGGCGGATGATCAGCTCGTGCGTGCGCAGCCACTGGCTGAAGACGACGACCTTGGCCTGCGGGTCGTCGAAGAGGTCGTCGAGCAGGGTCAGCAGCTCGTCGGCCTTGTAGCCGTCGTCTGTTTCGTGGTCGATGAGAAAGCTGCTGTTGCACGCCATGCGCATGTTCTGCAGGGAGCAGTGCAGACGGAGCTGGTCCTTTTCCGAGAGGAAGCCGGTATGCCGCCAGCGCTGTACGATGCGCGCGACGGTCTGGCGGCTCTCCTCGTGATGTTCGGCGTGCAGCGGGCTCATCGGCATGAACAGGGTGTTGTCGACGCGTTCTGGCAGTTGTTCGAGCACTTCCGACTTGCGTCGGCGCAACATGCTCGGCGCCAGCGTCTGGCCAATCCGGTGCAGCTCGCGGTAGCCGACGACGCGGCCGCGTTCGTCCCGCTGCTGGTGTTCGTCGAGCAGGCGCCAGGTTGGCCCCAACCGGTGCTGGTCGACGAACTGCACGATCGAGATCAGCTCCTCGAGACGGTTTTCGAGCGGCGTCCCGGTGAGCACGATGGCGTAAGGGCTGTCGATCCGCTTCAGTGCGCGCGCCACGAACAACGCGCCCTCACGCTGGTAGGGATAGAGCTCGACCTTGAACAGTGCCTTGAGTTCAGGACTGTCGGCACCCAGCGGGTAGGCGGTCGTGAGCGTCTGCCGGCGTATCTCGCCGTCGCGGACCTCGGCGACGAAGGATAGCGCGTCCTCAGCGCAACGACTGTTGCCAGCCGCTGGTCCCGTCGAAGAGCTGGCGCATGCTCGACTGCAGCTCGGCGGGGAAATCGCTTCCCGAACGCAAGCGAACGCGTCGCTGTCCGGTGTAGTCGAAGAACAGCTCGCTGAACGATCCCTGGTAGCCATGCTCGAGGGTTCTCTTGCCGCCTGGTCGGGCGCTGATCTGCGCCAGGGTGAATTGGATGTGCTTGCAGGTGCCGAGATCGTTGGTCGCGAAGTCGGGACACGAGCAGTGGTTGTCGCCGGCTTGTGCGCCGCGAATGGCCACCCGGTAGCGGCGACGGCTGTCGGGGTTGAAGACCGAGAATTCGGAGAAGACCGGATCATCGCCGAGGTTCTCGAATCTGAATGGCTGCTCGCGGCAGAATTGCCGGCGCAGCGCCCTTTGCCAGTCGTCGACCGGCAGGTCGGCGGGCTTGCGCTGCCGAGAGAGGCGGGGCTCGGCGGTGCTGCGGGCAGAAGTCTTACGGCTCTGGCTGGTGGTGTGTGCCTTGGTCATGGTGTCTCCGTGGCCTACTCAGTGGATGTCGGTCGGAAGTGGTGGGTGAAAGGTCCCCGTTGTCTGGTTAGTGGTCGCCCTTGCAGCCACTGCGGGAGAGCGCTGCTCCGCTCAGCGTTTGAGGCGGGCAAAGGCGCTGGCCATGGCACCGGTCGACTCCGGCTGGCTCTGCTGGCGTTGCCGGGCGCGGCCCGAGGTCGGTGCGGCAGCCATCTTCGGGGCGCTCGGCAACTCATCGGCGAGTCGCATGCTGAGCGCAATGCGCTGGCGCGGCAGGTCAACCTCGATTACCTTGACCCTGACCACGTCGCCAGCCTTGACGACCGTGCGCGGGTCCTTGACAAAGCGGTCGGCGATCGCCGAAATGTGTACCAGCCCGTCCTGGTGCACGCCGATGTCAACAAAGGCGCCGAAGTTGGCGACGTTGGTGACCACGCCTTCGAGGATCATTCCCGGCTGCAGGTCCTTGACCGACTCGACGCCTTCACGGAAGGCTGCGGTCCTGAACTCCGGGCGGGGATCGCGGCCCGGCTTTTCGAGTTCCCTCAGGATGTCGCGTACAGTCGGCAAGCCGAACCTGTCGTCTATGTACTTCTCCGGCGTCAGCGCCTTGAGGATTCGCGAATCGCCGATCAGCTCGCGAATACCCTTCCCGAAATCGGCAAGAATACGTTCGACGAGCGGGTAGGCTTCGGGGTGCACGGCCGAGCGGTCGAGCGGATTATCGCTTTCGTTGATGCGCAGGAAGCCGGCCGCGAGTTCGAAAGTCTTTTCACCGAGGCGCGGTACTTCCCGGAGTGCCTGCCGGTTGCGGAAGGCGCCATGCCGGTCACGGTGCGCGACAATGTTCGTCGCCAGCGTCGGGGTCAATCCCGAGACCCTGGTCAGCAGAGGGATTGAGGCGGTGTTCACATCCACGCCGACGGCGTTCACGCAGTCTTCGACGACTGCGTTGAGCGCCCTGGCGAGCCGGGTCTGGCTGACGTCATGCTGGTACTGGCCGACGCCAATCGACTTCGGATCGATTTTCACCAGCTCGGCAAGCGGATCCTGCAGCCGACGGGCGATCGACACGGCGCCACGCAGGCTGACGTCGAGTTCCGGGAATTCGCGCGAGGCGTATTCTGAGGCCGAATAGACCGAAGCGCCGGCTTCGGAAACGACGACTTTGCTTACCCGGAGGTCGGGCTGCTGGCGGATCAGATCAGCGGCCAGGCGATCGGTTTCGCGCGATGCCGTGCCGTTGCCGATGCTGATCAGGCCGACCTGGTGCCGGCGCGCCAGCAGGGCCAGGGTATGCAGCGAGCCGTCCCAGTCCCGGCGCGGTTCGTGCGGGTAGATCGTGGCGGTGTCGAGCAGCTTGCCGGTGGCATCGACGACGGCGACCTTGACGCCGGTGCGCAAGCCGGGATCGAGGCCCATGGTGGCATGCTTGCCGGCGGGTGCGGCGAGCAACAGGTCGTGCAGGTTGGCGCCGAAAACGCGGATCGCCTCGGCCTCCGCACGCTCTCGCAGCGCGCTCATCAGTTCCAGCTCAAGGTGCAACGATACCTTGATTCGCCAGCTCCAGCGTACTGTCTCGGCGAGCCATCTGTCGGCCGGCCGGCCCTGGTCGACGATGCCGAAGCGCCGCGCGATGCGTGCCTCGCAGGGGTGGGGAGTGCTCGCCTTGTCGTCCGGCTCGCTGTCGAGAACCAGCGCCAGTTGCAGCAGGCCCTCGTTGCGGCCGCGGAAGAGTGCCAGGGCACGATGCGAGGGAATCGCCAGGATCGATTCCGAGTAGGCAAAGTAGTCCTGGAACTTGCCGGCTGCGCTTTCCTTGCCGGCTATGACCGTCGATTTCACGCAGCCGTGCGCCTCCAGGTAGGCACGCAGCTCGGCCAGCAGCTCGGCGTCTTCGGAGAACTGCTCCATCAGGATCTGGCGGGCGCCGTCGAGCACGCTCTTGAGGTCGGCGAAGCCCGCTTCGCTATTGAGATAGCGCCCGGCTTCCACTTCCGGCGACAGCCTGGGGTCGGCCAGCAGCGATTGGGCGAGCGGGGACAGGCCGGCTTCGCGAGCGATTTGTGCCTTGCTCCGCCGTTTCGGCTTGTAGGGCAGGTAAAGGTCTTCGAGGCGCTGCTTGGTGTCGGCGGCGTGGATGCCGGCAGCCAGTTCGGGCGTCAGCTTGCCTTGTTCCTCAATCGAGGCGAGGATGCTGCTGCGCCGGTCTTCCATTTCGCGCAGGTAGCTCAGGCGCTCGTCGAGCAGGCGCAACTGGATGTCGTCAAGGCCGCCGGTCACCTCCTTGCGGTAGCGGGCGACGAACGGTACGGTTGCCCCGTCGTCGAGCAGGCTGGCGGTAGCAAGCACCTGCTGCGGGCGGCAGCCGATCTCCTCGGCGATTTTCTCGGCAATGGCGCGCGAGGCTTCTGGTGCTGGCGGTAGCGGCATCGGTGTCGGCTGGCTGAAAAGGAGCGCGAACTATGCAGAATCGGGGGATAAAACTCAAGCCGGCTGGTTCATCGGTGGCCAGAGGTTGGCGGAAAATAGAATTGCCGCTGCGCTGTCACTCAGGTTACATTGCCACTCTTGGGCAACGACGCGCAGTTGGGAAATCTGACCGACCGCGGCGCGATGCCGAAGGTATTGCAGGAAGTGCATCCGACCTTGCTCTATCGCGCTTGCTGATCAAAGGCGGGTGCAAGAGCAGGGGCAGTGTCGTATCGCGCGTGGCAGTTCCTGAAGACCCCCAAGGGGGCGATTGGCTGCTGGCGGTCAACCGGGTGGGGAGCCGTTCGTCCTGCAAGCCAGGGGTGGTGGCGTTGATCATGAAGAATCTTGTACTGGCGCTGGGGCTTTGTCTGGCTACTGCTGTCGGCATTGCCGCTGAGACCGGGGCACCGGCCGGCAAGGTCAAGCGCGCTGAAGGCAGCGTGACGATCGATCGCGCCGGGCATGTTCAGTCGCTACCGGTGGGCTCAACGGTGTATGTCGGGGACCGGATTCGTACCGGGGCCGATGGCTCGGTAGGCATCACTCTGTTTGACGATACCCTGCTCACCGCCGGGCCCCGCAGTACCCTGCTGATCAACGACTTCCAGTTCAATCCCGCGACTAATGAGGGGAATTTGCTGACAACGCTGGTCAAAGGCACGCTCAGTGTGGTGACCGGCCTGATCGGCAAACAGGCCCCACAGAACGTGCGCTTTCGGACACCAACCGTGGTGCTGGGCATTCGCGGCACCGAGTTCATCGTCGAAGCGCACGGAGAAGACGAGTGAGAGCAGCGGGCGGGTCTCTGTGCGTGCTGGCGCTGAGCCTTTCGGCCTGCGCGCAGATCTCCGACCGTGTCGTCTTGCTGCCCGGGCCGGATGGCCGTACCGGCGCGCTGTCGGTCACTGCTGCTGCCGGCGAGGTCGTGCTCTCCGAGCCCTACACCGGAGTCGATGTTGCCGGCAGCCACTTGACCCGGCAGAAGACCAGCCCGGGCATGGTGCACGACGCCTATGGCCGGCTGCTGGCCATGCAACCGGCGCGACCACGTATTTTCGTGGTTCATTTCAAGCCAGGTAAAGACGTGCTGCAGCCTGACTCGCAGACCATGCTGGCGAACATTGCCGCTGCTCTGGCCAACTTTCCGGCGGGCGAGGCGATCGTGATTGGGCACACTGACCGAGTGGGCAGTGCTGCCGGCAACCTGCGGCTGTCGCTGCGGCGAGCGGCGGCAGTGCGTGAGCTATTGGTCGGCGCTGGCGTGGCCCGGGAGGCGATCAGCGTGGTTGGGCGGGGCGAACACGAGCCGGCCGTGATCACCGATGATGAGGTCGCAGAAGCACTTAACCGCCGTGTCGAAGTCAAGCTTCGTTGAGTTTGTTGCAAGCTGTGGGCGCTGGCTGACGCCAGGCCATCTCCGGCCGTGGTTGGGTGTTGCGTTGCTTGGCGTATTGCTTGCCCACAGCCTGAACTACCTCGAAATCGTGCCACTGCATCGACTGGACGCGCTGCTTTACGACTTCCGTGTGCGGTTGCTGGCGCGCGGAGCGGTCGACGAGCGCATTGTCATCATCGATATTGACGAGCGTTCGCTGGCGGAACTGGGCCGCTGGCCGTGGAGTCGGTTGCGGCTAGCCGACCTGGTCGACAGGGTTTTTGGCCAGTATGGCGCGCTGCTGCTCGGTCTCGACGTGATTCTGGCCGAAGCCGACGAGAGTTCCGGGCTGCCTGCGCTGGATGCCCTGGCGCGCGGACCGCTGCGGCAGAATGCCGCCTTCCGGTCGGCGTTGCAGGCGTTGCGTCCGACGCTCGATTACGACGGCCGTCTGGCGATGGTCATGCGCCGCTATCCGGTGATTCTCGGTTTCCATCTTTCGAGTGGAACCGGCGCTGCCCGTAGTGGGCAACTGCCGCCGCCGGTGGTGATTGAACCTGCTCTGGCTGCGCAGGCTGCAAACCTTACCCAATGGGCCGGTTACGGCGGCAACCTGGCGATTCTGCAGCAAGCGGCCACGGCTGCCGGATTTCTCAGTGCGCCGCTCGATCCTGACGGGGTGACACGGCATGCCTTTCTGCTGGCGGTCCACGATGGACAAGTCTATGCAGCGCTGTCGCTGGTCATGGCGCAGGTACTGCTGGGCCAGCCGGGATTGCACCTGCGATTCGCCGACAGCGTTCCCTGGCAGTCCGGCACGGGACCACTCGAGGCGCTCGAACTGCTCACGGCGCGCGGCGCGCGGCGTATTGCCGTCGATCAGCAGGGGGCTGTGCTGCTGCCTTTCCGTGGCGCCGAGGGGCGCTTTCGTTACCATTCGGCCGCTGATGTGCTGGCTGGGCGCTTGCCCGCTGACAGTCTGCGTGGCCGCGTTGTCCTGCTGGGCACGACCGCACCGGGTCTGCTCGACCTGCGCGTGACGCCGGTTGGCGAGGCCTTCCCGGGGGTCGAGGTGCATGCCAACCTGCTCGCCGGTCTGCTCGACGGCAGCATGCCGCATTCGCCGGCTGGGGCCCCGGTACTGGAGGCTGGCCTGGTGTTGATCGTCGGCATCGGGCTGCTGCTTGGCTTTCCCCGAGTTTCGCCGCACGGGGCGGTCGCTTTGGCACTGTTGGCACTGGTGCTGGTAACGGGCATCAACCTGGTTGCCTGGACGGTTGCCCGCGTGGTACTGCCGCTGGCGACCGGCCTTGTCCTGGTGGCGGCATTGCTGGCCCTGCATTTGTTCTTCGGCTCCTATCTTGAATTTCGTGCCAGGCGCCGCCTGGCGGAGTTGTTTGGCCAATACGTCCCGCCTGAACTTGTCGAGGAGATGAGCCGCGATCCAGCGCGCTACAGCATGGAAGGCCGCAGTGCCGAGTTGACGGTGCTTTTTGCCGATGTGCGCGGGTTCACGACATTTGCCGAGCAAATGCCGCCCGACGAACTCGCGCAACTGATCAACGAGTACTTTTCGGCCATGACTGATGTCATCCGCGCCCATCGGGGTACACTCGACAAGTACATCGGCGATGCTCTGGTGGCGTTCTGGGGAGCGCCGCTGGCTGACCCGCAACATGCCCGGCATGCAGTCGCCGCTGGCCTCGCGATGCAGGCCGCCCTGGGCGGCGTCAATCAGCGCTTTGCCGCCCGTGGTTGGCCGTCGCTCCGAATTGGCATCGGCATCAACACCGGCACGATGGTCGTCGGCGACATGGGCTCGCGTCACCGGCGCGCGTACACCGTGCTCGGCGATGCGGTCAACCTGGCGTCCCGCTTCGAGGGGCTGTCGTCACAATACGGCGCTGGCGTGATCATCGGCGAAGCAACGCGCCAGGCACTCGGCGACTGGCCTTGCCGGCAACTGGACGAAGTGACGGTACGCGGTCGCACGACGCCCGTAGCGATCTACGAGCCGCTGGCCGAGTAAGCAGGGGGGTTCGCCTAAAGCCGAGGCAGTTTGTGCCGTTAAACAACTGGTAAAGAGAAGACGACAATGATGAGGGGGACGGGATGAGCGGAGTGGCATGGAGAATTCGTGTCGCGATGCTGCTGCAGGTTGCTGCCGCAGCACTGGCCGGGTACCTGGGGAATGCCGTATTCGGTGCGGGCATCTACGGTTGGTTGGGCGCTTTGGGCGTTCTGGTGCTGGTCGCGGCGGTGATTGCCTGGCTGGTGGAGAGGCACCTGGTCGGCCGCCTGGAGGCGCTGCGAGACGTGATCACCAGGACGTACGCCGATGGCGATCTGACCCGGCGAGCACCGGTTGAAGGGAAGGACGAAATAGCGGCGGTGGCTGGTGCTTTCAATCGGTTGATGGAGAGCTTCGCGACCATTGTCGGCAAGCTGCTTTTCAACTCTATCGAGGTCGGGAATGCCTCGCGACAGTTGATCGGCGACGCCAATCGTGTGGCCTCGGGGTCGAATCAGCAACGTGACGCGGCCTTGGCGACGGTCGGCGAAATGGGCGCTTTGACCGAGAACCTGAACGAGGTGAGCCAGAATGCCACGGAGACGGCGCGCATTTCCGGGACGTCCAATAGTCTGTCGACGGAGGGAATGGCCATCGTGCGCAGTGCTTCGGCCGAGATGGAGCAGATTGCTGCCTCGGTTACCCAGTCAGCGAAGGTGGTGTGCGCGCTGGGCGAACGTTCGAAGGCGATCAGCGGCATTGTGCAGACGATTCGCGAGATTGCCGATCAGACCAATTTGCTGGCCCTTAACGCGGCGATCGAAGCGGCGCGGGCTGGTGACCAGGGACGTGGGTTTGCCGTCGTTGCTGACGAGGTGCGCAAGCTGGCTGAACGCACTTCGCATGCGACTGGCGAAATCAGCCAGATGATCGCGGCAATCCAGGGCGAAACCCAGAGTGCGATCGTTAGCATCGAGGCGGGCAGCGGGCAGGCCCGCAAGGGTGCCGAGCTTGCCCGACAAGCAGCTCAGTCGCTGGAGCGCATCAACCGTGGCGCGCGGGAAACGATGGAGAAAGTTGACGCCATCGCAGCGGCCGTCGCCCAGCAGAGTCGCACCGGGCAAAGCATCGCAGAGCACGTGCACAAAATCCGGGAAATGGCCGAAACAAACAACGCGGTCACCGCAGACACCCTGCTCGCAGTCGATCACGTTGAATGCCTGGCCGAGAACCTCAAGGAAGTCGGCAGTGTCTTCAAACTTGGACCGGCCGGCGAGCAGGCGGTTAACACTCACGGCAGAATGCCGGCTATCGTCAGGCAGGCGGCGCTGACCGCTGGTGAGATTCTTGACCGGGCCGTGGACGCGGGCAGGATCTCCGTCGGGGATCTGTTCGACGATCGCTATCAGCCGATTCCGAACACCAAGCCACAAAAGTTCAAGACGCGCTTCGACGACTTCACCGATCAATCCATGGCTCCGCTGCAGGAAGGTTTGCTCTCCCAGCACCCATGGCTCGTCTACGCCATCGGCATCGACCGGAATGGCTATGTGCCGACGCACAACCGGATATTCTCGCAGCCACTGACGGGAGATGAGAAGCTCGACTTTTTGAACAACCGCACCAAACGACTCTTCGATGACCCGGTTGGCAAGCGCTGCGGGGATCATGAACACTCCTTTCTGTTACAGACCTATCGCCGGGATACGGGTGAGCTCATGCACGACATCTCGGCGCCAATCTACGTCAAGGGCCGACATTGGGGTGGCTTCCGCATTGGTTACCGGACCGCGGCCTGACCGCGTCCGGGTTTGTTCGTGTGCCGGTGGACGAGCATGACGTGGCGCCGCAGTTTCGATTAAGATGAGGGCGGCCAGCCGTCCAAGCCTTTCAACGGCCTTTGCACGAGGAAAAGAGGAATGTCGGATCTACTGAGAAGTATTGATGCCCGAACCAAACTGGCGGGGACCAACAAGCTGGAGATTCTCCTGTTCTCGCTCGGTACCGATGCGCGCACCGGCAGGCGCGAGACCTTCGGCATCAATGTCTTCAAGGTTCGCGAGGTAATGCGTACGCCACCGATTACGGCAGCACCGGAAATGCCTCCTTCGGTCGAGGGAATGGTCAGCTTGCGGGGCGCTCTGGTGCCCGTCGTTGACCTGGCCCGTTATGCGGGTGTCGACACCGACACACCACGTTCGATCATGATCGTGACCGAATACGCTGGCCATACGCAGGGTTTCCTCGTAGAGGGGGTGGATACCATTCTGCGTCTCGACTGGAGTCAGATGCGGGTGCCGCCAGCCATGCTGCTCGCGGATATGGGTGGTCTGGTAACGGCGGTCACCGAATTGCCCGATGGTCGTCTGGTGATGATGATGGATGTGGAGAAAATTCTTTCGGAAACGACGAACTACGACGACGAAATCGTGTACCGCAATATCAAGCCGCTCGAGAATCCTGAACTGACGGTATTCTTTGCCGATGACTCAGCCGTTGCGCGCAAGCAGATCCAGCGGACCCTGGAGGCAATGGGGGTGAAGTACGTGGCCGCAATCAACGGCCTTGAAGCCTGGCTGGAACTGGAAAAAATGGCTGCTTATGCGCAGGCATCGGGGCAGGAAGTGGCCGACCTGATCAGCCTGGTGCTGACCGATATTGAAATGCCCGAGATGGATGGCTATATCCTGACCAAGAAGATCAAATCCGACCCGCGCTTTGTCAACGTCCCGGTCATCATGCATTCCTCGTTGTCGGGGATGTCAAACCAGCAGCTCGGCAAATCCGTCGGCGTCGATGAGTATGTGCCCAAGTTCGAACCGCAGCGCCTGTCGGAGACGCTGACGCGAAGGCTGCGACGGGACGCCGTTCCGGCAGCGCTGTTGACCTGATTTCGCGACCTCTCTGGAGCAATGCTATGGATCTGGCAGAAAGGAAAAACCTGCTCGAGGGCGTTGACGCGCGAACCCGGCTGGCCGGTTCCAACAAGATGGAGATTCTGCTCTTCTCCCTGGGGACGCGTGAGACTTTCGGGATCAATGTTTTCAAGGTGCGAGAAGTCGGCAGGACACCGCACATCACCAAGACACCGAACATGCCGCGCGGCGTCGAAGGGTTGATCTCCCTGCGCGGTAACGTCATCCCGGTGCTGTCGCTGATTTCCTTTCTGGAGCACAGGGAGCCACCCCGCGAGTATGGCAAGACCATGATGGTCGCCGAGTACTCCAAGCGTACCCTGGGCTTTCTGGTACATGAAGTGGATCGAATCATCCGGGTGGATTGGGAAAAGGTGAAAGCACCCGAAAGCCTGTTGTCTGCCAACCAGGGCCTGATCACGGCGGTAACCGAGCTGGATGACGGCAAGCTGGTGTCGATTCTCGACGTCGAGCAGATTCTTGCCAATGCCTTCGGCGAGGCGGTCATAGTCGATATCCCGCCAGCCAAGGTCGATGACGACGTGAGTCTGTTTTTTGTTGATGATTCCATCGTAGCCCGACGGAAAATCGGCGAGGTGCTCGACAAGCTCGGTGTCAAGCACAAGCATGCCACCAATGGCGCCGAGGCCTGGAGCCGACTACAGGCAATCGCTGCCCATGCAGGGCAGACCGGGAAAGGCGTTCGCGACGAGATCCGCCTGATTCTGGTGGATGCCGAAATGCCGGAGATGGACGGCTACGTACTGACGAAAAACATCAAGAGCGATCTTCGTTTCACGGGCATTCCGGTGGTCATGCACTCCTCGCTGTCGTCGCAGGCCAATCATGCCATGGGCAAAGCGGTGGGGGTGGATGCATATGTCGCCAAGTTCGACGCGGAGGTGCTTGCCGATACCCTGCGCCCCTTGCTTGAGCGCTGAAAGAACAAACAGGAGTAGAGAATGGCTGATCCGAAGATGCGAATTCTGGTGGTGGACGATTTTTCGACGATGCGACGCATTGTCAGGAATCTCCTCAAGGAATTGGGTTTCGCCAATGTAGAGGAGGCTGAGGACGGGGCGATCGCCTTGCAGAAGCTGCAGAATGGGAGCTTCGAGTTCGTCGTCACCGATTGGAACATGCCGAACATGGATGGCCTGCAGCTGCTGCAGGCAATTCGCAAGACGCCAGCGCTCAAGCACCTGCCGGTGATGATGATTACGGCCGAGGCAAAGAAGGAGAACATCATCGCTGCCGCCCAGGCCGGGGCCAGTGGCTACATCGTCAAGCCTTTCACCGCTGCGACGCTGGCCGAGAAGCTGCAGAAAATCTTCGACAAGATGGGTGGGTGACATGAGTGATGCCGATAGGTCTGGTGACTCCCGGGAGCTCGAAGCGCTGTTCGACAGCATTGCCTCGGGAATGACCGCCACTGCCATGCCGGCGCCGACCGCATCTTCCCGGCCGTCGCTGCTGCAACAGCTGCACGAGGGCGACGGGGTCGACGACAGCGACGAGTTGCAGAGCCTGTTCGATTCGGTGGTCGACGCGCAGCGCACGGCGGCAGGCAGCGCCGAGTCTCCGCCAGGTGGCGAGCAGTGGCAGGGTCAGGACCGGGTATTCCAGCGCGTCGGCCAGATGGCCAGACAGTTGCATGACACGCTCGGTCAGCTGGGCTACCACAAACTCATCGAGAGCACCGTTGCCGCGATCCCGGATACACGAGACCGGCTCAGCTATGTCGCCAGCCTCACCGAGCAGGCTGCCTGCCGGGTATTGAATGCGACGGACATCGCCAATCCATTGCAGGAGGAGCTTGAGTCGGGTTCGGCTGCGCTGGCGGCGAAATGGGATGCGCTGTTTGCGAATCAGATCGGCGTTGAGGAGTTCAAGGGTCTGGCCGAGGAGACGCGTACATTTCTCAAGCAGGGTCTGCCTGGGAAGACCGAAGCCACCAAGGCGCAGCTGCTCGAGATCATGATGGCTCAGGACTTCCAGGATCTGACGGGTCAGGTAATCAAGAAGATCATTCATGTGGCGCAGGAACTGGAGGCGCAGCTGATGGGGGTGCTGATTGAAACGATGCCCGGCGAGCGGCGGACCGATTCGGTGATGAGTCTGCTCAACGGGCCGGTGATCAACCCTGAAGGCCGCAGTGACGTGGTTGCCACACAGCAGCAGGTCGACGACCTGCTCGATAGCCTGGGATTCTAGGAGACCCAAGATGAGCGATTTTGCCGGGATGGAAGACCTGCTGCAGGATTTTCTGCAGGAAGCCGGTGATCTCCTGTCGGATGTCGACAACAAACTCGTTGATCTCGAGCGGAGTCCGGATGATCGTCGTCTGCTGAATGACATCTTTCGCGGCTTTCACACCATCAAGGGTGGCGCCGGCTTTCTCAATGCGGGCGAGCTGGTGACGCTTTGCCACCTCACCGAGAGCCTCTTCGACAAGCTGCGGAACGCCGGGATGACGCTGACGCCGGGCTTGATGGATACCATCATGGCCGCGACCCACGGTGTCCGCAACATGTTTGGTGAGATCGCGCAGGGGAGGCAGCCCAACCCGGCCTCGCCAGAAGTGATCACCAATCTGCGCGCGGCTCTGGCCGGTGGCGGCAAGATTGGACTGGCGGCCTTGACAGCCACTGGCGGGGTTGAGGGCGAGACGCTAGTGGGGCCAGATCCTTTGCCAGCCACCGCTGTGCACAGCAAGGGCCCGGACTGGCAGGCGTTACACGCGGCCGTGACCGGCCAGAGTGTCGGACCCCTGGCGGTATCGGCGCCCGTCGAGCCAGTCGCCAACGCTGGTTCGGGCAGCGCGGTGGATCTGGCCAGTCTGCAGCCGCATTTTCCGCCGGAGGGACGCCGCGTCACCGACAAGCCAGGTGCTGCAGTCAGCGGGGCACCGACCGGTCGCCGTGTCGAGGAAAGAGCTGCCGCGCGCGAGACGACAATCCGGGTTGATACGGCGAGGCTGGATCAGGTGCTCAACCTTTCCGGCGAGATCGGGCTGACGAAGAACCGCCTGACCAGCCTGCGGGCCGACATCCTTGCCGGCAGAACCGACGCGGAGACACTCCAGGCACTTGATCAGGCCGTCAGCCAGCTAGACCTGCTGGTTTCCGACTTACAGAATTCGGTGATGAAGACGCGCATGCAGCCGATCGGCCGGCTGTTCCAGAAATACCCGCGCATTGCGCGCGATCTGGCCAGGCAATTGGGCAAGGACGTCGAGTTGGCGCTGGTGGGTGAAGAAACCGAAGTCGACAAGACGATGATCGAGGATTTGGCCGATCCGCTCATTCATCTGATTCGTAACGCCGTAGACCACGGTGTCGAGTCGGCCGAAGAACGCCGAGCGGCAGGCAAGCCGCTGAAGAGCGTTGTCCGCCTGGAAGCGCGCCAGGAGGGAGATCACATCGTGTTGATGATCGCCGACGACGGGCGTGGGATGAGTCCAGAGCGCATTCGGGCGAAGGCGGTCGAGAAGCGCATCATCAGTGAAGAGGAAGCGAATACCCTGGATGACCGGCAGAGTCTTAATCTGATCTTCCTGCCCGGCTTCTCGACGATGGCACAAGCCTCGGCGGTTTCGGGCCGGGGTGTCGGGATGGATGTCGTTAAAACAAACATCCAGAAGCTCAATGGTTCGATCGAGATCCGTTCCGAGGCTGGCAAGGGCTCAGTATTCGTCATTTCGCTGCCGCTGACGTTGGCGATTCTTCCCGTCCTCCTCGTCCTGCTGGGCGATCAGCCGTTTGCCCTGCCGCTCTCCATGGTTCGGGAGATCCTTCCGATCAATCAGGAGAGGATGCAGGAAGTGGGCGGCAAGGAAACCTTGGTCGTGCGCGGCGAGATCCTGCCGGTGATCGCTCTTTCGCGGCTGCTCGGCTGGCCGCAGGTGCAGCCAGCCGAGTACGGCGTCCTGATGCAGACGGCGGAGCGGAGCTTCATTCTTGCGGTCGACAACTTCGCCGGCCGCGATGATGCGGTGATCAAAGCGCTTGACGATTTTCGTCCGCGCGGGGTGGCCGGGGTGACGACGCTGTCGAACGGGCAGATCGTGCTGATTCTGGACATGAAGGAACTGCTCGCTGATCTGACGGCACACCCCGAACGTGACCTGCGGCCGGCGCCTGCCCGGGCTCTGGAGTTCTTCGCCTGAACACCGAGAGAACATCGCCACTCAGGGGGCTACGGCCCCCTGTTTTTTTGTGGCGCTACGACAACTGTTGCTCCTGTGCAACTATCCGAGAACCAGTCTAAATAAAGGCCCATAATCCCCTATTTTAACGACGATTTTCTTATAATTAAGACGAGTAAACTGGAAGCTCGAAATGGCAGAGGAAAGCGACCTCGAACGAACCGAACCAGCGTCAGCAAGGCGCCTGGAACAGGCACGCGAGGAGGGCCAGGTGCCGCGTTCGCGGGAGATCGGCGCGTTCCTGATTCTGATCGTTGCTGCCCTGGCGTTCTGGCTGATGGGTCCGTGGATGGTGCAGCGGGTATCGGAAATTTTCCGTCGCGCTCTGGTGGTTGACCAGGATCTGGCCCGGGAGCCGTCGCTGATGCTGGTTCGCCTGGCCGATCTCTCGATTGACGCCTTGCTGACTTTTGCGCCATTGTTTGCGGCGCTGGTCGCTGCCGCATTGCTGTCACCTTTCTTTCTCGGGAGCTGGAACTTTTCCCCAAAGGCGCTGCGCCCTGATTCAAGCCGCCTGGATCCGCTGAAAGGAATGTCCCGCCTCGTTTCCTGGAACGGGCTGGTGGAACTCGTCAAGGCGGTGGCCAAGGCGTCCTTGCTGGGTGGAATTGCCGCGTGGGTCCTGTGGAGCGAACGCGGTGACCTGCTCGCGATGTTTGCGCAATCGATTCCGGTCGGTCTGTCGAGTGCCGGGCATTTGCTCAATTTCAGTTTCGTTGCGATCGTTTCGGCGATGCTGGTAATCGTTGCGGTCGATGTGCCCTTCCAGATCTGGCAATACCACGAGAAGCTTAAGATGAGTCGCCAGGAACTCAAGCAGGAAGGCAAGGAACTGGAGGGCAACCCGGAGATCAAGGGCCGCATCCGACAGTTGCAGCGTGAGGCTGCGCGCAAGCGGATGATGGCCGCCGTGCCGGCCGCCGATGTCATTGTGACCAACCCGACCCATTACGCCGTTGCCCTGGCCTACAAGAGCGGTATGGGGGCGCCAAGAGTACTGGCCAAGGGCCTGGGCGAGATCGCTCTCAAGATACGTCAACTGGGCGTCACCCACAGTGTACCCATCGTCGAAGCTGCCCCCTTGGCGCGCGCGCTTTATCGCCATGTCGATCTCGATCAGGAAATACCGTCAACGCTTTACGCGGCGGTTGCCGAGGTGCTGGCCTATCTCTATCAGTTGAGCCACTGGCGCGAGAACGGTGGCAGCTATCCACTGCCGCCGCGCGCGATCAAGGTTCCGGACGACCTCCTCGCGGAGGGGTCCAATGGCTGACGCGAGCGTGGTGCTGCGGGACCTTTTCGTTCGCTTTGGCCAGCGGCAACTGGCTGGGCCGGTGCTGATCCTGTTGATCCTGGCAATGATGGTCTTGCCGTTGCCGCCTTTTGCCCTGGATCTCTTTTTCACCTTCAACATCGCGATTTCGGTGATCGTCATGCTGGTCGCCATGAGCGTGATGAAACCGCTGGATTTCTCTGTCTTTCCGACCGTGCTGCTGGTTACCACGCTGCTGCGTCTATCGCTCAACGTCGCTTCGACGCGGGTCGTGCTGCTTGAAGGGCATACGGGGCCCGGCGCCGCCGGGCAGGTGATTGAAGCTTTCGGACACTTCCTGGTCGGTGGTAACTATGCTGTTGGACTGGTGGTGTTCACGATCCTGGTGATCATCAATTTCGTGGTCATTACCAAGGGTGCCGGAAGGGTAGCCGAGGTGGCCGCACGCTTCACCCTTGACGCCATGCCGGGCAAGCAAATGGCAATCGATGCGGATCTCAACGCCGGTCTGATTGGCGAGGACGAGGCGCGCCAGCGCCGTGCAACCATCGCCCAAGAAGCGGACTTTTTCGGTTCCATGGATGGCGCGTCGAAGTTTGTTCGTGGCGACGCGGTTGCCGGAATCCTGATCATGTTGATCAACGTGATTGGCGGACTGTTCGTCGGCGTTCTTCAGCACAACATGGAGATCGGCGCGGCGGCCAAAACCTACACCCTGCTGACCATTGGTGATGGCCTGGTGGCGCAGATTCCGGCGCTGATCATTTCCATTGCCGCAGGCATGGTGGTGACGCGCGTCGGCGACGACGAGGATGTGTCGCAGCAGTTCGTCTCGCAACTGTTCAACAATCCGAAGCTGCTCTACCTGACGGCAGCGATCATCGGTTTGCTCGGGCTCATTCCGGGTATGCCGAATTTCGTCTTCCTGCTGCTGGCGAGTGGTCTGGCCACCATGGCCTGGCAGATGGACAAGCGCCAGCGGACGGCGACGCGGCCGGTACCCGTCGCCGTCGCTCCGGTCACGACCCGCGAGGCTCAGGAGGCGAGCTGGGCTGACGTCACGCCACTCGACGTTCTCGGTCTGGAGGTCGGCTATCGACTGATCCCTCTGGTCGACAAGTCGCAGGATGGCGAGCTGCTGCGCCGCATCCGCGGTATACGCAAGAAATTTGCCCAGGAAGTGGGTTTTCTGGTGTCGCCGGTCCACATACGGGATAACCTGGAACTGAAACCCAACGCCTACAAGATCCTCCTGAAAGGTGTCGAGATCGGTGAAGGAGAAGCCTTTCCGGGAAATCTGCTGGCGATCAATCCAGGCCGAGTGGCTGGCCAGGTGGCAGGTACTGCGACCAAGGATCCCGCCTTTGGCCTGCCGGCAGTGTGGATTGACCCGGCGCTGAGGGAGCAGGCGCAGGCCTACGGCTACACGGTTGTCGATGCAAGCACGGTCACCGCGACGCATCTCAACCATCTGATTCTCGCGCACGCAGCCGAACTCCTGGGGCGGCAGGAGACGCAAGCCTTACTCGATCATCTGGCGAAGGATATGCCCAAGCTGGTCGAGGATCTGGTGCCCAAGGCCCTGTCCCTCGGCGTGGTGCAGAAAGTGCTGCGTAACCTGCTTGAAGAGGGCGTGCATCTGCGTGACATGCGTACCGTCATGGAGACCCTCGCCGATGGCGCGCCGCGTTCCCAGGATCCGGAGGTGCTGACAGCGCAGGTACGGATGGCTCTCGGCCGTTCGATTCTTCAGGAGCTGTATCCGGGTGGCGCTGAAATGCAGGTGATGTCACTGGATCCGCAGCTTGAGCGCCTCCTCTTGCAGGCGGTTGCTGGTGGCGGTGATGGCATGGGTATCGAGCCCGGTCTTGCCGACACCCTGGTGCGCGAGGCTGTTGCCGCGGCGCAACGGCAGGAGGCGGTCGGCTTGCCGATGGTCTTGCTGGTTCCGGGGAACCTGAGAACACTGTTGTCACGCTTCTTGCGCCGAAGCATTTCCCAACTGAAGGTTCTGGCACACGCCGAAGTACCTGAAAACAGAATCATCAAAGTCACCTCTATCATTGGACAGAGAGCATGAACGTCAGGAAATTCATCGCTGCGACAGCTCGAGACGCCTTGCGCAAGGTCAAGGAGACGCTCGGACCGGATGCGATCATTCTCTCCAATCGCGGAATTCCCGGTGGCGTCGAGATCATGGCGGTTGCTGCGCGCGACATGGAGATGATCGTACCGACGCGGGAGTACGAATCCACGCTGCCGCGTCGCAACGAATCGGCAGCCAGCCCGTCGGTCGAATCGACGCCGCTACGAGTAGCTGCACCGGCGCAGCAGCCGGCCCCGGCGCAGCCCGCTGGATACCGTACAGCTCGTTCACTGCCGCCGCGTGCAGCACGATCTACGCCGGCGCCGGCGGCCCAACCACTAGTCGGGAGCGCTCCACCGCCGGCGGCGGACGTGGTTCCCGCCGCAGTGATGGAAGAGATTCGCACATTGCGAAGGATCGTTGAACAGCAACTCGCCGGCTTTGCCTGGGGCGAGGCAGCACGTGCGCAACCGACAAAGACCGAGACTCTTCGCCACATGCTCGACGCCGGCTTTTCGCCGCAGTTCGCACGCGACTTGCTGGCTGACCTGCCGCGCGATCTGGATGCGGGGCAAGCACTTGCCTGGGTCAAGGGCGTTGCCGAGCGCGCCATGTTGACGATCAATGGCGAGACCGACATCGTTGACCAGGGCGGAATCTATGCGCTCGTCGGGCCGACCGGGGTGGGCAAGACGACCACCACCGCCAAGCTGGCTGCGCGTTGCGTTCTCCGGCACGGCGCGAGGAAGCTCGCTCTGGTGACCACGGACGGATACCGGATAGGCGCCCACGAACAATTGCGAATCTATGGCCGCATCCTCGGCGTATCGGTGCACCTTGCCCGGGACGGCAAAGACCTGCGGGCAACGCTGCGCGATCTGCAGCACACCCATATGGTGCTGATCGACACCATGGGCATGAGCCAGAGGGATCGGATGGTCAGTGAACAGGTGGCCATGTTTGGCGACAGCGACGTCAAGTCCCTGCTGCTCCTGTCGGCTACCAGCCGCGGCGACACGCTCGATGACGTGGTCAGAGCGTACAGCGGAATGGATCTGGCGGGTTGTGTGCTGACCAAGGTCGATGAAGCAGCGAGTCTGGCCTCCTCGCTCGATGTGATCATCCGGCATGGTTTGCGTCTGTACTATGTTTCGAATGGTCAGCGGGTACCGGAAGATCTGCATCTGCCGAACCGACCATACCTGCTACATCGTGCTTTCAAGGACTTGCCCGAGACTTCGCCGCATCGTCTGGCCGGTGTCGAGCCCGGATTGATGGTCGCCAGCGCCGCTGCCAGCGTGCTCTCTGCAGGAGGCCTGCGTGGCTGAGTTCCGCGGCGACCAGGCAGCTGGTCTGCGTCGACTCCTCAGGCGCCCGCGGTTAAGTGTCGTCACCTTTGTCGCAGGCAGTACCGGCGTCGGCAAGAGCGTTTCGGTGGCCAATCTGGCAGCCTCGCTGGCGCGCCAGGGCAGGGAAGTCCTGGTGGTGGACGAAAATACGGACGATGGCATTGCCGCCTTCTACGGCGTCATTACGGCACATGACCTGCAGCAGGTGGTCGATCGCGAAAAAGTGCTCGCCGACGTGCTCCTGCCAGTCGCACCGGGAATCCGCGTCCTGCCCGCAGCCAGGTTGGTCAAGCAGCTCGCGCGGCTCGACGATGCCGAACAACGGATCCTGCTCGAATGCCTGGCCGAGATGACGCCCCCGGCCGACGTCGTTCTGGTCGATACCTCGCTGGATCATCCGCTTGGCTTCTCCCCACTCGGTCTAGCCGCACATGAAACCGTGATTGTCGTCTCACCGAACGGGGCAGCAATTACCGAGGCCTATGCGTTGATCAAGAAAGTCAGCCTGGGTTACGCGCGCAAGCACTTCCGAATTCTGGTCAGCCAGGTGCGTCTCGCCAGCGAGGCGCAGGCGATACACGACAACATGGCCCGGGTGACGGGCAGTCGCCAACTGGCGCGTCTCGACTATGCGGGATACGTACCGGTCGATGAGCGTCTGCGACAAGCGTCCAGGCTTTGTCAGCCGATTGCCGGCCTGTTTCCCGACTCGCCGGCGGCGAGGGCGTATCAGACCGTGGCCAATGAGATGCTGAATTGGCCAGCCGACCATGACGAGGCCGGCGGGCTCGAATATTTCGTGCAACAGCTGCTACACTGGAGCCAACGCATTAACCCGACTGCTATCTACGCCTGATAGCTCCGCCAAAACGCATGTACAACGCTGCTGGTCAGCTCAACAAGGATCAGCTTGTCCAGCGCTTCACGCCGCTGGTCAGGCGCATAGCCAGTCACTTGATGTCTCGTCTGCCGGCGAGCGTACAGGTGGACGATCTGGTGCAGAACGGAATGCTCGGCCTGCTTGACGCAATTGGCCGTTTCGAGGCGCAGATGGGGGCTCAGTTTGAGGTCTATGCGGCGCAGCGTGTGCGTGGTGCAATGCTCGACGGCTTGCGCGAAAACGACTGGCTGCCGCGTAGCTTGCGTCGCAACTCGCGGCGTATCGAAGCCGCCATTGCGCAACTTGAACAGGAGAATGGCCGTGCACCGACCGAACAGGAGCTTGCTGACTCCCTGGGCATGGCTCTTGCCGACTATCAGCAGATGCTGCAGGATGCTCGCGGGCATCAGCTGGTATACCTGGAGGACATGGTTACCGAGCGAGGCGAGGGTTTCCTTGAGCGTCACCTGGCGGACGAAGGCGGAGACCCGGCGAAGATCCTCGAAGACGAGAATCTTCGCCGACGTCTGGTTCAGGCGATTGAACTTCTGCCAGAGCGGGAACGCCTGATGATGGCGCTCTACTACGAACAGGATCTCAATCTGCGCGAGATCGGAGAGGTCATGGGTGTCACCGAGTCACGTGTGTGTCAGCTGCACAGCCAGGCGGTGATGAGGCTGCGCGCCCGCTTGTTCGACGGCGGCGGCAAGGGAACAACGAAAGCTGTTCGTCATGGATAGGCTAAGCGTGATCGGTCTGATGATCGGCCTGCTAGCGATCATCGGCGGTCAGATTCTGGAGGGAGGCCATCTCGGTTCACTGTCGCAGCCGACGGCTATGCTGATCGTCGTTGGTGGTACGCTTGGTGCGGTCATGCTGCAGAGTCCCTACGCCACGTTTGTCCGCGGCGTCCGGATGGTGAAATGGATGTGGTATCCGCCGGTGGTGAATCATCTGCAATTGATCCAGCAGGTCTCCAGCTGGAGCCAGGTCTCGCGGCGAGAGGGCTTGCTGGCACTGGACGCAATCGTCAGTGAGCTGAAGGACGAGTTCACACGCAAGGGTCTGCAACTGCTGGTCGATGGCGCAGAGCCGGAAAGACTGCGCGAGGTCATGGAGGTTGAGATCAGTACCTTTGAACAAGAGATGAAACTGTCGGCACGCATCTGGGAGGCCGCCGGTGGTTACTCGCCAACCATCGGTATTCTCGGTGCCGTGATGGGATTGATTCAGGTGATGGAGAATCTCTCGGATCCGTCGAAGCTTGGTGCTGGTATCGCAGTGGCGTTCGTCGCGACGATCTATGGCGTTGGCTTGGCCAATCTGGTTTATCTGCCAATGGCCAATAAACTGAAGACGCACATCAATCGCCTCATTGTGCAACGCGAAATGATCGTGGACGGGCTGGTGGGCATCGCCAACGGTGACAACCCTCGCATCATCGAGAGCCGTTTGCGAGGCTATCTCTTCTAAGCGATGGCACGTCGAAAGAGCGAAGACGAGCGGGACAATCACGAGCGCTGGCTGGTGTCGTACGCTGACTTCATTACCCTGCTGTTTGCCTTCTTCGTGGTGATGTACGCCCTGTCGTCAGTGAATGAGGGGAAGTATCGCATTCTGAGCAATTCGATGGTCAGCGCCTTTCGCAACGTCCCCGTCAATAGTGCCGGCCAGACGCCAATGGTCGTGCCGACCCCGCCACCGCCGACGCCGACGCCGAACAGTCTGGCGAGCAAGGAGGCGGTCAAGCAGAAACAGCGCGAGAAAATGCGCCACGTGGCGAAGGACATTCTTGAAGTGATGGCGCCGCTCATTGAACAGGGGAAGGTCCGCGTCCTCGAAACCAGCCGCGGCGTCAGCATAGAAATCAACGACAGCATCCTGTTTTCACCCGGGCAGGCACTGCTCCAGCCGGCACTTGGAAAAGCCATGCAATCGGTGGCCGAGGTACTCGTCGCCTCGGATTTCCCGATTACCATCGAAGGGCATACCGACAACGTTCCGATCAAGAACACTCAGTTTCCTTCGAACTGGGAGCTTTCTGCCGTGCGTGCGACGACGGTATTGCGCCTGTTCGCCGATGCGGGTGTTGCCTCCGAGCGCCTGACAGCGATTGGTTATGCCGATACCCGCCCCGTGGAGCCCAATGTTCTGGCAGATGGGCGGGCGCGCAATCGGCGGGTGACGATTCTGATCGACTCCGATATCCCCGAGAAGGGAACAGAGCTTGACCTTCAGGGGCAGGGCGCGGCGCCTCGGCAGCGAGCAGTTCCGATAGAGGGGCGCCGCTGATACTGACGGGCTAGGCGTTGTCGCTGATGCGGCGGCTGCTGGCAGTCGTGCTCTGCCCGTTCGGACCATACAGACCGAGGGCGTCGTTGCTACCCAGGAGGGCTTCCAGTGCCTGTGCGTTGTGTCGCATGCGCAGTTGGATCAGATCGCCATTCACACAATTCAGTTCGTGCGCCTGTCTGGCGATGGGCAGCAGCAACGACCAAGCCGCGCGAGCGCTGGTCTCGGAGGGGTGGGCCGCAAACCAGGCGGCGACGCCGGCGGGATCGTCTGTCAGCCCCTCTTTGGCGAGCGCCTGGCTGCGCTGGATGGCGAGAGCAGTCAGCTGCGCAGTGAGCCCGTTCTTCTCCGGTAGCAATTCCAGTAACTGATCGACATCCCCATGGCTGAGTATGGTCTGCTCGCGCTCAAGCAGGCCGACAAAGCGCCGAACCGCGGCGACTTCGGCCTCGACCGCGTGCGAGAAATCCGCCCCAGCCTCCGTCATCAGAACTTCTCTGGTCAAGGGCGCCGCTGCGAACCCACGAGTTCGCTGGCTGAGGCTATCAGGCGGTCAGCAATGGCCTCCGCGTTGATCGTGAAACGGCCTTCGGCAATCGCCTGGCTGATTTCAGCAACCCTGCTGGCATCGAACGTCGGCGCATCTCCCGAAAACTGCAGCTGCGCGGCCAAGTCACTCAGATGAACCTCCGCCGCCGGACCCGCTGCCGGTTGCGTGACAGTGGTGCGATTGCGTGTCTCACCGAAAGTACTGGCGGTGGTCGTGGTGCTGTCGATCTTCACGGTCGTGCCCTTTGAACGGTTGTACTCAATCCATCTATCGGCGGACAACGATGCAACTTTAACATTTTTCGTCAGGAATTCATGAAAAGCGTCCGGTCAGTAAGTCACTTCGACCACCCCGCCGCTGCGAGCCACCCCGCTGACGACCTGACCAGAAGTTGTCCGCACCTGAGCAATCTGCCCGTCAGTGGCATTGTTGAGCGCCTTTCCTTCGTTGCTGATGGTGAAACCGGCGCCCGATGATAGCAGTTTGACGCTTTGCCCCTGCTGCACAGCCCAAGCCGCAGTCAGCAGATCGCTGCGCAGTGGCTGGCCAGCAGCGATACCGTTCCTGACCGTCTTGCCGATGGCTTGCGTCGGGTCGGTCAGGACGCTGGCGGGCAGAGCGCCGAGGTCACCGCTCTGAGCGAGGACATCGGCAGGGCTAACGATCTGTCCCGGTGTCAAATGGCGTGCCGTAACCAGGTAGCTTCCCGTTACCCTGATCTGTACCGGGACATACACCGTCCATCTGGTCGGACCGAGGCAGCGTATTCCGACCGTTGCCCTGCCCCAGAGCCGACCTCCCGGCGGCAGAAACGGCTCGAAGGCGCTGCATGGTGCAAGCTGAGCGTGGTTGTCAAGCTGTCCGACGCTGTAACTCACCTTCCCCGGCAATCCCTGAGTCTGGATACGCAGATACTGGTCGAGCGCCTCGGACAGGGAGGTCTGGGCGCAGACGGTGCTGGCCACCACGGCAAACAGCACGGGGATCCAGCGAGGCAGCCTGGCCAGGCGGGTGACAGTGGAATGGTTGTTCATACTGATATTCTGCCTCAATCTGCCTCGCCGGCGCGAGAGAACGATGGTGAGTCATCGACCGATGCTGGCGGACGGGCGGCAATATTTGCCGGAAGGGCGGCAACTTGCGGTGTGTCGCCTGAGCCCATCGACGCCGAATCGATGGCTGGTGGCCAGGTCGTGCAATGGCACGTCTATTGCTTGATAGGGTGGTAATTACATTGCGGGAAGAGGTGATCGTGGTCAGCAAGCTCGACAACACGCTCCAAATGCAACAGCAGGCACTGACATTGCGCGCCAATAGGCAGCAGGTGCTGGCTGGAAATGTCGCCAACGCCGATACCCCGGGCTACCAAGCCAGGGACTTCGATTTCACCGCGGTGCTACAGAGTGCGCTGAATGGCCGTGGCCAGGGTGGCTTGGTGTTGGCTACGACCTCCCTGCGCCATATTCCGGGGAGCATGAACCCAGGGGACTCTGGCCCGATGCGCCTGCTGTATCGCCAGACAACGCAGCCAAGCGCTGATGGCAACACGGTGGAAATGGATGTCGAGCGGGCCCAGTTCGCTGAAAACGCGTTCTACTACGAGGCCGGCCTGACGTTCCTGACCGGCAGGATCAGAACCATGATGACGGCGCTGCAGGGACAATAGCGATGAGCCTGTTCAATACCTTTCTCGTGGCCGGTAGTGCCATGACCGCGCAGTCGATGCGCCTCAACGCGGTGGCCAGCAACCTGGCGAACGCTGACAGTGTCGTGAGCTCTGATGGCAAGCCCTATCGCGCCAAACAGGTGGTGTTTGCGGCGACGCCGATGGGCAATGCTGCCGCACAAGGGGTGCGGGTGAAGCAGGTCGTCGAGGACAACAGTCCGGGCCGCCTGGTTTACGACCCACGCAATCCCGCCGCAGACGACAATGGCTACGTCGCGATGTCCAATGTGAGCGTGGTCGACGAGATGACGAACATGATCTCGGCGGCGCGCTCCTATCAGACCAACGTTGAGGTCATGAATACCGCCAAGCAGCTGCTGCTCAAGACGCTGACGCTCGGCCAGTAGCAATCGAATACTCGAGGAGTAACCCATGGCAGCCGTTCAATCAAACAGTTCTCTCAGCGACAGCTTTGCCGCGCTCAATGCCCAGGCAAGAAGCAAGGCAATCGGTTCGGCCGCGACGGGTGAAGAGGTGCAGAATCGCTTTCTCAAGCTGCTGGTAACCCAGTTGCAGAACCAGGATCCGCTCAACCCGCTCGACAATGCTGCGGTCACGACCCAGCTATCGCAGATCAATACCGTGACCGGTATCGAGAGACTCAACGCGACGCTGGAAACCTTGCTGAATACTTTCAACGACGGCCAGGCAATGCAGGCGGCGGCCTTGATTGGCAAGAGCGTTCTGGTTGCCGGCTCACGGCTGTCCCTGGCCAATGGCCAGGCCGGTGCTGGCGTCAACCTGGCCGGGCCGGCAGACAGTGTGACGCTGAAGATTCTCGATGCCGCCGGCACAGTGGTGCAAAGTCAGAATCTCGGTGCGCGCGAAGCAGGTAGCTTCAGCTTCGTCTGGGATGGCCGGAGCGATGCCGGGGTGGACATGCCGCCCGGCAGCTATGGCTTTACGGTCAACGCCGTACGTGGCGGTGAAAAGGTGACCGCAGAAGCGCTGCAGATTGGCGTGGTTTCTGCTTTAGTGAGAGGCAAGAGCGGTTTCGAGCTTGACCTCGGCGGCTTGGGCAAGGTGGATTTTGACCAGGTTCAGCAGATTCTTCAGGACTAGGGGGCAAGGATGAGTTTCCAACAGGGTTTGAGTGGTCTGGCTGCCGCGGCAACGGCGCTGGATGTGATCGGCAACAACGTCGCTAACGCCAGCACGGTTGGTTTCAAGAGCGCCAACGCCAATTTTTCCGACGTCTTCGCGGCTTCGCTGGGCGTCGGTGGCGCATCCCAGGTCGGTATTGGGGTGGCCGTTTCAGCGATCCAGCAACAGTTTTCCCAGGGAAATCTGACGACGACCAACAACGGCATGGATCTGGCGATCAATGGCGGCGGCTTCTTTCGCATGAGTGACGATGGAGCCATAAGCTACACCCGAAACGGGCAGTTTCACCTCGACAAGGAGGGCTACGTCGTCAACGACCAGCAGCTTCGCCTGACCGGCTACCCGGCGGGTGTTAATGGCCTGATCTCTGCGTCCAGTCCGGTCGAACTGCAGTTGTCAGCCAGCCAGATTCCACCGCGGGCAACCAGTGATCCGTTGTCGGGAGACCTTGGCGCAGTGCTCAATCTGGACTCGCGCGACACGGTGCCCCTGGTGGCGTTTGATCCCGTCGTACCGGGATCGTACAATTTTGCAACAGCCCTTACGGTGTTCGACACCCTCGGCGTCTCGCACAATCTAAACACTTATTACGTTCTCCAACCTCCGGCAGTGCCACCCGTTGGGGGCAAGTGGGACGTCTACGCGACACTGGATGGCGCCAACCCGCTCGCAGGGGCCGTCCCCTTCACAACCCTGGCATTTACCAACACCGGTACGCTGATTCCGCTGGTAGCACCTCAACTTCCTCAGTGGAACCTGAGTAACGGTGCGGTCACACCTTGGTCACCAGGGAAGATGGATTTCACCGGCACCACCCAGTTTGGAAGTGCATCGACCCCCGATCGCCTGACACAGGGTGGATATGCCTCGGGTAACCTGGCAGGAGTTGGTGTTGGCAGCGACGGCATTCTGCAGGGGCGCTACAGCAATGGTCAGACGCGCAACATGGGGCAACTGGTGCTGGCCACTTTTGCCGACCCGAACGGCCTGCTGAATCTGGGCAACAACCAGTGGAGCGCGAACTCGGTATCCGGTCCGGAACTGATCGGCGCTCCGGCGTCAGGAAGTCGTGGTGTAATCCAGTCGGCTGCGGTTGAGGACTCGAATGTCGATCTCACCCAGGAACTGGTGGCCATGATCACGGCGCAGCGCAATTACCAGGCCAACGCGCAAACGATCAAGACCCAGGATCAGATCATGCAGACCCTGATCAATCTGCGCTAGGTGGCCCGGCCAGGCAGAACGGGAGCGGAGGTTGGATGGATCGTCTGATCTATACCGCAATGAGCGGCGCCAAGCAGGCTTTCCTGCAGCAGGCCGGCGTTGCGCAGAATCTGGCCAATGCCACCACCACCGGCTATCGCGCGATGGAGCACAGATTCCGCGCCGTGCCGGTGCTTGGCCCGGGACAGCCGACGAGAGCGTTTACGGCCAATGCGTCGGTAGCCAATGCCTTCGAACAGGGACCGGTGATGACCACCGGTCGCCCTCTTGACGTCGCTGTCCGGGGCGCCGGCTGGATCGCCGTGCAAGGAAGCGATGGCGGCGAGGCCTATACTCGTGCTGGCAACCTCAAGACCGATGCCAACGGTGTGCTGCAGACCAGCGCCGGCTTCAACGTCCTTGGCGAGGGTGGACCGATCGCGCTGCCGCCTGACAACAATATCGCGATTGCCCCGGACGGTACGGTTTCGAGCATTCCGCGCTTCGGCGCGGGAGCGATCAACAATACCAACATAGTTGGTCGAATCAAGCTGGTCAATCCGCCGGAAAACGCGCTGGTGCGTGGTGATGACGGGCTGTTCCGAACCGGCAACGGCGTGCCGGCCGCAGCCGACGAAAACGTGAAACTCGCGCCAGAGGCTCTGGAGGGAAGCAACGTGAACTCGGTGGACTCCATGGTCAGGATGATCAGCCTGGCACGCCAATACGAGATGCAGATCAAGATGCTGCAGACTGCCGATGCCAATGCGCGAGCGGCCACCCAGCTGCTCACGATGAACCGCTGATAGGACACTCATGATTCGCTCGTTATGGACAGCCAGTACTGGCCTCAACGCCCAACAGGTGCAGATAGACATCATTGCCAACAATCTGGCGAACGTCAGTACCAACGGCTTCAAGCAGGCGCGTGGCATCTTCGCCGATCTGCTCTATCAGACCTTGCGCCAGCCTGGCGCCCAGTCGTCGCAGACCACCCAGATTCCTGATGGCTTGCAGATCGGACTCGGGACGACACCGGTGTCCACCGGTCGCATCTTCACCCAGGGATCGCTGCAGCAGACCGGCAACAGCCTCGACATGGCGATCGACGGTGCAGGCTTTTTCGAAGTGCTGCTGCCGGACGGGACCAGCGCCTATACCCGTGACGGATCGTTCCAGAAGGACAACCAGGGGCAGATCGTCACGGCCAATGGCTATCCCTTACAGCCAGCGATCACGATTCCACAGAACGCTTTGACGATCACCGTCGGCACCGATGGCGTGGTCAGCATTACCCAGCCCAATTCAGCCGCAACGGTGCAGATCGGGACCATACAGGTGGCCACCTTCATCAACAACGGTGGCTTGCAGAGTGTCGGCGAGAATCTCTACTTGGAGACCGCATCAAGCGGCACGCCGACGCCCAACACACCTGGAACCAATGGCTCAGGACTCGTTGTGCAGAACTATGTCGAGGCCTCAAACGTCAATGTGGCGCAGGAACTGGTGATGATGATTCAGACGCAGCGTGCTTACGAACTCAACTCGAAGGTGGTGTCGACCTCTGATCAGATGCTGGCGCGTCTGACGCAGCTGTAGGGAGCTGATGATGAGTAAGGGGCGGATCGTCAACCAATCGCTGCTGCTGGTTCCTGCGCTGCTGCTGGCGGCCGGTTGCACGACGGTCCCGCCAACCAACGTCCATCAGCCGATGAGCGCGCGACCACAGTACCGGCCAGAGACCCTGGCTGCCAGCCTCGCGGCGACTGGCAGCATTTATCAGGCCGGTGCATCGCGAACGCTGTTTGAAGACCGGCGCGCCCGTTATGTCGGCGATACGATCACCGTGACGATTACCGAGAACACGTCGGCGGCGACCAAGTCGAACACCAACGTCTCCAAGACCGGCAGCATCAACGCCTCAATCGGGCCGAACCTCAATCTCCCCGGCAAGACACTCACCGAGCTGAAGGCAAGCAGCAGCAACGTTGGCAGTGGCAAGGGCGACGCTGCCGCGAACAATGTGTTCACCGGTACCATTACGGTGACGGTCATCGAGGTGCTGCCGAACGGCAATCTGCTGGTTTCCGGCGAGAAGCAGGTGGCGATTGGCCATGGACAGGAGTACATCCGACTTTCCGGTATCGTCAATCCCTATTTCGTCAATGCGAGCAACACCATCGCGTCGTCGCAGGTTGCGGACGCGCGTATCGAATACAAGGAAAGCGGTGCCATCAGCGAAGCCCAGGTCATCGGCTGGCTGGCGCGCTTCTTCCTGACCTTCCTGCCATTCTAGGAGAACGGGAAATGGCCCGGTTCATGCACAGTCAAGCCAGCATCTGGCTGCGTCGAGCAGCAATCGTTGCCGGCTTTGCCCTGGCGCTGTTCGGCACCTCGGCCTCGGCGGAGCGGATCAAGGACCTTGCGTCTGTGCAGGGGGTGCGTAATAACCAGCTCGTTGGTTATGGCCTGGTGGTCGGTCTCGACGGTAGCGGTGACCAGACGACGCAGACGCCCTTTACTCAGCAAAGCATCATCAACATGCTGGCACAGCTCGGCACCACCCTTCCGACCACCCAAACGCTCCAGCTGAAGAACGTCGCCGCGGTGATGGTGACTGCCAATCTGCCTCCCTTCGCCAGGATCGGGCAGCAGATCGACGTGACTGTTTCTTCGATGGGCAACGCCAAGAGTCTGCGTGGTGGGACGCTCGTAATGACGCCCCTGAAGGGCGCCGATGGTCAAATCTACGCGCAGGCGCAAGGGAATCTCCTGGTCGGCGGCGCCGGAGCCGCGGCCGGTGGGAGCAAGGTGGTGGTGAACCATCTTTCGGCGGGGCGTGTGGCCGGCGGCGCCACGGTCGAGCGTGAGGTTCCGACAGCTCTTGGACAGGGGCCGTTCATCCATTACGAGATGGGAACGACCGACTTTGGTACGACCCAGCGGGTGGTCGAGGTGATCAATCGTGAGGTCGGTCCGGGCACCGCACAGGCCGTGGACGGTAGGCTCATCCGCGTGGCTGCACCCGAGGACGCCGATCTTCGGGTAGCTTTCCTGGGACGGATTGAGGATCTCGAAGTGCGTCCGGCAAAAACCATTGCCAAAGTGATCGTCAATCCGCGGACTGGCTCGGTCGTCATGAATCAGACGGTGACCATCGAATCCTGTGCGGTTGCCCATGGCAGTCTTTCGGTGGTGATCAATACCGAGCAAAAGGTGAGTCAACCCAATTCGCTGGCGCCCGGGCAGACAGTGACGACCACGCAGAGCGAGATCGATATCAAACAGGGGGGTGGCTCGCTGATCCAGTTGAAAGCGGGAGTCAAGCTCTCTGACGTGGTGAAGGCAATCAACGCGCTGGGCGCCGGACCGCAGGACTTGCTGTCCATCCTGCAGTCGATGAAAGCAGCGGGCGCACTGCGCGCCGAACTGGAGATCATCTGAGCCAATGTTGCCTGGAAAATGCCAAGGGATTTATCATGAAAGCCAGTGATCTCGGCACTTCTCGTCTGGTCCTCGACCCGGCTGTTGCTGGTGATCTCCGCACCCGGCTCAGGCAGGATCCGCAGGCCGGGGTGAAACAGGCGGCACAACAGTTCGAGGGCATGCTGCTGCATTTGATGTTGAAAAGCATGCGTGATGCGACGGCCGCCGGAGGCCTGCTGGACAGCGAGCAAAGCCGGTTTTTCACAGCGATCGGCGATCAACAAATGGCGCAGGACCTCGCTTCGCAGGCACCAATGGGTTTCGCGGCAATGATTGAGAAGCAGTTGGCTCGACAGGCCACCGGTGCCTCGGCCGCCGCCGCGCCGTCTCCGTTCGATGCCGCACAAAAGTCGCTGCCCTCACGGTACGCGACGAGGCTCCCCGCCAATGGTGCTGCGGCCGGTGCGCAGCGGACGATTGGCGTGACCGCTCCTCGAGAAGCCACGACCGGCGCCCCATCGCGTCCACGCGAATTTGTCGATCGGGTTTGGCCACACGCCGTTGAAGTGGCGGCGTTGACAGGTATCCCGGCGCGTTTTTTGGTTGCCCAGTCGGCGCTCGAGAGTGGTTGGGGAAAACGCGAGATCAGGACTGCGGATGGCGTGCCCAGCTTCAACCTGTTTGGCATCAAGGCCGGGGGTCGCTGGGCGGGGCCGACCGTCGAGGTACCCACCACCGAGTTCGTCAATGGTGTAGCGCAGACCACGCGCGCAAAATTCCGCGCCTATGGCTCCTATGCCGAAGCCTTTCGCGACTATGCGCGGCTGTTGAGCAGCCATTCCCGCTATGCCGCAGTGATCGGTCAGCAGGACGGTGTGCAGTTTGCGCGTTCCCTGCAGCAGGCGGGCTACGCGACCGACCCGATGTACGCCGACAAACTGGCACGGATCATCGGCGGAACGACGCTGCGCCAGGCCTTGAGCGCCTAGTTGCTGGACTGATTTCTCGAATCCGGGCTAAACCTATCGCTGAAGATGCCGTTTATACTTCAATAGCACAAGCAACGAGGAACTGACGCCATGGGCACAGGGATCATCGGTACAGGTGTCAGTGGTTTGTACGCCGCTCAACTTGGCCTGCAGACCACCGAGCACAACATCGCCAACGCCAATACCCCCGGGTTTACCCGCCAGCGGACGATTCAGGAGAGCAATCCCGGTTTGCTGACCGGCGCTGGCTTTCTTGGGCAGGGCACGCACGTGGCGACGATCGAACGTGTCTATAGCCGCTTCCTGACCGAACAGGTGGTTGGTTCGCAGAGCAGTGCGAGCGAACTTGACAGTTATTACGCTCAAATCCGACAGATCGACAATCTGCTGGCCGATCCGAATGCCGGTCTGTCACCAGCGCTGCAGGACTTCTTCGACAGCGTCGCGCAGCTTGCTGCCAAGCCCTCGGACTTGCCGAGTCGCCAGGCGATGATTTCGACGGCGGAGGCACTGAGTGCTCGTTATCAGTCGCTGGGCAGCCAGCTTGCGCAGATGAATGACGGCATCAATGGCGAAATCAAGGCGAGTGTTGCCGACATCAATTCCTACGGTGAGCAGATTGCTTCGCTGAACCAGCAAATCGGCCTCGCACAGGTGGCTTCTGGCCAGCCCGCCAACGACCTGCTGGACAGCCGGGATCAACTGATCCTCGAACTCAACAGGCTGATCAGGGCGAAAACAACGAGCAACAGCGATGGCAGCGTCAACGTCTATATCGGTAGTGGTCAGCAACTGGTGGTTGGTTCCCAGGCGGTCGCTCTTGCGACAATGTCCTCGGCGGCTGATCCGTCGCGTGTGGTGGTCGCCCTGAAGAGCGCGGCGGGCAACCAGGAGATGCCGGAGAAGCTGCTCAAGGGGGGCGCTTTGGGCGGGCTTCTGGCGTTTCGCAGTGAGTCTCTGGATCGGGCAAGCCGTGACCTGGGACGCAACGCGGCGTCGCTGGCCTTGACCTTCAATGCCCAGAGCGCTCTCGGCCAGGATCTCTCAGGCCGCTCACTGCTGTCGCCGGCGGGCTTTGAGTCGGCGCTGTTCGATGTTTCCGCGCCGGCGGTAATCGCCAACGCCAATAACCCGGCGGGCAGTCCCTCGGTAAGCGCGACCTTCGTCACACCACCGTTCAGCGGCAACTTCTATACCGACCTCGGCAATAGCGATTACCGGCTCACTTCCGACGGGGTCAATGCCACCCTGACGCGTCTGTCGGACAACAAACAGTGGTCGGGGGCAACTCTTGCGCTGGTCAACAATGCACTGTCAGCCGATCCGCAGGGGTTTAGTCTCGCTCCAGCCGGGGTGCTGCCGCCCGCGGGTGCGAGCTATCTGATCCAGCCCACTCGCGACGCTGCTCGCAACCTCTCGGTTAATCGGATGCTGGCCGCCGATCCGGGGCTGATCCCGGCTGCCGGGCCAATTCGCAGTGCAGCTGGAGCGAACAATACCGGCGTAGCGACGATTTCGGCTGCCAACGTCGGACCCGGTTATCCAGCGGCTGTCGCCACACTGGCACCGCTGCCGTTCAGCCTGGAATACCAGGGTGGCAGCCTGCAGGGTTTTCCTGCAGGCGCACAGGTGGCGGTCGATGGCGTGATTGTTCCAGCCCCCGGTGGCATCGTGCCGTACACAAGTGGTGCAACCATTACGATTGTTGGATCGGCCCCACCCTCTGGTGTCAGCTTCTCGATCGCAGGCCTGCCGAACAATGGCGACAGGTTTTCCATTGACCTTAATCCCGCGGCTGTCGCCGACGGGCGTAACGCGCTGGCTTTCGGCCAACTCCAGATACAGGACACGATGTCTGGAAAGACGGCCTCGTTCCAGGAAGCATACGCGCAGCTGGTCAGCGAAACCGGTAGCAAGACGCGCCAGATACAGGTCACCGGTGACGCCCAGCAGACCATATTGGCGCAGGCCCAGGCGAGTCGTGAATCGCTCTCGGGAGTCAATCTCGACGAGGAAGCGGCCAATTTGATCCGCTATCAACAGGCCTATCAGGCTGCCGCGAAAGCGATGCAGATTGGCGCCAGCCTTTTTGACACCATTCTGCAGATAGCCGCTGGCTAGGGAGGCTCGCATGCGTATCAGCACCAGTCAGATTTACGGAACCGGCGTGCTCGGAATCGAACGCAACCAGAATGAGCTCCTGAAGCTGCAGAACCAGATGTCCAGCGGGCGCCGGATGCTGACTCCGGCGGACGACCCCATTGCTGCGGCCCAAGCTCTGACGGTTGCACAGAGCCAGAAGGTGGCGGTGCAGTACGCCAGGAATCAGGGTGACGCGAGTGATCGTCTCGGCCTGGTCGACAGCCAGCTCAGCGCTCTGACCGATGTGCTTCAGAGCGTTCGTGAGCGGGCCGTTCAGGCCGGCAACACAGTGCTCGCCGACAGCGATCGCGAGGCGATCGCTTCGGAACTTGAGGTACGTCTTGAGGAGATGCTGGGCATCGCCAATGGCCGCAGCGCCGAAGGAGATTACCTGTTTTCCGGTTACCAGGGGAACACACAACCCTTTGTACGCAGCCCTGCAGCAGCCCCGCCCGGCACCTTGTCAGTCAGCTATTCGGGTGATGATGGCGAGCGATTGCTGCAGGTCGGCGCCTCGCGGCAGATGGCAGTCAACGTTACGGGCAGCGACTTGTTCATGAACGTTCGGGCGGGTAATGGCATTTTTTCGACCGCAGCCAGCGGTAACGCCGGCTCTCCCAATCAGGGATCCGGGATAGTCGAGGCTGGGTCGGTCATTGATCATCAGAAGTGGCAAAGCGCCTTGAACAGCTTCCCCTGGAACGGGCCGAGCAATCGCGAGCTGCAGGTCCGGTTTTCGGCTCCGGGGTTCTACCGGTTATTCGACATGTCGACGCCCGGTGGGCCAACCGACGTCAGCGGCGCGGACATCCCGTTTGCTTCAGGCCAGGTCATCCCTCTGGTCACCACCTTGCCAGCCGCTGACTTCGGTGCCCAAGTCGTGATCAATGGGGCGCCTGCCGCCGGCGACACCTTCACTATCACGCTGAGCACCAACAAAAGCGTTTTTCAGACCATGCAGGACCTGATCGACCTGCTGCACGCGCCAATCGGTTCGCCTGCGGCTAGGACGGCGTTTTCCGGTCAGCTGGGAGGGCATTTGACCAATCTTGATCAGGCAATGGCCAACGTGAGCCGCGTACATGCCAGCGTCGGCGCACGCATGCAGGAACTTGATGCCCTGAGCAGCAACGCTGCCGCTGTCGATATTCAATATCAGCAGACCTTGTCGGAACTGCAGGATCTGGACTACGTCAAGGCGATCTCGGATTTCACGCGCCAGCAGGTGAGTCTTGAAGCGGCTCAAAAGTCTTTTGTCCAGATCAGCGGCCTGAGCCTTTTCAACTATATCTGATCGCAGACAAGGGCTCGCATGCGGACCGTAGCCTGTCTTGTGCCAGCACTGCTGCTGGTCGCCTGTGGTACCGTCGATTGGCACGCACCGCCGAGTGCGGAGCAGAGCGTGCCCGATCATGCGTTTACCCAGTCGCCGAACCCAACCCTGAGCCTGCCACCCGTCAAGGCTGCCGCCCTGGTCGGGACGGTAGGCTATGCGCTCAGTGAATACGGGGGACCCGCAGCCTACCTCCAGTTCGGCGTCGGGGCGGCGATTGTCGCCTATGTCATCTACGATCCTCTTGCACCCAACTGGACAGTGGAGGAGAGAATTCTTGACCGTGTCACGTACCGCCTGTCCATGCGGGCCAAGAGCTTTCGTACCGGGGGTGATGGCGAGTCAAGATTGATTCTTCGGCGGCGGGCGCAGCAATTGCAGCGCGAACGTGGCTTTCTCGACTACCGGATTCTCGATTATTCCGAGGGCGTCGAGTCAAGCACGCCCTTCACGCATCGCTATGCAGAAGGCGTGATTCAGATGGTTCAAGCTGAACCTGGCAGGCAACCTAGCGAGCGCTAGTCGAAAACGGGCCGAGCATCGACTGAAGTCCGTATTCGAACAATTGCTGCAAAGGGGTACCCAGGTACGGCAGCCCGAACATCAGGCCGGCAAAGCCGAGCGCAATGGTCAGCGGGAAGCCTATCGCAATCAGGTTGAGTTGCGGCGCCGCGCGGCTGAGAACCGCAAGGGCAAGGTTGGTAATCACCAAGGCTACCACGATCGGCAGCGCGAGGAGTAGGCCCGAGGAAAAGACGACCCCACCCAGGCTTGCCAGTTTCCACCAAGTATCGGCGTGCCGGGCTGCCGGGCTGACGGGTACCGCGGTAAAGCTGTGCGTCAGGGTGGCGATCACCATCAGGTGGCCGTTGATGGCCATGAACACCAGTAGGGCCAGAAGCCCCAAGAACTCCGAAATCACTGCGGTCTGCCCCGCAGTCTGCGGGTCGTACGAGCTGGCGAAGCCGAGACCCATTTGCAGGCTGATCAGGTTGCCGGCCATATCGACCGCGCTGAAAACCAGGCGCATGGCGAAACCCATCGCGAAACCGATCAGCATCTGCTGCGCAAGGAGGAGAAGACCCGCACCCGAGGCGGGGTCAAGTGGAGAGATCGATGGCAATACGGGAGCGATGCCGATGGTGATTGCCAGGCCGAGCAGCAGCCGGACACGCGCGGTCAGGGCGGGATTGTTGAATGGTGGTGCCGTGGCCAGTACGGCGAGGATGCGCGCGAGCGGGAAAAAAAACGCCACCACCCAGGCATTGATTTCGGTAGACGTCAGGCTGATCATCGGGCGTTCAGCCGATGATCTGCGGGATGCTCTCGAACAACCGCCGGACGTAGTCAACCATTATCTGCAGCATCCACGGGCCGGCCAGGAGAAGGATCAAGAGCATGCCCACCAGCTTGGGGATGAACGAGAGGGTCTGCTCGTTGATCTGGGTCGCGGCTTGAAAAATGCTCACGATCAGGCCGATCACCAGTGCGGCCAGCAGTAGCGGTGCCGAAAGCATGAGGGTCATTTCAACCGCCTGACGCCCAATATCCATGACCACTTCGGGTGTCACGTGGCGAAGCTCGCGACCAGGGAGCCGAGCAGCAGGTGCCAGCCATCGACGAGGACGAACAGCATCAGTTTGAAGGGCAAGGCAATCATGACCGGCGACATCATCATCATGCCCATCGACATCAACACGCTGGCGACGACCATGTCGACGATCAGGAAAGGTATGAAGATGATGAAGCCTATCTGGAAGGCGGTTTTCAGCTCGCTGGTGACGAAAGCCGGGATCAGCAGGCGCATCGGAATGTCGTCCGCCGACTGAAACTTTGGCGTCCTGGTCAGGCGGGAAAAGAGGGCGATATCCGACTCGCGCGTCTGTTTGAGCATGAACTTTCGCAGCGGCACAGCGCCGCGCTCGATCGCTTCAAGGTAGCTGATCCTGTCTTCCGACAAGGGCACGTAGGCTTCGGTGTAGATGGTGTCGAGCACGGGCGACATGATGAAAAAGGTCAGGAACAGCGCAAGGCCTAGCAGCACCTGATTCGGCGGCGAGGTTTGTGTTCCCAGCGCATGCCGTAGCAGAGAGAGGACGATGATGATTCGCGTGAAGCTGGTCATCATCAGCAGCGCGGCCGGAACGAAAGTGAGCGCGGTCAGCGTCAGCAGGGTCTGGATCGACAGGGTGTAGGTCTGGCTGCCGCCGGCGCCCGGCGTACTCGTGATCATCGGCAGTCCACCGGCCTGTGCCCAGGCCACCAATGGCGAGACCAGTCCAAGCAAGACGAGCCAGCCGGCCAGCCTAGCCATCCTCATTCTTTCGCTCGGTGATCTGTTTCAGCCATTGGGCAAAATGCCGCTCGCCGTCGCTACCGGGCTTGAGCTCGCCCTTCGGCAATGTGTGCAGGGTCCGGATCTGGCCCGGCACCAGTCCGACAACAACCCAGGTGTCCCCGATTTCAACCAGCACAATACGCTCGCGGGTACCAATCATCAGGCCACCCACAATGCGCAGCGGGCCGTTGTTGCCAAAGCCTCGGCCACCATTTAGTTTGCGCAACAAGTAAGCAGCAAGCAGCAGAATGCCGATCACCACGGCCAGGCCAAGCACGGCCTGAAGCATCGTGGTCGACGAAATGCCTGGCGTTTCGCTCGCAGCCGCCTGCGCCAGGGCGCAACCCGGCAACGGCGCGAACAGAAGGCCGTATGCGCTGCGTCGGCTAGTGCGGCTGGTGGGTTTGAAGTGTCGAATCACGTGGGTCGGCCAAGCTGGGGTACTGGTCCACATCATAAAGCAAGCGAGGACAAGGTCAAAACGGCGCGCGTGATCGGCGCCAGCGCATCAGAGGAAGGTGCCGACGCTCAATGCCCGATCTTGCGGGCCCGTTCCGAGGGGGTCACGATATCTGTCAGGCGAATTCCGAACTTGTCGTTGACGACCACGACCTCACCCTGCGCAATCAGCGTGCCATTGACAAAAACACTCAGCGGCTCTCCTGCCATCGCGTCCAGTTCGACGACCGAGCCGTGCGCCAGTTGGAGGAGATTCTTGATGGTGATTCGGGTACGTCCGAGTTCGACCGCTATCTGGACCGGAATATCCAGGATCATGTCGAGTTCGTTGATCAGGGAGCCCTTGTTTCCCGGTTCATCGAAGCTCGGAAAGATGCTGGCTGGCTGCGCCTTGGCCGATGGCGCCGCTTCAGCCATTGCCTGCTCGGCCATCGCCGACGCCCAGTCGTCGTCGAGGCCGGCATCGTCGGTCGCCGGATTGCCGAAATCATCTTTCTCGCTAGCCATCAACATCTCCGACAGGGATCTCTACGTTCTCTGACGCCATGAAGCGGTCTATCTTGAGCGCGTACTGCCCTCCTTGCTGCCCATAGTGACATTCCATGAGCGGTACGTCATCGACCATGGCCACCACTGTTCCAGGGACGTCGAGAGGAATGATGTCGCCGGCTTTCATCGTCAGAATGTGGCGGAGACTTACCGTCGCCGTCGCCAGCCGGGCCGTGATCTCCACTTCAGCGTTTGTCAGTTGCTTGCGCAGCATGATGATCCAGCGTCGGTCGGTTGACAGCCGATCGCTCTGCATGGCGCTGTAGAGCAGATCGCGAATCGGTTCGATCATCGAGTATGGGAAGCAGATGTGCATGTCCGCGTTCGAGCCACCGAATTCGAGCGCGAAAGTCGTTGATACGACGATCTCCGAAGGGGTGGCTATATTCGCAAATTGTGAATTCATTTCCGAGCGTATGTACTCGAAAGAGAGATCATATACTGGCTTCCACGAGCGCGCGTACTCGGTGAACACGACTCCCAGCAGTCCCTGGATGATGCGTTGCTCGGTAGCGGTGAAATCCCGGCCTTCTACCCGCGTGTGAAAGCGTCCATCGCCGCCGAACATGTTGTCTACGACGAGGAAGACCAGGCTCGGATCAAAAACAAACAACGCCGTGCCACGCAGGGGCTTGGCGGCGACGAGATTGAGGTTGGTCGGGACCACCAGGTTGCGGGTAAACTCACTGTACTTCTGTACCCGTATCGAACCGACCGAGATCTCGGCGCTTCGATGCATGTAGTTGAACAGGCCTATGCGCAGGTAGCGGGCAAAGCGCTCATTGACAAGCTCGAGCGTGGGCATGCGTCCGCGGACGATGCGCTCCTGAGTCCCCAGATCGTAGGAACGAGGGCCATCCGCAGCCTCGCCAACCGGTTCGGGTTCATCGGCTTCGCCGCTGACGCCCTTGAGCAGGGCATCGACTTCATCCTGAGAGAGGAAATCGGCGCTCATTCCAGTTCACTGAATGATGAACGAGGTGAACAGGACTTCCTTGATTGGCCCGTCCCGCTTCTTTCCCTTGCCGCCGGGATCAAGTACACCGTTGATCTGGTCCTTGATCTCTTGCGCGAGGGTTTGCTTGCCTTCCTTGGTGATCAGATTCGAAGCCTTCTTGCTTGACAGGAGCAAGGTCAGGTCGTTGCGCAGCTTGGGTGTATATAGCTTGAGCTGGTCGCCGACCTGCGGATCGTCGACCTCGACCGAAAGGATCAACTGCAGAAACTGGTCGCCGTTTTCTGGAATGAGGTTGACCGTGAATGTCTCGAGCGCAACATAGACGGGCGGTGCATCCCGGTCTGCCTTCTTCTTCTTGGCCGGTTTGGCCTTTTCAACGGCGACTTCCTCGCCGTCGTCGTCATGCTCTGGAGCGTGCCGGAGAAGGAAGAAAGCACCTAGCCCGGCAAGACCAAGCGCCAGCACCAGCACCGAGATGATGATGAGCAGTTTCTTGCTGTTCTTTGCTGGCGTCACGTCAGCACCCTCTGCCGCGGGCTTTGCATCCTTCGCCATTCAGCTTTTATCTCCCTGGTTATTGCGGTTTCCTGCGTCCAATCCGGAGCGCCCCTGTGACTACGCGAAAACGTCAATCAAGCCCTGGCCGCGACGGTTGGCAAACGACTGGCCCGGCAGCTCGCCAGCCGAAGCGATGCCAAGTATAGCGTTATCGGCCAGCGGGCGGGGCCGGTGCGACGGCTCTTGCCGACCCCCCGGCTGCTGCGGGAGGGATTCGCTGCCAACACTGACCTGTCCCAATTCGATTCCGGCGCTGGCAAACATTTCGCGCAGTCGCGGCGCGGCTGTTTCGATAGCGCCACGAACGTCAGCGCTGGACGAGACGAAATGCGCCTTGGCGATGTCCTTGTCCAGGTTCAGCGTGATCTCGATCGACCCTAGTTGTGGCGGATGAAGCGTGAGTTGTGCCAGCTGTTTTTCATTGCTCGCGAACCACAACAGTTTCTGGCCAAACTCGCTTGCCCAGGCGGGGTCACGTAGTGGCGTTTGCAGGTGGTGCGGGATGTCGTGGCTCACCGCACCATTGACCGGGGTTGGCGCGCTCGGCAGCGTGCTCAGAACGCTCGTTGGCGAACCAGCCTCCGGCCCGTTGGGTACGATTCGTTCGGCCGGGGGAGCGGTGAAGGCGGCAACGGCAAATTTTGCCGGTTGGTCATCAGCGGCCGATGCCCCGGACGGAGACTGCTGCTGGCGATCGCCGGCCGCACCCGCGATTTCCGGGGGTTCCTGCCGGGGTTCTCTGGCAATTCTGCTTGACGTCGCAGTCATGAGTGGATCTGGCCGAGTTTGCCTCGACGCCTCGAACGCCTGACCCACTGCGCCTTGCGAGCCGCCTGGCTGATTCAGCGACGGCGGGCTGAACGGTGCCAGGAGCGCTGGGTCGCCAGCGGCAACGCTGCTTTCCGCCATGACTGCCTCGCCGCTGGCAGTCGCTTCCTGTTCGGGCACGGACTTGCCCACGGCGACTGGCAGGCCGAGCAGTATGCTGGCAAAGTCCGCGCTGATGTCCGCAGTGGGCGTAGCAGCGGCGCCGTTGGCCGCGCCCTCGGCGGGAGTGGCCCGGATGGGTGATTTCACGAGTGTTGGAACGATGGCGATGGTCATGATCAATCCTGTCTGGAAGCTATCCCTGCCATATAAGCAAACATCGCGCCATCATTCGTTCAATCTCCCTGCTCGTTATCCCCCATGCGGGCAGCAAACTCGTCCTGTGTCTTTTGCTCCTGCCGCAACGCCAGTCGTGCTTCGCTGGCGCTGTGTCGTTCCGCGAGCGCGTCAAAGGCTTTCAGTCGGGTCCGTTGCTCTTGCCACTCTGCCTGGCCAGCCGCGGTATGCGTCTCCTGCAGGTTGACTGTGTCACGCTGCTGTTTGAGCGCTGCGTCCAGACGGTCGAGGAATTCCTGGTAATTACGCCACTGCGGCTGCCCGAGTCCATTCTGGGCCGCCAGCCGAAAACGCGTCGTGTATTCATCCCGATACTGCAGCAGCAAGGCGAGTTTCTTCTTTTCGTCACGTTCAACACCAATCAGGCTGGCGAGGCGCTGTGTCGCTTCGTCGTTGCGATTGCGCATCAGCTCGAGCACGGTTTGCAGGGAGAAGGGTCTGGCCAAGACGGTCTTGCCTACCTGCTCAGTGCCGGCGACAGCGCTTCAGCGCAGCGTGGCTCATCAGCTGACGGGGCCAAACAAGGCCTGCACATGAGCGACGCTATCGTCGAAAGCCGCTCGCTGGCTGAGGCTCTGCTGCAGCAACTCTTCGAACTTCGGATACATGGCGATCGCCTGGTCGAGCTGCGGGTCTGACCCCGCGGCATAGGCTCCAACACTGATCAGATCGCGCGAGCGTTGATAACGAGAAAACAGGCTCTTGAATCTGCGGATACTCTCCAGATGTGATGGCTTGACCAGATTGACCATGGCGCGGGAGATCGACTGTTCGATGTCGATTGCCGGATAATGCCCAGCATCGGCCAGTGTCCGCGACAGAACGATGTGGCCGTCAAGGATTGCTCTTGCGGCATCGGCGATAGGATCCTGCTGGTCGTCACCTTCTGCGAGCACGGTGTAGAAACCAGTGATCGAGCCGCCGCCGTCGCGGCCGTTGCCAGCACGCTCGACGAGCTGGGGCAGGCGTGCGAAAACCGATGGCGGGTAGCCGCGAGTGACCGGTGGCTCGCCAATGGCTAGCGCAATCTCGCGCTGCGCCATGGCGTAGCGGGTCAATGAGTCCATGATCAGCAGGACGTGCCGACCGCGATCGCGGAAGTATTCGGCGATGCAAGTGGCGTAGGCTGCTCCCTGGAGACGCATCAGCGGGCTGACGTCGGCCGGGGCGGCAACGACGACGGCCCGGCGCAGGCCTTCTTCACCAAGAATCTGTTCGATGAATTCCTTGACTTCTCGTCCCCGTTCACCAATCAGTCCGACGACGATGACGTCAGCCGCGGTATAGCGAGCCATCATGCCGAGCAGCACGCTCTTGCCGACACCCGAGCCAGCAAACAATCCCATCCGCTGCCCACGGCCGACACACAGGAGGGCATTGATGGCGCGTACGCCAACATCGAGCGCCTGATCGATCGGCGCTCGGGACATCGGGTTGACCGGTCGGCTATGAAGTGGGCGAAGTGACTCGGTGTGCAGCGGGCCAAGCCTGTCCAGCGGGCGGCCAGCGCCATCGAGGACGCGACCGAGCAGCGAGTCGCCGACCGGGACGAGTTTGGCACGGTCGATCGAGCGCCTGCGTGCGGGGGGCGGCAGACCGATTCGCGGCGGCTGGCTGGGTGTTTCGAGAGCGATCACCCGGGCTCCCGGCGACAGACCGTAAACATCCTCCGTGGGCATCAGGAAGAGTCGCTCGCCATTGAAACCAACCACTTCCGCTTCGATCGGCGAGCCGCCGAACGGTATGATCCGGCATGAACTGCCCAGCGGCACCTTGAGCCCCGAAGCCTCCATCACCAGCCCATTGATACGGGTCAGGTGGCCGCTCGGCAGCAGGGAGCTGACCTGGCTGGCGGCCTGCCGGCAGCCATCAAGGAAGTCGCGCCAGGCAGCGAGATGCTGGTTCGCACCGTCGTCAGTCATCGCGGATTCGCTTCCTGGCCTGGCTTTAGCCATTCCTGGCCGACGCCGATCGCTTCGACAACGCGCCGCCAACGTGTTTCCAGGGTCGCGTCGACCTCGCTGGCGCCCAGCTCAACCCGACAGCCGCCGGCCGTGAGCCGACTGTCTTCGATGATTCTCCAGTTGCTGTGCGAGAGTTGTTCACCCAGATGCTTCCGCACCAGGGTCGCATCATCGGGGTGAACGAACAGCAGGGGCTGTCCATGATGGGGTTGCAGGGTGGTGACGGCTTCCCTGACAACCGGCAAAAGAAGTTCGGGCTGCAAGCGCAGACTCTGGCGCAAGACCTGATTGGCAATTTCAATTGCCAAGGCCAGTAACTGATCCGCGACGCCCTGCTCGATGCTGGCCAGGGCGTGCGTCAGATTGTCCATCAGAGCGGCGATGCTTGCTGCCGCGGCCTCGGCTGCAGTGATGCCTTCAGTGTAGCCTGCGGCATAACCTGTGTCGTGGGCATCGCCGTACATACGTTCGATGTCAGCGGCCGTTGGCAGTACCACGGGCCTCTCTGGCGGCGCGCTTGCCGGCTCGACGGCAAGCGCCGGAGGTGCTTTCTCCGGCAGCGCATCGAGAGGAGCCGACGACGCTGCGCCCTGTTTCTCTTCATCAAAGGCAGCGACTTCCCAGCGCTGATAGGCGGTCAGCTTCTCCTTGGGAATCCAGTTGCTCACGATTCCTCCACCGTCAAACCATTTCCTCGCCACCGGCACCACCGAGCACGATCTGTCCTTCATCGGCCAGACGGCGGACGATCTTGAGAATTTCCTTCTGCTCGGACTCCACTTCGGAGAGTCGAACCGGACCGCGGGAATCGAGGTCTTCGCGCAGCATTTCCGAGGCGCGTTGCGACATGTTCCTGAAAATCTTCTCGCGCAGTGGCTCGGTGGCACCCTTCATGGCCAGGATCAGCGACTCCGACTGGATTTCTCGCAATAGCAACTGGATGGCCCGGTCATCGAGATCAAGCAGATTCTCGAAAACGAACATCTCGTCGAGAATCTTCTGCGCCAGGTCCGGATCGTATTCACGGATCGAGTCGAGGACCGCGGTCTCATTCGCGCTGCCCATGAAATTGAGCATTTCGGCAACGGTTCGCACACCACCCATGGCCGATTTCTTCATACTCGCAGACCCCGAGAGCAGGCGCAGCATGACGTCATTGAGTTCCTTCAAGGCTTCCGGTTGAATACCTTCGAGAGTGGCGACGCGCAAGACTACGTCGTTGCGCAGCCGTTCCGAGAGCTGGTTCAGAATCTCGCTGGCATGATCGTGTGCCAGGTGCACGAGAATCGTGGCGATGATTTGCGGATGTTCGTTCTTGATCAGATCGGCGACAGTGGGTGCATCCATCCACTTGAGGCCTTCGATACCGTTGGTATCACCGGGTTGCAGGATGCGAGAGATAAGGTTCGAGGCCTTGTCATCACCGAGCGCTTTGGTAAGTACCGCGCGCACGTAAGCATCGGTGTCTACGTGCACCGCGGCCGTTTCTTCGGCCGACTTCTGGAATTCGGTCAAGACCTCTTCGACGCGGGTTCGCGGCACCGACTTCAGGGCAGCCATAGCGTGGCCAAGCTTTTGTACCTCTTTCGGACCAAGGTGCTTGAGTACCTCGGACGCATAGTCCTCACCGAGTGCGATCAGCAGGATGGCGCTTTTTTCCACCGCGTCGTCAGTTGGCATTGGCGCCGATCCATTCCTTGATGATGTTGGCGACAATTTTCGGATCCTGCTGCGCCAGGGTACGCGCCTCGGCGAGTTTCTTTTCGAGCAACTCGGCAGGCGTCGGGACGTGCTCCCTGGCGGCTTGTTCTCCCTGGTCCCCGGCCAGCAGATCGATCTTGCCACCGACTGTTCGCTCCTTTTCTGCCGGCGATTCGCGCATTGTCCTGAGCAGGGGACGCACCACACCGAGCAAAAGATAGGCGACGATCGCGGCAATTGCGCCATACTTGAGCAGATCCTTGGCCAGGGTGACCATTTCAGGATCGCGCCATGGCGGCAATCCTTCGTCCTTTTCAAGCGCCGTGAATGGCGCGTTGGCGACGGAAATGGTGTCGCCACGGTCCGTGCTGAAGCCCATGGCCTCCTTGACCAGATCACTGATCTGCTTCAGCTCGGCATCCGGCAGCGGTTTGCTGGTCGGCCTGCCGTCCTTGCCGATCTCCTTGCGCTGATTGACCACCACGGCACCTGACAGGCGCTTGATCGTGCCGACCGATTGTCGGACGTGCCGGATCGTCTTGTCGATTTCGTAGTTGATCGTCGAACTCTTGCTGGTGTTGAGTGGCTGGCCGACGCTGGCGATAGGTGCCTGGACCCCGGCCGCATTGATCTGCCCCGGCAGCGGCTGCACCGGCGCAGCTGTCGCGGCGCCCGGTACCGCGGGCTGGGTCAGCGGGGCAGTCGCAGGCACCGGTGGTTGATTGCTGAGTGCACCGGGAACGCCCTGCGCCGTCGGGCTGGTGCTGGCCGTTTCGTTGACCTGCTGGCTGCGGATAGCGATTTCCGGCGGCGTAGTGTTTGGCCGATGCGTTTCGGCAGTCTGCTCGCTCTGCGAGAAGTCGATGTCGGCAGCGATCTGGACGCGGGCATTGCCGGGGCCAACGATCGGCGCGAGGATGTCTTCAACTCGCTTGATGATGCTCGCCTCGACTTCCTGGATGTATTTGACCTGGGTCGGGTCGAGGCCGGCTTCGAGGAGCTTGCTTTTCATCTGCGACAGCAGCGTACCGTTCTGATCGAGCAGCGTGACGCTGGATGCGGCCAGTTGCGGCACGCTGGCGGCAACCAGATTCTGGACGCCGGCGACCTGGGCCGCGTCCAGCGAGCGTCCAGGGTAGAGATTGAGCAGCACCGAGGCCGATGGCTTCAGCTCCTCTCGCATGAAGACACTCGGCTTTGGAATGGCCAGGTGCACGCGCGCCGCCTGGACGGCAGCAATCGACTGGATGGTACGCGATAGCTCGCCTTCCAGGCCACGCTGGTAATTGATCTGTTCGGCAAACTGACTGATGCCGAACTTCTGGCTCTCCATCAGCTCGAAACCGACCGCTCCACCTCTCGGCAGTCCCTGCGAGGCAAGCCGCAGACGGATATCATGGACTCTGCCAGAGGGGACGAGAATGGCGCTGCCCGAATCATTGAACCTGAACGGAATGTTCATCTGTTCGAGGGCGGCGATGATCGCGCCGCCGTCCCGCTCGGTGATATTGGAGAAGAGTATCCTGAACTCGCTTTGCCTGAGCAGGGTGCCGGCGGCGACGAGCAGGGCAATGACCGCGGCGATGGCGACCATTAACACCACTTTCTGCTTGTTGCTCAGACGCGTCAGCGCCTCGCGAACGCGATCCAGCGGTGTGCCCGTGCCTAAGGTCTCAGATGTCTCGGTTCCGGCTGTCGCCATGCTTGTGATACGGTGAAAAGCCTGCAATCAAGCAAGCAAAAAGCGAAAAAAGGCAGATAATTGCTTTGCTATTGTAGCTGTTAATTGCACGGGACTTTCCATTCGATGAGTCAACTCGTATCCGCACCGGGTCAAGAGCTCAAGGCCCAGGAACTACAACGGGCTTTTGACACTTTCAACCAGGTTTCACACGCGCTGACCCAGGCCTACCAGGGGCTACAGAGCCGCGTCGAGTCCCTGACGGCTGAACTGGCGCTTGCCAACGGGCAGCTGCGGCGGCAGTACGAGGAGAAGGAAGCGCTTTCCGAACGTCTGTCGCTGTTGCTCAATGCCTTGCCGGCCGGGGTGGTGGTGCTCGACAGCGCTGGCTGTGTTGGCGAAGCCAACCCAGCGGCACGCCAGATTTTCGGTCAGGCGGTCATTGGCGAAGCCTGGCCGGCACTGGTACGGACCAGGCTGGTGGCCACCGACGCGCCAGGTGAGTGGCGCCTTGAATCCCGCCGCCTGGCCATCGTCGAGAGTCCGCTCGATTCGGCCGGGGGGCGGATCCTGCTGGTCCATGATGTAACGGCGGCGCACGGCCTCAAGGCCGAGCTGGAACGTAACCAGCGGCTGGTGGCAATGGGCGAGATGGCGGCTTCGCTGGCACACCAGTTGCGGACCCCCCTGGCAACGGCATTGCTCTATAGCACCAATCTCGGGCAGGCACAGCTTACGGATGCCGCGCGCGTCCGCTTCGCCGACAAGACGTCTGCACAGCTCAAGCGCCTCGAGCGCCTGATCCAGGAAGTGCTGCTGTTCGCTCGCGGGGAGAGCATCGGCCGGGATACGATTCGTGCCGGGCAGCTGCTTGCCGACGCTGCGGAGACCGTCCGACCGCTGTTTTTGGCGAAGGGGATCGCTTTTCGCGTCACCTGCAGCGCTGACGACGTGTGCCTCATTGGCAGCCGGAAGGACCTTGCCGGTGCGCTGGTGAATCTGCTCGAGAATGCATTGCTGGCCTGCGCGGAGGGTGGCAAGGTGATTCTTGGTGCCGAGGTCTCCGGTCTTCAGCTGCGAATCGGTGTCCGCGATACTGGTCCCGGGATCTCCCCTGAGGTACAGGCACGCGTTTTCGAGCCGTTCTTTACGACGGGCGGGCAAGGGACTGGCCTCGGTTTGGCAATCGCCCTCGGCGTGGCGCGTGCGCACGGGGGTACCATCAATGTAAATTCGCTTCCGGGGGAAGGGTCCGAGTTCGTGATCCTGTTACCCGTCAAAGCGGAGGCATGGCGAGACAACTGAGGAAAGATGGCAGCGATGGCACACGGTTTGCCGATTTTGGTGGTGGAAGACGACTGCGCGCTGCGTGAGGCGGTATGCGATACCCTCGAACTGGCAGGGCAGACCACGATTTCCGCGGCGGGCGGCGACGAGGCGCTGCAACTGCTGACCAGACACGCCGTATCGCTGGTCGTCAGTGACGTGCGCATGCTGCCGGTCGATGGCATCGCCCTGCTCAAGGAGATCCGCAGCCGCTTGCCACAACTTCCGGTCGTTCTGATGACTGCTTTTGCCGACGTCGACCGCGCTGTCGAAGCCATGCGGGCCGGTGCTTGCGACTTTCTGCTCAAGCCTTTCGAACCGAAAGCCCTGCTCGAACACGTGATGCGCTATCGCTTGCCCGAGTCGCTTGATGCCGGCGGGGTCATCGCCATAGATCCGGTAACCAGCAATCTTCTCAGCCTCGCAAATCGGGTTGCGCAGACCGATGCGACGGTCCTGCTGACCGGCGAGAGCGGGGTCGGCAAGGAGGTGGTCGCGCGCTACATTCACCAGCATTCGGCAAGGCACAAGGGGCCGTTCGTCGCCATCAACTGTGCGGCCATTCCCGACAGCCTGCTTGAAGCGACGCTTTTCGGCCATGAAAAAGGCGCCTTCAGTGGTGCCCAGAACGCGCAGGCTGGCAAGTTTGAGCAGGCGCAGAATGGGACGCTGTTGCTCGATGAGATCACCGAAATGCCGTTTGGCCTGCAAGCCAAACTGCTGCGCGTTCTTCAGGAACGCGAAGTGGAGCGGGTCGGTGGCAAGAAAGCGGTAGTCCTCAATATCCGCGTTGTTGCCACATCCAATCGGGACATCGCCGACGCCGTGGCGCAGGGTTTTTTTCGGGAGGACCTGTTCTACCGGCTCAACGTCTTTCCACTGCTGATCCCGGCACTTCGGCAGCGCGTCCAGGATATCGTCCCGCTGGCGCGCTATTTTCTGGCAGCGCACGGGGCGCGCGCTGGTCGGCCGGGCTTGCAGCTGGGTGTGTCTGCCGAGGTCGCTTTGCAGCGCTATGCGTGGCCAGGGAACGTCCGCGAGCTGGAGAACATCATCCAGCGTGCGGTCATTCTTGCCCCAGGTGACATCGTCGAGATCGATGCCCTGCATCTCGCGGTCGAGCCTCGCGTTGGTCCGACAGCAGGGCAGCGGCCGCCGACCCTCACTCCGGCACGCACCACCGCGGAACCAGCCCGGTCGAGACAAAACGACGAACTGAGGGATGTCGAGCGCGAACACATACTGGAGATGCTGGCGGCTGCAGGTGGTTCACGAAAGCTGGCTGGGCAGCGGCTTGGGATACCCGAGAGAACTTTGCGTTACAAGTTGCGGCAGTATCGCCTGGCGGGGTTTCTTGACGGCTGATACTCCTGCCAGGTCGATGCCTGATGACATGGCATGGTGTTTGCTTTTATAAATTGGGCAGTGCTTGGAGGCGCGAATGGACAGCAAGGGTATTGATCAGATGTTGAGCATGTTGCGAGCGAGTTCGGCGGCCGCCAGCAGCCGCGCTGGCGAGGCGCCGAGTACCCCGACCGGTGCGTCAGACTTCGCCCAGGTATTGCAGACTTCGATCGCGCAGGTCAATCAGACGCAGCAGCAGGCGGAAGCCATGGCGGCAAGTTTTGCCGCCGGCAATAGTACCGAGAACCTGCATGAGGTGATGATCGAGCTGCAAAAGGCCAACATCTCTTTTCAGGAAATGATCCAGGTGCGCAACAAACTCGTCTCGGCCTACCATGACGTGATGAACATGCAGGTCTGACATCCCGTGATTTTTTTCGCTGGCAGCCACCCTTGGCAGCCGCGCAGTTCCGACGATTGCTCCGGGAGTATTGAATTCTGACCCTGCTGCACCCATAATGAACAACATGGTCGTAATTCCGGCAAACCGGAAGCGTTCTGGACGCGGGTTCGATTCCCGCCACCTCCACCACTGGGGGGGTGCACTGGTTTCGACAGGGTGACAGAGGGCGAGCAGGCGACCCGAAAGGCGACGGACGTAATCCGAGCAAATCCACAAACGCCAACGATGAGCGTTTCGCACTGGCCGCTTAAGGCCTGCTGAGGACGTAGCCGTCCAATAAACAGAATGGCTATCGGCGGGGGCTTCGGCCCCCGCCGTCATTTATTCATGTGCGGAATGGCCTCGGGCAGCAATCGAACGGATCGGCGGGCCGGGGGGATTGCTCAGCTATCTTTGACCATTTCATGCGGATTTCGCGGGTGGCTTTCTTCGAAGCCTGTCAGTTGCGATTCAAGTGCGTTGAAACCTGCCGCTGATGCCTGGTTCAGGCGGGACAGACGCCGCATCAAACGCTGTTGCGCAAAGGCCTGTGACGGGTCTGGCTTGCCCAGGAGATACTCCGAGCCCCGTTTGGTCATGATCACCATCGAATTGGAGTTGAGGCTGTAACCAGTGATCGGTGATGTCCGGATGTGTGACGAGGTAGGGAAGCGGGGATTGCTGCCATACACCCGCCCTTCGATGCACACCAGAGCCTCGCCGTCACGGGTGACCAGATCGAGCATCTTCCAGTTATTCAGAATATTCATAGCGCTATCCCACACTGTGCGAGACGTGGAGAGGCCAAGCTGACCCCGATTCTACGCCATAAACTGACGCCGTGGACTCTTGCGCACGCGCAAGCAACGTCGTCGTACCGTTTACCGCTTTGAGCAATAGAAAAACAGTCATGATCCTCTACAAGCACTTGCAAACTGTTCCAACGATGAGATCAACCTGCGGACAGACTGCAGGGCCCGCTAACGCAGCGCGCGTGTACTCAGCGACTCGCTATCGAGTACGGGTTGCTCAGGGGTGTGGATTAGCCCGGCGGCGACAAGCCGGGGATCAACACCAAAAGAGATGCTCCGCGACGATTCATTCGCCGGTTTCTTGCCGGGGGCATTCGCCATTTACTTAGTCAAGCATACACGCGTTTTTAAAGCAAAAAATCTGCCAGGTTTTTTCTGCGATCGGTTTCCGCATTAAACCAGCGACTTTAATTGACCTTGTGCCGGATGGACGGATCACGGTGTAAAGTTTTCCGACACCCCTCGATGGCGCACGGGGAAAGATGGGTGAGATCACAGGTCACTCAGTCCGGCAATTGCTGCTCACGCTCGTCCGTGCTCAGCCCTTCGATCCGGGCCAACTGTTGTTCAAGGACTGCCGGAGTCGCTTCGGAGGCATCGTGGCCTTTTGCCAGCCGCCGGCGGACGCGGGCACACAATTCCGCCGGCGTTGCCTGTGGCGCGACGATGAAGAAGGGGACTCCCGCCTGCGTAGCCAGTGCGCGAAAGGCAGCGCGCCGGGAACGCTCGAGGAAGGCTGCGTCTACGATCACCGACCAGCCAGCGGCGAGCAGTTCTTGTGCCAGTTCGTGCAGCCGCTGGTAGGTGAGTTCACTGGCCTCCTGGGCATAAATGCCTCCGTTGATCGACGAGTTGCTGTTGCAAGTCGCCGCGATACCGAACAGGCGCCTGCGTTCAACATCCGAACGCAGGCGCAGCGTTGCCGCCGCCTGATCGCTCAGTAGCAGTTGTCGTGAAGCGCGACTCTTGCCGCAGCCGGCGACACCGTGGGTGATGATCAGACGCGGCGCCGGCGGTTCGATCAGGCGCTCGGCAAGTGCCAGATAGTCCTGCGCCTGCTCGAGAACGGTATTTGCCTGCCTGGCCCGGATTGCTGCCACCTTGGCCCGCACGAGCGCCCGGTAAACCGCATAGAAGCGAAGCACTTGCACTGCATCGTGGTCACCCGTGCGGGCAAGCCATTCGTTCAGCAGCCAGCAGGCGAGGCCCGGCTGACGCTGATCGAGGAGGTCAACGTAGAGGAAAGCCATCTCGCTGGCGACGTCGATCCAGCGCAGATCTTCGCTGAACTCGATGCAGTCGAAGAGCGTCACCCTTCCGTCGATCAACACCAGGTTGCCGAGGTGCAGGTCGCCGTGACACTCGCGTACGCAACCCGCTGCCTTGCGGGCTGCGAAGCGCGGCGCCAGGCGGTCGAATTCGCTGCGCGTCCATGCGGCCAGCCGCGCCAGGCGTCGCTGCTCTGCGGTGCCGGGCAGCAGCGCTGGCAGCTCGTCGAAGTTCTCGAGCGCTGGTGCCAGCACTTGCGCGGGTTCGCCGAAACGCGTTGGCAACGCTGCAATGCTCGCGCCGTCGTGAAAAGTGGCGACCGTGGCGGCGAGATCCGATACCTGTCGCCACTGTAACTGACCGCGCGCGCACAAATGGTCGAGCCGGCCGGCCTCGGCGAAACGATGCATTCTCACTGCAAACTCGATTGCGGCGCCGGCGCCGTTGATCTGCGGGTCATGCGGTGGGCCGACGATGGGCACCACCGAGAGATAGAGCTGCGGCGCAAAGCGGCGGTTGAGACGCAATTCAGCCTCGCAACAGAGCCGCCGCTTTTCGAGCGTGCCGTAGTCGAGAAAAGGCAGGATGACCGGCTTCTTGATCTTGTAGGCAAACTCGCCCGCCAGCAGCAGCCAGGAGGCGTGCGTCTCGATGAGTTCAACCCGGGCCGCCGGATCGGGATAGCGCCTGGGATCAAGCAGGGCTTCGATAAGTGGCGGCAGGGCCTGGCGCATCGTTCAGTCCTTGGTGGTTCGCCGCAGCAAAGCCTTGCGCAGCTCTTCGAGTGTCCACATCAGCGCTGCGCAGCCGACGGCCAGTAGCCAGGTTGCGTTGCCGATCGGCGTCGTGCCGAAAAGCCAGTTGCCAGCCGGCGTGTACAGGATAAAGAGAATCACTGCCAGCTCGGCCACGATGCCGAACTGCAGGTAGCGATTGCCGGCGAAGCCGTAGCTCAGGGACGAGCGGCGCGGGTGGCGGCAGAGATAGAGATTGACCATCTGCATGACGACAATGGTTGCCAGACAGGCTGAAGTCGCCTGTAGATAGAGAGGGTCAGTGCGGTCGAAAAGCTGCCCGTACTGCCAGCCGGCGGCATCGAGAACGAAGAAGAAGGCGAGCATCGCCGCGGTCGCTTCGAGTACGCCGAGGAACAGGTAGGCACGCGCGAGCATTCCCCACGACAGCAGCCGCTCGCCGCGCGCGCGCGGCGGGTGCTTCATGACTCCGGGATCGGGTTTCTCGGCGCCCAGGGCCAGCGCCGGCAGCATGTCGGTGCCGAGGTCGACCGCCAGGATCTGGATGATGGTCAGCGCCAGCGGGATGCGGAACAAGACGAAGGCCAGAAAGGGCACCAGCTCGGGAATGTTCGAACTGAGAATGTAGGTCAGGAACTTGCGGATGTTCTCGAACACCGCACGCCCTTCCTCTATCGCCGCAACGATGCTGGCGAAGTTATCGTCGAGCAGGATGAGGTCGGCTGCTTCCTTCGCCACGTCGGTGCCGCTGATTCCCATGGCAATGCCTATGTCGGCGGCTTTCAGCGCTGGTGCGTCATTGACCCCGTCGCCGGTAACAGCGACGATTTCACCCTTGTTCTTGAGCGCCTCGACGATCCGCATCTTCTGCTCAGCTGCGACACGGGCGAACAGGATCTCGGGCGCATCGAGTGCCAGTTGCAGTTGTGTCGGCGACATCAGGCGCAGTTGCTCGCCGTTGATGACCACCGGCGCCTCGCTCATGACCAGGCCGATCTGGCGGGCAATCGCCAGTCCGGTGCGCGGGTGGTCGCCGGTGACCATGATGGTCCGGATGCCGGCTTCCTTGCAGCGCGCGATCGCCTCCGGTACCTCGGCGCGAGGCGGATCTTCGAGGCCGATCAGCCCGGTGAGAATCATCCCCTGCTCGTCGCCGGGTACGCCTGCCTCGTCGATGGCCCGATGGGCAAAGGCGAGAACGCGCAGACCACCGCCGGCCATCTCGTCCTGCGCCGCCAGCAGGCGGGTGCGGGCAGCCGGATCGAGCGGTGCCAGGCCGGCATCGAACTGGATGAAGCGGCAGCCGGCGAGAACCGTCTCGAGGGCACCCTTGCAGTAGAGCATGCGGCCCTGCGGCGTTTCGCAGATCACTGACATGCGTTTGCGGTCGGTGTCGAACGGAATCTCGTCAACGCGGCTGAAGCCTGCGAGGTCGCCGGCCAGCTCGCGGCCGCTCTCGGCCAGTGCGATCTCCATCGGATCGCCACGCAGGGTCTGCTGACCCCGCTCATCGACCTCCTTCAGGTTATGGCAAAGCGCGGCATTGACGAACAGCGCACGGTGATCGTCTACCACATGCGCCCGCTTCGCCAGATCGGCACGTGGCATGAAGGCGCCGCCGACCCACAGTTGCTGCACCGACATCCGGTTCTGGGTCAAGGTGCCGGTCTTGTCGCTGCAGATCACCGTTGTCGAACCGAGCGCCTCGACCGCTGGCAGGTGGCGTACCAGCGCGTTACGCCTGGCCATTCGCTGGGTGGCCATGGCCAGCGACAGGGTAACGGTCGGCAGCAGGCCCTCCGGGACGTTGGCGACAATGATGCCGATGGCGAAGAGCAGATTCTCCCAGGTCGGCAGACCCATCGCCTGTCCGACCAGGAACAGCAGCACACCCATGCCGGTGGCCAGGCCGGCGACGAGGCGTGACAGGCGGGCAATCTCGCGCTGCAGCGGCGAGCTGGTCTCGCCGGCGGTTTGCGTGAGGTGGGCGATGCGGCCGAACTCGGTGCGCATGCCGGTTGCGTAGACGACGGCGCGCGCCTGCCCGGAAACGACCGAGGTGCCGGCAAGAACAATGTTCTTGGCCTGCAGTGGCGACTCCTCGCTGCTCGGCTCGACAGTGCGCGCCTTGGCGAGCGATTCGCCGGTCACCGTCGACAGATTGACGCGCAACCCGAAGACTTCGGTCAGCCGGCAGTCGGCCGGTACGAAATCACCCTCTTCGAGCAGCACGATATCGCCCGGTACCAATTGACTGGCGAGAAGGCCGGCGATCTCGCCGGTACGCAGCGCTTTCACCTTCTGCGGCAGCAACTGGCGCAGTGCGGCCACCGCCCGCTCGGCCTTGTACTCCTGCCAGAACGAGAAGACGCCGTTGATGAGGATCACGCCGACGATCGCCACCCCCAGGCGGGCCATCCCCTGGCCAGGGTCGAAATACTCGGCGACGAACGACAGGCCGGCGCCAATCCACAGGATCATGGCGAAGAAATGGGTGAATTCCTGCGCGAAGCGCAACAGCAGGTGTTGTTGCTCAACCTCTTCAAGGAGGTTGGGACCGAATTCTTCGAGCCGGCGAGTCGCCTCGTCGCTGCTGAGGCCAGCAGCCGATGTTTTCAGGCTGGCCAGCGCCTGTTCGACAGTCAGGGAGTGAATACGCACGCGATGAGCATCCTGGTTCCAACTTGCGCCAAGGTCTTCCCTGCGCCGGAAGCCGCTATCGGCCGGCGTTCTCCGTGATGACCTTCAGACGAGAATGGAAACGGCTTGGCATAGGGCTGTAATCTACACCCTTGGCGGCGACAAAGCATTGGCAGTGGCTCAGCGCGGACCCGGCGGGCCCTTCTTTCGCCAGACGGCGACCAGGCTGGCAAGTTCTTCGCGCTACCCTCAACACCAATCAAAGCGGACCCACTTTTGCTCCACAAGAATGTTACCCATCTCCCCGGCACAGAATCGTCAAAACGATCTTCAATAGGATGACCAGCATCAGATCACCTAACGCCGAGCTGGTTGGCGCCGTGCGGCTTTATCGCGCAGGGTCCAGCGAGCGAAGGGAGGGCGGTTGAGCGCCATCTTGGAGCGCAGTCTGCCGTGGCTCGCAACGAACCTCGGTCTTGACAGAATTGGCGATGAAGCACTCGTCGTGCGCCAAACGATGGAGATCTTGAAGCTCGGCGTTCGTCGGCGTCTTTTCTCCCGAAAATCGTGCTTCAGGGCGAAGAGTGACGACCGTCATCATGAGCTTGCCTTCCGCATTTCTGGCCATCACACCCTCTGCCTCATCATGGTAGTCGTCCACTACGAAGCCATGCTTGACCGCGATGGAGAGAAACCAAAGCATGTGGCAACTGGACAGGGAGGCGACGAAGGCTTCCTCGGGATCGACGGCGTCGACTGCCGAATAGGGCAAAGGGACGACATACGGGGACGACGAGCCAGCGATTTCGATACCGCCGTCGAAGCGGAGAATGTGCTTTCGGCTGTAGCGATTGTCGATGAACTTCTGGCCAGACCGAGACCAGATTATTTCAGCAGTGTAGATGGCCATAGTGTTGTGCGCTCCAACGTAGCGGTGATGGGTGGCCGGAGCGCGAAGCGCGGACGGAACCTGCAAGCGCAGCTTGCAAGCTGTCCCTCTCGACCGCCATGTCAGCCCGCATTTTGACGCGTGCAGGTAATCGCAGTTTGACGAGACGGCAAAGTGGAACCATAATGGTTTCATTACGGTTGGAGAATGATATGCCTACCACCCTGACTTTAAAGAATATCCCGGACGTCGTATACAACCGGTTAAAGCTTTCTGCCGAAGCGCACCGCCGCAGCATGAATAGCGAGGCCATAGTTTGCCTTGAGGCGGCATTGCTACCGGCCGAGGTGACGCCGGCCGAACGATTGGCTCGTGCTCGGGAACTTAGAGCGGCCTTGCCCAAGGGGCAATTTGAGGAGCGTGACATTGATGAACTGAAACGCGCGGGGCGGCCATGATTGTGGTGGACTCCAACATCGTGGCGTACCTATACCTACCGGGTGAGCGCACCGCTGCTGCTGAGGCGTTGCTAGAGCAAGACCCGGAATGGGCGGCTCCTGTTCTGTGGCGTAGCGAGTTTCGTAACATTCTGGCTGGATATACGAGGCGGAAAACGCTTGCGTTTGAGCAGGCATGCAGCCTACAGAAGGAAGCAGAAGACCTTCTCTCTGGGTCGGAGTTTGAAGTTGACTCGCGAGCCGTCCTCGAACTGGTACGTGACAGCGATTGTTCGGCATACGACTGTGAATTCGTTGCGTTGGCAATCAAGCTCGACACAAAATTGGTGACAGCAGACAGAAAAGTGTTGGGCGCTTTCCCGAACAGAAGCATGGCACTGGCTGCGGGCTAACGCCGCTAGGTAAGCTGCGCCGGAACGCGAAGCGTGGAGGGCACCAAAAGCGCAGCCTTTGGGCCAAATTCCGCTTGTAGAACGCTTGAACATGGCTGTTGACGTTAGGTTTGAGTGACCATGAATGTCGAGCAATGACCCCTTAGCGTCGTACTGGAATGAAAATTGGGACATAGGTGCTTGTTGGCCTGTTGACACCATATGGGGCTGAGGCTTCAGCGCTTGCCTTCGCTTTTGACTGGGCATCCTCAAGCCAGACGAAGTAGAGATCATCGCGCACAGCACCGTTTATTCGATACTCCTTGCCAGCTTCGACATCCACAGGCAATAGAACAATGGCTTCCCAAGGCCCCGAGCTACCAAACCCAGTGTTGAAACCAGCCTGGACGACTATACGGTGCTGGCCGGAGGCAACCTTTACTACGGTGTCTCGTTGATCTGACATAAATCCATGGGTTACAGGCTTGCCATCGACTGAGACGAGGACAAATGATCGCCAATTGGCCATCCCATCGGTTCTATCGATTTGGCCGACGATTGTTGCCAATGTGGAGTCAGGGGCAGAATCGAGCGTTACGGTTGATGCACATCCGGTGAGGATGCAAGTCAGGCAAAATAATAGTGCGCGCATGTTTACTGAAATCCCAGTTCGGTTGTTGCCTAACTTTGTTATCAGCAGTCCGAGCAGCACATCCGAGCAGCATCCGAGCAGGGCTAGGTCTTTTCTTCTACCCGACCGGTGATTTCTCAACCCGCGATTTCCAGCCGTCTTTCAATGCGGTCAATTCGCGCCTTGATCTGATCGATACTTGACTGTTGCCGGATGATTTCCTCGTAGTTGTGCGCGCTATCGCGTCGGCCAGCGGCAGTGCTCGCTTCCAGGCCGGTAAGCTGGGCGGCGACCGCCCGCAACTCGCTTTCGATGCGGTCCTGTCCACCCGGCAAGGCGCGCAAGTGCTCAAGGAACCAGATTGTCAACGTTGTCGCTCCTGGTCGAGACTCCTTGCAGAGGATAGGAAATCCTACGGCACCATCAAGAGTGTATGAGCCTCCATCAAGGGGTGTCAATTTCGAATTTGGCCCCGGTGGCCCTTGAAAAGCTATCCAAATCCCGCCCCACTCAGTGCCATGGGTCATCCCCCGGGCCGGACCGGCCGTCCGTGGCTGAAAGTCGGGGGTCTATCCTTTTCCTCCGGGCGGGCTACGAGCGAATGCGCTGCAGTCTCGCTTGACCACGGGAAAGAAGAAAGACCCTTGACTCTTGAAGGCGCTGGAGGCGCGTGGCGCAATACTTTCCAACACAGCGCTGGCGCAGCGCTTGGGGATGCCCGCGATGCGCATCAGCCGCTTCGTCAATGCTGCGAAGCACGTGTTCAACTTCGACCAAGCCGCGGTGCTGGTGCGTGACGAGACGGCGGGTACGGCGAAACTGCACCGGGATCTGTTGGCGCGGCAGTTTCGGGTGGCGGCACGATCAGTGAGCGGATTAAGGCGACAACTGCCGGTCGTTCCAACCGCAAACGGCCAGGGGTTCCGAAAAAGTTGAGGGCTTTCTGTAGCCGCTGGTCGCCACCTGTTGCATTCCTTTACAACGCTCGTTGGTGTTGTTAGGATTTACAACATGCCAGCGGCGCTGATCCTCGATGACCGATACCCACAAGGGGACCATGCTTTTGTCGCTGTGCGTGTCTTCCGGGTGCCGACCGAGGTGCCCGGAAGCACGCACGATCTGAAGTACAGCTTGGCTTACGTGGTGGATGGGGTGTGCGTGCTCCGTTTCGACAACGAGGCCGGCAAGGGCGACCACTTCCACTGCGGCGAAGACGAGGCGCCTTACCTCTTCATCTCGCTGGAGCAACTCTTGGCAGACTTCTGGACAGCCGTCGACGATTGGAGCAAGTGACATGACAAACACCGTGACCATCGGCGTCGCGTCGCGCGAAGAGGTCAATGCTCGCTTCATGCGCGCCATGACCACCGGCGAGCGCGCGATGCCCTTCATCGGATTCGTCGATGAGCGCGCGCTATGGCGCACGCTGACACCGCTACGCTGGGACATCCTCAAGGTGATGACGGGTGCGGGACCGCTCGCGCTACGGGAAATTGCGCGGCGTGTGGGGCGCGATGTACGCGGCGTGCATACCGACGTGCATTCGTTGCTGGCCACTGGGCTGATCGAGCGCGAGCAAGCGGGGTTTTGTTTTCCTTACGATGCGGTGCATGTGGATTTCATTCTGACCGCGGCGTGATTATCGAAAACGATGGCGCTGCGGGCCAGCATGGAAGCTTCGGCCCCAGGAACATCTTTCGATCGAGACCACTCCCCGCACCGCCCGAGCCGCCGGCAAGCTGCCCTTCTAGAAGCGTGCCAGCCGCACCCGATACAGACCACCGATCACCACGTACTCGTCTTCGCCGCGCAGCATGCCGGGCAGCAACTGGCTGAAGAAGGCCAGTTTTGGCAGGGGTACATCGACGGCCAGCAGATCGTCACCGAACTCCCCGGCGCGCTCGCGCGAGCGCGAGAAGGAGTTGATGTTGTTGAGCAGCAGCACCTTCTCGCCCTGCCTGTTGTCCTGGATGGTCTCGTGCTCGGCGAGCCGGTTGACGCCGCGGTACAGCCGCAGATGCGTGCGCTGCGGAAACTGCCGGGCCAGTTCGTACTGCGTATAGGCATAGAGCAGGTCGAGCTGTGACTCCAGGGCGTTGGTGCCGCGCAGTCCCTGCGCGCGGATTTCCACGTAGCGCTGCCAGGCGGCGCTGCCAGGCTCGCGCAGTGGTTCGCCATGATGGCGCGGACTGAGCCCGAAGCGCGACTCCACCCAGCCCTTCAACACCGCCGCCTCACGACTCTCGCTATCGAAGGCCCAGCCGCGCACGACGCGCAGGTAGCTGGCCCTGGCGCGCGAGCCGGACTGACCCGTTACGAGCCCGGCATCCTCGGGCTGCCGCAGGCGAAAGTGGCTCGCCATGTAACCCGCAAAACGCCCGGCCCGCTCGCCGGTGTCCGGAATGTCGTTCAGCAGGGCCCACAGCGGTTTGTGCAGGTCGGCGACGCCGTCGATCTGCAGCGGTGTCGGATGTCGTTGATAGGTCAGGCCACCGAGGATGTCGGCCGGCAGGTTGCAGCGGTTGATCGGCAGCCGGGCAAGGCGCGGCAGCGTCGGCAAGCCTTCATCGGCCTTGTCGGGAGCGCGACAAACATCCACAGGAATGTCAGACATCGGCGTTTCGTCGGCCTTCGCCGGAATCCGTGAAAAATCGGTGAAAAGCTTGCCAGCTCAGGGTTTCAGCGATCTCGGCCGGAACTGGCACGCTCTGTGCACAAGCCTTGTCAGGAGCGCGGGATTCTTCCTTGCTTCAGATGATTTCAACGCAGCAATTCAACAAGGAGATTGCATCATGGCAAAACTTCGTCAGGCCGCCATCTACGGCAAGGGCGGTATCGGCAAGTCTACCACTACCCAGAACCTGGTCGCCGCGCTAGCCGAGATCGGCAAGAAGGTAATGATCGTCGGCTGCGACCCGAAGGCCGACTCGACCCGCCTGATCCTGCACAGCAAGGCGCAGAACTCGGTGATGGGTCTTGCCGCCGAGGCCGGTTCGGTCGAGGACCTCGAACTCGAGGATGTGATGTCAGTCGGTTACGGCGGCATCAAGTGCGTCGAATCCGGTGGCCCGGAACCAGGCGTTGGCTGTGCCGGTCGCGGCGTCATCACGGCGATCAACTTCCTGGAAGAAGAAGGTGCCTACGACGAGGACCTCGAGTTCGTCTTCTACGACGTGCTCGGTGACGTCGTCTGCGGTGGCTTCGCGATGCCGATCCGCGAGAACAAGGCGCAGGAAATCTACATCGTCTGCTCGGGCGAGATGATGGCCATGTACGCCGCCAACAATATCGCCAAGGGCATTGTGAAGTATGCCAACTCCGGCGGCGTGCGCCTCGCCGGCCTGATCTGCAACAGCCGCAACACCGACCGCGAGGACGAGCTGATCATGGCGCTGGCGGCCAAGCTGGGCACCCAGATGATCCACTTCATTCCCCGTCACAACATCGTCCAGCACGCCGAGATTCGCCGCATGACGGTGATCGAGTACGACCCGACGGCGCCGCAGGCCGACGAGTACCGCACGCTGGCGAAGAAGATCGTCGACAACAAGAACTTCGTGATTCCGACGCCGGTGACCATGGACGAGCTCGAGGAACTGCTGATGGAGTTCGGCATCCTGGAGGCGGACGACGAGTCGATCATCGGCAAGACCGCTGCCCAGCTGGCGGCCGAACAAGCCGAAGCACTCGCCGCTGCCTGAGCCGCCTGGACTGCGCAATACCGTCTCAACCCGCGGCTGCCGCCCACACATGAGTGCCGGCAGCCAAAAAGGAGAAGCAGGATGTCTGAATTGACACGTGAAGAAACCGAGGCCCTGATTCAGGACGTGCTCGAGGTGTATCCCGAGAAGGCCAGGAAGGACCGCGCCAAGCACCTCGCGGTCAACGACCAGTCGGTCGAACAATCGAAGAAGTGCATCACTTCCAACCGCAAGTCGCTGCCCGGCGTGATGACCGTGCGTGGCTGTGCCTACGCCGGTTCCAAGGGGGTCGTCTGGGGTCCGATCAAGGACATGATCCACGTCTCGCATGGCCCGATCGGCTGCGGCCAGTATTCGCGTGCCGGCCGCCGCAACTACTACGTCGGCACCACCGGCGTCGACACCTTCGGCACGATGAACTTCACCTCCGACTTCCAGGAAAAGGACATCGTCTTCGGCGGCGACAAGAAGCTGGCCAAACTGATCGGCGAGATCGAAACGCTGTTTCCGCTGCACAAGGGGATTTCGGTGCAGTCCGAGTGCCCGATCGGGCTGATCGGCGACGATATCGAGGCGGTGTCGAAGAAAGCCGCCAAGGAAATGGACAAGCCGATCGTTCCGGTGCGCTGTGAAGGCTTCCGGGGCGTCTCGCAGTCGCTCGGGCACCACATCGCCAACGATTCGATCCGCGACTGGGTCCTCGACAAGCGCGATGGCCAGGCCTTCGAAGCAACCCCCTACGATGTCTCCATCATTGGCGACTACAACATCGGCGGCGATGCCTGGGCGTCGCGCATCCTGATCGAGGAGATGGGCCTGCGGGTGGTCTCCCAGTGGGCTGGCGACGGTACGCTGGCCGAGATCGAAAAGACGCCGAAGGTCAAGCTCAACCTCCTGCACTGCTACCGCTCGATGAATTACATCAGCCGCCACATGGAGGAGAAGTACGGCATTCCATGGCTCGAATACAACTTCTTCGGCCCGACCAAGATTGCCGAGTCGCTGCGGGCAATTGCCGCCCACTTCGATGACCACATCAAGGAAGGCGCCGAACGCGTCATTGCCAAGTACCAGCCGATGATGGAAGCGGTGATCGCTAAGTACAAGCCGCGCCTGCAGGGCAAGACGGTGATGCTCTACGTTGGTGGCCTGCGACCGCGGCACGTCATCGGCGCCTACGAGGATCTTGGCATGCAGGTCATCGGCACCGGTTACGAGTTCGGGCACAACGATGACTACGACCGCACGATCAAGGAAATGGGCAACGCCACGCTGCTCTACGACGACGCCACCGGCTTCGAACTGGAAGAGTTCATCAAGCGGATGAAGCCCGACCTGGTCGGTTCCGGCATCAAGGAAAAATACGTCTTCCAGAAGATGGGGATCCCGCTCCGCCAGATGCACTCCTGGGACTACTCGGGTCCATACCACGGCTACGACGGCTTCGCCATCTTTGCCCGCGACATGGACATGGCGATTTCCAATCCGTGCTGGAGCAAGCAGACGCCACCGTGGAAGAAGCAGCCGGCGTCGGGCGATGCGAGCGTGCCAGGTGAAGCAGGCGAGCTGAAGAAGGTTGCCTGAGAGAAATTTCCCTCAACTTGTGTCCGCGTCCACACATGGGTGGCGCGGCCAAAGGAGATGAAGATGCAAGCTGTAGATGATATCAAGCCCTGCTACCCGCTTTTCGGCGAACCCGACTATCAGGCCTCGTTGAAGAACAAGCGGGATGTCTTCGAAGAACGCCATCCCCCGGAAAAAGTGCAGGAGGTCTTCCTGTGGACCACCACCGCGGAGTATCAGGAGCTGAACTTCAAGCGCGAGGCGCTGACCGTCGATCCGGCCAAGGCCTGCCAGCCGCTCGGCGCCGTGCTCTGTGCGCTGGGTTTCGAGAAGACGCTGCCCTACGTCCATGGCTCACAGGGGTGCGTCTCGTACTTCCGCACCTATTTCAATCGTCACTTCAAGGAGCCGATCTGCTGCGTCTCGGATTCGATGACCGAAGATGCGGCGGTGTTTGGCGGCCAGAAGAACATGTTCGACGGCCTCGAAAATGCGCGCGCGATCTACAAGCCGGAAATGATCGCGGTATCCACCACCTGCATGGCCGAAGTGATCGGTGACGACCTCAACGCCTTCATCAACAACGCCAAAAAGGAAGGGCATGTACCGGCCGACTTCCCGGTCCCCTTTGCGCACACGCCGTCTTTCGTCGGCTCGCACGTGACCGGTTGGGACAACATGTTCGAAGGCATCATGCGCTCCTTCACGCTGAACCACATGGCCGACAAGACGCCAGGCCAGAACGGCAAGCTCAACTTCGTTCCCGGTTTCGAGACCTATCTCGGCAACTTCCGGGTCATCAAGCGGATGATGGCCGAGATGGACATCGAGGCGACGCTGCTCTCGGACCCGACCGAGGTGCTCGACACGCCGGCCGACGGTGAGTTCCGGATGTACGCTGGCGGCACGACGCAGGACGAGATCAAGGACGCGCCGAACGCCATCAGCACCATCCTGCTGCAACCATTCCAGCTCGACAAGACGAAGAAGCTGGTCGAGAACACGTGGAACCATGAGGTGCCAAAGCTCAACATCCCGATGGGTGTGGATTGGACCGACGACTTTCTGATGAAGGTTTCCGAGCTGACCGGCAAGCCGATCCCGGAATCGCTGGCCAAGGAACGCGGCCGCCTGGTCGACCTGATGTCCGATTCGCACGCCTGGCTGCACGGCAAGAAATTTGCCCTCTACGGCGACCCTGACTTCGTCATGGGAATGGTGAAGATCCTCTTCGAATGCGGTGCCGAACCGACCCACGTGGTCAGCCACAACGGCAGCAAGCGCTGGCTGAAGACGATGGAGAAAATGCTCTCGGAGAGCCCGTTCGGGGTCAACGCCAAGGCCTGGACCGGTCTCGACCTGTGGCACCTGCGCTCGCTCTGCTTTACCGACAAGCCGGATTTCCTGATCGGCAACAGCTACGGCAAGTTCATCCAGCGCGACACGCTGCACAAGGGCAAGGAATTCGAGGTGCCGTTGATTCGCATCGGCTTCCCGCTGTTCGATCGTCATCATCTGCATCGCCAGACGACGATCGGCTACGAGGGAGCCATGCAGGTGGTCACCACGCTGGTCAATGCGGTGCTCGAGCGGCTCGACCAGGAGACCATGGGCATGGGTACCACCGACTACAACTTCGATCTGGTGCGCTGAGTGCGCTGAACCAGCCCGACGGGGACGTTCGCCGTTCCCGTCGCCCACTGCAAAGGGAAGTTCCATGGCCAACATCATGGTCCGCAAGACGGCTGTCGGTACCTACTCGTTCTACCTGCCGAAGCGCGATCTCGAGGACGCCATCGTCTCGATGGAATACGACAGCGCCGACAAGTGGGGCGGCGAGATCCGGCTCAACAATGGCGGCGCCTATTACATTGAACCGCAGGCCCTGCCTGCACGCTTCCCGATCTCGCTGCGCGCCAGGCGACTGGATGCGGCGGAGTAAGTCCTTCAACGGAGAATAACCTCATGGCAATGAAAATCATCCAGGCCGAATGCACGTCGTGCGGCGACTGCAAGCCGGTCTGCCCGACCAGCTCGATCACCAGCAAGGCCGGCATGTACAAGATCAACGTCGACACCTGCACCGAGTGCGAAGGCGAGTTCGATTCGCCGCAGTGCCTCGATGCCTGTCCGGCAGGCGAATCCTGCATCATCTTCATCTAGGCTCGAGGGAGGCTCTGATGGCGCAGTCGATTACCCGTGAAGCGGCTCTACGCGTCGCGCTCGCTGCTCGCGAGCTGGGCATCCTGTCGGCCAGGGAACTGGTCTCGGCGCTGGTTGAGCGACTGGAGTTGCCGCTGACCGAGGCCAAACTCGCCACCGTCACGGTGGCTGATCTGCAGCTCATGCTGCAGGGGGATGAAGTAATCGAAACCGACGTGCCGCGGGAGCAACTGAAGCAGGCCGTGCGCCTGCTTTGGGGCGAGGGCATCGTCAACAGCGAGCTCCCGCCGGTGACGAGCTACGCCGCCGGCGACATGCCGGGATCGATCCGCGTCGCCTGCGCTTCGAACCGCGAGCAGCTGCTCGATGGGCACTATGGATCGTGCGAGCGCTTCCTGGTCTATCAGGTCTCCCCGGACGAGGTGCGGCTGATTGCCGTGCGGCCGACGCTCGCGGCGGATCACGCCGAAGATCGCAACGTCGCGCGTGCCGCACTGATCAGTGATTGCCAGATCGTCTATGTGCAGTCGATCGGTGGCCCGGCGACGGCCAAGGTCGTCCGCGCCGGTGTCCATCCGGTCAAGGTGGCGAGTCGCGAGAACTCGGGCGGCGAAGCCCTGCAGGCGCTTGCACAGCTGCAGCAGGCTTTGCGCCACCCGCCGCCGTGGCTGGCCCGGATCATGGGCGTCGAAGCCGGTTCTCTGGCCCGCTTCGCGGCGGACCTTGTTGCCGAGGACGCATGAACACCACCGGCAATGAATAGCACCTCGGATTGGCAGGAACTGTCGCGCCAGGTCGCCGAACTGTGCGTACGAACGCCTGCCACCGCCGGGCCTGAGGTGCTGGCCAGGGAACTGGCGGTACTGGCTCCCGGGCTGACCTTTCGCCAGGTCCTGTCGCGCGGCGGCTGGTATCGCCTGGGCGGCGTCGTCGATGCGAATCATGTCCGCCTTTCGGACAATCTCGAAACCTGGGCCGAACAGCAGCTGGCGGCTCACGACGAGGACATGGCTGCCCTCTGCGACGACTACGCCGAGGACGGTCTCCGGGCGACCCGACTGACCGGCCGCACGCGCTACTTTGTCGCCGCGACCGGCGGCGGCGCCACGGATTTCGTGCAGATCGAAATCGAGGAACTGCAGGAGGTCGTCTGTCATCCGCTGTTCGCAGCCGAGAGCCTGCCGTCGGGAATCGAGGAGCTGATCGATCCGCGCGGCGCGGACGTCACCTGCTGTGCCGGTGCCGAACCGATCGGCTCGCCGTTTCTGGTCTTGCGCCGGCTGACGCCGGTGGCCGCCTTCCTCGCCCGGATGCGCGTGCAGAAGCCGGAAGCGCAGCCGATTCATCGTTTCGTCGAAGCCTGGGAAGCCAGCAGCGCCAGCGCGGCGACGCAGTTTTCCAACCACTGGGTGGTGGTCGTGCGCGAGCATCTCGACCGTTACCGGCAGGCCGTACTGCACGCCACGCCGGTGGCCGCATTGAACGGTGCCGCACCGCGGTTCGCCGCCACGTTCGGCATGCAGGGCTTGGCATTGCACCAGGCCATGGCCCGTTACGACAAGGCCGTTGGCTACCCGATGGCCTGGTTCTTTCACATGCTGACGATCAGGAGCGCGCCATACGCCCTCGCCAATGCCGTGATCGACGACGTCAATGCCGGTTTCCACTACCTGCCCGATCGAGACGTACGGGTGGTCAAGGAGTGGCTCTACCAGCCCTACGCCTTCTGACTGCACTATCGTTGGTGGCCCGTTTTGCGGCAGCGCAGGCAGGTGCTATCGTTCGCCTGATGTCACCACCGCCAAGTCGTGTAAGCTGCCGGGTGGTCTGAGGGATCACGCTTGGCAAGGTTCGCCAGGCACCCACAGACCCCAGCCGTCGAGGAGACCCCATGGCCAATCCGCTGCATGCAGGATTCTTCGCCGTTTTCCTGCTGAGCACCGCAGCCGCCCACGCCGACGAAATCAATGTCGCCGTGACGGCCAACTTCGCCGCGCCGCTACAGAAGATCGCCGTTGAATTCGAGAAGGACAGCGGTCACCGCATCGTTCCGTCGTTCGGCTCGACCGGCAAGTTCTACGCCCAGATCAAGGCCGGCGCGCCGTTCGCAGCGTTGCTGGCGGCCGACGACGAAACGCCGGCAAGACTGGAGAAGGAGGGCGAGGGCGTTGCCGGCAGCCGCTTCACCTACGCCATCGGCAAGCTCGTGCTGTGGAGCCGGACGGCGGGCTACGTCGACCACCGGGGCGAGGTGCTGACGAAAAAGGCGTTTGCCCACCTGGCGCTGGCCGATCCCAGGCTCGCGCCCTACGGCGCAGCCGGCGTCGAGGTGCTGCAGGCGCTGGGCCTGTTCGAGACACTGCAGCCGAGGTTCGTCACGGCCGCGAACAGTACCCACGCCTATCAGTTCGTCGCCTCCGGCAACGCCGAACTGGGTTTCGTGGCGCTGTCGCAGGTGTACAAGGGAGGCCGCATCGCCGAGGGTTCGGGCTGGATCGTGCCGCAGGCGCTGTACCAGCCGCTTCGGCAGGATGCCGTGATGCTCGCCCGGGGCAAGGGCAAGCCGGCCGTTGAAGCCTTCCTGCAGTATCTGCGCGGCGACAAGGCCCGCGAGATCATCCAGTCCTACGGGTACACGCTCTGAGATGAGCCCGACCGATCTTGCCGCCGTCTGGCTGACGCTGAAGCTCGCGGCGACGACGACGATCGTGTTGCTGCTGGTCGGCACGCCGGTCGCCTGGTGGCTGGCACGCACCCGGCACTGGGCGAAAGGAGCGATCGCCACGGTCGTGACGCTGCCGCTGGTGCTGCCGCCGACGGTTCTCGGCTTCTATCTGCTGGTGCTGCTCGGGCCGGACGGAGCGTTCGGCCGGCTGCTCCAGGCGAGCGGGCTGCAGCCCCTGCCCTTCACCTTCGGAGGCCTTGTCGTCGCCTCGGTGATCTACTCGATGCCCTTCGTTGTCCAGCCGCTGCAGCAGGCCTTCGAGGCCATCGGCGAGCAGCCGCTGGAAGCTGCCGCGACACTGCGTGCCGGTCCCTGGGATACCTTCTTCGCCGTGGTCATGCCGCTCGCCTGGCCGGGATTCATGACCGCGGGCATTCTCGGTTTTGCCCATACGGTCGGCGAGTTCGGGGTGGTCCTGATGATCGGCGGCAACATCCCGGGTGAGACGCAGGTGCTGTCGTTGGCCATCTATAACCACGTCGAAGCGCTTGAGCACGACGCGGCACACCGGCTCGCCGCCGGCATGCTGGTCTTTGCCTTCATCGTCCTGCTGCTGCTCAACGTGCTCAGGCCGGGGCGCCGCCGGTGAGCATCCGCGTCCGCTTCCACCTGCCCTACCCGGCGTTCACGCTCGACGTCGATCTTGACCTCTCGGGTGGCGGCATCACGGCCGTGTTCGGCCGCTCGGGTTCCGGCAAGACGACGCTGCTGCGCTGCATCGCCGGACTGGAGCCGACGGCGGATGGCTTGCTGACGGTCAATGGCGAAACCTGGCAGGATGGCGCCCGTCGACTGCCTGTCCACCGGCGCTCGCTTGGCTACGTCTTCCAGGAAGCTCGGTTGTTTCCGCATCTCAGCGTGGCCGCCAATCTCGACTTCGGGCGTCGCCGCATCGCCGAGCGCGAGCGCCGCGTTTCGCTGACGCAGGCCGTCGAGCTGCTCGGCATCGCGCATCTGCTCGAGCGGCGGCCAGAACGGCTCTCGGGCGGCGAGCGCCAGCGGGTGGCGATTGCCCGCGCGCTCGCCAGCAGCCCGCGCCTGCTGCTGATGGACGAGCCGCTCGCCGCCCTCGACCATGCGCGCAAGCAGGAGATCCTGCCCTATCTGGAGCGGCTGCACGACGAACTGGAGATCCCCGTCCTCTACGTCAGCCATTCCCCCGACGAGGTCGCCAGGCTGGCCGACCAGATCGTCGTCATGGGCGATGGCCGCGCCGTCGCGCACGGCCCGCTGACCGACACCCTGGCCCGTGTCGACCTGCCGCTGCGCCTCGGCGAGGACGTCGGTGTCGTCTTCTCCGGCACTGTGCTCGAACGCGATGGCGAATGGCATCTCGCCCGCATCGGCTTCGACGGCGGCGAAGTCTGGGTCCGCGACGGTGGCGCGGCGGTCGGGCGAACGGTACGCCTGCGTATCCTGGCGCGCGATGTGAGCATCGCGCGCAGCCACCACGACGACGTCAGCATCATGAACCTGCTGCCGGCAACGATTACCACGCACGCGGCTGAGGATCATCCGGCGCTCGCGCTGCTGCAGCTTCACGTTGGCAATACGCCGTTGCTGGCACGCCTGACCCGGCACTCCGCCCGGCGCCTCGAACTGGCGCCGGGGCAGCAGGTATGGGTTCAGATCAAGGCGGTGGCGCTGGTCGGCTGACGACCGGGCCGCGATCTGAGCCCTTGGCTTTGTCAGCTTGCTGATGGATGTGTCTTCGTGACCGCGGCCGGCCCACCGCCTGATGGCCCGCCGGACGGGCGGACAGACACTCGCCCGGGAAACTCACAGGATTGCTCTATGACCAAGCTTCCGCCACCTGAACAGGCCGACTTCCTCGTCATCGGCGGCGGCATTGCCGGCGCATCCGTTGCCTGGCATCTCGCCCCCTGCGGTCGCGTCATCGTGCTCGAACGTGAAGCGCAACCGGGCTATCACTCGACCGGGCGATCGGCCGCCCTGTTTGCAGAAAGCTACGGAACCGCTCAGGTCCGCGCCCTGACCATGGCCAGCCGCGCCTTCCTGGAGTGCCCGCCCGCAGGGTTTGCCGAGCATCCGCTGCTGACGCCGCGAGGCGCCCTGCTCGTTGCCACCCAGGGACAGGAGGCGCTGTTGCAGCAGACCTGGCAGACCTTGCGCACGATCAGCGACCGGATCCAACTCCTCGGTCCGCCACAGGCCTGCGCCATGGTGCCCGTTCTGCGGCGCGAACGGGTGGTCGGCGCAGTCTACGACCCCGGCGCCGCCGACGTCGATGTCAACGCCCTCCATCAGGACTATCTGCGTGGTCTGCGTCAGCAAGGCGGCAGTGTCGTCTGTGACGCCGAGGTGACGACTCTCTCGCGTGCTGATGGCTGCTGGCGCGTGCGTGCCGGGGGCCGTGAGTACGCCGCGCCGACGGTGCTCAACGCGGCCGGCGCCTGGGCCGACCGGATCGCACAACTGGCCGGTGTCGCGCCAATCGGCCTGCAACCGCGACGTCGATCGGTCTTCATCTTTCCGCCACCCGGCAACGTCGATGTGTCGCCCTGGCCACTGACCATCGGCCTCGCTGAAGACTGGTACTTCAAGCCTGACGCCGGCCAGTTGCTCGGCTCGCCGGCGAACGCGGAACCGGTCGAGCCGCAGGACGTGCGGCCGGAGGAACGGGACATCGCGACAGGCATCCACCGCCTGGCGGAAATGACCACCCTGAGCATTCGCCGCCCGACCCATACCTGGGCCGGTTTGCGCTCCTTCGTCGCTGACGGTGACCTCGTTGGCGGCTTTGACCCGCTGGTCGCCGGCTTCTTCTGGGTGGCTGCACAGGGCGGCTACGGCATCCAGACTTCCCCGGCAATGGGCGCGAGCTGTGCGGCGCTGGTCCGCGGGCTGCCGCTGCCGCCGCACGTGGCGGCCTCTGGCCTGACCGCCGGGCTGCTCGGCCCCGAACGCCTCAAACCGTGAGCGGCCGAGCCCTCCCGCCCCATTCTGGCAATAGCTTTTCGCAATCGAGACGATATTCACAATCGATTTGACCAATCGCCCCAGCGATCCTAGAATCAGGTCGTCGGGCTTCCGTGCGGCTCTTCAGCAACCCGGTCACTCTTCTCGCAAGGACGCCACGATGGTCTTTCGGCCTACACGGTGCCAACCAGTCCATGCGATTCGCCGCGACGCCCTGATGGTGCTGAAGACCCTGCTGGGCTGGTCATTTCAACCAAGGAGAATGAATCATGAACGCCAAGAAAAGCAAAACAGCCTCCGCCCCGTCGATCAACATCGGCATCAGCGCCGACGAGCGGGAGACGATTGCCAAGGGCCTTTCCGCCCTGCTCGCCGATAGCTACACGCTCTACCTGATGACGCACAACTTCCACTGGAATGTCACGGGGCCGATGTTCAACACCCTGCACCTGATGTTCATGGGGCAATACACGGAACAGTGGAACGCGCTCGACATCATCGCCGAGCGGATCCGCGCACTCGGTCACCCGGCTCCCGGCACCTACAAGGAGTTTGTCAAGATCGCCTCGATCAAGGAGGTGGAAGGGGTGCCCAGGGCAACGGACATGATCCGTCACCTGGTAGCCGCCCAGGAAGCCACGGCGCGCACCGCACGTGAGCTGTTTCCGGTGGTGAATGCCGCGAACGACCAACCGACCGCCGATCTGCTCACCCAGCGCCTGGAAGTGCACGAAAAGACCGCCTGGATGCTCCGCAGTCTGCTGGAGGAATGAGCCGATTGTCGGGTCAGATGACCGACAGCTCGGCTGAACCGTCTACGAGCCGCTGACGACGAACCGGGCGACGATACCGTTATGGCGCGCCGGCCAGTCGCGCAGCGCCGCGTCGTCGCCGCCGAAGACCTGCTGCCAGAAGGCGACCGAAAGCTCCCGGGTCGCCGCTTTAACCAGCGGGTTGAGGGTTACGCCGCCGGTGGAGGCACGATCGGTGAACATGCTGTGCGAGCCGCCCTCGAACACCGCCAGGACCTTGCGGCCGCCGGGCATCGCCTCGAAGACGGCAATGCGGTCGTCGGCCCCCGAGTAGTAGCCCGGAATGCGGATGATGTCCTCGGTGGCGGTGACGTGCAGCGTCGGCACACGGATGCCCGAGAGTATTTTGGTGACGTCGGTTTCACCGTAGAACGGCGGCGCCGAGAGCAGCATTGCCGCTTTCAGGCGGGGCTCGGCGAGATCGACGACGCGACCCTGCCGCTCGATCCGCGCACCCAGCGCCAGCAGGATGGTATTGGCGCCGTACGAGTGGCCGGCGGCAACAGTGCGCTCGTGGTCGATCCGCTGACCGACTTCGGGATGGGAAAGAAGCTGATCCAGCGCGAAACGAAGGTCGCCGACCCGCGCGATCGCCTCCTCTTCCTGCGCAGCGCCCTGCAGGCGCCCCACCAGATTGAAGACGTTGCCGGTCCACAGCGAACGGTCGCTGCCGACGTGCTGCAGGTGCAGGCTGGCGTAGCCGTGGCTGGCCCAATAGGCACCAAGGTAGCTGTAGCCGCGGCGCGAGCCACCAATGCCGTGTGAAAAAACGACCAGGGGCAGCGTTCGCTTACCGGCCGCCGCGGCCGGGAGATACAGTCGCACCGGTACGTCGCGGTTGCGCGATGCGTCGTGCCACTCGTAGTCGTGGCTGACCACCTCGGCCAAGCCAGTGTCGCGGGCGGTTTCGGTCGTGGCGACGACGCCCGGCGTGCTCTGCGGCGCCTCGACTCCCTGGGCCGCGAGGCGAGCCGAGGCAAGAAGGAGCAGCGCAAAGATGGCCCCGGCGGCAGCGGCGGTTGGCAGGGACTCCCGACGGGAAAACAGACTGACGGGATCAGGCGACACGCCTGGCAGCAGAGGTTTGAACAGTTTCATTGAGTGATTCCGGGGTGCGACGGTCGGTAGTGGCACGGACTTGCACGCTATTGACCGCTGTTGCCGCCCGAAGTTGCGGCACCGGGAGAATGAACATCGGAAGCGCCGTCCACGTTTTCCCCGGGGGGGCCGGTACACCTGGAGTCCGCCGGGCCTCGTGCAGGCTAGGCAAGCGTCCTGATCGCGTGACGATTCCGTCGCCTGTGCTGCAGCGTGTGGTCAGAAGAAAACCGGAAAAGCAGAGAGCAAGCGTGGGATGGGCATGGTAGGGGGAACCACGTTCCTCCCGCTACTTGCTGCCATCCCCGGCGCGAGTCATTTCGGCAGGCCTGACCCAGCAGTCGAACTCGGACTCGGTGACATACTTCAGCTCCAGAGCCGCAGTGCGCAAAGCGCTGCCCTCACGGTGTGCTTTCTTCGCAATTTCGGCGGCGCGATCATAGCCGATGTGTGGCGTCAGGGCGGTCACCAGCATCAACGATCGTTCCAGCAGCTCATGGATGCGCGCTCGATCCGCCTCGATACCGCGGGCGCAATACGCGTCGAAGTTCCTCATCCCATCGCTGAGCAGGCGAATGCTCTGCAGGATGCTGTTGGCCATCAGCGGCTTGAAAACGTTGAGCTCGAAATTGCCGGAGGCGCCGCCGATCCCGATGGCGACATCATTACCCATGACCTGGCAACAAATCATGGTCAGCGCTTCACACTGAGTCGGATTCACCTTTCCCGGCATGATCGAACTGCCAGGCTCGTTTTCAGGAATCCGGATCTCGCCGAGCCCCGAGCGCGGCCCCGAAGCAAGCCAACGAATATCGTTGGCGATCTTCATGAGAGCCACCGCCAGTGTCTTGAGCGCGCCATGTGCAGCGACGATTCCGTCGTGTGCGGCCAGCGCTGCAAACTTGTTGGTCGCGCTGACAAACGGCAGACCGCAGTCGCGGGCCAGTTCGGCGGCGACGCGTTCGCCAAACTCCGCATGGGTGTTCAGGCCGGTACCAACTGCTGTACCGCCGATGGCCAGTGGATACAGTGAGGCGATCGCGGCAACGATGAACGATGCGGCGTGGTCAAGCTGGGCGACGTAGCCGGAAAACTCCTGCCCGAGTGTCAGCGGCGTCGCGTCCTGCAGATGCGTTCGACCAATCTTGACGATATCCGCGAACGCCTCGGACTTGGCGGCCAGTGTTGTGCGGAGACGACCCAGGGCAGGCAGCAGGTCATTGGTCACGCCGAGCGCCGCCGCGACGTGCATGGCGGTAGGGAAGACATCATTGGATGACTGCCCCAGGTTCACGTCGTCGTTGGGATGAACCAGGCGATCCTCGCCACGCTCGCCCCCCAGCAACTCGGAAGCACGGTTGGCGAGCACCTCATTCATGTTCATGTTGGTCTGGGTGCCGGAGCCGGTTTGCCAGACCGACAGCGGAAACTCGTCGGGATGCTGGTCCGCAAGGACTTCCCCGGCAGCCGCGACGATGGTCCTCGTCTTGTCTTCGGAGAGCAGCCCAAGTTCGCCGTTTAAACTGGCGCAGGCGCGCTTTATCCTGGCCAGAGCATGCACGATCGCTACTGGCATGCGCTCGCTGGAAATGTTGAAGTGTTCCAGGGACCGCTGTGTCTGGGCACCCCACAGATGTTCGTGCGGCACCTCAATGGTCCCCAGCGAATCCCGCTCCTTTCGCCTGGCAGTCATCGCAGTTTGCGCCTGCTCGCCCCTTCGCGCTGCGCTATAGGCAAGGCTTAATGCAGCCTGCCGTTCAGTTCATCGATGACGCCGGCCCAATCAGCATCCTCGATGATCTCCTCCTTGAGGAAGGTTCTCTGCGCGTGCGTCCAGAATGAGGCGCGGTAGAGGGCGACATCATTCCCCAGGGGGCGGTGACAACGGATGAATTCTTCAATGGCGGCAGGCGTGTCAGCCAGTCCGAGTTGGGCAAAAAGACTGCTCATGGTGTGTAAGTTGGCATCCATGCATTACCTCCAGATTGCGGGTCGCGAGTCCTGGAAACCCACGGATAATCAGACGACATGGGAATCAAAAGGTTCCATTTCTGCTGTCCGGAAGGAGATGCCTGGACTGGCGGCCAGGTGAGGATCTGCTGCCCTGCAATGAGGACGACCGGACTCTGGGCGGACGGTCGAAAAGCCTCTCGCTGTGTTCGCTGTTCGACACAGCTGCCATTGCTCCAGGCTCCTCCAGGTGCGATTCAGAACATCGGTGGGCGGTGGAGACAACGTTTTTGCGGTAGAGTTCCAGAACAGTATGTTCGCCGCCTGGAGCGTGTCTCCTGAGGCCGGCGCGGTTCGTGTTGTTCAACCCCACTCCCGGGGTCCTTTATTTCAGGCAGGAGAGGAATTGTGAAAGATATAGTTTGGGACGAGATACTCAGCGTTGGGGTTGACGAAATAGATGAAGATCACCGTAAGTTGGTGAATATTTGCAATATTCTCAATCATTCCGTGATGGCAGAGGAATCTTCGGACTATCTGGCGGCGACACTGGCGGAATTGATCAATTGTACGGTTTGGCACTTCAGCCACGAGGAGCGGCTGATGCTGAAGCATCGCTATGAGGGAATTGAAGAACACAAAGCGGAACACCAGGAATTAATCAAGAGCGCCAAGGAACTGCAGCAGGAAATCCTTCAGGCGAACAAGCCCGTGGTGGAAGAGCATATTGAATTTCTCGAGCGCTGGTTAACCGAGCATATACTCACCGCCGACTTGCGATTGGGTTCTTATCTCGCCCAGGTGATGTAGGCGTCGCTCACCAGGGGCGGCAAAAAGAGTTGAACACGGTCAGCAACGCCAACCACATGATCTACGACGCGCAGGAAACCGGCATCGATCTTCTCAAGGGCATCAGCCAGTTAGCGCTGAGCGAGAACAACAGCATGCTGCCATCGACGGCAAGCCAGTTGACAACGTACGGCGTCATACTTGCGAGTCGCTGGTGCGAGTTTTGCGTTAAAGTCCGCGCAGGGCTTGTGATAAGCTGACGCACAGACACCTGAAGGGGGAAAAGGTCGTCGGAAGCGACCCCGGTTGCCCGGCTCCGGGGAACAGAGATCGAGATGTTTCCAGTAGTGAAGCTATGACAGCCAAGCGACGAATGGCGATTTCGCAGCTTGTGCACAAGCGGGCTTCCGCAGTGGGCGGAGCGCTTTGAATGATGCAGAGACAAGAAACAGTGATGGAGAGCCATATGCCGTTAACAATCGGAGTTCCAAGAGAGACTGCAGCCGGGGAAAAGCGGGTTGCGACCGTACCTGAAGTTGTTGAGAAGCTGATCAAGCTGGGCTTCGCTGTCGCCGTCGAATCGGGCGCTGGCGATGCCGCCAATATATCGGACGACGCCTATCGTGCTGCCGGCGCCGAGATTGTCGCCGATGCAGCCAGGCTATGGTCGTCGTCGGACATCATCTTCAAGGTGCGTGGGCCGTCAGCAGCAGAAGTCGGCCTGATGCGCGAGGGGAGCACGCTGGTCAGCTTCATCTGGCCAGCCCAGAACCCCGAGCTTCTGCAGCAACTCGCTGCGCGCAAGGCGACCGTGCTGGCCATCGACTCGCTGCCGCGCACGCTCTCGCGCGCCCAGAAGATGGACGCGTTGACCTCCCAGGCTGGCGTCGCTGGCTACCGCGCTGTCATCGAGGCCGCCAACGCCTTCGGTCGCT
>JAFLDL010000014.1 GCA_017302435.1 Candidatus Accumulibacter necessarius
GGCCCGGCTGGCGCTGCCGCGCTGGCTGGCCTCACGGGTCGAAGCGCCATTGCCAACCCCGGAAAAACCGCCGCCGCCACGACTGCCAGCATCCGCCCGCGCGCCACCTCCGTCGAAACGGTCTCGCCCTGACCCAGCGCCACCACGATCGGCACCCTGCATGCGATTGCCCGCTTCACCGCGGTCCCTGGGCTCGGCGCGGCCGCCGTCGCCGCGCCCGAAGTCTCCGCGACCAGCCTCACCACGACCGGCTTCGCCACGGCCACCAAGGTTCTCCCGCGCGCCGCGATCAGCATCCTTGACCCGATCGTTCAGCTGGCTGTGGTCCATGCCCTTGAGCTCCGAACGTCCGCTCTCGGCACGACCACGAAACTGCTCACGTGCCTGGCTGGCCTGGGCATTGCCGCCGCGGTTGTACTGGCGAGCAACGTTCTGGTCCCGATAGGCGACACCGCCGCGATGCGCCGCATTGTGGTTCCAGCTCTTGTTGCTGATATTGGTGCGATTGAACGAGTTGTATCGATTGACGTCGATATCTACGTTGCCGCGCCCCCATCCCCAGTTGGCGGAGCCCCAGAGCGCTGCACCGACAAGGGCACCGGTCGCGAAGGCGAGACCCGGAGGATAGACGTAGGCCGGCGGGTACACGTAATACGGCGGGGTCGGATACCACCAACTGCCATACACCACGGTCGGGTTATAGGTCGGCACGTATACCACCTCGGGCTTCGGCGATTCGACGACGTAGATCTTCTGGCTGCCCTGCACCTCGGTCGTGACCACCTGCTGTTCGGTGGTTTTCAGGTTTCCGGCCGCGTCGGCCTTGGCACGCAGGCGCTGCACCGTATCCATAAGGTCCTGCTGCTGGGCCAGAAAAGCGTCCCCCAGCTTTTGCATCCAGTCGAGATTGTCGTTCATCTGCTGCAACACCTGAGGCACCGCGGTCAGCGACTTGACAGCCGGATCCCAGTCCTGCTTCGCCATGGCGTCCTCGAGCGCTTTCCCCGTCACTTTGGGGTTGGCCTTCGCCCAGCGTGCCGCCTCGACGACTTCGAGCGGATAGGTGGAGGCCATCAGAACCTGTACCAGCAACGCATCCGGGTACAAAGCGATCGGCGCCAGCAGCCGGTCAAGGTCCTGCTGCGAGAAGGTCTTCGCCGCCGGGCTGGCCGAGGCCGCGCCAGCCGGCGACGTCGACGGGGATTGCTGCGCCAGGGCGGGCGACAGGGCGAAAATGAGTGCCGTCAGCAGCGCACCGGGTCGGCAACAGGTTGATTTCATCAAGCATCCTCGGACACGAAAAAGGACTTACGAGCGAACCCGCCAGCGGCAAATGATCCGCCTCGGGCAGCAGCCCGGCAGGCAGTCCGGTACCAATCCAAAAGCATAGACCCCCGGCCGGCGGTCTGGCAAGATTATTTCCACTACCGAGAGGGCAATCCCGGTGAAAACGAGGACAAACTGCACCGCGCGGCGTGCATGCTCGACGAGAACGGGCTCCAGCTTGGACGGGCTGCACGCGCTGTCGCGTTACCAGCAGGCCGGAAGATGCCGACTCTCGGTCGTTCAGCCGACTGCCGCCTGTGCCTACTCGCGTGGTCGCTTGTCGATGACGCGCCGTGCCTTACCGAGCGAACGCTCGATTCCCCCGATGTCGGCGATGCGCACTTCAGTCGAAATGCCGATGAAAGACTTGATGTGCCGCTGCAGCGCGTGCGCGACATATTCCTTGTCGACCATCGGCAGATAACGAAACTCGCGCTTGAGCTCGACATCAACGGCCACCGAGTCGAGGTGACCGTCGCGCCAGACTTCAATCAGGTAATGCGGGGACAGCTTCGGCTGCTTGAGGATCAGTTCCTCAATCTGCGAAGGGAAAACGTTGACGCCGCGAATGATCAGCATGTCGTCCGAGCGGCCGGTGATCTTGTCGATGCGCCGCATCGAGCGCGCCGTAGGCGGCAGCAGGCAAGTCAGGTCACGCGTGCGGTAGCGGATCATCGGCAGCGCTTGCTTGGTGAGCGAAGTGAACACCAGTTCGCCGTGGCGCCCGTCGGGAAGCACCTCGCCGGTCGTCGGATCGATCACCTCGGGGTAGAAGTGATCTTCCCAGATCACCGGGCCGTCCTTGCTTTCGATGCACTCGCTGGCGACACCGGGGCCGATGACTTCCGACAGCCCGTAAAGATCAATCGCGTCAATGGCGAAGCTGCCCTCGATCTCGAGGCGCATCTGTTGCGTCCAGGGTTCCGCGCCGAACAGACCAACGCGCAGCCCGGTCGACGCGGGATCGATCCGCTGACGCTTGAATTCGTCCGCCAGATTGAGCAGATACGAAGGGGTGACCATGATGATGTCCGGCTGGAAGTCGGCGATCAGTTGCACCTGCTTCTCGGTCTGGCCGCCGGACATCGGGATCACCGTGCACCCCAGACGCTCGGCGCCGTAGTGGGCGCCAAGACCGCCGGTAAACAGGCCGTAACCGTAGCCGATATGAACCATGTCGCCGCGTCGGCCGCCGGCGGCGTGGATCGAGCGCGCCATCAGCGTTGCCCACATGTCGATATCGTCCTGCGTGTAGCCGACAACCGTCGGCTGTCCGGTCGTGCCCGACGATGCATGCACCCGCACGACCTGATCGCGCGGCACGGCAAACATCTTGAACGGGTAATTCTGGCGCAGGTCGTCCTTGGTCGTGAAAGGAAACTTGCGCAGATCGTCAAGCGTTTTCAGATCGTCGGGGTGTGCGCCGTGGGCATCGAACTTCTGCCGGTAGTGCTCGACGTTCTCATACGCGTGACGCAGCGACCAGCGCAGGCGATCGAGTTGCAGGGCCGAAATCTCGTCGCGACTGGCGGTTTCAATCGGTTCGTAGGCGTTATCGTGGGCATTGACACGGCTAGCTGCGACCATCTGGCTGATCTCCCGACTTGGCAAAAGTCGAAACCCTAGACCATGTGCGGTTATCTTTCAATAAGCCGGGTTCCGATAAGGCATTTTTTTCTCCGCCAAGTCGGGAAAGAACCCCGCAACGGGCACGATACCGCCCGCACTGCCGGAAGAATCGGGTAGGCTGAGCGGCCTTCCTCCCTGTCGTCGGCCCAATGCTCGCCCACCACTCCCGCCTGATCCTCGCGCACGCTACGCCGATGCTGCTCGCCCAGTTGAGCTCGATGGGCATGATGATCATCGACACCGCCCTGCTCGGCCATTACGGCACCGACGACCTGGCGGCGGTGGCGGTTGGCGGCGGCATCTACATCTCGGTGGTTTTTGCCCTGGCCGGTATTCTGCAGGCCATCGCACCGACCGTCGCCCACCTGCATGGCGCCGGCCGCGAGCGGGAGATCGCCGGTGTCCTGCAGCAGGCGCTGTGGCTGGCGCTGCTGCTGGCCATTCCGGGCGTGCTGATCCTGCGCCACCCCGAGCCGCTGCTGGCGCTGTCGCGGATCGACCCGCTGGTCGAAAGCAAGGCACGCGCCTATCTCGCGCTGCTCGCATTGGGCCTGCCGGCCATCCTGCTCTACCGGACCTTCCACGCCTTCTGCAACGCGCTCGGCCAGCCGCGTCCGCTGTTGCTGATCAGCCTCGGCAACACGCTGCTGCACGGCCTGCTCGCCTCGCTGCTGGTGACTGGCGCCTGGGGTGGTGAAGCGCTCGGTGTCCTCGGCTGCGGCCTGTCCAATGTCGCGGTCAGTGGCTTCTCGTTGCTCTGTGCGCTTGCTTACCTGCGCTTTGGCAAGGCCCTGCGGCCATATCGCCTGTTCACCGGCTGGCAGCGGCCGCGTCGAAAGCCACTGGGCCAGTTGCTGCGGCTCGGCCTGCCAATGGGTTTCTCGCATTTCGTCGAGATTTCGTCATTCACGCTGATGGCCCTGTTTGTCGCGCAACTCGGCGCAACGGTCGTCGCCGGTCACCGCATCGTCGCCAATCTGGCGGCGATCTGCTACATGCTGCCGCTGGCTCTGGGGATCGCCACCCTGGCCCAGGTCGGACAAGCCGCCGGCGCGCGCGACTGGCAACGAGCGGAGCGGTCTATCGGTGCCGGCCTGCTCCTGGCCGGCGGCCTGTCGGCGCTGCTCGGCCTTTTTTTGTGGCGGATCGCCGGACCGGTCACTGCTGCTTACACCGACGACCCCGCGGTGCAGGCGGTCGCCCTCGGACTGATTGGCTACGTTGCCCTCTACCAACTGTTCGACGCCGTACAGACCATCGCCGCGCACGCCTTGCGTGGCTACCGGATCACCTTCGTGCCGATGTTCGTGCATGTCGTCTGCTTCTGGGGAGTCGGCCTGCTCGGCGGCTGGTGGCTGGCATTCCATGCCCGGCAGCCGATGGGCGTCGCCGGCTTCTGGTTGGCCTCCGGGGTCAGTCTGGTACTCGCGTCCGTACTGCTCGGCGCGCTGCTGTGGCGCGCCATGCAAGCGGTCAAGCAGTAGCACGCCGAGTAGTCGCCAAGCGGGGGAAGCTATCAGACAAGCCGACAACCACTGACCCGCAAGCCAGCCGGGCTGTGTGACGCGAGCGAATCACACAGCGGGCCCCGTTTTCGATTGCGCCCTCAAGAAACGAGCCTGCGAGCCGTTATGAATCTGGAGAAAATTGCTTGCTTGGCATCGATATCGAACATCAGTCAGTCGGAAGGAAGGATATGCACTGGAAGAGGCGATTCCCCGTGAGTGTTGCCGGGGTCCTGGCCCCGGTTGGCGCCACGCCAGACCCTCCTCACCGACCACTGTGCCACCGGCCTGTCTACCTGATCGCGCTGCTCCTGGCGATGGCTCAGCAAGGCGCACAAGCCTCCCAGGACCTGACCGACCTGCCGCTGGAACAACTGATGAACGAGTCGAAGCTGATCGATGCGTCAATCGTCGGCGCTTCCAGATTCCGCCAGAGAGTCTCGACAACCCCTTCGGCGGTAACCGTCATCAGCCGCGAAGACATCCAGCAGTACGGGTGGCGCACCGTGGCCGAAGCGGTCCGCAGCGTGCCAGGCTTTTACGTCCATAGCGACCGTTCCTACAACTATATCGGGACGCGCGGCTTCGCCAGACCGCAAGACTACAACTCGCGCGTGCTGTTGTTGATCGACGGCCAGCGGACCAACGACGCCGTTTACGACACGGCCTACGTCGGTAGCGAGCAGTTGATCGATATCGATCTGGTCGAACGGATCGAGGTGGTACGCGGACCCGGCTCGTCGGTCTACGGCGGCAATGCGCTGTTTGGCGTGATCAACATCATCACCCGAACAGCGCAGCAAATCGACGGCGTCGAAATAGGTGCGGCCTATTCGAGTTTCAGCACGGTGTACGGCCGGGCCACTTATGGCAAGCGTCTCGACAACGGTGCCGAAATCGTCGCTTCGGTATCGGGAAGCGACAGTCAGGGTCCCGATCTCTGCTTTCCCGAGTTCGATATGCCCGAAACCAGCTTCGGTCGCACGTCCGGCACCGCCTTCGACCGCAGCAGCCGCTTCTATGCGCGCCTGTCTCAGCAAGGACTGACCCTGACGGCTGCCGGGAGCCAGCGGCAGAACGGCAACCCGGGTGCCGCGTATGGTGTCGTGTTCGACGACCCTGACAACAAGCAAACCGACCAGCAAGCCTACGCCAATCTGAGCTACACGCGCAGCCTCTCGCCCGACACCGAAATTTCCGCGCGCCTGTTCTGGGGAGAATACCGCTTTGGCCTGAACGCGGTCTATGCCGGTGCGAACGCCGGCGAGCCAGAGGTACGTAATCACGATAGAGGCCTGGCCAGCTGGTGGGGCAGCGAGGCAAAGCTGGTGACGGCATGGTCGGAGCGCAACCAACTGGTCAGCGGCCTCGAATACCAGAGCAATTATCGCCAGAAACAGTGGACTTACGACGTGGCACCCTACCAATCCTTTCTCGATGACCGGCATCAGAGTGAGCGCAGCGGCGTCTTTTTGCAGAATGACTTTCAATGGACCGAGGCCTTCAAGGTGTCGCTTGGCGCACGCTACGACAAGGTCGGATCGGCAAGCGGCGAGCTCAGTCCGCGTCTTGGAGTGGTGTATCGCTGGTCGCAGCAGACGGTCTGGAAGCTCCTCTACGGATCGGCCTTCCGGCCGGGCAACGCCTTCGAAAAGTTCTACACCTTTCCTGGACAGCAAATCGCGAATAAGCAGTTGCAGCCAGAAAAGCTCAAGACCTGGGAGGCGGGCGTCGAACACTACCTCGGGAAACAGACGCGCTTGGCAGCGACCACCTACTACTACACCATGGAGAACCTGATCGAGCAGGTCACCGAGGCCGACAGCGGCCTGCTGCAGTATCAGAATGCCGGCAATGTCAAAGCTCAGGGCCTCGAATTCGAGGCCGAACATCAGTGGGACAACAGCGCGCGCATGCGCCTCAGCCTCGACCTGCTGAAGACGCAGAACGCGCAGGGCGAGCAACTGAGCAACTCTCCGCACGCCATAGGCAAGTTCCTTGGCTCGCTGCCGCTGCCCTGGATGGGCCTGCGACTAGGTGTCGAGGGACAGTGGTTGTCGAGCCGCAAGACCGATGCCGACACCACCGTGCCGGGCTACGGTGTCGTCAACCTCACGCTGCTGCGGCCGATGGCCAGGGACGGCTGGCAGCTTTCCGCCTCGGTGTTCAACCTGCTCGACAGGAAGTTCGCCGACCCGGCGGCTCCGGATCTGGGCGTACCGATGCGCGATCGTTTCGTGCAGGACGGGCGCACCTTCAGAGTCAAGGCGGTCTACCGCTTCTGATCCGGAAACCCGCCATGCGCAAACTTCATTCCGGCCGACGGTCGACTGCAAATGTCCGGCGCGCCGCCTTGGTGCTGGCTGCGGGGCTGGCAATTACCGGCGGTGGACTGGGCCAGGCATCGGCACAGTCCCGAGCGACCGACGAAAGTGCTCTCAAGGCCGCGTTCGTCTACAACTTTGCCAAGTACACCGATTGGCCGGACGATGTCTGGAACAAGTCGCCAAAGCTGCGGCTATGCACGGCCGGTGAACGCGGCGGCTTCACGCAGACAGTGGCGGCACTCGAAGGCAAACCAGCGGTGCGTGGCAAGGAAGTCGAAGTGCGCCAGCTTTCCCGCCCCGAGGACGCGGCAAGCTGTCACATTCTGGTCATTGCCGGTCGCACGAAAATGGCCGAATGGACGCGCGGCGTGCGTTCCTTGCCGGTGCTCACGGTCGGCGACGGCGAAGGATTTGCGACGAACGCGGGCCTCATCGGCTTGTACGCCGAAGGCGAAAAACTCAAGTTTGAAGTCAATCAGGAAGCGGCTCACCGCGCCGGACTCAGGCTGAGCTCACAGTTGCTGAAACTGGCGCGACTGGTCAGAGACGAGCAAGGTGAAGGACGATGAAACCCGCTACGCAGATACTCCGGGATCCCCTCAGGCTGTCATCGGCCTTGCGGCGCCCGGTCGCTACACGACCAACGCCAGGTCATCAGTGGAAATGCAGATATGCTTAACCACCCCTTCAAACAACTGCTGCGCAGCGGATCAATCGAGGAGAAGCTGCGGCGGATCAACCTGCTGACCACCGGCAGTGCCTTCCTGGTCGCCATTCTGTTGTTGACCACCTACGATTACCTGAACCTGAGCAGCGAATTGCTCGAAGACAGCCAGGTGAAAGCACAACTGATTGGCCGCAACAGCGCTTCGGCGCTGGAATTCAACGACGCCAAAGCGGCTGGCGAAGTGCTGAACTCGCTCGAAGCGGACGCCCAGGTGCTGCATGCGGCACTATGGGACCAGGCTGGTCAGCGGCTGGCAGTCTATCGCTCGGCGGCGCAGTCGGCCGACGCGTTCATCAGCCACTCCATCCACGGCCACGAGCTGGGCCTTGCCGTACTCGACGTCGCTCAGCCGGTGAGCGCCGATGGCAAGCCGATCGGCACCATCGCCCTGCGCCTTGATCTAAGCCAGCTCTACCAGCGCCTGGTCTGGCATGCACTGGCCTTTGCGCTGGTGATCCTGATTGCGCTGGCCTTGTCGCATCGCCTCCTGTCACGCTTGAACAGGACGATCACGGCGCCCGTTTCCAGCCTGGCAAACGTCATGGCAATGGTCTCGCGAAGAGGCGACTACACGGCACGGGTCCCGATCGAGTCAAGCGACGAGATCGGCGACCTCGCCAGGGGCTTCAACGCCATGCTCGAAGAGATCGAGGATCGTAACCGCCACCTGGCAGCACACCGTCAAGAGCTGGAAGCTGAAGTGGAGTCACGTACCGCTGAGCTGCGCAAGGCAAGAGACCTTGCCGAAGCCGGCAGCCGGGCGAAGAGCGAATTCCTGGCGACGATGAGCCACGAGATCCGCACACCGATGAACGGCATCCTCGGGATGACCGAACTACTGCGCCACACGGCACTCAGCGCTCAGCAACAGCGCTTCGCCGACGCCGTCTATCAATCCGGCGAGCATCTGCTTACGATCATCAACGACATTCTCGACTTCTCGAAGATCGAGGCCGGCAAGTTAGATATCGAGCGAATCCACTTCAACCTCCGTCAACTGGTCGAGGACATCGGCTGCCTGTTTGCCCAACCCGCCGAGGCCAAGGGCCTTGAGATGGTCTGCAGCGTGCCCCATGATCTGCCGGTCGCGGTCAGCGGCGACCCGGTGCGCGTGCGCCAGATCCTGACCAACCTGGTGAACAACGCCGTCAAGTTCACCAGCCGCGGTGACGTCGTCCTCCGCGTTCGGCTGCTTGACGAAAGTCCCCAGCAGGCGCGTTTCCGCTTCGAGGTCAGGGATAGCGGCATCGGCATCAGCGAGGAAGCGCAGGCCCGGCTGTTCTGCGCCTTTGTCCAGGCCGACAGTTCGACGACCCGGCGGTTCGGCGGCAGCGGCCTCGGCCTGGCCATCGCCAAACGACTGGTCGAAATGATGCACGGGCAGATCGGCATGCACAGCGAGGCCGGCCGCGGCACCCTGTTCTGGTTCGAACTGCCGCTGCTCAAGCAGGACCCCGATGCGCGCTCGGTGGTGAACATGGCCGAGCGGCTCAACGGGCTGCGCGTGCTGGTCGTCGATGACAACGCCACCAACCGCGAAATCCTGGCTCACCAGCTCGAAGGCTGGGCAATGCAATACACCGGTGCCGCCGACGGGCAGCAGGCGCTGCAGGAACTCCAGCAGACCGCGACGCGACCTTTCGACCTGGCGATCCTCGACCTGCACATGCCCGGCATGGACGGCTTCGAGCTGGCGCGCGCAATCAGGTGCGATGCGCGCTGGGCCAAAATGCCGCTGGTCATGCTCTCGTCGGTCAGTGTCGGCGCCGATCATCCGGATCGACGGAACGCGCCGATCGATTACTACCTGACCAAACCCGTACGTCAATCCGACCTCTACGACGCGATCACCACGGCCATGGCGCACCAGCCGCTCACGCCGGCGAGAGCGCAGCCGCGATCAGCACCGTTGCTGGTCGCCGAGGACGCACCGGTCAGCCTCGGCGGGCGGGTGCTGGTTGCCGAGGACAACTCGGTCAATCAGCAGGTCGCAGGCGCCATGCTCGAATCGCTCGGGGTCGCCTGGAGCCTGGCCGATAACGGGAGGATCGCGCTCGATCGCTTGCTGCACGAGCCTTTCGACCTCATCCTGATGGATTGCCAGATGCCCGAAATGGACGGTTTTGAGACCACCGCGCAGATCCGCGACCGGCAGCGCGAGGGTCTGCTGCACCACCAGCTGCCAATCGTCGCGCTGACGGCCAACGCCGTCGAAGGCGACCGCGAGCGCTGCCTGGCGGCCGGGATGGATGACTACCTGAGCAAACCGTTTACCCGCGAGCTGCTGCTCGCCACCTTGGAACGTTGGTTGCCGCGGACGGACGCCGCGCCGGTAGACGCCCGGCCCACTCCCTCGGCTACCGGTTCGGCGGAAGCTCACGACGCCTCAGCGGCGGCCATCGACGAGCCGATCAATCCGCGGGCCCTCGATGCCATTCGCCATCTGCCCGGACCCAATGGTGCATTGCTGGTCGAGAAAGTGATCGGTGCTTTTCTCGCTGATACCCCGCCGCGCTTCGCGCAACTGCAGTCGGCGGTCAATGCCGGCAATGCCGAAGCCTTGCGCAAAGCCGCGCATGCGCTCAAGTCGAGCAGTGCCAACGTCGGCGCAGAGCATCTGGCAAGGCTGTGCAAGGAACTCGAAGCGGTCGGCCGCAAGGCCACCGTCGACGGCGCAAGGACTCTGCTGATGGATGTAGAATCCGAGTTGCCCCGCGTGCTCGCGACGCTGCAAACCATGACCAACCGGAGTTCCAACCATGCGATCGCCTGAGTCATCCCGACGGCCTGTTGTGCTGATCGTCGACGACGACCACGTGATGCGCCTGCTGGAACAGGAAACGCTGGGCCAGTTCGAGTTCGACGTGCGGGAAGCAGCGGATGGCGAAGAAGCGCTCCAACGGCTGGACGAATTTGTCCCGGACCTGGTGCTGCTCGATGTCGATATGCCCGGTATCGACGGCTTCGAGGTCTGCCGGCACATCCGCAAGCGCTGGGACATGACCGACATGCCGTTGATCATGGTCACCGGCATGGACGATCTGGAGTCAATCAACGAGGCCTACGAGTCAGGCGCCAACGACTTCATCTCGAAACCCATCAACTGGCCGATTCTCGGGCACCGGGCTCGCTATGTACTGCGCTCGGCGCAGGCGGCGCGCGAGTTGCGTGATCTGGAGGAAAAGCAGGCAGCGATCGTACAAGCGATGCCCGACATGATTTTCCTGCTCGACTGGCAAGGAACCTACCTGGACTACAAGGCGGGTTACGGCAGCGCGCCCTACGTCGGGACCCGCGAGGTCATCAATCGACATGTGTCAGAGGTCCTGCCAACCGAAGTTGCCGACCTTCTGCTGCACGCCATCGAACGCGCTTTGCAGCGCGGTCAGCTGCAGTCAGTGGTATACAAGCTGCCAATGCCGGACGGCATCCATCATTACGAGGCGCGGGTCGCGCCGAGCGGGGTAGACAAGGTCGTCGTCGTGGTCCGCGACATCACCCTGCAGAAGCTCAACGAGGGGAAAATTCGGCGCCTGGCGTACTTCGACACGCTCACCGGCATGCCGAATCGCCAGAATTTCCTCGAACACCTCGACAGTGAGTTGTTGCGCGCGCGGCGGGAGCATCACCAGGTCGCCCTCCTGTTCCTCGATCTCGACGACTTCAAGCGCGTCAACGACACCCTCGGCCACACCGCCGGCGATTACCTGTTGCATGCGGTCGCCGACCGCCTCAAGGAGAAGCTGCGTGGCAGCGACTTCATCGCCCGGCCGGCGCTGGACGAAACGGGCGTGCACTTCGCGCGGCTGGGCGGCGACGAGTTCACGGTCGTGCTCCCCGATATCGATGACGCACAGGTCGTCAAGCTGATTGCCGGGCGTATGCAATCGCTGCTCAGCCGTCCATTCCAGATCGGCGAGCAGGAGGTCACGGTCACCGCCAGCATCGGCATTGCCAGCTTCCCCGACGATGGGGATGACGCCGCCACCTTGCTCAAGCACGCGGATACGGCGATGTATCACGCCAAGGCCCAGGGCCGCAACAACTGGCAGATCTACGACAGGACGCTGACCAGCGACGCAGTCAAGCGCCTGGCGCTGGAGAACGACCTGCGCAAGGGGCTTCAGCGCGACGAATTCCGCCTTGTCTACCAGCCTCAGGTTCTGGCAGAAGGCGGTGCGATCATCGGTGTCGAGGCACTGATCCGCTGGCATCATCCCGAACGCGGCCTGGTATCACCTGGCGACTTCATACCGGTTGCGGAGGAAAGCGGCCTGATCATCCCGATGGGCGAATGGGTCATCCAGACTGCCTGCCGCCAGGTCATGGCGTGGCAGCAGCGTGGCGTGACCACACCCCGGGTGGCGGTGAATGTGTCGGCGCGCCAGGTGCGTACCTCGGACTTCATCGGCAGAGTCGCGGCGATCATTGAAGAGACCGGTATCGACGCCAACCAGCTCGAACTGGAACTGACCGAGAGCATCCTGATGGACACGGACCCCCGCCGTATCGAGGGGCTTGCGCGTCTGCGGGCGCAAGGGGTGCATTTCTCGATTGACGACTTCGGCACCGGCTACTCGTCGCTGTCCTACGTCAAGCGATTTCCGATCAGCATGCTGAAGATCGATCAGAGCTTTGTCCGCGGTCTGCCAGGTAATGCCAACGATGTCGGAATCATCACCGCGATCATCGCCATGGCTCACAGCCTTGATCTGGAAGTGATTGCCGAGGGCGTGGAAAATCGCGCACAGGCCGATTACCTGCAGCAAGCCAAGTGTGGCAAGCTACAGGGCTATCTGTTCAGCCGGCCGCTGCCACCCGATGAAGCCGAGTGCCTGCTGCGCCAGGGCCGCATTGCTCTGCCGCAACCGGCACCTGACGGATGATCAGGCGGGATGGGGATCTGAGTCATACGAACAAGAACAGGTAGATCAAAGACGGAGACCAGAAGATGAGGTATCGCCACAGCACCGCGCAGAGCGCCGAGTACCTGCGACTCGCGTTGAAGCGCATGGCTCAACAGGAAGCCGGCCTGCATCCGGCGAGCTATGCCATCTGGTACGAGTACGTGGCAGGCATCAACCCGGCCCTGCAGGCCGAAATTGATGCCTTGCTCATCGGTAATGCGCGCCTGAACGACGAAACCACCTATACCCTTTATGGCCGGTACGTCGCGGACTTCGATGCGAAAACAGCCCTGCGCATCGGTGACAGTGTCAGCCATCTCGTCGACCAGGTGTCCGAAACGGCGGCACAGGCCGGCGATCAGGCGTCCCGCTTCGGCAATTCCCTGGAGCGGTGGAGCGATGCGCTGGTACGCCCGCCCGGCACCACCGGGCCGCTGGCGCCCGGCGTCGAGGACATCCTGCGCGGCACAAGGGAAATGCAGGGGGCCATCAGCGCGTTGCAGGCGCGACTCGAGGAAAGCACGCACGAAGCGCAGCAGCTCAGGCACGAGGTCGCGCGCGCGCGCGAGGAGGCGCTGGTCGATGCCCTGACCGGATTGAGCAATCGCAAGGGCTTCGATCTGGCACTGGCAGCGTGCCTGGAGCAGACAAACCCGGAAATGCCCGGACCCTGCTTGTTGATGATCGACCTCGACCACTTCAAACGGCTCAACGACACCCTGGGGCACGTCTTTGGCGACCGAGTCCTGACCAGCATCGGCCAGACCCTGCGGGCAAACGTCAAGGGCAAGGACACAGCAGCACGCTATGGCGGTGAAGAGTTCGCCGTGATTCTGCCGCAAACACCACGCGGCGGTGCCGTTGGCCTGGCCGAGGCATTGCGTGCGATGGTCGCCGCCAGCCGGGTCAAACGCAGCGGCGACAAGGAAGCCCTGATCGGCAACATCACGGTATCGATCGGTGTCGCCGACTATTCTGCCGGAGAGTCCGCCATGGACTTCGTCAACCGCGCCGATCGAGCGCTCTACGCCGCCAAGATGCAGGGGCGCAACCGGGTCAGTCTCGCCCAGCGCCCGCAGTCGGAGTCAGTCAAGTGAGGGATAGAACGGGATGCTTTCGTCGTGGCTGACAGCGACTCGATCGACCAGCTAGTTAGGGATTCTCTGATCCCGATGACGGGCCTGCTGTCGCTGCTGATGCCGGGCAGCGCGACGGTCGGTTTCGCCATCAAGGGACTTGACGGGCGCTACCGTCTGGCCAACCGGACGATTGAACGACTGCTGTGCGGCGATGGCGAACGTCTTGCCGGAAAATCGGAAGAGGATCTGCTGCCGCTGGCCACCTGCCGGCTGCTGGCCGAATCCGACCGGCGCATCCTTGCCGGCGAGACAGCGGCCTCGATCGAGATCGATCTCGCGGTCCATGGTCAGAACAGCCAATGCCTGTGGCTCAAGCTGCCAGTCCTCGGAGTTGACCGCAAGCTGCAGGCGATTGCCTCCTTGATTGACGAAGCGTCGCCGCAGCCAGGTTTCGTGGCCATGCAGCAGACACTCGCTCGCCTGCAGCAGAGCAATCGGGAACTGCAGCAGACGGTGGCTGAACTGGAACAGGTGGCCAGCACCGACAAGCTGACCGGCGCCTGGAACCGGCACCGGCTCGAAGAGGGCGTACGCAGTGAAATGGATCGCCTGAACAGATATCAACACCGGCTGAGCCTGCTGGTCCTCGACATCGACTGCTTCAAGCCGATCAACGACCAGCACGGTCATGCGACCGGCGACGCCGTTCTGAAGCGCCTGACGACGCTGCTGCAGGCAAAGCTGCGCAGCGCCGATTCCCTGGCCCGCTGGGGCGGTGAGGAATTCGTGGTCCTGTGCCCCAACACCGGACGCTCAACGGCCGCCATGCTTGCTGAAAGGTTACGCCGAGAGGTCGCCATGGCAAAGTTTCCGGCAGCATGCGGGGTCACGGTGAGCATCGGGGTCGCAGAATGCGAACCCGGCGAGAGCTGGGAGCAGTGGTTTGAGCGCGCTGATGAGGCGCTCTACCGGGCCAAGACCGGGGGCCGCAACCAAGTCCAGGTGGCACCGGAAACGCCGCAACGCGTCGGCCCCGAACAGTACGTGGTCGCGAACTTCGTTCAACTGGTCTGGCACCCGGCTTATGAATGCGGCAATGAACTAGTCGATCGAGGTCACCGCCAGCTTTTCGCGGACGCCAACGAACTGCTGTCGGCAATTCTCGCGGAGCATGCCGTGGAACAGGTGAACGCGATTGTCGATCGCCTCGTCGCCGACATCCTCCAGCACTTTGGCGACGAGGAGGCGGTGATCGTCGCCGCCGGTTTCCCGGCCGCCGCCGAACACATCGTCCTGCACCGCGCGCTGGTCGATCAGGCGCTACAGCTGACCAAGGCGTACCGCACCGGCACGAAGGGGGTTGGTGACGTGTTTCAGTTTCTCGCCTATGACGTGGTCACCAAACACATGCTGGGCGCAGACCGCTTGTTCTTCGACACCCTGCAACCCCAGGCGACGGCCACGGAACGGCCAGGCAAGCGGCTGTCAAGCCGGAGCAAGCCACCGCAACGCCAGAGCACTCCGGCAATGCCCGGTCCGCTGGCGTGAGCAGCAAGCCGGGGTACGACAGCACGAGCGCGCCCATGCGGCAGGTAGCCGCAGGAAAGAAAACCGGGCCATGCGGCCCGGTTGCCCGGCGGGGAAAATCCTCCGACGCCTACTTGCTGACCGCCGCCTTGGCCTTGTCGGCAGCCTCCTTGGTGGCATCGGCGGCCTTGACGACCATTTCCTTGCCGGCCTCCTTGGTCGCCGCCATGGCGTCCTTGCCAGCTTCCTTGGTCGCAGTCATGGCATCCTTGCCGGCCTCCTTGGTGGCTTCGGCTGCGGCGCCAACCGCTTCGCCGGCCTTCTTGGCGGCTTCATCGGCTTTCTGCTTCGCTTCGCTGGCGAGTCGCGCGGCCTCGGCTTTCTTGGCATCGTCACCACAGGCAGCAAGACCGATCGCCAGGAGGGCGGAAACAACGAGCAGGCGGATTTTCATGATTTTGAACTCCAGTAAGGGAATTGATCGGAGAAAGGCCAACCACCGCGCGGTCGGACAGCTCTTCACGAAAAGCCCGGCCACGATCGACCGCTGGTTTGACAGCGGGCTCGCGACCGGCTTCGCGAATTCGCGCTATCACAACACATTCGCCGGCACGAGTAAACCGACTGCCCGGCGGCAGTCGCCGCGACGCCCATCGCCGACCGGCCGACCAGGCCATGTCGCTGCGACCACCGACCGCGGCAGCAACCGCCAGCGAAGTCTGCAGGGATCTGCATGACTTCCGGCCACCCGCCCCTTGACCCAGCGCTGCGCGCCGCCTTGAGCACGGTCATCGGCGGTGACCGGAATCCGGCGGCAGCGATCGACTCGGCGACCGAGATCGGCGGCGGTTCGATCTCGCGCGCGCTCCTCGTCGAAAGTGCCGGACAGCGCTGCTTCGTGAAGCTGAATGACGCCAGCCTGGCCGGGATGTTCGCCGCCGAGGCCAACGGTCTGGGGGCACTGGCTGCCTGTTCGGCGCTGCGCGTACCTCGCGTCTTCGGACACGGCATCTGCGGCCGGCAGGCCTACCTGGTGCTTGAGTATCTCCCCCTGCAACCCTTGCGCGAACGCCGCCATGGCAGCGAAGCCGGACGCTCGCTGGCCGCACTGCACCGCATTCGGGGCCCTCAATTCGGCTGGCAGCACGACAACTTCATCGGCAGCAGCCCGCAGTACAACAAGCAGCAGCGGACCTGGGCTCTGTTCTTCGCCCGCCAGCGACTCCTGCCACAGCTCGCAATGGCACGGCGCCAGGGTCAACACGGCAAGCTGATCGCCAACGGCGAGCGGCTGGCGGAGAAGGTGCCAGCGCTGTTCATCGACCATCAGCCGCAGCCGAGCCTGTTGCACGGCGATCTGTGGTCCGGTAACGCCGCGGTCGATGAAGCGGGAACCCTGACACTGTTCGATCCGGCTGTCTATTTCGGCGATCGCGAGGCGGATCTGGCGATGACCGAACTGTTCGGCGGCTTTCCCGACAGCTTTTACGTCGCCTACCGCGAGGCCTGGCCGGTGGCCGATGGTTTTGAACAGCGCAAACTGCTGTACAACCTTTACCATGTACTCAACCACCTGAACCTGTTCGGCAGTGGCTACCTGCACCAGGCCGAGCGGATGATCGCCAGGCTGCTGGCAGAGATCGGCGGCTGACGACAGTGCCGAATGACCGCCCGCCCCGCAGTCGCTTTCCGGAGGATCCGATGGACGTCGCAACCAGGGAAGTTGAGCAGCGGGTCAGTCATTTTCGCCAGATTCTCTTGTGGCCACTGCAGTTGATGCCGCTCCCCAAAGACAGCCCTTTGCAGCATCACTATCAGCTGCTGGAACAGAAGACGCCGGACAATCCGTGGCGCGAACTGGCCGACGAATTCTGCGGCGACCCTGAACAGTTCCACGAGCGCCATTACAGCGAGTTCGTCACTTTCCTGCCTTACGTGCAACGCTTCCTCTACGGCGAGAAGGGGGGCGAGGAGACTGACCCCCGCTATGGCGAATCACCGATCCGCATCTTCCGCCGTCAGGATGTAGCGAAGGTGCGCATGACCTTCAAGGAAAGTGAAACGCCACTCAGCTTCGACATCGTCCACCTCGATCTCTATTTCTTCTACGATATCGACGTGGTCATCCTGGTTGTCGAGATCGCAGCCGACAATCTCGGCCTGCGGCAGGTCCAGGACACCCTTTACCGCTTTGGCCGGGCTTACCCACCGTATTGGGACGAGGACGGCAGCGGTGGCCACTGCCTCAGGTGCGCCGAATGGATGGCGGCGGACGGTGCGGTGCTGGCAGTCTCCGATTACGAGAAACGCGGTAAGTATCTCTCTTTCGTCAGCCGCTTCCGCGCGCCGTGCATCTCGTCGCACTGGGAATTCCTGTTGCGACCGCTGGTCCTCCACCACTCCGACGAGGACGGCCCGGTCCGCTACCGGCAAATCGAGTATCACCGCATGCCGCTGCTCGCCTACCTGGCGATGGACGATCCGCGCAGCCTGAGTCGCGGCGACTTTGCCCGCCTCGTACTGGTCAGCGGACCGGGAAAGAGCGGCTCGCTGCCCTACTCCGACCAGCACCTCGAAGGCTTCGAGATGCGCTTCTGCTACGACCGCTATTGGCATCCGCAAGCCGACCAGCCCGGCACCCGCCTGCTCTCCTGCGGCCACGCCTTTGTCATGGTCGGCAGCGCCCATGATGCCTATTTCACAGGGCTGGAGAACGGTCTGCTCGGGCAGTTTCGCCACCAGTTCTTCCTCCTGGCACTGATTCCGCATTTCCACAAGGCGGCTTTGCTGATGCTCTCCGATCGTCTGGTCACGGCACTAAACCGGCTGGAGATCGGCAATGCCGAAGCGGTCAAGCAGTTCAAGCGGGCAATTCGCGAGATCCTCGAGGTCTTCCTGCGCTTCACCCACCGCTACTGGTTCTACGAGATCTCCGACCAGGCGCAGGCGCGGGCTCTATTCAGCATGACCCGCGAGCACCTGGGAACCGAGCGGGTGTATACCGAACTGCGTGAGGAAATCCAGGACATGAGCCAGTACCTCGACAGCGACAGCCTGCGCAGGCAGGCCAACACGGTCGTCCGGTTGACCGTGGTGACCACCGCGGGCCTGATAGCGACCATCAGCACCGGTTTTCTCGGCATGAATCTGATCGATGCTGCACAGGACCCCCTGCCCGACCGGCTGCTTTTTTTCGCGCTCGTCTTCCTGCCCTCCGCATTGCTCACCGGTTTCGCCATCGTCAAGTCGAAGCGGCTGTCGGACTTCCTCGAAGCGCTCTCCGACGAACGCCTGTCGCAGCGTGACAAACTCGCCACCCTCGTCGCCGTCTGGCGAAAGAAGCGCCCGCCGGGCCCGGGGTGAGCCAGTGTGAATGCTTTGTTGCCACCAGAGGTGTAGATTGCAGCTCGCGCCAGGCCGTTTCCATTATCGCCTGAAGGTCACCGCGGGGAGCACCAGCCGATGGCGACTTTGGACGCAGGTAAGGCCTTGGCCGCAAGGCTTTGGCCTTGACGCAAGTCGGATCCAGGATGCTCTTGGCGTGCATAATGGGCAGCGACATGAGTGACCAATCGATAACCACCATTCCCGCGCGGGCCCAGACGCTCACGGTGCTCCGTTACATGAGCCCGCGGGAGCCCATCCTGATGCTTCCCGGCGAGGAAGATGGTTACGGCACTCGCTGGACGCTGAGTGGTCAGCAGGTCCAACCTGCCATCGCGCAGTACCTCATGGCGCGAGGTTTGATTGCCGAGACCGGGCGGACCGAACTCGGCGCCCGCAAGCTCACACTCACCACCGCAGGCCTACGCGTTCGGGAGGATGGCATCCACTGGTGGTCGGGACTGAGCCTGAGCGAAAAGCTGAGGGTCATCATTTTCGGGTGAACAGGGCCGCCTGAAGGACCAAGGCCCGCCTTGCGGCGGGCCTTGGGTTGCCAGCGATCGTGTCACCGCAACGAGACTACTCGAACTCGATAATCACCTGATCGACCGACAGACTTTCGCCAGCCGTGGCGACAACCTTCTTGACCTTGCAGTCACGCTCGGCCTTGAGAACGTTCTCCATCTTCATGGCCTCGATCACCGCGAGTTTTTCGCCGGCGGCGACTGCTTCGCCTTCCGTCACCGATACCTCGCGCAACAGACCGGGCATTGGCGAGAGCAGGAACCTGGAAAGATCCGGCGGTACCTTCTTCGGCATCAGCGCCAGCATGCGGGCGGCGTTGGCGGTCATCACCGTCGCCTTGACCTGTTTGCCGAAGTGGACGACGCGATAGAGCAGGCCGATCCGCTCGAGTTGCAAGCAGAGCGGTACGCCGTTGCAGGTCCCGTGGAAAACAAGTTCGCCGAACCGCCAGTCGGAAACGAGATCGTAGCGATCGACACCGTGCGTGACTGAATAGCCGCCAGTGATCGGCGTGACCACCACCGGGTAATCCTTACCTTCCATCTGGACGACCCACTCAGTCCCCACCTTGCGCTGGTGACCCGGCATCTGGCCGCTGACCTGGACCGCGCGATCAATATAGCGCCGACGACCAAAAGCGGCGACGGCGGCGAGCAGACCCGGGTCATCGTGCACCACGTCGGAGGCAACGAAGCCATTGGGAAACTCTTCGGCGATGAACGAGGTGGTGAACACCCCGGACAGGAAGCGCGGATTCTGCATCAGCGCTGCCTGAAACGGTATGTTGGAATCGATGCCTCGAATCACGAAGGCACTGAGCGCGTCACGCAAGCGGCTGATCGCCTGGTCGCGGGTCGCGCCGTGACAGATCAGCTTGGCGATCATCGAGTCGTAATACATCGAAATCTCGCCGCCTTCAAAGACGCCGGTATCGACCCGGACCTGGCCTTCGATGGTTTCGGGCGGCCGATACTTGACCAGACGACCGACGGAAGGCAGGAATCCGCGGAACGGGTCTTCGGCGTTGATCCGGCACTCGATCGCCCAGCCGTTCGGCTTGATGTCCTCCTGCTTGAACGGCAGGGGTTCGCCGGCGGCAACACGGATCATCAGCTCGACGAGGTCTACGCCGGTGATCATTTCGGTCACCGGGTGTTCGACCTGCAGGCGGGTGTTCATTTCAAGGAAGTAGAACGACTTGTCGGAACCGACCACGAACTCGACGGTTCCCGCGCTCTGATAGTTGACCGCTTTGGCCAGAGCGACGGCCTGCTCACCCATCGCCTTGCGGATCTTGTCGTCAATGAATGGTGACGGCGCTTCCTCGAGCACCTTCTGATGCCGCCGCTGGATTGAACACTCGCGCTCGAGCAGGTAGACGGTGTTGCCGAACGAGTCGGCAATCACCTGGATCTCGATGTGATGCGGTCCTTCGACGAACTTCTCGATGAACACACGATCGTCGCCAAAACTGTTGCGAGCTTCATTGCGGCAGGCTTCGAAGCCCTCGAATGCCTCCTTGTCGTTGAAAGCGACGCGCAGGCCCTTGCCGCCGCCGCCGGCAGAAGCCTTGATCATCACCGGGTAACCGATTCCCTTGGCGATCTCGACGGCTTGGGCGGAGTCGGTGATCTCTGCGTTGTAGCCGGGAATGGTGTTGACCTTGGCCTCCATCGCCAGCTTCTTCGAGGCGATCTTGTCGCCCATCGCGGCCACCGAATAGTGCTTCGGCCCGATGAAGATGATGCCGTTGTCTTCAAGACGGCGCGAGAACTCCTCGTTCTCGGAAAGGAAGCCGTAGCCAGGGTGCACTGCCTCGGCGCCGGTCTGCTTGCAGGCGGCGATGATCTTGTCGATCACCAGATACGATTCCTTGGACGCTGCCGGGCCGATACAGACCCCCTCATCGGCCATCAGCACGTGCATCGAGTCCTTGTCGGCTTCGGAATAGACCGCGACCGTCCTGATACCCATTTTCTTGGCGGTCTTCATCACCCGGCAGGCAATCTCACCCCGGTTGGCGATCAGTATTTTCTTGAACATCTCTATTTCTCCCCGTGGATCAAAGCGGAATGTTGCCGTGCTTGCGCCACGGGTTTTCCAGCTGCTTGTTGCGCAACATGGCGAGAGAACGGCAGATACGCTTGCGGGTCTCGTTCGGCATGATCACGTCGTCGATGAAGCCGCGCGCACCGGCAACAAAGGGATTGGCAAACTTGGCCTTGTACTCGGCTTCGCGGGCTGCCAGCTTGGCCGGGTCACCCTTTTCCTCGCGGAAAATGATCTCGACCGCGCCTTTCGGACCCATGACCGCAATTTCGGCTGACGGCCAGGCGAAGTTGACGTCGCCGCGCAGGTGCTTGGAGGCCATCACGTCATAGGCACCGCCATAAGCCTTGCGGGTGATCACGGTGATCTTCGGCACCGTGCACTCAGCGTAGGCATACAGGAGTTTGGCGCCATGCTTGATGATGCCGCCGTACTCCTGCGCGGTGCCGGGCATGAAGCCAGGCACGTCAACGAAGGTCACCACTGGAATGTTGAAAGCGTCGCAGTAGCGGACGAAGCGGGCGGCCTTGATCGAACTCTTGATGTCGAGGCAGCCGGCAAGCACCAGCGGCTGGTTGGCGACGATGCCGACCGTCGAGCCATCCATCCGGGCGAACCCAATCACGATGTTCTTGGCGTACTCGCGCTGCAGTTCAAAGAAGTCACCGTCATCGGCAACCTTGATGATCAGTTCCTTGATGTTGTATGGCTTGTTGGGATTGTCCGGCACCAGCGTGTCGAGCGAGAAATCAAGCCGCTCAGCCGGATCCTGCGACGGAAGGCGCGGCGGCTTTTCCCGGTTGTTCGACGGCAGGAAGCTGATGAAGCGGCGAATCATCATCAGCGCTTCGACGTCGTTCTCGAAAGCCAGGTCGGCAACACCCGACTTGCTGGTATGCGTCACGGCGCCACCGAGTTCCTCTGCAGTAACGTCTTCATGGGTCACCGTCTTGACCACTTCCGGGCCGGTGACGAACATGTAGGACGAATCCTTGACCATGAAGATGAAGTCGGTCATCGACGGGCTGTAGACCGCGCCACCGGCACAAGGGCCCATGATCAGGGAAATCTGTGGCACGACGCCCGAGGCAAGAACGTTGCGCTGGAAAACGTCGGCGTAACCGGCGAGCGAAGCGACACCCTCCTGGATGCGCGCACCGCCCGAATCGTTGAGACCGATCACCGGTGCCCCGACCTTGATCGCATGATCCATCACCTTGCAGATCTTCTCTGCATGCGCCTCCGAGAGGGAACCGCCGAAGACAGTGAAGTCCTGCGAGAAGACGAACATCAGCCGGCCGTTGATCGTGCCGCAGCCGATGACCACACCGTCGCCTGGCACTGACTGTTCGGCCATGCCGAAGTCATTGCAGCGGTGCTCCTTGAACATGTCCCACTCTTCGAAAGACCCGGTATCGAGCAGCAGCTCGATGCGCTCGCGGGCAGCCAGTTTGCCCTTGCTGTGCTGGCTGTCAATGCGTTTCTGGCCACCACCCAAACAGGCCGCCGCGCGCTTTTCTGCAAGCTGGCGAATGATGTCGTGCATATGTTCTACTCCCTAACGGTCGCGTCAATCAGAACTACTAAACAAGTTGGAGGATCTCGGTCCCTGCAATGTCAGTGCTTCAAATAGGCCAGCAGCCGTGAGGCCGCTGCACCCGGTGTGGTGCGCCCTTCGGCGACGTCGCGTGACAAGTCCGGCAGCGCGGAGCGAACTCCGTGATGAGAACGAAAATAGCGTCGCAGACCGGAATCGATCAGACTCCACATCCAGTCTACAGACTGCCGACGCCGCTTCTCGTCGAACTCGCCGGTGGCGGTCAAGGTGCTCTGGTACCGTTCGATTTCCGCCCAGAACTCGGCGATGCCGCGTTTGGCCAGAGCACTCACGGTCAGCACGGGTGGTCGCCAGTTGGGGCTGGCGCTGCGCAGCATGGTCAGCGCCGCCTTCATCTGCCCGCGGGCGAAGGCGGCGGCGCGCTCATCGATATCCGCCTTGTTGAAAACGATGAGGTCGGCAATTTCGACGATCCCCTTCTTGATCGCCTGCAGGTCGTCACCGGCGTTCGGCAACTGCAGCAATACGAAAACGTCGACCATGCCGGCAACCGTCGTCTCGGATTGTCCGACACCCACCGTTTCAACGATGATCACGTCGAAGCCGGCCGCTTCGCAAACCAGCATTGCCTCACGCGTCTTGTCGGCGACGCCACCCAGCGAACCGGCCGAAGGGCTGGGCCGGATGAAAGCTTCATCGCGCTGACAGAGCAACTCCATGCGGGTCTTGTCGCCAAGAATCGATCCGCCCGATACCGACGAAGACGGGTCGACCGCGAGTACGGCAACGCGCTTGCCGGCTTCGATCAGATAGATGCCCAGAGATTCGATGAAAGTCGACTTGCCGGCACCCGGCGAACCGGAGATGCCGACCCGGATCGTCCGTCCGGTATGTGGCAGCAACGCCGCCAATACCTGTCGGGCGCGGCGCTGGTGATCGCTGTGTGTCGATTCGACGAGGGTGATGGTCTTGGCCAGCGCCCGCCGGCGACCAGCCAGAACACCGTCAACGAGATGCTGGTCGGCAGCCGTCAGGCTGCCGGCGGTAGCGCTGGTCATGTCCATAACCTGTGATGGGAGAGGCAATCAGTCAGGCTATGGCGTGCCTTGCCTTGCGGATTTCTGCCAGAACGGTCATCGCCGAATCCTCGATGCGTGTACCCGGCCCGAAAATGGCCTTGGCGCCAGCCTGGAACAGAAAGTCATAATCCTGGGCCGGGATCACCCCGCCGGCGAAGACAATGATGTCATCAGCGCCCTGATTCTTGAGCGCCTGAACCAGCGCCGGCAGCAACGTCTTGTGCCCGGCTGCGAGCGAGGAGACGCCGACGGCGTGGACGTCGTTCTCGATGGCCAGACGAGCGGCCTCCTCCGGGGTCTGGAACAGCGGGCCGACATCGATGTCGAAACCGAGGTCGGCAAAGGCGGTTGCCACCACCTTGGCACCACGGTCGTGACCATCCTGGCCGAGCTTGGCGATCATGATCCGCGGCCGGCGGCCTTCCTCTTCGTTGAACTGGTTGATTTCAGCTTTCAGCGTTTCCCAGCTGGCCATGCCCTCGACGACCGCGCCATAGACCCCGGAGACGGTCTGTTGCGTGGCGCGGAAGCGGCCGAACACTTTCTCCATCGCGTCGGAGACTTCACCCACCGAAGCGCGCAGGCGCATGGCCTTGACCGTGAAGTCGAGCAGATTGCCTTCGCCGGTTTCAGCGCAGCGCGTCAGATCGGCCAGTGCTGCGTTGACCTTGTCACCGTCGCGGTTTTCCCGAACCGACTTCAGGCGTGCGATCTGCGAATCGCGGACGGCGTTGTTGTCGATGTCGCGAATATCGATCGCGTCTTCCTTGGCGAGTTTGTACTTGTTCACGCCGACGATCACGTCCTTGCCCGAATCTATGCGCGCCTGTTTGTCGGCAGCGCAGCCCTCAATCTTCATTTTCGCCCAGCCGGACTCAACGGCATGTGTCATGCCACCCATGCTTTCGACCTCTTCGATGATCTTCCACGCTTCGTCGACCAGATCCTGGGTCAGCTTCTCCATCATGTACGAGCCGGCCCACGGATCAATGACGCTGGTGATGTGCGTCTCTTCCTGGATGACCAGCTGCGTGTTGCGGGCGATGCGCGAGGAGAATTCCGTCGGCAGCGCGATGGCCTCGTCGAGGGCATTGGTGTGCAGCGACTGGGTGCCGCCAAAAACCGCCGCCATCGCCTCGATGGTCGTCCTCACGACGTTGTTGTAGGGGTCCTGTTCGGTCAGCGACCAACCGGAGGTCTGGCAGTGGGTGCGCAGCATCATCGACTTCGGACTCTTCGGCGAAAACTCCTGCATGATCTTCCACCACAGCAGGCGGGCGGCGCGCAGCTTGGCCACCTCGAGGTAGAAATTCATGCCGATGGCGAAGAAGAAGGAAAGGCGGCCGGCAAAGAAGTCGACGTCGAGCCCCGAGGCAATCGCCGTTTTCACGTAATCGCGACCGTCAGCCAGCGTAAACGCCAGTTCGAGAGCCTGTGTTGCGCCGGCCTCCTGCATGTGATAACCCGAAATGGAGATCGAGTTGAACTTCGGCATGTTGTTTGCCGTGTAGCCGATGATGTCGGCGATGATCCTCATCGACGGCTTCGGCGGATAGATGTAGGTGTTGCGGACCATGAACTCCTTGAGGATGTCGTTCTGGATCGTCCCCGAGAGCTTGTCCTGCGGCACGCCCTGCTCTTCGGCGGCAACGATGTAGCCGGCGAGAATCGGCAGCACGGCACCGTTCATCGTCATCGACACCGAGATCTTGTCGAGCGGAATGCCGTCGAACAGAATCTTCATGTCTTCGACCGAGTCGATCGCCACGCCGGCCTTGCCGACGTCGCCGGTGACGCGCGGATGGTCGGAGTCGTAACCGCGGTGCGTCGCCAGGTCAAAAGCCACCGAGACGCCCTGACCACCGGCGGCCAGCGCCTTGCGGTAGAACGCATTCGATGCTTCCGCGGTGGAGAAGCCGGCGTACTGCCGAATCGTCCACGGACGCACCGCATACATCGTGGCCTGCGGACCACGGACGAAAGGAGCGAGGCCAGGCAGCGTATCCGTGTACTGCAGACCTTCGAGATCTGCCTTGGTGTACAGTGACTTGACAACGATTCCCTCGGGTGTAACCCAGTTCAGTGCTTCAACATTCCCACCGGGTGCAGACTTGGTGGCTGCCTTTTTCCAGGCATCGAGGCTTGCAGAATCGAGTGGTGCAGCATTGTTCGCGTTGGACATGACGGAACCTTTCAAGAAATCTGTGGATTGAGGCGGTACTTCCGACTGACGACGCGGAAGCCCTGTTGCTCAGGCGGTCGCGCTGCTTTGCGCAGCCCATTTTAACGCTTGACACCCCGCTCAGCGAATAATACTGTATCCATAATTATGAAAGCAAGGTTCCTTGGAGACCCTGAGCAGCTCACCGAAGAAGACCGATGGCTCCGAGTCGTATAGCCCAGACTGCCCTCTACCAGGAAGTCGCTGAAAGACTCCGGCAGCGCATCTTCGCGCACGAGCTGTTGCCGGGAACCCGTATTGACGAGCAACTGTTGACGGTCGACTACGGCATCAGCCGCACCCCCTTGCGTGAAGCGCTCAAGGTACTGGCTGCCGAAGGCCTGGTGACGCTGAGGCCACGCCGCGGCTGCTTCGTGACCGAAATCTCGGAGCAGGATCTCGATGAAATCTTTCCCCTGATGGCAATGCTCGAGGGCCGCTGTGCGCAAGAAGCAACGAAGCGGGCCCAGCCGGAGCAGATCGCCAGACTTGAAGCAATCCATCGACAACTGCAACGTTTTGCCGGCAGCAACCAGATCGAACGTTTTTTCGAGGCGAATCAGGAATTTCATTTCCGCATCCAGGAAATGTCCGAGAACCGCTGGTTGCGGCAGGTGATCCAGGACCTGCGCAAGGTACTCAAGCTGACGCGCCTGTTTTCGCTGAGCATTGATGGTCGTCTGCAGCAATCGCTGGCGGAACATGCCGCCATCCTTGAAGCAATCAAGGCTGGCGATGCGCTGCGCGCGCAGAAATTGATGCACGACCACATCCTCGCCGGACGAGAGGCGCTGGCCAGGATCCAGTCTCCGCAGGAGTTGGTATCGTGAGTGGCACGGTCCTTTGCGCTCGCGAGAAGGCCATCGCGACGGTCACGCTGTCGAATCCGGGCAAGCTCAACGCGATCGACTTCGCCATGTGGCAGCAGCTGGCCAGAACGTTCAGCGATCTGTCTGCGGACGATCGGGTGCGCTGCGTTGTATTGCGCGGTGACGGCGGACAGGCTTTCGCTGCGGGCGGCGACATCGGGGAGTTCCTCACCCGGCGCGACACCCTCGATCATGCGCTGATCTACCACGGGCAGGCCGGTGCCGCCTTGCAGGCGGTGTTCGACTGTCGCCATCCGACGATCGCCCTGATTCAGGGCGCCTGCATCGGCGGCGGGCTGGAGATCGCCGCGCAGTGCGACCTGCGCATCTGTGGTGAGTCGTCGCGTTTTGGCGTGCCGATCAACCGGCTTGGTTTCTCCATGTACCCAGCCGAAATGGAAGGTCTACTCCGTCTTGCCGGACCGGCAACGGTGCTCGAAATCCTGCTCGAAGGTCGAATCCTCAGCTCGTCCGAGGCCCTGGCCAAAGGTCTGATCACCCGAGTCGTCGCTGATGCCGAAGTCATCGACGAAGCCTACGCCAGCGCCCGCCGCATTTGCGCCGGCGCGCCGCTGGTCGCCAGCTGGCACAAGCAGTGGGTGCGCCGCCTGCAGCACGACATTCCGCTCAGCGATCAGGAACTGCGTGCCTCGTTCGCTTTCCTCGAGACCGAAGATTACCGCGAAGGCCTGTCGGCTTTTCTCGGCAAACGGCAGCCGAACTTCAGCGGCCGCTGATCGCCTGCATCAGGCGAAGAGAGCCCACAGCATCTTTGCCGCGAGGACGATCAGCACGCCGGCGAAAAGGCGTTTCAAGGTGGCCACCGGTAGACGGTGTGCCAGTCTTGCCCCCAGCGGCGCGGTCAGCATGCTCGATGGCACCAGCCAGATGAACGCCGGCAGAAAAACGTAGCCGAGGCTCCAATGCGGCAGCCCGGGGTGCCCCCAGCCGTTGAAGACATAGCCGAGCGAGCCGCCAACGGCAATCGGAAAACCGATTGCCGCCGACGTCCCGATCGCCTGTTGCACGCGTACGTTGCACCAGGTGAGAAACGGCACCGTGAGCGAGCCCCCGCCAATGGCCACCAGCGCCGACACCGCACCGATGCCGGTACCGACCGCGACGACGCCGGCCGCACCCGGCAACTCGCGCGACGCTTTCGGCTTGAGGTTGAGGATCATCTGCACCGCCACCAGGCAGACGAAAGCGGTAAAGAACACCGCCAGCGGCTTGGCCGGAACGTTGGCGGCGAACAGCGTGCCGAGCAGCGTGCCCAGGAGAATCCCCGGCGTGATCTGGACGACGACCGGCCAGAGCACGGCGCCATGCCGGTGATGCGTCAACAGGCTGGCCAGCGAGGTGAACAGGATCGCCGCCATCGACGTGCCGAGTGCCAGATGCAGGACCTCGCCCGGTGGAAATCCTGCCTGGGCAGCGAACATCATGGTCAGTGTCGGCACCATCACCAGTCCGCCGCCAATGCCGAGCATGCCGGCGGAAAAACCGGTGAATAGACCCAGTGCGATGTATGCCAGCCACCAGAGCAACTCGACCTCCCGTCAGCACCCTCGTCCGAAGCTGGCTATCATCTCACCATTGGCGCCCGGATGTCTCTCCCGATCGACCAGTCGCCGGCTGGCGACGGTCGACCGTCGACTCACTGCCCAAGAACTTCCGCCAGCATCCGGTCGACGCCGATTTGCCAGGCCGGCAGGCTGAGGCCAAAGGCCGCCTGCAACTTGCCGGTATCGAGGCGAGAGTTGTGCGGGCGTGGGGCGGGCAACGGGTAGGCACTGCTCGGCACGCCTTCGATGGCGGCAGCGGCAACGCGGATCGCACGGCCGGCTTGCCGGGCATGTTCGATGACGTGCCTGGCGTAGCCGTGCCAGCTGGTTTCTCCGCCCGCCACCAGATGGTAGAGGCCGGCCAGATCGGAGCGCTGGCACACGCTGCGCAGGGCGTGCGCGGTGACGTCCGCAATCAGATCGGCGCCGGTCGGGGCGCCGATCTGATCAGCGACGACCTGCAGGCGCTCGCGTTCACACGCCAGGCGCAGCATCGTGCGCGCGAAGTTGTTGCCGCGCGCCGCATAGACCCAGCTGGTACGGAACAGCAGATGCCGGTGGCAACGGGCGACGGCCTGCTCGCCAGCGAGCTTGGTTTTTCCGTAGACGCCTAGCGGGCCGGTCGGATCGCTTTCGCGCCACGGCGTGTCACCGCTCCCGTCAAAGACGTAGTCGGTCGAGTAATGGACCAGCCAGGCGCCGAGGCGGTCGGCTTCCTCGGCCAGAATGCCGGGTGCCAGGGCATTGATGGTCCTCGCCAGTTCGGGTTCCGACTCGGCCTTGTCGACTGCCGTATGGGCGGCCGCGTTGACAATCACATCCGGCGCGACAGCCCGGACGCAGGCAACCAGGCCGGCGAGATCGGTGAAATCGCCGCACAGGTTGCCCTGACCCTCGCAGTCGAGGGCAACGATCTGACCGAGCGGCGCCAGGCTGCGCTGCAACTCCCAGCCAACCTGTCCGCGTTTGCCGAAAAGCAGGATTCTCATGGCTGGCGCGCGCCGTAGTTCTTCTCGACCCAGGCACGATAGACGCCGGACTGGACATTTCTCACCCAGTCCTGATTCTCAAGGTACCATTGCACGGTCTTGCGGATGCCGGTGGCGAAGGTTTCCGCCGGCTTCCAGCCAAGCTCCCGCTCGATCTTGCGCGCGTCGATGGCGTAACGCCGATCGTGGCCAGGCCGGTCGGTGACGTAGCTGATCTGTTCACGGTAGGGTTTGCCGTCGGCACGCGGACGCAGTTCGTCGAGCAGCGCGCAGACCGTATGGACGATTTCGAGATTGGGCTTCTCGTTCCAGCCGCCGACGTTGTAGGTCTCGCCAGGACGGCCGGCATCCAGGACGCGCCGGATGGCGCTGCAGTGGTCCCTGACGTAGAGCCAGTCGCGAATCTGCTGGCCGTCACCATAGACCGGCAAGGGCTTGCCGGCCAGGGCATTGACGATCATCAACGGAATCAGCTTTTCGGGAAAGTGGTAAGGACCATAGTTGTTCGAGCAGTTGGTGGTCAGCACCGGCAGACCATAGGTGTGATGATAGGCGCGCACCAGATGGTCGCTCGCCGCCTTGCTCGCCGAGTAGGGGCTGTTCGGCTCGTAGCGATGCGTTTCGCTGAAGGCCGCCTCCTCCCTGGCCAGCGAGCCATAGACTTCGTCGGTCGAGACATGCAGAAAGCGAAAGCCCTGCCTTGCGTCGTCGCGCAGACTACTCCAGTAGCCGCGCACGGCTTCCAGAAGGTGGAAAGTGCCGACGATATTGGTCTGGATGAAGTCTTCCGGACCATGGATCGAGCGATCGACGTGCGACTCCGCAGCGAAGTTGATGATCGCCCGCGGCTGGTGCTGCGACAGCAGGCGGCTCGTCAGTTGCCTGTCGCCAATGTCGCCGTGGACGAAAATGTGCCGCGGGTCGCCCGCCAGTGCGGCGAGGTTTTCACGATTGCCCGCGTAAGTCAGCTTGTCAAGGTTGATCAGGCCCTCGTCGCTCTGCGCCAGCCAGTCGAGAACAAAGTTTGCTCCGATAAAACCGGCGCCACCGGTCACCAGAATCATGGGGAAGGCCTTTCACATGAGGTTGCAGGTACGTTGCAGGTGCAAGGCAGCGATTGCCCGGCTCACCATCGCGCCCCGATGACGATCGGCTTCATCGGCCGTAGCTGTCGTCGAGACGAACGATGTCGTCCTCGCCCAGATAGCTGCCGGACTGGACCTCGACGATTTCGAGGTCGATCTTGCCCGGATTTTCCAGACGATGGACCACCCCCAGCGGAATATAGGTCGACTCGTTTTCCGAAAGCAGCAGCGACTGGTCGCCGCGGACGATCACCGCCGTGCCCTTGACGACCACCCAGTGTTCGGCGCGATGGTGATGCTTCTGCAGACTGAGGCTGGCCCCGGGCTTCACCAGGATGCGTTTGACCTGATAGCGCGGACCGTGCGCGAGCCCTTCGTAGCTTCCCCAGGGGCGATGGACGATGTGCCGGAATTCGGTCTCGCAGCGTGCGCTGCGCTTCAATTCGTCGACCAGCGTCTTGACCTCCTGCGCCTTCGCCTTGTCGGCGACCAGGACCGCGTCCGGTGTGGCGATCACGATCAGCTCGCTAATCCCCACCGTGGCGAGCAGTCTACCTTCCGAGACCAGCACGGAATTGCGGCTGTCGACGCTGAGCACATCGCCGCGCTGCGTATTGCCGTTGCCATCGGCCTGCCCGATGCTTGCCAGTGCATCCCAGGCACCGATGTCGTTCCAGCCGGCTGCGAGCGGAATCACGACCCCGCTCTCGGTTTTCTCCATCACCGCGTAGTCGATCGAGTTCGACGGACTCGCAGCAAACGCTACCGGATCGAGGCGCAGGAAATCGAGATCGCGCCGCGCCGTCGCCACGGCCTTGGCAACGCAATCGCGAATGCCTGGCGCGAAACGTTCCAGCGCTTCGAGATAGGTATCGGCGCGGAACAGGAACATGCCGCTATTCCAGAAGTACTCGCCTGAATCGACGTAGGCGCGCGCGGTCTCCGGATCGGGCTTCTCGACAAAGCGGTCGAGGGCATAGCCGCCAGCCAGCGGATCGCCGCGGCGAATATAGCCGTAGCCGGTCTCCGGGCGATCAGGCAGGACGCCGAAGGTGACCAGAGCCCCTGCCAGCGCGTGCGGAACGGCCGCCCTGACCGCGTCCTGGAAAGCCGCCACGTCGGCGATCACGTGATCGGAGGGAAGCACCAGAAGCAGGGGAACGGCTTGCTCACGCTGATCGCCAATCGCCTGCAGCGCTGCCGCGGCCACTGCCGGCGCCGTGTTGCGCGCCGCCGGCTCGAGCAGGATATCGGCCTGCAGGCCGATCTCGAGGAACTGTTCGGCAACCAGGAAGCGGTGGTTTTCGTTCGCCACGGCGATGGTCTTGCCGAGTCCGACCAGCCCATCGAGCCTTTTCAGCGTATTCTGGAGCAGCGAGAAATCATCGACCAGGCGGAGAAACTGCTTCGGGTAATGCGTTCTCGACAGCGGCCACAAACGGGTCCCGGACCCTCCACAGAGGATGACCGGACGAATCACAGGGGAGTCCATTTTGCGCATCTCCAGACAGGGCCCAGGGTCAACTCGCCGCGAGGGGATTTGGGAGGCGGCATTATAATGCGCACTTCCCGGGCTACGGCAGCCCGTCTTTCTCGCCCCTGACCCACCGATGCGCATCCTACTGGTAAAAACCTCGTCGCTCGGTGACGTAATTCACAACCTGCCGGTGGTCAGCGATCTGCACCTGAGCCTTCCCGAAGCGCAGATCGACTGGTGTGTCGAAGAAGCGTTTGCCGATATCCCGCGTCTCCATCCGGCCGTTGATCACGTGCTTCCGGTCGCCATCCGGCGTTGGCGCAAGCAGCTCGGCAGCCCTGCCACCTGGCGCGAACTGGGCGAATTCCGCCGCCGGTTGGGCGCCACAACCTATGACTTCGTTCTCGACACGCAGGGCCTGCTGAAGAGTGCCCTGATCGCCCGCCTGGCGACGGGCAAGCGCCTCGGTTACGCGGCCGAGGCGGCGCGCGAACCGCTTGCGGCTCGTTTCTACGACGCCACCTTTGTCATTCCGCGCAATGCACACGCGGTTGAGCGCAACCGCTGGCTGGCGGCCGCCGCTTTCGACTATCCAGTGGACTTGCCGCTCGATTACGGGATATCGGCGCCGGCGATCGACAGCCCTTGGCTCGCGGGCGAACGTCTGGTCATCCTGCTGACGGCCACCAGTCGCGACGACAAGCTGTGGGATGAAAGGAACTGGTGCACGCTTGCCCAGGCGCTGCTCGAGCGTGGACTGACACCGGTTCTCCCGGCCGGCAATGCGCTCGAACGCGAACGAGCGGAACGGATCGCCGCCGCCGTCGAGGGAGTCATTGTCGCGCCGCCACTGACTTTGCTCCAGGTGGCTGCCCTGCTTGCCGGGGCCAGCCTGGCGATCGGGGTTGACACGGGGCTGGCACACCTCGCCGCCGCCCTGCGGGTGCCGGTCATCGCCCTGTACATCGCCACCGATCCGGCGCTGACCGGCGTCTACGGGACCGGCTTCATCCGCAACCTCGGCGCCACCGGTGCACCGCCGTCGGTGGCGGAGGTCCTGAGGGTCGCCGAACAGGCATTGCGCTGATGGCGCGCCTGCTCTACTCGCTGCTCTTTTACCTGGCCATGCCGCTGGTCTGGCTGCGGCTGTTATGGCGGGCACGCCGACAGCCCGAGTACCTGCAGCAACTGGGCGAGCGGCACGGCTTCTACGCCGCGCGCCCGACAATGCCACTGATCTGGCTGCACGCGGTTTCCGTTGGCGAAACGCGTGCCGCAGAGCCGCTGATCGAATCACTGCTGCGACAATACCCGACGCACTCCCTGCTGTTGACGCACATGACGCCGACCGGCCGGGCGACCGGTCGCGAGTTGGTGACCCGGCATCCCGGCCGGCTGACGCAGGCTTACCTGCCCTACGACCTGCCTGATGCCGCTGGGCGTTTTCTCGATCACTTCCAGCCGCAGATCGGGCTCCTGATGGAAACCGAGCTGTGGCCAAACCTGATCGAAGCGGCCCGACGACGTCGTCTGCCCATGGCACTGATCAACGCCCGCCTGTCGGCCCGCTCGCAGCGGGGCTATCGCCGGCTGCAGCCTCTGATCGGGCCAGCGCTGGCGGCGCTGGGCGCCGTTGGAGCGCAGACCGCGGCCGACGGCGAGCGTTTACAGCAGATCGGCGCCCGCCAGGTCAGTGTCTGCGGCAACCTCAAGTTCGACGTCACGCCGCCACCAGAAAAGCTGCAGCTGGGCGCGTCGTGGCGACAACTGCTCGGTAGCCGTCCGGTCTGGCTCGCCGCCAGCACTCGCGAAGGCGAGGAGGCACTGATCCTGGACGCTTTCGCCGGGATGGACATTCCCGGCTTGCTGCTGCTTCTGGTGCCGCGCCACCCACAACGTTTCGGCGAGGTCGCCGAACTGATTGCCGAGCACCGGCTGACGGCCTGCCGAAGAAGCGAAGGGGGCCTGCCAACGAGGGACACACAGGTCTGGCTGGGCGACAGCATGGGCGAAATGGCTGCCTACTATGCGCTGGCCGACCTCTCGCTGATGGGCGGTACCCTGTTGCCGTTTGGTGGCCAGAATCTGATCGAGGCCGCCGCCTGCGGCTGCCCGGTCCTGCTCGGTCCGCATAGCTTCAACTTCGCCCTCGCGAGCGAAGATGCCATCGCCTGCGGTGCTGCGCGCCGCGTTCCCGACGCCCGCGCAGCGGCGGCCGTTGCAGCAACACTCTTCAGGCAGCCGCAGGAACTGTCGGCCATGCGTGTTGCCGCGAGCAATTTCAGTCAGGCGCACCGCGGCGCGACGGCACGCACCGTGGCGCTGATTGCGTGCCTTATGGCGCCTCGAAAAGCCTATTGATCTGTTCGAGGTCGGTCTCGGCAAGCGAGCCGACCGCCGCCTTCAGCTTCAGCTGGGCGAGCAGGGTATTGAAGCGCGCCCGGGCCAGATCGCGCCGGGTGACGTAGACCTGGTTCTCGGCGTTGAGCACGTCGATGTTGATCCGCACCCCGACCTCGTAACCCAGCCGGTTCGATTCCAGCGAGCTGAGACTCGATACCAGCGCCGCCTCGAGCGCCCGGATCTCGGCGAGGCCATTGACCACGCCAAGGTAGGACTGACGAGCGCCGAGCGCCGAGTTGCGCTTCTCCTTGGCGAGCGTCGCCAGCTCGGCGTCACGCCGGGCGATGGCTTCACGGGTCCTCGAGTTGACCGCGCCCCCCTGAAAGATCGGGATATTGAGCTGCAGGCCGACCTGGCGCGTCGTCGTGTCGATTTCACCGAGTCCGGACTGGCCGGGGCCATTGTTCTGGCCGTAGTTGGCGACCACATCCAGCGTCGGGTAGTGTCCAGCACGGTTGATCTCGACCGCCTTGCCGGCTGCCTCGGCCGCCGCCTGTTGCGCCTGAACGACAAAACTATCGCGTTCGGCGGCCTCGACCCACGGATCCATGCTGGCCGGTTGCGGTGGCTCCATGACCGCCTTCGGCTTGAGGCGACTGAGTTCGCCAGGATCCCTGCCGATCAGGACACGCAACGCATAACGCCTCACTTCAAGCTCGTTATCGGCGGCAATCTCCTGCGCCGTCGCCAGGTCGAAGCGGGACTGGGACTCGTAGCTATCGGTGATGGTCGCCGTGCCGACCTCGAAGTTCTTCTTCGCCTGCTCAAGCTGCTGCGCGATCGCCGTCTTGTTGGCCTGCACGGCGCGCAGGTTCTCGATCGCGACGAGTACGTCGAAGTAGGCCTGCGCGACGCGCAGAATCAGATCCTGCCCCGCCTGGGCAAAGGTCGCCTCGGTCTGCATCACCAACAGCTTGGACTGGCCGTACTGGGCGAAATTCTGCCAGCGGAACAGCGGTTGCGTCAGGTTGACGTTGTAGGCGTTGCTGTTGAAACGGTTTCGGGTGCTGGTGTTGGTGTTGATGCCGAGGCTATTGATTCGGGTGTCAAAGCTGGCGTCATTGGCGAAGGTGTTGCCGGTCGCAGCAATCGTCGGCAGCAACCCGGCGAGCGCCTGCGGCAGTTTCTCGCGCCCGGCTTCTGCATTCGCACGCGCCGCCGCGTACTGAGCGTCGTAGGACAACGCCTCGCGATAGACCTGCACCAGGTCGGCGGCACACGCGGGCACAGCAGAGAGGACTGCCGCCAGCACGAAGCTGAACCGGCCGGCGCTGAATCTCAGAGACATGAGGCTAACTCACTTGCATCGAGAGCGGATCCGGCGTCAGAAGACGAAGCTCTGACGCTTCCTGGTCGTCAGCGCCGCGACCACGGTTTCAAAGAGGTTGATCGTGTTGAACGCCTGCTCATCGGTGCGGATGATAAGCCGTGCGTCCATCACCGGTGGCTCGCCGATGAATGCTGCCAGGCGGCCGCCGATCTTCAACTGCTGCAGAAAGGCTTCGGGTAGTTCGGGCAGAGAGCCTGAGATGACGATGACGTCGTAGGGTGAGTGGACAGGCCAGCCCTGTGACGCATCCCCCGTTTCCACGCTGACATTGGCGACGCCGGTCCGCTGCAGAGTGTGTCGGGCATTCTCGGCCAATTGCGGATCGATCTCGACGCTATACACATACTCGGCCTTCGAGGCCAGGAGAGCGGCCATGTAGCCGCTGCCAGTACCGACCTGAAGCACGATATCGGTGTTTCTGATTGTCACTTCCTGCAGAATCCGGGCCTCGATTTTCGGCTGCAGCATCGTCTGGCCGTTGCCGATCGGCAACTCAAGGTCAGCAAACGCCAGCGCCTTCAACGCGTCCGGAACGAAGTCTTCGCGCTTGACCACCGCCAGGATTCCCAGCACTTCGGAATCCAGCACTTCCCAGGGGCGTATCTGTTGCTCGATCATGTTGAATCGGGCCTGTTCCATATCCATCTTCACCGCAGCCATAGCATTCCTCGTCACAATTGTAATATTAGCACAATCTAATATTATTTCTCGATCGGCAGATTATACCTTGTAACGGGAGACGCTCGCTTACCGCAAGCCCGATCAGGCAGGGTGGATTTGTCCTTCTGGTCAATAGTTAAAGAATCCGTGGGTTAGGTGCCGGCTATGGACATCGGGTAAGGGTGTCTGTATAAAGGGCGGATGGAAGCGGAACTGGATGCGTTGCGCGTGCGCCCGATCGAGAAGAGCGAGGAGGGTCGCTATCGGGAGTTGATGGCGCAACACCACTATCTGGGCGATCTGGCGAAGATCGGCCACACGCTATGGTACGTCGCTACCAGCGGCGAGGACTGGGCAGCCCTGCTCAGTTTTTCGGCCGCGGCGTGGAAATGTGGGGTTCGGGATCACTGGATCGGGTGGGATTTCCGGCATCAGTATGATCGTCTGGGGTTGATCGCCAACAATAGCCGTTTTCTGATTCTGCCTGACTGGCACCGCCCGAATCTGGGTTCGAAAGTCCTTTCGCTGTGCCAGGAGAGGATCGTCGCGGATTGGCAGGATCGTTTCGGCAAGCGGATCCTCCTGCTCGAGACCTTTGTCGATCCTTCGCGTTTTCAGGGAACGGTCTACCGGGCCGCGAACTGGACGTGCCTGGGGCTGACCCAGGGGTTTCGTCGTACCCGTGCCGGGTACACGGCCCACTCGGAGTCCCCCAAGCTGGTTTTCGTCAGGCCGCTGCAGCGCGATGCGCCAGCCCAGCTTTCGCGCTCGTTTCTCCCCCCCGCCTATGCTCAAGGAGTGCCCCGAATGATGCTCAGCGCCGAACAGATGCGTCTGCTTCCCGACTTCTTTGCCGCCATCCCGGATCCGCGGCGCGCTCAAGGCAAGCGCCATCCTCTGCCGAGCGTGCTGGCTATGGCGACGGCCGCAACCCTGTGCGGGATGCGCGGCTACAAAGCCATCGCCGGTTGGGCGAAAGACCTCAAACCGCGAGCGCGCGAACGCTTTCGCTGTCGTCGCGAGAAGGGGATCTACCGCGTGCCGAGTGAATTCATCTTTCGTGACGTCTTGATTCGTGTCGATCCGACTGCGCTGGATGAGGCCTGCCGGCAGTGGAACCAAGCGTACGCGCGCGACGACAAGAGTATGGCCGTGGATGGCAAGACAATGCGCAACGCCAAGGATGAACAGGGGGCGCAAACGCATATCATGAGCGTCGTTGGTCATGAGACTGGCACCTGTCACACCCAAAAAAAGTCGGCACATTGCCCGTAGAAGACCAGGAAGAAGCCAAGCAAACCAATGAGATCGGAATGTTCATCCCGCTGCTCGACGGCATCGACATTCAGGGGAAGGACATCACCGCCGATGCGCTCCTCACGCAGCGCAAGCTGGCCGCGTATGTGGTGAGCCGGGAAGCCCACTACCACTTCACCGTCAAAGGCAATCAGCCCACCCTGCAGGCCGATATCGCGCTCCTTTTTCAGAATCGACAGGCGTCCGACCAGGTAGTCGTGTCACCCCCCTGATCATGCTGTGGTCCTTACCCTCACTTGACTCCGTCGCCACTCAAGGCGCTTGGGGGGGCGACAGATAGCCTTCGGGGTAGGAGCGCCAGATTCGAGGCGGAGGTGAGCGGGTGAAGATGTTGTACATCTGGACGGCCACGTCGAGATGCTGCAGACCCCGCCAGAGCACCTGGGTGCCGGGCGGGCCATCGCGGCGACGTCCGAGGTGGCCACCCATCTTCGCCAGCATGCGCACCGCTTGGGCCATGCTGGGGGGTTCATCGGGGGGTAGCGAGGTCTGGTAGTGATAGCAGTGCAGGGCCTTCCATTCCACTTCTTCGAAGAAGACAGTGCATGGGTGATCGGGGACCTCGCGCCCGAGCATCGTCAAGTGGTAGATGCGCCACGCCACCACCATGTCGATCCCCAGGCACGCCTGCAAACGCGTGGCGGTGCCGAGTTGGCGGTCCTTGATCCGACAGCCGCTCTTCAGGGTGCGGTGGAAGACCTCGATCCCCCAGCGTGCGGCGTACCACTCGGCGCGTTCAACGGCATCGTCGAAGGTATGAACCGGCACGCTGGTCAGCAACATCCACTCGATTGGCTCGGGATCGTCAGTGTTCTCTTCGCGTAGATGAACCGCCCACAGATCAACCGCCGGCAGGCGACTACCGCGCGGCGGCTGCAGCGTCACTTCGGCGAAGCGCACGGCTAGCACCACCGTACGCGCCGAGCGGTTGCCCCGCCGGGGAATGCGCAGTGTGATTTCGCCGACGGGCGACTGGCGGCTGATGACGTCCCACAGGGCTTCGTTCTCCACTCGCCGCTGGCGGGTACGCTCGGCCCGCACCAGCAACTTCGGTCCTGCCGGATCGCGCGCGGCCAGCGCAAACAGATCATGAATGTCCGACTCACGATCACCCATGCTCACCAACAGGGTTTCCGGGCACAGCGCCTGGACTTCAGCCACCCGAGCGAAGCTGTTCAGCCACTTCATGCTCTCCTTTTCCTCGATCGGCAGATGCTTTCGCTCCTCGCTCTTGCCGTGCTCGTCGGGTTCGCGTGCCCAGCACTGGGCGTCGAGGATGCCGAGCGGAGTCCCCTCGACGCTGAACGCCACGGTGTCGTGCAGCATCAAGCCGACGGCCTGGTCGCGCGTGGTGTTGACTGGGCCCAGTCCTTCGGTTGCGGGATGATGCGAATAGTTGAGCGTCGTCGTATCCTGCGGGACCAGGACGATTCGGTGCGCTCGAATGCGCTCGATGGTCGCTTCGATGTGCGGGGTGAGAATCGCTTGCAGGTTCACCTGGCGGTTACGGAGAAAGCGATAAGCGGCCAGCGTACCGGCGCGCGAAGCGCAGGCTTCGGGTACATTCGCCTGTGGGCGATGGCAGAAGTTGAGCGCAAGGGAAATCAAACGTCGTTTGAGGCGCTCATCGTACCAGCGAACGGTGGCAAACTCTCCTTCCGCCCAGTTGCTTGCCGGCACACGGGGCGGGGTGTTCAGGCCATCGCGGGGTTTGGCGGACAGCAACTCGCGCCATTCGCTGTGCAACGGCAGGAGGAAGATCTGTTTGGCGACCCCATCACGGCGCCCCGAGGTGGTCCCGACGTCGATCCAGTTGGCCGCGCGGTAGCAGTGGCCGGAAAAGCGCGTCGGATCGACGAAGGTCTCCAGCAACAGCGGTCGCACGCCGTAGCGCGTTTCCCAGTCGGCCGGCAGTCGCCGGCTCGCGAGTCCAAGCACGTGCGAGGCGAGATTCGGCACCTGCACGCCCGGCCGGATCAGGAAGCGGGCATTCGCCACGACCCGCCGCAGGTTGTGCCGACGCGCGGCATCCTCCCAGCCAATCGCCTGGTCACGCGCCTTCATGGCCCAACTCGCCGAGGTGAAGGCGAGAGCGCCCAGCCAGCCGTAAGGCTCGCAGCGCACCAGGTAGCGCAACTGCGCACCACACAGCGGCTGCTCGCCCAGGTAGTGCTCGCGCGCTATCAGTGCGCGCCAGGTTTGTGCTTCCCGACTCCCCGCCTCGACGGCAACCAACTCCACGGCACCCAGCGCTGCCAGCGGCCCACTGAGGCGGAGGTCTTCCACTGCCCGCGTGGTCGGTTGGCGTGGCGTGAATCGGGCCCGGACGGCGGGAAGCTCAATGACCTGGCGCCGCACGAGCTGTGCCAACGCTTTGCGGCAGCCGCCTTCCTGCCAGCCGCCCGTCGCGGTACGCCAATCGAGCCACTCGCAAACCCGGCGCGACAGCGCCCGACGCGATATCTCCGGCACCGACGTGACGACCTCCCGGATTCGATCCAGAAGGTCAACGGAGAATTCCTGGCCGCACAGACGCATGCACAGAGCTTAGCGCTCACGGCTAACGGAGTCAAGTGTGTCGGCGGTTCAGCCTGATCATGGACGCATCGAAACCCGACGGATTTAGTGCAGTACCGCGCTAAATTCCTATGTCGATTTCCCGCACGTTGGCCAAGTCTTCCTGATTGAGCGCGAGGTCGTCCACAAGAAAAGCAGGAAGCGAACGCTCGAAACCGCACTCGGGGTCACGAGTCGCCCTCCCGAACAAGCCGGGCCAAAACGTCTTATCGAAATCAACCGCGGCCACTGGACCATCGAAAACCGTTGCCACTATGTCATCGACTGGAACTTCGACGAGGACCGGAGCCGCATCCGAACCGGCCACGGTCCCGCGAACCTCTCCCGCCTTCGCCGATTCGCCGTCGGTATCCTTCACCACTTCTCGGACGGCAAGACCAGCATCACGCAAAAAATGGCCCACCTGAACCGCAACATCCGCTTGGTCTTTGACTATCTGCGGATGACCACAAACTCCGTCGGCAACACCAACGCATGAAATCAGCCGGAGAACAAATTTACCGTGCCCGATCAGGGAGTGCGCTGTCGGCGCCAGAACCGCCAGTCACGGGGATACGGGGTATGGGCTGGCGGGATGGCGCGAGCGCGCAGGCACCGGTAACTGAAAGCGGCGCCCGCAGGCGCCGCTTTCAGTTACCGGGCGGAACGTGAACTAGGACGCGGCCAGGCCCTTGATCTGGGCCGATAGGCGGCTCTTGTGCCGCGCGGCCTTGTTCTTGTGGATGATCTTCTTGTCGGCAATACGGTCGATCACCGACACCGACTGCAGGTAAATACTCTGGGCCGCAGCCTGGTCGCCAGCCACAATGGCCTTCTGTACACGCTTGACCGCCGTGCGCAGGCTGGAGCGCAGGCTGGCGTTGTGGGCGCGCTGCTTGACGGCTTGGCGAGCCCGCTTGCGGGCTTGTGCGCTATTGGCCATGGTTGATTATCCCTATGAAAACTGGTGGTGAGGTCGAAGGCTGAGCAGTATACAGAGTCACGTCGCCTGATGCAAGGCGGAGTGGCCGCCCCGATGGAATCGCGCGCAGGCTTTTCCCTCGGAAAAGAGCGTTCCGTCCCGTACGAACTCCAAGATACGAGGAAGAAAACGGGCGCCGAAGCGCCCGCTAATTCGGACAGAGCGAGGGGATCAGAAGCTGTGGCGAATGCCGGTGCCGAAGGTGTAGTTATTCTCACCCAATGCACCGATACCCGAGGAGTCTGGCCCGCCGACAACCTGCGTTTGCACGGGGACAGAGTTTCTGTCGTTGTCAAAGTAGGTATAGGCAACGTACAAGGCAGTGCGCTTCGACAGATTGTGCGTGTACATTGCGCCCCAGCCCCAGCTATCGCCGTCCGCTGCATTTCTGTTGTCAACCGACAGCTTGCCATAGCTCAGGCCGACGACGCCATTGCTGAAAACCGGCGCGGATAGACCAACGGTCCAGATATCATTCTTCTTGCCAATAACGTTACCATATCCGCCAAGAACGGCACCTTGGTTGTTGTTATCCAGAGCTTGGTAGCTAGCGTAGGCCTTGACAACCTTGAAGTCCCAGCTACCCCCGAGGTACCACTCGTTGATATCGTCGCCCGTGCCAGGAACACCGAAGGAGACGTTCTGACGGCTCTGATACACTGCGTCCAGATTGATCGGACCGTTCGCATAATTTAGACCAAAACCTAACTTGCCATTATCGCTGGTCGATACGAAGTTGTCGTTGAAGCCACCGGCAGCGTCCTGGGTTTCGCCAAAACCGTAGATCGCGCTAACCGTAAAGCCAGACAGGTTGTTGCTGGTGTAGGCGATGGAATTGTTGTATCGCGCTGGGCTGTTCGGGGTAATCGAGTTGCCAGCATAGACGCTCAAGCTGGACTGGATGCCCATATTAGTGGCTTCAAGGGCGTCGTTGTTAGCTGTCGCGTTGAAACCGGGGGCATACTGGCGACCCAGTGACACGGTACCGAAATTGCTCGACAGCCCGACGAACTGCTGGCGGGCGTTAAGACCACCGTTATTGCCGCTGCCGAGGCCGGAGTTGTTGTCTAGATACAAGCCGTACTCAAGCGTAAAAACCGCCTTCAGGCCGTTACCCAGGGCTTCTTCGCCTTTGAAACCCAGACGGTTGCCGGCAGTCACACCGCCGCCCGCGATGCCGCTAAACTTGTTCTTGCCGCCGCCGATGCCAGCGTTGCCTTGACTGTACACATAGCCCAAGTCGGCCACGCCGTACACCGTTACGCTCGTCTGGGCGAGGGCAGCACTCGAAGCCAGGCCGGCAACGGCCATTGCGATCAGTTTCTTTTTCATGCAGGTCAACTCCTGAAAGTTTAAGAAAGCCAAAAAAGTTCTCTCCCCAAGCTCACCCGCTAATCTAGCGAAACCGTCGGGATGATTTGAGGCAAGTTTGGCAGCTAGCGAACGCTTAAGCAAGCCTGCTCCGCTTTGAAGGAGATGGGAGGGAGATTTTTGTTGCACTTCTGCCACATCGGCGGCACAGCCTTGCCCACACCCGATGCGGACATTCGCTCTGTGGCTGGCAGCCGCTGAGTAGTTCCACGCGGCGGGTCTCTGGATGGAGGGGTCGCCAATCCCGCTTTGGAAGGAAAAATCGGCATTGCCGGCAGCTACTCTGGCGAGGCCCCTGCCATACCACCCGGCATGCCGGGCCGCTGGCCGTTCGCAAAGTTGAGCATAGCCCGATGTTCGCCCACAGGTGGCTTTCCACCTCCTGGGTCACGCCCATACTCGGTACAAAAAAACGGGCGCCGAAGCGCCCGTTTGCGGAACAGAACCGCGGAAGTTGTATTAGAACGAGTGACGCACACCAGCCAGGAAGGTGTTGCTGTCTTCGCCGCGAGCGCCAGTGAGCGACAAGCCGGCAACCGGGCCAGTCGGCCTGGAATCGCGGTCGTTGCTACCCCAAACGTAGCCGGCATAGAGAGTGGTGCGCTTCGAGAAGTTGTAGGTATAGGCGAGGGCAAAGGAGTCGGACTTGCCGTCGATTACGCCGGCATCATAGTCGGTCTGCGCATAGCCCACATGGATATTGCTGTTACCGAACGGGATGACGGCACCAAGCGACCACGTACTATTGTCGTTATTCGTGACGTTCTTGTCATTCTGATCCTGGTAGCTGGCCATGAGCTTGACGAACTTGAGGTCGAAGCTACCGCCGACGTACCATTCGTTGATATCGTTGCCGCCGAAGGCCGTTACATTCTGGCGAACTTGATAAACACCGTCGACGTTGAAGGCACCAGCAGCAAAGTTGGCACCAAGACCCCAGCGGCCGTTATCGCTGGTCGATACAAAGTTGTCGTTGAAGCCACCGGCAGCGTCCTGGGTTTCGCCAAACGAATAGATCGCCTTACCCGTGAAGCCACCCCAGTTCGGGGAGGTGTAGGTCATGGCGTTGTCCCAGCGGGCACCGCTGTTCGGGGTAATAGTATTCCCGGCCTGCTGGCTCAGGTACGATTGCGGGGCAAAAAGGGCACCGCCAAAGGCGTCATTGTTGGCCGTGGCCAAGTACGCCGGGGCATACTGCCGACCAAGGGCGGCGGTACCGAAAGCGCCCGAAAGGCCGACGAACTGTTGACGAGCGAACAGGCCGCCCGAGCCGCTGCCGACACCGGTGTTGTTGTCGAGGTTGAGCGAGTATTCGAGGGTGAAGATGGCCTTCAGGCCATTGCCCAGCGCTTCTTCGCCTTTGAAGCCGAGGCGCGAACCGCTCAGCAGGCCCGACTGGACGCCGCTGAACTTGTTGGTGCCGCTACCGGCAGCGTCGCCCTGGCTATAGACATAGCCGGCGTCGGCGATACCGTACATGGTGACGTTGGTCTGGGCAAAAGCAGCGCCCGAGGCCAGGCTGGCGACTGCCAGTGCGATGAGTTTCTTTTGCATTGTGAATCTCCTCTAGGTTGAGATCGATGAAGCGGACCACTGCCTCACCAAACTGGACCTCTCGAAAAAGAAACGAGAAGTTGGAGCGATTTTGGCAAACGGCGATGGGCGTAGCAAGTTCCGTGAACGCTTTCAGTGGTGGCGCGCGGGCATTTGTTGGTTTTTCGCAACAGGCGTCGGAATTTTCACTCAGAGCCGCGCGGCAGGGGGAGGGGCTGAAGAACGAGCAAGCCAAGCCGCTCCGGTCAAGTCCCCACCTTGCCGGAGGAAGGGGCAGGAAGTAAAATTCCGACTCGCATTCTTACTAGTCGGAGTCCTCAGATGCGCGTCACCAGCAAAGGTCAGGTCACCATCCCGCAAGCAATCCGCAACGCAGCCGGCCTGCTGCCGAATACGGAGGTCCAGGTGGTTTACGAAAACGATCAGGTCATACTTCGTGTGGCCAGCCATAACCGGCGGGCAAAATTGGAAGCGGCCTTAAAGAGTGCGCGTGCCGTGCCACTGACGCCGGCTTTCCGTGGTAAGTCTGCGGACGAGATCATGGCATTTCTGAGGGACTCGCTATCGTGACGACGGTACTGGTTGACTCGTGCGTCATCATCGATCTTCTGGCGGCCGAAAGCGACTGGTACGAATGGGCGATGGCGACGATATCGGCACTCTCCGAGTCCCGAGCTCTGGCGATCAACCAGATAATCTACGCTGAAATCGCCGCCGTATACGACACGCCGGCCGATCTGGAGCTGGCGCTGGCCCCGTTTGAGTTCATCCGCCTGTCGTTGCCTTGGGAGGCAGCCTTCCTATCCGGTACGGCCTATCGCATTTATCGGCAGCGGGGTGGTCATCGCCGCTCTCCTTTGCCGGACTTCTACATCGGGGCTCACGCCATGACCGCCGGCATGGCACTGCTGACGCGCGACGAGACGCGGTATCGCGGTTACTTCCCACGCCTGCGGCTGATCACTCCGACGACAGAATGAGCGCTGATCTCGTGCCTGACTGAACCACCAGAAGTGCTCAGCATGATCTCCATCCTTTGGTGTGCTGTCCTCCAACGGTCAACAGCGCCTCCCCCGGGTGGGCAAGCGTTGAGGCGCCTGATGTCGCTCGTACGGGGAGATCAGGAAAACAGCTCGGCCAGAGCCTCGCCCGGTTCCGCGGCGCGCATGAAGGCTTCTCCGACAAGGAAGGCATTGACGCCGTGGTCGCGCATCAACTGCACATCAGCGCTGGCGAGAATGCCGCTCTCGGTGACGACGAAGCGCTCGGCCGGGATGTAAGGCAAGAGGTCAACGGTCGTCTGCAGGCTGACTTCGAAACTACGCAGGTTGCGGTTGTTGATGCCGATCAGTGGGGTGGCGAGCTGCAGGGCCAGATCGAGTTCCGGGCGATTGTGCACTTCGACCAGCACGGCCATGCCATGACTCGCGGCGATCGCCTCAAAATCGCGCATCGACGGCAGGTCGAGCGCGGCGACGATCAGCAGGATGGCGTCGGCGCCCATCGCCCGAGCTTCATGGACCTGATACGCGTCCACCAGGAAATCCTTGCGCAAGGCTGGCAGGCTGCAGGCGGCGCGCGCCGCCTGCAGATACGTCGGCGCGCCCTGGAAAAACTGATGGTCGGTGAGTACCGACAGACAGGCGGCGCCATGTTGTTCATAGCTGGCGGCGACCGCCGCCGGACGGAAGTCGGAGCGCAGGACACCGCGCGACGGGCTGGCTTTCTTGATTTCGGCGATCACCGCCGGTTGTCCGGCGGCGATGCGCTCACGGATGGCGCCAAGGAAATCGCGCGGCGCCGGCTGACCTTCGGCCTGCGCCCGCACTTCGGCCAGCGGTCTGATCGACTTTGCAGTGGCGACTTCATCGCGCTTGACGGACAGAATCCGGTTGAGGATGTCGCTCATGGCTGAGCGGTCGCCGTCGGGGTCTCTGCGGCAAAGTCCTCGCGGGTGTCTTCGAGCAACGCTTCCACCGGCAGGTGCAGACCCAGCGACGCCAGCTCGACCTGATCTTCCGGGCCGTAGTCGTAAAGGACCCAGCGCTTCTCGAGGTCGCGGCGAAAGACCTCAATCCGCTGCGCCGCCAGGTCGACCAGAACAAAGTCCTGCAGACCTTCCAGCTTGCGGTAGGCGGCGAACTTGCGGCCGCAATCGAAGGCGGCGGTCGACTCGGAAAGGACTTCGGCGACCAGCAGCGGGTGGCTGACGTAATCCGGCGTCAGACGGTCACGCGGATCGTAGGTGACGACGACGTCGGGATAGAAGAAGCAATCGGCGGCTTCAATGCGCGTCTTGACGGCTTCGACGAAAACACGGCACGGACTGCCTTTGAGTTCACGGCGCAACAGCGTGGCGAGATTGAGCGTCGCGAGATTGTGTGACTGTCGCACGCCAACCATGGCGAACACTTCGCCGGCGATGTATTCGTGACGTTCTTCCTGTGTCTCCTCCCACGCAAGGTAGGCGGCAGCGTCGAAGCGTCCGTCAAGCATTGGCAGAGCCATACCGTATCTCCCAGGCGAGGCAGTCGCTCAAGCCGAAAAACGCTGCGTGAAAGCGACGAACTCGTCGAGCCTGGCGCGCGCCGCACCTGAAGCAATCGCTTCAAAGGCCTTATCCACTCCGTCGGCCAGCGTGTCAGCCAGACCGCTGACGTAGATGCTGGCGCCGGCATTCAACGCGACGATGTCACGCGCGGCGCCACCGCGGTCTTCAAGCGCGGTCAGCAACATTGCTTTCGACTCCTCGACGTTGGCCACGCGCAATACTCTCGGGTCGTGCACCGGCAGGTTGAACTGTTCCGGATGGACGGTGTACTCCTCGACGCGACCGTTCTTCAGTTCACCGACCAGCGTCTCACCGGAAATCGAGATCTCGTCGAGACCTTCACGGCCGAAAACCGACAGTGCGTGCGAGCTACCGAGTCGTTGCAGGACACGCACCTGGATGCCCACCAGGTCGGGATGAAAGACGCCGAGGACCTGGTTGGCCGCACTCGCCGGGTTGGTCAGTGGACCAAGGATGTTGAACAGCGTCCGCACGCCAAGCTCGCGGCGTACCGGCCCCGCATGCTTCATCGCGCTGTGGTGGTTGGGGGCGAACATGAAGCCGATGCCGACTTCATCAACGCTGCGGCCGACCTGCTCCGGCGTCAGGTTGATATTCGCCCCGAGCGCTTCGAGAACGTCGGCGCTGCCCGATTGCGAGGAGACCGAGCGTCCGCCATGCTTGGCGACGCGTGCCCCGGCCGCGGCGGCGACAAACATCGCCGCCGTCGAGATGTTGAAGGTTTGCGCGCCGTCGCCGCCAGTGCCGCAGGTGTCGACCAGGTGCGAGCGGTCGCTGACCCGGACCTTGGTCGAAAGCTCGCGCATGACCTGTGCTGCGGCCGAGATTTCACCTATCGTCTCTTTCTTCACACGCAGGCCAATGATGATCGCCGCCATCATGACCGGTGTTACCTCGCCACCCATGATCTGGCGCATCAGGGAAACCATCTCGTCGTGAAAGATTTCGCGGTGTTCGATGACCCGCGCCAGGGCGTCCTGAGGCTTCATTGGGCTCGCTCCTCCAGGAAGTTTCGCAACAAGTCGTGGCCACACTCGGTCAGGATCGACTCCGGGTGAAACTGGACACCTTCGACCGCCAGTGTCTTGTGGCGCAGGCCCATGATTTCGCCGTCGTCGGTCCAGGCGGTCACCTCCAGGCAGGCGGGCAAGGACTTACGTTCCACGGCCAGTGAATGGTAGCGCGTACAGGTCAGCGGATTCGGCAGCCCGCGGAAGACACCCTCCTCCCCGTGATGCACCGGCGAGACTTTGCCGTGCATCAGCTTCTGCGCGTGCACGACGCGGCCGCCGAACGCCTCACCGATCGCCTGATGCCCGAGGCACACCCCGAGCAAAGGAATTCTGCCGGCAAACTCGCGAATCGCCGCCAGCGAGATGCCGGCCTGGGTCGGCGCACACGGGCCAGGTGAGATCACCAGGAAAGCGGGCTGCAGGCGAGCGATCTCGTGAAGGGATATGGCATCGTTGCGAAATACCCGGACTTCCTGCCCCAGCTCGCCAAAGTACTGTACGAGGTTGTAGGTGAAGGAGTCGTAGTTGTCAATCATCAGCAGCATAAAGTGTCTATCCCGTCTTTCTTGTCACACGCTGCCGGCAAACTGGCGAAATTCTGTGCGCGTCCTGGTCCTGATTGCCTGCTGGCCAGAGAACCATGTAATGCCGGGCACCGGCAAGATTGGCCATTATCGCGCGTGATAGAAGTGGGCTCAAGTTTGACAGTGTTTCTCGTGCTGGCATCGACCTCGAGTGGCCCGGCGCAAGAGCAGAAATCCTGGCGCAATCTGCACCATGCCGTTACGCAGACCGAACCCCCTACCCCTACCCCTACACAGATCCCGAGGGACCAGCTTGCAAGGTGTGATGCGCCTGCCGCCCTACTCTGGCTGACCAGTGCCTCAGGGACGACCCGGCCCGGCTTCTCCAACCGAAGTCTGGGATGATCGGTGTGTGCGAGTGCGTCTTCTAAGGAATTCGCCGCGCAGCGCTATACTATCTTGCTGGCGCTTAGGCCAGCGCCGTTTGATGGCAAAGGATGCAGCCGATGAGACCTCGTGACCGGAGCTTCTGGATGTGGGCTGAGGCGCTGGACCTTCTGCAGGGCGCAGAGCAAGTACAGCGTCGTTTTTTTTCCCTCGAAAGCGTGCACTCGGTGCCCTGCTGGGAGCCGGCGGTTGATCTGTATGAGAGTGGCGAGGAACTCAGGCTGCTGGTCGCGCTGCCGGGCGTCAGCTCGCGGCAATGCGAAGTCGTTCTCGATGATGCCGGTCTGGTGGTGCGTGGTCAGCGGCCGATGCCGTCGGTGCTCCAGCGTGCAGCCATCCACCGGCTCGAGATTCCTTATGGGCGATTCGAGCGCCGGATTCCGCTACCTCCGGGCAACTACCGCCTGCACGAGCAGTTCCTCGAGGACGGCTGCCTGATGCTCGTCCTGCGCCGCCTCCAGTGAAGGACAAGAGCATGCGCACTGACAAGAGCGACAGCGGCGTCTTCGTGATCCCTGACGACGCAATGATCATCGTGCCGATGCGCAACGTCGTTCTATTTCCGGGCATGATCCTGCCGCTGACCATCGGCCGCGAACAGTCGATCCTGGCAGCCCAACAAGCCGTAAAGACGGAGCGTCCGGTGGGCATCCTCCTGCAGCGTGATGCCGAGATCGAGGTGCCGACTCCGGATGATCTTTGTCTGGTCGGTACGGTGGCCAACATTCTCCGCTACGTGACCCTGCCGGACAACACGCACGTCATTGTCTGCCAGGGGCTGCAGCGATTCCGGATCGCCGAGCACCTGCCCGGGTATCCTTTTCCAGTGGCACGCGTCGGGCGAATCGAGGAGCCCGAGGTGACAGACAGCCAGATTGAAGCCAGAATGATCCAGCTCCGCGAGCGCGCGCTCGAAGTCCTGCAGTATCTGCCGCAAGTCTCACAGGAGCTGCTCGGCGCCGTGAAGAGCATCGGCCAGCCAGCGGCACTGGCCGACCTGGTGGCGAGCGTCACGGAACTGAAGTTGAGCGATCGGCAGAGGGTCCTCGAAACGGTGGATCTGACGCAACGGCTCGATGTCGTACTGGACTGCCTGCTCGGTCGCCTCGAGGTGCTGCGGCTTTCACGTGAGCTCGACGAGCGCACCAAGGCCAGCATGGACCAGCGCCAGCGCGAATACCTGTTGCGCGAGCAGCTGAAGTCGATCCAGAAGGAACTGGGCGAGGGGGAAACCGGCAACAGCATTGAGATGGAGGCGCTGCGCAAGGCCATCGCCGACGCCGAGATGCCCGAGGAGGTGGCGACGCAGGCAAACAAAGAGCTGAAGCGCCTGGAGCGCATGTCGGACGGTTCCGGGGAGTACTCGATGGTACGCGCGTATCTCGACTGGCTGGTCGAGTTGCCATGGAAAGCGCCTGAGCCGGATCGCATCGAAATCGCTGAAGCGCGACGCATCCTCAATGCAGATCACTTCGGCCTCGATCAGGTCAAGAAGCGCATCATCGAGTTTCTTGCCGTGCGCAAGCTCAACCCGAGTGGTCACGGGCCCATTCTGTGCTTTGTCGGACCGCCGGGGGTCGGCAAGACGTCGCTTGGCCAGTCAATCGCGCGGGCTCTGGGGCGCAAGTTCGTACGCGCCTCGCTGGGCGGCGTCCACGATGAAGCCGAAATTCGTGGCCATCGACGGACCTATATCGGCGCCTTGCCCGGCAACATCATACAGGCGATTCGCAAGGCCGGATCGAGGGGCTGCGTGATGATGCTCGACGAGATCGACAAACTGGGGGCAAGCATCCAGGGTGACCCCTCGGCGGCACTGCTCGAAGTCCTTGATCCGGAGCAGAACGATACCTTCCGCGACAACTATCTCGCCTTGCCTTACGACCTGTCCCGTATGCTGTTCATCACCACGGCCAATGTGCTGGACAACATCCCGGGGCCCCTGCGTGACCGCATGGAGATCATCCAGCTACCCGGCTACACGCAGGAGGAAAAACTGGAGATTGCGCGGCGCTATCTGGTCGGACGCCAGATCACCCAGAACGGCCTCAAGGAAGGGCAGATCGAGTTTTCGCAGGCAGCGTTGCAGGCGATCATTCGCGATTACACGCGAGAAGCCGGTGTGCGCTCGCTCGAGCGCGAGATTGGCGCGGTGTGCCGACGTGCCGCCGTGGAGATTGCCGAGGGCGCGATAAAGTCGATGACCGTCGACGAGGGCGATCTGGCCCGGATACTTGGGCCGGGCAAGTACGATAACGAGGTCGCGCTGCGCACCGGCCTCGCCGGGGTCGCCACGGGACTCGCTTGGACGCCGGTCGGTGGTGACATCCTGTTCATCGAAGCGAGCCGCACAGCCGGTGACGGCAAGCTGATCCTGACCGGGCAACTCGGCGACGTGATGAAAGAGTCGGCACAGGCTGCGCTCACGCTGGTGAAAACCCGTGCGGCCAGCCTCGGCATCGATGCCGGCAGCTTCGACAGGAGCAATGTCCATGTGCACGTGCCGGCGGGGGCGATCCCGAAGGATGGTCCGAGTGCCGGCGTGGCGATGTTCATCGCGCTGGCATCGCTTTTCGTTGACCGCCCGGTCCGCAACGACACCGCGATGACCGGCGAGATCAGCCTGCGCGGACTCGTCCTGCCGGTGGGTGGAATCAAGGACAAGGTGCTCGCCGCGATGCGCGCCGGCATTCAGCGGGTGCTGTTGCCGGCCAGGAACCGCCGGGACCTCGCGGAAGTACCGGCGGAGGCGAAGGACCGACTCGAGTTCGTCTTCCTGGAGAATGTGGACGATGCCGTGCGCCATGCAATGCCACTATGACTCGGCCACAAGCTCCGGCCTGGACAGCGCCGCCGTGTGTCTGCCGATCAGGGAAAGCGCGGCGAGGAGGCGCGCACCTGGTTTCCCGGGCGATTGAAAATGGCCGCGCATAGAGTTCATGTCGACTTGCCCCGGCGCCTGATCGTCATTGGCTTCGGCTGCGTTGGGCAGGGACTGCTGCCCCTGCTGCTGCGACATGTTGGCATGGCGCCGGGGGCAATCACGATCGTGTCCGCCGACGAGGCTGGCCGGCAAATTGCGGCCGAGTATGGCATCCGCTTCATCACCAGGGCGTTGCTCCCCGACAACTATCGCCAGGTGCTCGATCCTCTGGTCGGCCGTGGCGACTTCGTGCTGAATGTCTCGGTCGACGTCGCCTCGGTGGCGTTGATCCGCTATGCCCGCGAAAAGGGCGCGCTCTACCTGGATACCAGCATCGAGCCATGGCCTGGCGGCTACAGCAATCCGGCCGTGCCGGCGGCGGCGCGGACGAACTACGCGCTGCGCGAGGAGGCGCTGGCGCTGCGCAAGGGCCAGTCCGCTTCACCGACCGCAGTGCTGACGCATGGCGCCAATCCGGGACTGGTGTCGCACTTCGTCAAACGTGCATTGTTGAATGTTGCCGCCGCCACAGGGCTGGCCGCCAGCCCGCGCGAGACGCGCGAGGGCTGGGCGGATCTGAGCGGCTCCCTGGACGTGCGAACGATTCACATCGCGGAGCGCGACACCCAGGTGTCGACGCTGCGCAAGCAGACGAACGAATTCGTCAATACCTGGTCTGTCGATGGCTTCATCAGTGAGGCGCAGCAACCCTGCGAACTTGGCTGGGGTTCGCACGAGCGTCATTTCCCTTATGACGGGATGCGACATCAGACCGGTTCGCAGGCGGCGATCTACCTGATCCGGCCAGGGTGCGCCACGCGAGTGCGTACCTGGACGCCGCGTGCCGGGCCTTTCCACGGCTTTGCCATCACGCATGGCGAGTCGATTTCGATTGCCGACTACCTGACCCTTCGCCGAGGCGGCGAGGTGATCTATCGGCCAACGGTGCACTATGCCTATCACCCCTGCGACGATGCACTGCTGTCAGCGCATGAGTTCTGTGGCCGGAACTACGTCCGGCAAGAGAAGAAGCGCATCCTGATGGACGAAATCTCGCCTGGCGGCATCGATGAGTTGGGGGTGCTGCTGGCGGGCCACAGCAAGAACGCGTACTGGTATGGCTCGCAACTGAGCGTCGATGACGCCAGGCGGCTGGCGCCACACAACAGCGCGACCACCCTGCAGGTGACCTCGGCGGCGCTGGCCGGAATGATCTGGGCGATCGAGAATCCCAAGCGCGGGGTGATCGAGCCGGACGAGATGGATTTCGAACGTGTCCTCGAGATCTGCACGCCCTATCTCGGGCCCCTGGTCGGCGTCTACACCGACTGGACGCCACTCGCCGGCCGCGCGCGCCTGTTCCCGGAAGACATCGACCCATCCGATCCCTGGCAGTTCAGGAACGTCAGGGTTTCTTGATTTTCCCTGCACGAGTACTTTCGACGACCTATGATGGATCTGTGGTCCGCTCGCTGCCGGCCTCTGCTGGCGTTGCGCCCAGTCCGGGGAAGACGGGCAGCGAGACGGGATTGCTCGACAGTGCTTGCGCGTCGCTGATGCGACTTTTTTCAAGGGAGTTTGTCATGAGTAGCAGATCAATCCCTCCCGGTTTTCATCCGGCTCGCCGTGATCGCCTTCTGCAGGAAGCAGAGCACGATAGCTACAAGACCCGGGGGAAGCTTCCCGACCCGACCATCTGTACGCATTGCGGTGCAGTCTTTCGCGATGGGCGTTGGCAATGGGGAGTCATGGCGCCAGCCGACGCGTATCAGGCCAGCTGCCCAGCCTGCCAGCGTGTGCAGGATCATTACCCGGCAGGGTTTGTTTTCCTTGAGGGAGATTTCCTGCTGGCTCACCGGGAGGAGATCGGGCATCTGGTCCGCAACGAGGCCGAGCGTCAGCGAGCGGAGCACCCTTTGAAGCGGGTGATGGCGATCGACGAATCCGAGACCGGCTTGCGGGTGAGCACCACCGACATCCACCTCGCACGGGCGATTGGCGAAGCCGTCCACCATGCCTATCAGGGCCAACTCGAATTCCACTACAACCCGGAAGGGGCCTTGTTGCGCGTTCATTGGTCACGGTAACGCGCAGTGAAGCGACGGGATCCGGCTGGCGACCACAGAGAGGTCCGCGACCGTCGCGCGCGTCCAAGGCGAAGCATTCTTGCCAGCGAGATCGGCCAGTGATCAAGGGGTAGGGCATGCGCAGCGATGATCAGCAGGATTTGGATCGTTTGCTTGATGAAATCCGGAACGAGGTGCGTGCGACCGGTTACCTGACCGGTCGCTCAGCGCTTCAACAGCGGGTGTTTGACGCCTTGCGCACGGTGCCGCGACACGTTTTTGTTCCGGATGAACTGCAGGAAAGCGCCTATGCCAATCATCCGCTGCCAATCGGTTATGGGCAAACCATTTCGCAACCTTACATCGTCGCCTTGATGACCGACCTGATCCAGCCTGGACCGGAAGACGTCATTCTTGAAGTCGGCACCGGTTCCGGCTACCAGGCAGCCATTCTGTCCCGGCTAGTGAAGCAGGTCTACTCGCTGGAGATCATCGAGGCACTCGCCGAGCACGCGCGCCAGCATTTGCAGCGGCTAGGCTACGACAACGTCGAGGTACGTACGGGTAACGGTCGCTTCGGCTGGCCCGAGCATGCCCCTTACGACGCAATCGTCGTCACCGCGGCAGCTCCCGAAGTTCCTCCGGCATTGATCGAGCAACTAAAGCCCGGGGGAACACTTGTGATTCCGGTTGGCAGGCAGCACTTTGGGCAGGATCTGTTGACGATCAGCAAGGACGCTCAAGGCCGGACTGAGGAACGGCGGATTCTGCCGGTCGCTTTCGTGCCTTTGACCGGCTCCGCGGACGAGTGATCGGCTACAGGCTCAAAAGCGTGTGTCGAGACCGTGCTCGGCCAGTTCGGCCGCACGCAGCACGGCAAGGGCCTTGTTCTGCGTTTCCTGCCACTCGGCGGCCGGGTCTGAATCGGCAACGATGCCGGCGCCGGCCTGTACATGCAGGTGGCCGTCCTTGACGATGGCCGTACGAATCGCGATCGCCAGGTCCATATCACCGTTGAAGCCGAGGTAACCGACCGCACCGGCGTAGATGCCGCGCTTGACCGGTTCAAGTTCGTCGATGATCTCCATCGCCCGCACCTTTGGCGCGCCGGAGACGGTTCCGGCAGGAAAAGTGGCCTTCAGCACATCGAGCGCGTCAAGCCCGGGCCGCAGCTTGGCCTCGACATTCGAAACGATGTGCATCACGTGCGAGTAGCGCTCGACGATCATGTTTTCGGTGAGCTTGATGGTACCAACGCGAGCGACGCGGCCGGCGTCGTTGCGACCGAGGTCGAGGAGCTGAACGTGCTCTGCACGTTCCTTCTCGTCGGCCAGCAACTCGGAAGCGAGGGCCTGATCCTCGTCAAAAGAGACCCCCCGCCGACGGGTGCCGGCGATCGGTCGCACGGTGACGGTGTCGCCTTCAAGACGGACAAGGATTTCCGGCGAAGCGCCAACGACGTGAAAGTCTTCGAAGTCGAAATAGAACATGTACGGCGACGGATTCAGCGAGCGCAAAGAGCGGTACAGCGCCATCGGGCTGGCCACGAGCGGCTTGCTCATGCGCTGTGACAGGACAACCTGCATGATGTCGCCCTCGGTGATGTAACGCTTGGCCTTGATCACCGCCTGTCGGAATTGTGCCTCACCAAACATCGACGTCGCCGGTTGCGAAGAATGCGGTGTCTCGGGCGGAATTGCGACCGATTCGCGCAGCCTGGCAAGCAGTTCCCGCAGTCGGGTCTGAGCCTTCTGGTAGGCGCCGGGAACCCCGGGCTCAGCATAGACGACCAGGGTCAGTTTTCCCGAGAGGTTGTCCACCACCGCAATTTCCTCGGAAAGCAGCAGCAGGATGTCGGGAATTCCGAGATCATCGGCTTTCTGCGAGCGCGTCAGCCGGGTTTCGATATAGCGGACGGTGTCATAGCCGAAACAGCCGACCAGCCCACCACAGAACCGCGGCAAGCCGGTGGTCGGAGCGGCACGAAAGCGCTTCATGTACTTGCCGATGAAGTCGAGCGGGTTGGTATCGTCTTCACGTTCGGCAATGCGATTGCCGTTCAGCACCAGTACCTGATGCGCATTGATGACAATCCGGGTCGGGCTGGCAAGGCCGATGATCGAGTAACGACCAAAACGCTCGCCGCCCTGCACTGATTCCAGGAGATAGCTGTAGGGGTTGTTGGCCAGCTTCAGATAGATCGACAGCGGCGTGTCGAGATCAGCGAAGGTTTCGAGAATCACCGGGATACGATTGTAGCCTTCGGCGGCCAAACGATTGAAATAAGCTTCGGTCATCGGAACTCCACAAGAAAGCACTGCGAGAACGGATGTGCGCCCTGCCAATGCACACCCGGGGCGGGACTGCGACGAGGCAGCCTACGGGCGCAGGCGTCGCCAGCGCCCAGACTCGGCCCGGCAGGCGGGCGGCGAGGGCAGTGTGTGGTGGAGCAAGGTCATGCGTGAATCAGGCGTTGCGCCGCTTCGGCGAGGGTCGGGACTATACCATCACAAGCGAGATCACGAACATCACGGCCCTCGTTGTAACCGTATGGCACCAGAAAGACGTGGCAGCCGGCAGCCCGCCCGGCGTGAAAGTCGTGCACCGAATCGCCAATCATCAGCACGTCGACCGGCGACACACCGAGGCGGCCGCTGGCCCAGAGCAGGGGCATCGGGTCAGGTTTCAGACGCGGCAACACGTCGCCGCTGACGATCACGTCGAAATAGGGAAACAGACCGGTACGCTGCAGCAGCGGGAGGGTGAAAGCCTCCGCCTTGTTGGTGATGACGCCAAGTGGCAGGTCGAGAACCTTGAGTGCTTCAAGACCCTCGAGGACACCCGGGAAAAGGGCAGCATTGCGACCGTTCTCGGTGCTGTAGTGCCGCTTGAAGCTGGCCAGCGCCTCCGGAGGGGGGGGTGCAGCATCGTCGGCGGCTTCCATCGACCCAGCCAGCACCCGCTTGACCAGATTGGCAATGCCGCGCCCGACATAACTGCGAATCGATTCGACCGAGACTTCGCGGCGCCCGAGGTCGCGCAGCATGGCGTTTGCAGCGGCGTGCAGATCGAGCACGGTATCCAGCAGCGTGCCGTCGAGATCGATCAGCACGGCGCGGACGGCGAGCGGTGTCGGCATCACGGCACCGCCAGCTGCGCGCGCAGCGCAGCGATGATGCTGTCGTAGCGGTTGGTGTCGGTGTCCCTGCCAGCGCCGTAGACCGCCGAACCGGCGACAAAAGCATCGGCACCGGCGCGTGCGATCTCGGCAATGTTATCGACCTTGACTCCGCCGTCGACCTGCAGTCGGATTCGCCGCCCGCTGGCACGCTCGTAGGCATCTATTCTGGCCCGTGCGGCCTTGAGCTTGGTCAGCGTTGACGAAATGAATTTTTGCCCGCCAAAACCGGGATTGACACTCATCAGCAGGATGATATCCAGCTTGTCCATCACGTAATCAAGGTACTCGAGCGGCGTCGCCGGGTTGAACACGAGACCGGCCTGACAGCCGTTCTCCCGGATCAGCGCGAGCGTGCGGTCGACGTGATCGGACGCTTCCGGGTGAAAGGTGATGATAGTTGCGCCGGCCTTCGCGAAATCCGGAACGATGCGATCGACCGGCCGGACCATCAGATGCACGTCAATCGGCGCCCGCGTCAGCGGGCGGATTGCCTCACAGATCAGGGGGCCAATCGTCAGATTGGGCACGTAATGGTTGTCCATCACGTCGAAATGGATCCAGTCGGCACCGGCGGCAATGACATTCACTACCTCTTCGCCAAGCCGGGCAAAGTTGGCAGAAAGGATACTCGGTGCGATCACGTACATAAGAGAAACCACTTTGACTGAACAAGATTCATTTTAATGTGAAAGCGCCGGCCTGCCGCAGCTCATCGACCGGTCAGGGTCGCGATTGCTGTCGGCGGCGCGCTTCGGCAGGTCATTCCCGACTGAGGATTTGCACGCTACGCGCCGCGACCGGAGTCGTCTTCTCGCGTCGACAGCTGGCGAAAGCGGGGTCCGCGCTGCTGTCGCAAACTTGCTCCCAGATACCGGCCGGAAGCAGAAAGGGCACCGGGATTTCGTCGCGGTTGATCAGGCAAAGCAAGGTTCCGCTGTCCCCTGCTTGGCCTGCGGCTGGCGTGTCCGGGGCGAGCTGCATGGCAAATGCACCCAGCTTTTTCGACTGCCAGTCGGCAACCCGCATCGGCCGTCCTGCGGGATGCCACCAGACCACATCGGGTTGACCGTCAGCGTTCCCCTCGCCAGTCAGCCAGCGGCGGCGCCGCAGTTGCCGAAAACGCTGTCGCAAGCCAATCAGCCCGGCGACAAAAGCCGTCAGATCGGCGTCGGCACTCCGCCAGTCGAGCCAGGTCATGGCATTGTCCTGGCAATAGGCGTTGTTGTTGCCCGCCTGCGTTCGACCGATCTCATCGCCACTCTGTAGCATGGGCACGCCCTGGGCGATCATCAAGGTCGTCAGCAGCGCGCGCTGCAGGCGGCGCCGCCTTTCAAGTACGACCGGATCGCGGCTCTCGCCCTCCTCCCCGCAGTTCCAGGAGAGGTTGTGGCTGTGCCCGTCGCGATTACCCTCGCCGTTGAGCTCGTTGTGCTTCTCCTGATAGCTGACCAAGTCGCGCAAGGTGAAGCCATCATGCGCGGTGATGAAGTTGACGCCCGCCTGCGGCGCCCGTCCAGCGAAACGGAACACTTCACTCGATCCGGCTAGCCGCTGCGCCAACGCCGCGACACCCACTCCGCCCGTCAGCCAGAAGGCGCGCACGTCATCGCGGAAGCGGTCATTCCATTCGCTCCAGCCAGGCAGAAAGCGGCCCAAATGATAACCATCGGGTCCAATGTCCCAGGGCTCGGCGATCAGCTTGACTCGCTGCAGCAAGGGATCCTGCCTCTTGGCGGCAAGAAAGGCGCTGTCGCGGGTCAGTGTGGCGGCTAGGTCGAAGCGGAAGCCGTCGACGTGCATGACGTCAACCCAGTAGCGCAGCGCATCCATCACCATTTGCAGAACCCGCGGATTGGCGAGATTGAGCGTATTGCCGCAACCCGTGAAATTCTCGTAGCTGGCGAGATTGCCGGCCCGCAGTCGGTAGTAGCTCAGATTGTCGATGCCGCGAAACGACAGGGTCGGGCCCGCTTCGTCCGTCTCCGCCGTGTGATTGAAGACGACATCGAGAATGACCTCGATGCCGGCAGCGTGCAGCGCACGCACCATCCTCTTGAACTCGACAATCACCGATTGCCCACCAATCCGGGCGGCGTAACGTGGTTCCGGCGCGAAGAAGGCGAGCGAGTTATAGCCCCAATAATTGACGCGGCCTTCATTCACAAGCCGTTGCTCGTCGAGGAAGTGGTGTACCGGCAGCAGGCTGAGAGCGGTCACCCCGAGCCGCCGGTAGTGCTCGATCATCGCCGGCGCGGCGAGACCGGCGTAGGTGCCGCGCAGGACTTCGGGAACCCCGGGGTGCTGGCAGCTGATTCCCTTGACATGAACTTCATAGAGTACCGTGTCCGCCCAGGGTATCGCCAACTGGGCATCGCCACCCCAGTCGAACGCTTCGTCAACGACAGCGGCCGTCAGACAGTGTACCGGGTCATCCGGTGCCGCCCAGGAAAAACGACCTGCCACCTCGCGCGCGTAGGGGTCGAGCAGCAGGCGCTGGCCATCGAAGCGGTGGCCCAGTTCCGGCGCATTCGGACCATGCACCCGGTAGGCGTAGCGCAGGCCGGGCACTGCGCCGCCGAGGTAGCCGTGCCAGACCTGGTCGCTGCACTCGCGCAGGGGCAACACGCGCATCTGCCTGCCTTCGAGAATGCACAAATCGACGGCCTCGGCATGCGCCGAAAAAAGCGCGAAGTTCACTCCCCGGCCATCCCAGTGGGCGCCAAGCGGCCAGGGCCGCCCGGCTTCGAGACCCGCGCCGTCGATCACGGTATCCATTCGAGATACAGCGCTGCGAGCGGCGGCAGCGTCAGAGCAAGTGACCATTCGCGCCCGTGCGCGGAAACCTGCTCCGCATGGATCGGCTCAAACCCGTTGCCGACGTTGCTGCCCCCGTAATGCTGCGAATCGGTATTGAGCCGCTCTTGGTAGATACCGGGCATCGGTACGCCGATCCGGTAGCCATGGCGAACCACGGGCGTAAAGTTGCCGACGTAGAGGATGGCGCGCGAGCGATCACGCGCCCAGCGCACGAAGGCGACGACCGAACATTCCGCATCATCGGCGGCGATCCACTCGAAGCCGGCTGGCTCGAAATCGACCTGATGCAGCGCCGGATTGCTCCGGTAGATACGGTTGAGATCGCGGATCAGGTCGCGCACGCCAGCGTGCAGCGGGAAGTCAAGCAGCCCCCAGTCGAGCGAAGCATCGTGGTTCCACTCGTTCCATTGGCCGATTTCGCCGCCCATGAACAGCAGCTTCTTGCCTGGATGGGCCCACATGTAGCCATACAGCGCACGCAGGTTGGCGAACTTCTGCCAGTAGTCGCCGGCCATCTTGCTGATCAACGAGCCCTTGCCGTGAACCACCTCATCGTGCGACAGCGGCAGAATGAAGTTTTCTGTGTAGGCGTACATCATGCCGAAGCTGAGCTGGTTGTGGTGATACCTGCGATGCACCGGATCCTTGGCCATATAGTCGAGAACGTCGTGCATCCACCCCATGTTCCACTTGTAGTGGAAACCAAGGCCACCCATTTCCGGCGGACGACTGACCATCGGCCAGGCGGTCGACTCCTCGGCATAGGTGGCGGCGCTTGGATGCTCCTGGCCAAGGACCTCGTTCGTCCGGCGCAGGAAAGCGACGGCCTCCAGGTTCTCGCGACCGCCATGCACGTTCGGTAGCCATTGTCCTTCCTCGCGGCTATAGTCGCGGTAGAGCATCGAGGCGACGGCATCGACCCGCAGGCCGTCGATGCCGTAACGTTCGATCCAGAAGAGGGCATTGCCGATCAGGTAGTTGCTGACTTCGCGACGGCCAAAGTTGTAGATCAGCGTACCCCAGTCCTGGTGCATGCCCTCCCGCGGATCGGCGTGCTCATAGAGGGCTGTGCCGTCGAAGCGGCCGAGGCCGTGTTCGTCCGTCGGGAAATGCGCTGGCACCCAGTCGACCAGCACGCGCAGGCCAGCCGCGTGACAGGCGGCGACGAATTCGCGAAAACCGGTCGGGTTGCCATGACGCGCGGTGGGCGAGTAAAGGCCGAGCGGCTGATAGCCCCAGGATCCGTCGAAGGGGTGCTCCGAGATCGGCAACAGCTCCAGATGCGTGAAGCCCAGATCGACCACGTAAGGGATCAGCGTGTCGGCGATCCGCTGCCAGTCAGGAAAGCCGCCATCGTCGGCCCGCCGCCATGAGGCCAGATGCACCTCGTAGACCGATAGCGGCGCGCCCAGCTCGTCGCCAGCCGGCACAGCCACGGGTTCGACGGGTGGCGGCAAGGCGCAGACGATCGAGGCCGTCGATGGACGCATTTCGGCCTGGAAGCCATAGGGGTCGGCCTTGAGCGGCAGCAGATAACCATCGCGAGCCCGAATCTCGAACTTGTAGCGGGCGCCGGCGGTCACCCCCGGGAGAAAGATCTCCCATACACCGCACTCCCGGCGCAGGCGCATCGGGTGGCGACGACCGTCCCAGGTGTTGAAATCGCCGACGACGCTGACCCGCTGCGCGTCCGGCGCCCACACTGCGAAGGCTGTGCCTGGCACACCATCGATCTCGCACAGGTGCGCTCCGAGACGCTCGAAGGGCCGCAGGTGCGAGCCTTCGGCGAGCAGCCAGACGTCCATTTCGCCGAGCACGGTCGAGAAACGATACGGATCATCGGTCTCCTGTACTCCGTGTTCCCAGGTGATCCGCAGGCGATAGGGAAAACTGTTCCGACGGCGGGGCATGATCCCCTCGAAGAAGCCTTCCACTCCTTTGACCTCGACTTGCGCCAGCTCGGCAATCTGCTTCCCGGTCTTGGCCTCGAGGACGGCGACCGACCGCGCGCCCGGTTGCAGGCTGCGAACCCAAAGTCCTCCGTCGGGGTCGGTGTGCATTCCAAGAACGGCGTAGGGGTCACCGTGCTGTGCCCGGCAAAGGGCAATGATTTCTGAATGGTCAAGCATTTGAGACTTCCTCAGGTAGAGTGTGCACTTAGGTTCCAAGTGTCTTTGGCATAGTCACTGATGGTCCGGTCGGCGGAGAAAGGACCCATCCCGGCGACATTCAAAATGGCCTTGCGCTGCCATTCGTCGGGCGTCAGATAGAGGGCATCAACTCGCGCTTGAGCGGCAACGTAGTCCGCATAGTCGGCCAGCAAGAGGTAGTGGTCGCCGTAATGCAGCAGGCTGTTGAAGATGTCATGGTAACGCGGCCGTTCGCCGGGCGAGAAGAAACCACTGTCAATCCGGTCAAGCGCCTCCTTGAGGGCAGGATCGTTCTGGTACAGAGCCATCGGCTGATGGCCAGCCGCCCTGATCGCATTGACCTGAGCGGTGTTGTTGCCAAAGATGAAAATATTCTCGGCGCCCACGTTATCCCGAATCTCGATGTTGGCACCATCCTCGGTGCCGATGGTCAGTGCGCCGTTGAGCGAGAGCTTCATGTTGCCGGTACCCGAGGCTTCGGTGCCAGCGGTCGAAATCTGCTCTGACAGATTGGCCGCCGGCATGATCAGCTCGGCGACGGAAACGCCATAGTTGGGAATGAAGACGACCTGCAACAGCTCGCGGGTCCGCGGATTGTTGTTCACGACTGCGGCGACGTCGTGAATCAGGCGGATCACCTGCTTGGCCATGTGATACGACGATGCCGCCTTGCCGGCGAAAATCACGCTGCGCGGCGCGTAATTCGTGGCTGAGCCGTCCAGCAGTGCGTTGTAGCGCGTGATGACGTGCAACACGTTGAGCAACTGCCGCTTGTACTCGTGGATCCGTTTGACCTGCACGTCGAACAGGCTGTCCGGGTTCAGGGTGATGCCCACTTCACGGGCAACGTAATTGGCCAGACGCACCTTGTTGCCACGTTTGGCCGCCGCAAACGCGGTACGGAAACCGGCGTCGTCAGCGCTGGCCCGCAGATCGTGCAAACGGTCCAGATGCAGACGCCAGTCCCTGCCGCCGAGGCGCTCGTCGAGTAGACCGGAGAGCGCAGGGTTGGATTGTGCCAACCAGCGTCGTGGGGTGACGCCGTTGGTCTTGTTGTGGAACCGCTCCGGGTAGAGGCTGGCAAAATCGGCAAAGATGGTCTGTACCATCAGGTCCGAATGCAGTTGCGAAACGCCGTTGACGCGGTGACTGCCGACGATGCACAGGTGCGCCATGCGCACGCGCTTGTCCTTGTCGTGGCCGCCGCCGTCGTCGATCAGCGACACTCGCCGCATCAGGTCGATATCTCCGGGGTAGAGCCGGATGACCTCGTCGAGAAACTCCTGGTTGATACGGTAGATGATCAGGATGTGGCGTGGCAGTACACGCTGGATCAGCGAAACCTTCCAGGTCTCAAGCGCCTCCGGCATCAGTGTGTGATTGGTGTAGGAGAAAATCCGACGGCATTGGTCCCAGGCCGCTGCCCAGGTCATGCCGTGCTCGTCAACCAGCAGGCGCATCAACTCGGCAACGCCAATCGCCGGGTGGGTATCGTTGAGATGGATCGCCACCTGCTCGGCCAGATTGTCGAAGGTTCCGTGCTCCCCGTGGTGACGCTCCAGGATGTCCTGCATCGATGCCGAGACGAAGAAATACTCCTGGCGTAGACGCAGTTCGCGACCAGCAGCGGTGCTGTCGTTGGGGTAGAGGACCCAGGAGATGTTTTCGAAGCGGTTCTTGAACTCGGCGGCGCGCTGGTAGTCGCCGGTATTGAAGGCACCGAGGTCGATCTCCGATGGCGCCGCCGCCTTCCACAGCCGCAGGGTACTGACCCGATCGGTGCCATGACCGGGGATCACGTAGTCGAAAGCCTTGGCTTCCACCGAATCGGCGGCGTGCCATTCGGCCCACTCGCCATGGTGTTCGCAGGTACCACCGAAGCGCACGGTGTGATGCTTGTTGGCGCGCGGGAATTCCCATGGCGAACGATCCTGCAGCCAGGCTTCCGGCTTTTCAACCTGTTGTCCATTGAGGATCGACTGTGCGAACATGCCGTACTCGTAGCGGACGCCATAACCCCAGGAGGGAAGCCCGAGCGTCGCCATAGAATCGAGGAAGCAGGCCGCCAGCCTGCCCAGACCGCCATTGCCGAGCGCCGCATCGGGTTCACATTCCATCACCTCGTCGACTGACGGCCCCGGTGCAGTGAACACAGCTGCCGCCTGGTCACGAAGATCGAGTGCGGACAAGGCATTGTTCATCGCGCGACCGATCAGGAATTCCATCGACAGGTAATAGACACGCCGTGCCTTGCTGTCGCGATCCGCATTCTGCGTGTTCACCCAGCGCTGTGCCAGCTGCTCGCGCGCCACCTGCGAAAGCGCCTGATAGAGATCCGCCCTGGTGGCTCTGGAAGGCTCGGCAGCGACCGTGCCGAGAAGTTTGTGCTCGATTTCGGCGCGCAGTTGTTCGCTTTCGGGACAGGGTTGAGCGGCATCGGACATCAGGCTGATACTCCAGTAAAGTTCATGGATAACCCTCGCTCTCGGCCAGGGCATGGGCAGCGCCAAGCAGGGCCGGCGTAGGAGAAAGCATTACATAGGTCGGAATTGCCGCCAAGTAGGATCCGAAACGCCCCTTGGCCTCGAAACGGACACGAAAAGGTGAGTGATCAAACAGTTCCCCCAGCCTTGGAATGATACCACCGCCAACATAGACGCCACCCTGGGCGCCGAGTGTCAGCGCAAGATTTCCTGCCATTGAGCCGAGCATCGCGCAGAATGTTTCGATCACTGCCTGGCACTGGACGTCCTGCCGGGACAGCGCACGGGAGACGATCTCGGCTGTCGACAACGGCTCCTCGCGGCGGCCGTCTACTGCGGCCACCAGACGATTCAGCAGCGGCAAGCCGCTGCCGGAAAGGAGGCGCTCGGCCGACACATGGCCAAGTTCGCGCCAGGCCAGGGCAAGGATTGCCGACTCTCGTGCATCGGTGGGGGCCAGCGAACAGTGACCGCCTTCGCCGCTCAGCGCCAGCCAGCAACCCCGATGAAACAGAACCCCGGAGACACCCAGGCCGGTTCCTGGCCCGAGTACCGCCTTCGCAGCCAGTTCGACCGAGGTGCCGGCGCCAACCTGACGCAGGTCTGCTGAGCCAAGGTGCGGTAGCGACAGGGCCAGGGCCGTGAAATCGTTGAGCAGCAGCACCCGGCGCAGCCCGAGCCTCGACTTGAGCTGGTCGCGCGAGAAACTCCAGGCAGCATTGGTCAACCGCACCACCTCACCATGGATTGGTGCCGCGAGCGCAATAGCCGCTGCCTGCAAAGCCGGGGCGCCAACCTCGTCAAGGTAGGTTTGAATCGCCTCCACCGGCCCCGGAAAATCGCTCACGGCAAGAATGCGCACCAAGCCGGGAGAGCCAGTCCGGTCGAGCAAGGCAAAGCGGGCACGAGTGCCGCCGATGTCGGCAACCAGCCTCGCGTCTGGGCTCATGAGAGTTTCCGCTGGCACAGGATGACGATTTGCCAGGTCGAGCGGCCGCCGCAAGGTCGGCAGTGAACGGAGCGAAAGGTGCTTCTCATGACATTCAGCGGATGGGCATGTGTTCTAGTGTTCTGACCGCTGCCAACGGGAATTGCAAGATCAAATGCCGGCAAGCCGGAAAGGCATTAAGATGCCCCGAATCTTCGCACCAAATGCGGCATTTATCAAAGACCCTGCGACCATGAAACGTTCTCTCCCCCGGCAACCGGCCTCAGTGCCACGGCAGTCTCTCCGGTGCACGCTGGTTCTGTCAAGGCGAAAGCACGGCCATTGTGCCACGCACCCGCGCGGCGGGCATAGTCGCCCATGAACAAGGCCGATCTGATCAGCACCCTTGGCCAACACGTTGGCGCGGACAACGTGTTGGCGACCGCCGAAGCCATGTCGTCCTACCTTGCCGACTGGCGCGGTCGATATCGCGGTGCCGCCATCTGCGTTGTGCGCCCGGCAACCACGGCAGCGGTCTCGGCAGTGGTCCACGCGTGCACGCAGGCGGGCGTGGCGATAGTCCCGCAGGGCGGCAACACCAGCCTTTGTGGTGCGGCAACGCCAGGTCCCGAGGGACAGTCGGTGGTCATCAGCCTGTCCAGGCTGAAGCGCGTACGGGCAATTGATCCCGCCAATAATGCGATGACTGTCGAGGCCGGTTGCGTGCTGCAGACTATTCGGGATGCGGCCGCCGAGGCGCAGCGACTGTTTCCGTTGTCACTGGCTGCCGAGGGAAGCTGTCAGATTGGCGGCAATCTGTCCACCAACGCGGGCGGTGTGCAGGTTCTGCGTTATGGCAACGCGCGTGAACTGACCCTCGGTCTGGAAGTCGTGCTGCCCAGCGGCGAGATCTGGGATGGCCTGCGCGGCTTGCGCAAGGACAACACTGGCTACGACCTGAAGCACCTGTTCATCGGCGCCGAGGGGACTCTTGGCATCATTACCGCTGCCGTACTCAAGCTTTTCCCCCTGCCACGGGCAATGGCGACTGCCTGGCTGGCAATCGCGTCGCCAGCGGCAGCGGTGCATCTGCTGGCTGATCTACAGGCGCATTTCGGTCCGTCATTGACCGCCTGCGAACTGGTTTCCGACAGCGCTCTTGGCCTGGTTCGCAAGCACATTCCGGGGGCACACCCCGCCCTCTCGGCAAGCCCGTGGCACCTGTTGATCGAATTGTCCGGCAGCGGCGACGATGAGGCCTTGCATGAAGCGCTGACGGCATTTCTCAGCGCCGCGCTAGAAGACCTCGTGATCAGCGACGTGGTCCTGGCGCAAAGCGGCGAGCAGACCAAACGTCTGTGGGCTCTGCGGGAGAACATCGGCGAGGCACAGAAGATCGAAGGCCTGAGCATCAAGCACGATGTGTCATTGCCGATCTCGCGCATTCCGGAGTTCGTCGAGCGCGCCGACCGGGCGCTCTCGCAGGCTTTCCCGGAGATTCGGATTGTCACCTTCGGCCACGTCGGTGATGGCAATCTCCATTACAACCAATCGAAATCGGCAGCCGGCGAGAACGCGGCTTTCCTGGCTGCACAGCCGGAAGTCAATCGCATCGTGCACGACCTGGTCGATGAAATGGGCGGCAGCATCAGTGCCGAACACGGTATCGGACAGCTGAAGCGCGAGGAACTGCTACGCTACAAGAGCCCGGTGGAGATCGCGCTGATGCGAGCAATCAAGCGGACCCTTGATCCGCTGGGCCTGATGAATCCGGGCAAGGTGCTCTGACAGGATTCAAGTCGCCAACGTGGCTTACCTGCAACGATCAATGAAGCGTCGGTGGATTAGCGGACACGAAATCGCGAAAGAGTTCGTCTATGGCCTGCGCATCAAAACGGTAGTCACGATTGCACAGGTCATCCTTGATGACCACCTCGTCATGCTCCCGCAGCGCGGCATAAACCTCGGCGGGGCCCAGCGAGCGCAGCATTGAGCGCACCTTTTCCCAGTCCTCAGGGCAATTGTGAATGACTGTCCTGGCCGGAAAAAGGCGAACGGCCTCCTCGTGAAAAAGCCGCAGCAACAAGTCTGCCGCTGGCAGGCTGAGAAGCTCCGAGGCCTTCACGGTCGCAGCCAGCGCTTCGACGCGTGCCCAGCCATCCGGGTCGCACGGATCGGCGGCGGGAAGCTTCTGCAGAAGGAGGCCGGCAGCTGCCTCGGATGAAGCCGCCAGAAAGAAACGGGTTGGCAACTGATCCGACTGCCGAAGGTAGTGCTCAAAGACTTCGGCAACGTTCTCGCCGTCGAGTGGCACGATGCTCTGGTAGGGCTCACGCATCGACCGCATGTCAAGCGAGAGCTGCAGATGGCCGTGGCCAAGCAGTTCCCGCAGCGACTTGCTTTCAGGCTGCGCCTCACACCTGGCCATGCCGCGAATCTGCAGCTGTTCATTGCAGTCGATGACCATCAGCGATACCGGGCCGTTGCCGCGCAACTGGATCGTCAGTCGCCCAGGCTGTTTCAGGTTGCCGCCGAGGAGGAGCGTCGTCGCACTCATTTCCCCGAGGAGCCGGGCAACCGGCTCGGGGTAGGCGCGATTCTCGAGCATTTTGCGCCATACCGCCCCCAAGCTGACGACGGCGCCACAAATGTCGAGGTCGTCGAAGAGGAAGCGGCACACGCTATCCTGACTCATGATACGGCAAGCATTCTTTCCAGCGCCAGCTTGGCGAGATCCCGCTCGTGCTCGGGAACCCTGATCTGGTTGACGACCGTACCATCAGCCAGATTCTCCAGCGTCCACGCCAGATGCTGCGGGTCGATCCGCTGCATCGTCGAGCACATGCAGACGGTCGGTGCCATGAACTGCACGATCTTGCCCTCGTGCCGGACTTCTTCGGCGAGACGGTTGACCAGGTTGAGCTCGGTACCGACCAGCCAGCGGGTGTTCGGCTTCGCCTCCTTGATCGTCCTCACGATATGTTCGGTCGAGCCAACGAAATCCGACTGCCGGCAGACTTCGAAGCTGCATTCGGGGTGGGAGATCACCAGGCCGTCGGGATGCTGATTGCGAAAACGCAGGATATGCGACGGCTGGAACATCTGATGAACCGAGCAATGACCCTTCCAGAGCAGCAATCTGGCCCGCCGGATTTGCTCGGCTGTGAGGCCGCCCATCTCGAGGTCGGGATCCCAGACCATCATCTCATCGAGCGGGATACCCATCTGGGCCCCGGTCCAGCGCCCCAGATGCTGATCAGGAAAGAAAAGGATCTTCTCGCGACGGGCAAAGGCCCAGGCAGCAATCGTTCCGGCATTCGACGAGGTGCAGACGATGCCGCCCCGGGCACCACAAAAGGCTTTGAGATCGGCTGCCGAGTTGATGTAGGTCACCGGCGTCACCTGCTGGTCCACGTCGATTGCCTCGCCGAGCTCGCGCCAACAGCGCTCAACCTTGGCCAGATTGGCCATGTCGGCCATCGAACAGCCGGCTGCCAAGTCGGGCAAGATCGCCATCTGCTCCGGCTTTGACATGATGTCGGCGACTTCGGCCATGAAATGCACGCCGCAGAAGACGATATACCGCGAATCGGTTTGCGAGGCCAGGCGCGAAAGCTTCAGGGAGTCACCCGTAAGATCGGCATACTGATAGACATCCGCGCGTTGATAGTGGTGGCAGAGCAGCACGGCTTCCTTGCCGAGCCGCTCGCGAGCCGTGCGAATGCGCTGATGACAGGCGTCGTCCTGCAACTGGTTGAACTTGTCGAAGCTGATGGTCGCAGTTTGCATGTGGTGAGACTCGAATCGATGTCAAAGGAGCCCGGGCGGGCAACCAGAAGGTTCAGTTATGCCATGGCAAGCCGGCAAGACGCCAGCCACCAATCCTCCCGCGCTGGCCATTGGCATCCAGGTCACCTTCAAAACCTTCGAGCACGTTGTAGCATTCGCGTTGCACTGCCTCACGGGCCAGCGCGGCAGCGTGGTGCGAGCGCACGCCGCTGCGGCAGATGAACAGCAGCAGCGCTTCACGATCGACCTGTTGTTTCAGCTCGGTCAGAAAATAGGCATTGGGGACGCCATCAGGGTAGCTCATCCACTCGATCTCAATGGCACCGGGGATGCGCCCAACCCAATCCCGCTCGGCGTGCGTGCGTACGTCAACCAGCTTCGCGCCGGGCGCCAGCTGCCAGACCTCGTACGCCTCCTGCGGCGTCAGGGCTCCCGCATAGGGCAGGCCGAGTTCTTGCCCACGTTCCTGGGCGAGTTGCAGCAGGTCGGTCAATCTTCCCATGGGTTCCGAGGGCCTGTCGAAGGATGTCTTGAGGAACTGAGAGTATAAATCACTTGTTTCGTTCGCAGCGCGTAGCAGCCCGACAACCAGCAGCCGGGACGCACCCCCTTGGTGCACAGCGCCGCCGACCGCACCGCCGTGGTGCGGCGTAAAATGCTGGAGAATGCTCCAGAGCCTTGTGGCACAATGAACAGCCAGCAGGGCATGGATTGGCACGTTTTCTGCTAGTACCCCCCGCGCACCTATTTTCTACTGTCGCCGCTCGTACCGGCACCTGTTCAGGAGACTCTGCAATGGCAAGCCCGCAAGACGTAATCAAGATGGTCAAGGAAAACGAGGCGAAGTTCGTGGACTTCCGCTTCACCGATACCCGCGGCAAGGAACAGCACGTGACGGTGCCGGTCAGCGCTTTCGACGAAGACAAGTTCGAGAATGGCCACGCTTTCGATGGTTCGTCGATCGCCGGCTGGAAAGGGATTCAAGCCTCGGACATGCAGTTGATGCCTGATCCGAGCACGGCCTACATTGACCCCTTCTTCGATGAGACGACGGTGGTCATCACCTGCGACGTCGTCGACCCGGCTGACGGACGCGGCTACGACCGTGACCCGCGGTCGATTGCCAAGCGTGCCGAGGCTTACCTCAAGTCTTGCGGCATTGGCGATACAGCCTACTTTGGACCGGAACCCGAGTTCTTCATTTTCGATTCGGTCTCGTGGAGCGTCGACATGTCGGGCTGCACGCTGAAGATCTATTCGCAGGAAGCCGCCTGGACGAGTGGTGAAAAGTCCGAGGGTGAGGGTGGAACCGGTCACCGTCCGGGAGTCAAGGGCGGCTACTTCCCCGTGCCACCGGTCGATAGCCTGCACGACATCCGTTCAGCGATGGTTCTGACGCTGGAGGCTGCCGGGGTGCCGGTGGAAGTACATCACCACGAAGTGGCGACTGCGGGTCAGTGCGAGATCGGAACCCTGTTCAGCACGCTGGTCAAGCGTGCCGACTGGACGCAGATTCTCAAGTACGTGGTACACAACGTTGCGCACCAGTACGGCAAGACGGCGACCTTCATGCCGAAGCCTATCGTCGGCGACAACGGTTCGGGCATGCACGTCCATCAGTCGATCTGGAAGGATGGCAAGAACCTCTTTGCCGGCAACGGCTACGCCGGTCTGTCGGAGATGGCGCTGTTCTACATTGGCGGGATCATCAAGCACGCCAAGGCGCTGAACGCAATTACCAACCCTGGTACCAACTCGTACAAGCGCCTGGTGCCGCACTACGAAGCGCCGGTCAAACTGGCCTACTCGGCAAAGAACCGTTCGGCCTCGATCCGCGTACCGCATGTGGCTTCCGACAAGGCAAGGCGCATAGAAACGCGCTTTCCGGATCCGATCGCCAATCCCTATCTGTGCTTCTCGGCGCTGCTGATGGCCGGCCTCGATGGCATCCAGAACCGGATTCACCCGGGTGATCCGGCAGACAAGAACCTCTACGATCTGCCGCCGGAAGAGGATGCCAAGATTCCAACCGTTTGTGCCAGCCTCGAGGAAGCCCTTGCCTCGCTCGACAAGGATCGTGACTTCCTGACCCGTGGCGGCGTTTTTTCCAACGACTGGATCGACGCCTTTCTCGAGTTGAAGATGGACGAGGTCAACAAGGTTCGCATGACCACCCACCCGGTCGAGTTCGAACTGTATTACAGCTGCTGAACCCCCGGCGCAAACAAGAGGACGGGCCTGCCCGTCCTTTTTTTGTCTACCGATCGCCCTCCTCGCGCGTTAGTATTGGCTTCGGTCATCCGTTACAATCCTGCTGCATACCGATCCGGCAGGATTGTAGGCATCTGCAACCACGGACTGCTCGTGACGAGGGAACACAACAGCAATGAAAGCGCAAGACCTGTGTATTTCGATCGCCCTGGCATTGCTTGCTGCAGCCCCAGCAGACGCGCAGGACATCTACAAGTGCGCCGATGCCGACGGACGGGTCACCTATTCCAACGTGCCGACCAGGAGTTGCCGAAAACTCGTGCTGGATCCGGTTAACCTTGCGCCGGCCCCCAAGGCACCGGCGAACAAGACGGCAACACCTGGCAGCTTTCCAAAGGTGGACGAGCAAACGCAGAAGTCGCGCGATGGCGATCGTCGCCGTATCCTCGAGAACGAGTTGGCGGCCGAAGAGAAGAACGCCGAGCAGGCGAAAAAGGATCTCAGCGAGCAGGAAGCGATCGTCCTGCCAAACGAGCGCATGCAAGGTGGCGCGATCAGTGGCGGCAAGGTTCAGGAGCGTCTGCAGCCCTACAAGGACAAAGTCGCGCTGCATCAGCGCAACGTCGAGGCAATCCGGAAAGAGATCGGCAATCTGCGCTGATCTTTGGGGCATGAGGCTACCCGCCCAAGCTGATGCCTGAGAATTCGGGGAATCCATTCGGTGGTCTTGACCTGCTGTCGTCGGCGGTTGTTCTCCTCGACCAGAGCCTGGCAATCCGCTACCTGAATCCTGCCGCCGAGAACTTGCTGGAGATCAGCAACAAGGTCTTTGCCGGCTGCCCGCTGGAGGGCGTCATGGAGTGCCCGCCAAAGTTGCTCGCGGCCCTGAACAGCGTTCTGCATCACGGCTGGGGCTATACCGGGCAGAACATCGAGTTGCGGCTCGCTGGTGGCGACGTACTTCAACTGAATTGCACAGTGAACCCGGTAGATGCCCACGGGGCCTCTCTTCTTGTCGAGCTTTGGCCAATAGATCAACAGCTTAGGGCCACAAGGGAAGAGCGCCTTGTCGAGCAGCAACACGCCAACCGCGAGCTGATACGAAACCTGGTGCACGAAATCAAGAACCCTCTCGGCGGTATCCGAGGTGCAGCGCAGTTGCTTGAACGGGAACTCAACAATCCCGGCCTGCGCGAATACACTCAGGTGATCATCAAGGAGGCCGACCGTCTGCAGGATCTGATGCGACGCCTGCTGTCGCCTCACCGCCCGATGCAACCTGGCCCGGTGAACATCCACGAGATCCTCGAGCGCGTACGCAGCCTGCTCACCGCGGAGTTTCCGACCACGCTCCGGGTGTGCCGCGACTACGACACCAGCCTACCGGAACTGGTGGGTGATCGGGAACAACTGATTCAGGTCTTTCTGAACATTGCCAGAAACGCGGCGCAGGCGATCAGACGGCAACCTGACGGGAGTGTTTCCTCTGCGGGCACGATCACGCTACGCACGCGCGCGGCACGCCAGGTCACCTTGTTCAAGCGGCGCCACCGCCTGGCGCTCGAAGTTCAGGTGATCGACGATGGTCCGGGAATTCCGGAAGACATCCGCGAACGCATGTTCTATCCGCTGGTTTCCGGCCGCGCCGGTGGCAGCGGCCTCGGCCTGACGCTGGCGCAGAGTTTTGTCCAACAGCATCAGGGCACCATTGATTGCCACAGCCGGCCCGGCCATACCTGTTTCACGATTCGCTTGCCTCTGGCCTGAGAGGCTGGCAGGTTTCTTGCTATTACCTGATGATACTTCGATGACAATAGCCAAGCTTCCTGAGGAATCAATGAAACCGGTCTGGATCGTTGACGACGACAAATCAATCCGTTGGGTACTTGAGAAGACCCTTGCCCGCGAAAAGATCCCTTTCCGCAGCTTTGCTTCGGCCACCGAAGCACTGGCACAACTTGACCTGGGCGCGGAAACGCCCCAGGTGCTGGTTTCCGACATCCGCATGCCAGGTCAGTCCGGACTGGAATTGCTCCAGGTGTTCAAGGATCGCTTTCCCGCGCTACCGGTGATCATCATGACCGCCTACTCCGATCTGGAGAGCGCCGTGTCGGCGTTTCAAGGCGGAGCCTTCGAGTATCTGCCCAAGCCCTTCGACGTCGATCAGGCTCTGGAACTGATTCGGCGGGCGATTGGCGAAAGCATGCACCGCAATGGTGCACCAAACGAAGTGGGCTTGACGCCGGAGATTCTCGGTCAGGCGCCGGCGATGCAGGAGGTGTTCCGAGCCATTGGTCGCCTGAGCCAGTCGAGTGCTACTGTCTTGATTACCGGCGAATCAGGATCCGGCAAGGAACTGGTCGCGCGCGCCGTACACCGCCACAGCCCACGTGCAGACAAACCGTTCATCGCCATCAACACCGCGGCCATCCCTCGCGACCTGCTGGAGTCCGAGTTGTTTGGCCACGAACGTGGCGCCTTTACAGGAGCTGCGACGCAGCGACAGGGACGGTTCGAACAGGCCGAAGGGGGGACACTGTTCCTCGATGAAATCGGTGATATGCCGGCAGAGCTGCAGACGAGGCTACTGCGCGTGCTGTCGGACGGTCACTATTACCGGGTCGGTGGCCACTCACCCCTGCGGACCAAGGTTCGCATCATTGCGGCGACGCACCAGGATCTTGAGGCGAGGGTCAGCCAGGGGCTCTTTCGAGAGGATCTCTTCCACCGCCTGAACGTGATCCGCGTGCGACTGCCAAGCCTGCGGGAAAGACGCGAGGATATTCCGATCCTGGCACGCCATTTTCTGCAGAAGAGCGCGCAGGAACTCGGGGTCGAAGGCAAGCGCTTCTCCGAAGCAGCCCTCAGGCATCTGTGCTCCCTTGATTTTTCGGGCAACGTCCGCCAGCTCGAAAATCTTTGCCACTGGCTGACCGTCATGGCGCCGGGGCAACTGGTCGAGCTGGGCGACCTCCCGCCGGAACTACGTGAAGCAACTGTCGCGGTGCAGGCCAACGACTGGGAAGGTGCGCTGGCGCAGGAGGTCGACCGACTGTTGCTGGGCGACCCTGGCAAGGTGCATGAGAAGTTGACACACGCCTTTGAGCGGGTGCTGATCAACCGTGCGCTGACTCATACGGGCGGGCGCAGAATCGAGGCAGCACAGGCACTGGGCATCGGTCGCAACACAATCACCCGCAAGATTCAGGAACTCGGGCTCGACAGCAACAGCGCGATCGAAGATCGGCAAGGTTCACTGCCGCGATAATCGGCGATAATGGGAGCGTTGTTTCTGCTGACGAACCCATGAACCAGTCTCTCCGCCCTTGCCAGATCGATCCGCTGCGCATGGATTCCCTGCTCGGCCGCGCGCGCGGCCGCTTCACGCTCGAGGCCTTGGCCGAATGTGGCTCAACCAGCACCCTGCTGGCCGAACGCGCCCGACAGGGTGCTCCAACCGGTTTGTTGCTGGTTGCCGACCAGCAGACAGCCGGACGCGGCCGACGCGGCCGCAGTTGGCTGTCCTCTCCGGAAACCGGTCTCACTTTTTCCGTGCTCTGGCGCTTCGCGGGGAAGGTTTCGCGACTCGCGGGACTATCGCTGGCTGTCGGCATCGCGGTCGCACGCGCTCTGGAGGGCAGCGGCGTGCGCGGCGTTGGCCTGAAGTGGCCGAATGACATCCTGCTCGAAGGCGACAAGCTCGGCGGCATACTGGTTGAACTGGAATCCGAGCCCGGCGTCATGCGGGCAGTGATCGGCATCGGTCTCAACCTGCAACTACCACCGGCGGGCGAGGAAGCGTTCCTGCACCGTCCGGCAGCCTTGGCGCAGGCGCTGTCACCCCTGCCAGATCGTCATCAGATCCTGGCGCAGGTGCTGATTGATCTGACAGAGGTTCTCGACCGCTTTGCCGAGGGCGGCTTCAGAGTGCTGCGCAGCGAATGGCAGGCGCATCATTCCTGGCAGGATCGTCAGGTGCGCCTGGTCGATGGCAACCGCCTTGATCGCGAAGGCATCTGCCTCGGGGCTGATGAGGATGGCGCCCTGCTGCTGCGCACCTCGGCCGGGATCGAACGCTGCCTGTCCGGCGACCTGTCGCTGCGGGTGGCATGATCATCGCCATCGACGCGGGCAACAGCCGCATCAAGTGGGGTGTTCATGACGGCCGCAAATGGCTCGACAGCGGGGTGCTCGCAACTGCCGACGTCGCCTGGCTGGGAGAGGCCGCTGACGAGTGGCCGCTGCCGGCACGCGTCGTGGTCTGCAACGTCGCGGGTAGCGACGTTTCGACGAGCATCTCGACGCTCCTCGCCAGGCGTCAGGTCAAGGTCTCGTTCCTGCACGCAAGTGCCGAAGCCTGTGGCGTTCGAAGTAGCTACGAACTGCCGGGGCAACTTGGTGCCGACCGCTGGGCGGCGCTGATCGGCGCTCGCACCCTCCTCGACAGCGCGTGCCTGGTAGTCTGCGCCGGAACCGCGACCACCGTGGATCTGCTCGATGCGACAGGGTTGTTTCGCGGTGGTCTGATCCTGCCCGGTTTCGACCTGATGCGTGCGGCGCTGGCGCGCAACACCGCACAGTTGCCGCTTGCCGACGGCGTTTTTCGTGCCGAGCCGCGCAACACGATGGATGCCATCGTCAGCGGCTGCCTGCAGGCCCAACTGGGGGCGGTCGACCGGATGTTTTCTTCCATCGCAGCCGAGCCAGGTGCCCGCTGCCTGCTCACCGGTGGAGCGGCCGAGCGACTTGCGGCGCACTTGAACATCCCCTTCCAGTTGGCGGACAATTTGATCCTAAGCGGCTTGGTACGCTATGCGGACTCGCTTTGAACCGCTGTCCAACCGCCGGCAAACAGGAGAATTCTCATGCCCAGCCACCTGTTGACGATGCTACCCGCCTTTCTGGCCTATTTCGCCGTGGCGATCGTCCTGCTCGCGCTTTTCCTCCTGGTCTACCTCAATGTCACCCCCTATCATGAGGTAGCCCTGATACGGGCAGGCAACAGTGCTGCTGCAGTCAGCCTGTCAGGTGCGCTGCTGGGTTTCGCCATGCCGGTTGCCAATGTGATTGCCCATAGCGACACCCTGATCGATCTCGCTGCCTGGGGGGTGATCGCCGGCGTCATCCAGATTCTGGCTTACCTGGTGACCCGCTTCACGTTGCCACAACTGACCCAGGATATCCCGTCGGGCCGGATTGCACCGGCGATCTTTCTGGCCGTCGTTTCGCTCACTGTCGGCCTGATCAACGCTGCCTGCATGACTTACTGAGTACCCATCCTCCGGCACCGGTCAGGTCCGGCGCCGGTCGCCAACGCTTGCTTTCAGGAGATCGCCATGGCCCTAATGGACTTCATCAAGAAACAGTTTATCGATGTCATTCAGTGGACTGAAGAAGGCGACGGTATGCTTGCCATGCGCTATCCGATGCGGGACTTCGAGATCCAGTATGGTGCGCAGCTGACGGTGCGGGAATCGCAAATGGCGGTCTTCGTCGATGAAGGTCAGATCGCCGACGTCTTCGGTCCCGGACTGTACACGCTGACGACCCGGACACTGCCCCTGCTGACAAACCTCAAGAACTGGGACAAACTCTTCCAGTCCCCCTTCAAGTCGGACGTCTATTTCTTTTCGACCCGACTGCAGCTCGACTGCAAGTGGGGAACGCCAAATCCCATCACTATTCGCGACAAGGACTTCGGCATGGTCCGCATGCGGGCCTTCGGCATCTACTCGTACAAGCTCACCGATGCCCGCCGGTTCCACAGCGAGATTTCAGGTACGCGCGAGCAATACACGGTTGCCGACCTCGACGGCCAGCTGCGGAACCTGGTCATCAGCTCGATGACCGACCTCTTCGGTGAATCAGGCGTCCCGTTCATCGACATGGCCGCCAACCAGGACGAACTCGGCAAGGCACTCAAGGGCAAGCTGGAACCGGTGTTCGACCGCTATGGCCTGGCGCTCGACAGCTTCGTCGTGCAGAACGTCTCGCTGCCGGAAGAACTGCAGAAGATCCTCGACACCCGCATCGGCATGAACATGATCGGTGACCTTGGGCGCTACACGCAGTACCAGGTGGCCACCAGTATTCCGCTGGCAGCGCAGAATGAAGGCGGGATTGCCGGCATCGGTGCTGGCCTCGGCGCCGGCATGGGCATCGGCCAGGCCATGACCGCGGCGATGGCGCAGACCACGCCGGCGGCGGCGGCACCGATGGCCGCGCCCGCCGCTGCCGATGAGGTCGTGGCGACGCTGGAGAAGCTGCACGCTCTCGTCGCCAAGGGCATCCTGTCGCAGGCCGAATTCGACGCCAAGAAAGCCGACTTGCTGGGCAAGCTGGTTTGATCGCCCGCTAGCCCATCCTTTCAGCAAGCTTCCTCCAGGTGAAGCGAGCCAGTTGCCCATCCTGCGGTGCGCCGGTCACCTTCCGGTCGGTGACCTCGATCTATGTCGTCTGCGAATTCTGTCGGAGCACGCTGCTGCGCAGTGGCGAAGACCTGCAGAACCTCGGTCGCATGGCCGAACTGCTGGAAGACAGATCGCTGATCCAGATCGGTAGCGAGGGCTGCTACCGCAACCGGCACTTCCTGGTCATCGGCCGCATCCAGTTGAGATACGAAGCCGGCATCTGGAACGAGTGGCACATTCTGTTCGACGATGCGCGGACCGCGTGGCTTGCCGAAGCGGGCGGCGAGCTAGTGGTCAGTGCGCAGGTGGCGGTCAGCGACCCGCTGCCAGCATTCGAGACACTGCAACCCGAGATGTCGGTCAGCCTCGACGGCCGCGTTTTCACGGTCACCAATCTCGCAACGGCCCGCTGCATCTCTGGCCAGGGGGAGCTGCCGTTCAGGGTCGCCGCAGGCTACGACGTGAATACCGCCGACCTGCGCGGCAACGATCGCTTCCTGACGCTTGACTACAGTGAAACACCGCCTCTGGTCTTCGTCGGCCAGGCGGTCGCGTTTTCCGATCTGAAGCTGGAAAAGCTGAAGGAACTTGGTGAACCGGCTGCCGGCGGTGCGCCACAGGTCGGCGCGCGCGCCTTCAATTGTCCGCATTGCGCGGCGCCGTTGAAGATTCATTCTGCCGCCATCGAGAGCGTCGCCTGCGATGGTTGCGGCTCGATCATCGGCGTCGAGAATGAGAATGTCAAACTGCTGGCCAGGGCAGCGCAGGCGCTGCGCGAAGTGCCGTGGCTACCCCTCGGCAGCCACGGCACGCTGCATGGCATCGACTGGGAAGTGATCGGCTTCATGCGCCGCAGCACCACTTCGGAGGGCACGCAGTACCCGTGGTCGGAATACCTGTTGTTCAACGTGCAGCAGGGTTTTGCCTGGCTGATTGAATATCAGGGACACTGGAACTTCGCGCGCACACTGTCCAGTCCACCGCCGGTCAGCCGCGGGCAGGCGAAGTTCAAACGCGACGGTCAAGAGTTCAAGCTCTTCAACACGGGCAAGGCGGAAGTGACTTACGTCGTCGGCGAGTTCTACTGGCGCGTGGTCGTCGGTGAGACTTGTGCGGTCGACGACTACGTCTGCCCGCCCCTGATGCTGTCACGCGAAGTAACCGACAAGGAAGCAGGCTGGTCGCAGGCCGAGTACCTTGAACCTGCGGAGCTTTGCGCCGCGTTCAGGATCCAGGCGCCGCCACCGAAGCGAATCGGGGTCTATGCCAACCAGCCCAATCCGCTGGCTGAGAGGCATCGCCGTGTCTGCCGCCTGTTCTGGCAGTTGGCATTGGCGGCGACCGTCGTGCAACTGGCCTTTGCCTTCCTTTTTGCGTCGCAACTGGTGCTCAGGCAGCGGCTCGTTCTCTCGCCACTGAATGATGAGGCCACTCTGACCAGTCAGGAGTTCGTCCTCAACAGCCGCGCGCGGGCGCTGCTGGTTCGCCATGGGACAAGTCTGGTCAATAACTGGGTGTCGCTCAGCACGACACTGGTCGAGAAAACCACCGGTGAGTCCTACCTTGGCGTTCAGGAAATCAGCCATTACAAAGGCATCGACGAGGGCGAGAGCTGGTCGGAAGGATCGCCCTCTGAAGAGATGGTCTTCAAGGCGGTACCGCCAGGCAACTACTACCTCGTCATCGAGTACGAACTCGGGACGGACAATGCGGAAGCCGTTGTGGACACGCTTGAGGTGGTGCGCAACCCGACGGGCTGGTCAAACTTCCTGCTGCTGTTGATTTTCCTGGCGGTCTTCCCGCTGGTCTCGCGTTGGCGGAGGAATGCCTTCGAAGCACGGCGCTGGAGCGAGAGCGATCTCGGCGGCGGCCAGGACGACGGAGAGGCGGACTGAGATGATCAAGGCGAACTGGATCGCCGGCCTGCTTGCGCTGGCGGTTTTCGTCAACGCCCAGTATCAGGGCTGGAGTCTCTTTGAACACGCGGCCAGCGCCCAGGCCTCCCGCGTTGCCGGAAGTGGCGGTCGCACCTTCCACAAGTAGTGACAAGGCGTTCTCACGGTCATTGCGCTGAAAACGCAGCCGAAGGTGGTACGATCGTGGACACGCAGGGAGATGAACCCGCCGGTTGCGGCCATGCCGCGGAAACATTGAACAAGGAGAATGACCCATGTCCCTTTTGCTCAAGCGAATGTCAATCCTCGCCGCCATTGGCGGCCTGCTCGCAGTAAGCGGCTGCGACTCCAACTCGTACTACGGTGACAATTCCTACGGCGATCGCTCCTACGATGGCTACCGTTCATCCAGTCGCGATTCGGCTTATGATCGGGGATATCGCGACGGCGAGCGCTCAAGCGTCAGCCAGCACGATAGATCGCGAGACTACGAAAATGGCTATGAGCGTGGCCAGCGTGAAGCCAGGCGGGAGGCGAGGGAACGTGAGCGAAACCGCGATCGTGACCGCGACGAGTATCGCCAGTCCCGAGAGCAGCGGCCGCCGAGAGTGTACCCCTCGCCCGGTGATTACCGCCAACCGGGTGAGCCCAAGCCCGCCCCGGGAACATTTGGCATAAACGACGGGTGAGCGCAGCCAGCACCCATCACGACGCCTTCCTGACGACCAGGCTGCCAATCGAATAGCCGGCACCAAAGGAACAGATCACGCCGAGATCACCGGCTGCGAGGTCTGCGCTGTGGCGATGGAAGGCGATGATCGAGCCGGCCGACGCCGTGTTGGCAAACTCATCTAGAATCACCGGCGCTTCATCGGCAGTGGCTTCACGGCCGAGCAGGCGACGACCGATCAGCTGGTTCATCGCCAGGTTGGCCTGATGCAGCCAGAAACGCCGGACCTGCACCGGGGTCAGATCGAGGCTGGCGAGATGTCTGGTGATATGCTCGGCAGCCATCGGACACACTTCCTTGAATACGCGACGGCCTTCCTGGACAAACAACTGATCACGGTCAGTCGGGTCGCGGTCTTCACAGCGGGAGAGAAAGCCGGCGTTGTTGCGGATGTTGTTAGAAAAACTGGTTGCCAGCTTGCTCCCAAGCACTTCCCAGGCATTGTGTGAAAGTGCCGTTTCCAGCCTCTCGACGACGAGCGCCGTGCACACGTCGCCAAAAATGAAGTGGCAGTCGCGATCCTGCCAGGCGAGATGCGCCGAGCAGATTTCCGGGTTGACCACCAGCACCGTGCGCGCCGTATCGCAGCGCACCGCATTGACGGCCAGTTCGAGCGCAAAGGTGGCCGACGAGCAGGCGACATTCATGTCGAAACCATAGCCTTGGCTAATCCCCAGCGCTCGCTGGATCTCGATGGCCATCGCCGGGTAGGGGCGTTGCATGTTGGAAGCGGCACAGATCACCGCATCCACGTCACTCGCCGCCCTGCCGGCAGCGGCCAGCGCCTCGCCGCCTGCAGCAACCGCCATCTCGGCCTGTAGCGACAGTTGCTCATTGGTCCGCGGCGTGAACTTCGGACGCAGGCGTTGCGGATCAATGACCCCGGCCTTGTCCATCACGTATCGGCGGGTGATGCCGGAAGCCTTTTCAATGAACTCGACACTCGATCCCTCGAGCGCGGCGATCTCGCCGGCTGCGATGCTTGTCGCGTTGGCTTCGTTGAACTGGCCGACGAAGGCATTGTAGGAGGCCACCAGTTCTTCGTTGCTGATGATGTGCGGGGCGGTGAAGAGGCCGCTGGCACTGATCACGACGCGATTCATGCAGATTCTCCGGTAGTTTTCATAGATACTGGCTGGCCAGCAGTGCGGCGAGCAGCAGCGCGATGACCCCCAGCAAGCGCCGCTGCTGACGTTGCGTGCGCGCGAGCTCGGCCAGCAACGGCGCGAGATCCGGCGCTTTCGGTTGCGCCAGTGCCTGATAGACTAGTCGCGGCAGCTGCGGCAAGGTGCGCGCCCAGTAGGGCGCTTCCTGCTGCACACCGCGGTGGAAAGCACGGCGACCGAGTTGCTCACTCATCCAGCGCTCGAGGAAAGGTTTTGCCGTCTTCCACAGGTCGAGATTGGGGTCAAGCTGCCGACCAAGACCCTCGATGTTGAGCAGGGTCTTCTGCAGCATCACCAATTGCGGCTGGATCTCGACGTTGAACCGCCGCGACGTCTGGAACAGGCGCAGCAAGACACGGCCGAAGGAGATTTCGTGCAGTGGTCGGTCGAAAATCGGTTCGCAGACGGCGCGGATGGCGGCCTCGAACTCATCGGCACGAGTGTCGGGCGGCGCCCAACCAGCTTCGATGTGAGCCGTCGCCACCCGCTTGTAGTCGCGCTGGAAGAAGGCCAGGAAGTTCTGCGCCAGGTAGTTCTTGTCGTTGTCCGTCAATGTCCCGACGATGCCGAAGTCAAGCGCAATATAGCTGCCGTGATGGGCTGGATCAGTGGCGATGAAGATGTTGCCGGGGTGCATGTCGGCGTGGAAGAAACCATCACGAAAGACCTGCGTGAAAAAGATCTCGACACCTGCCCGCGACAACGCCGGCAGATCGATGCCGGCCGCGACCAGCGCTTCCGTCTGACTGATCGGAATGCCACGCATACGCTCCATGACCATGACCGTCGTCGTGCACTGATCCCAATACACTTCAGGTACCTGAAGCAGCGTCGAACCGCTGAAATTGCGTCGCAACTGCGAGCAGTTGGCGGCTTCGCGCATCAGATCAAGTTCGTCGTAGAGATACTTGGCGAACTCGCCGACCACCTCGCGCGGCTTGAGCCGCTTGCCATCCGACCAGACCTTCTCCAGCAGGCTGGCCAACGTATCAAGGAGGGCCAGATCGTTGGCGATCACGTCGTGCATTTCGGGGCGCAGCACCTTGACCGCCACTTCGTGGCCACCGTCTTCCGGCCGCAGGCGAGCGAAATGGACCTGAGCAATCGAGGCACTGGCAACCGGCGTCGCGTCGAACTCGGCAAACACTTCACTGGCGGGCCTGCCATAGGCCGTCTCGATCTGCCTCAGCGCGAGTTCGGATGAAAACGGCGGCACGCGATCCTGCAGCTTGGCCAACTCGTCCGCGATGTCGGTGCGCAGAAGATCACGCCGGGTGGACAGCACCTGGCCGAACTTGACGAAGATCGGTCCCAGCGATTCCAGTGCCTGGCGCAGGCGAACCGCCGACGGGGTGTCAAAGCGTCGCCAGAAGTGAAAAGCCCGCGACAACGCCGCCAGGCGACCGCTTGGCTCGTGCTCGAGAATCATTTCGTCGAGGCCGTAGCGGCTCGCAATACTCAGGATTTTGGCGAGGCGAAAAAGTCGCACGGCGGATGGCAGGATGATGGTCGGCAAAGAAGCGAGTTTACACAGAAACGCCCTTCATCGCTCCGCATCGTTCGCCCGACCTGTGATCGGGCATCGTATAATCGACCGCTTGACCCCATTCTCCAGCAGAAACATCGCGATGAGTCCAGATCTCAAGCTCCACCTTGCCGAACTGATGCGTGCCGCACTGCTCAGTGTGGCGCCAACCGAGTCCGACAGCGCGATACACATCGAGCGACCGAAGCAGGCCTCGCACGGTGATTTCGCCTGTAACCTGGCCATGCAGCTGGCGCGATCGTTGAAGCGCAACCCGCGGCAACTGGCACAGTTGCTGATCTCGGAGCTGCCGTATTCGTCCCTGATCGACAAGGCAGAAGTCGCCGGCGCCGGATTCATCAACTTTTTCGTCTCACCTGCAGCCAAGCTCGAGGTACTGCACGGCATCCTCGCACAGGGCCGGGCGTTCGGCCGCTCGACGACCGGCGGCAAGCGCAAGGTCCTGGTCGAGTTCGTTTCGGCCAACCCAACTGGACCGCTACATGTCGGCCATGGTCGCGGGGCCGCCTATGGCGACAGTCTGTGCAAGCTGCTCGCCTTCGCCGGCTGGGACGTGACCAGCGAATACTATGTCAACGACGCTGGCCGCCAGATGGATATCCTGGCCGTCTCGACCTGGTTGCGTTATCTGGAACTGCGCGGCCAGGCAGGCGAAGCCCTGACCTTCCCGCCGAACGCCTATCAGGGCGACTATGTACGCGAGATGGCGCGACAGCTGCTGGCAGCCCATGCTGACCGATACCTGCGTCCGCTGGCCGGCGTCCTCGCGAACACCCCCGGCCTGCCCGACCCGGCACGCACGGACGCCGAGGCGGCGCAACAGCGCGAGGCCCACCTCGATGCGCTGATCGCCAACACCAGGCACCTGCTCGGTGAGGACTGGAAGTACGTGCACGATTTCGTGCTCACCGAGCAACTCGCGGACTGCCGCAGCGATCTTGAAGACTCCGGCGTACATTTCGACGTCTGGTTTTCCGAGCAATCGCTGTTTGCCACCGGCTTGGTGGCGCGTTGCGTCGAGCGACTGGAAAAAGCCGGTCACCTCTATGTTCAGGACGGTGCCCGCTGGTTCAGATCAACGGCTTTTGGCGACGAGAAGGATCGTGTCGTGCAGCGTGACAACGGTCTTTACACCTACTTCGCATCGGATATCGCCTATCACCTCAACAAGTACGAACGTGGCTTCCAGCGCATCATCAACGTCTGGGGCGCTGACCATCACGGCTATATTCCACGCGTCAAGGGTGCCATCAGCGCGCTGGGACTCGACCCCGAAGCGCTCGAGGTGGCGCTGGTACAGTTTGCCGTGCTCTATCGCTCCGGCTGGAAGGCCCAGATGTCGACGCGTTCGGGTGACTTCGTCACCCTGCGCACCCTGCGTGAGGATGTCGGCAACGACGCCTGCCGCTTCTTCTATGTCCTGCGCAAGTCCGATCAGCACCTCGATTTCGACCTGGATCTGGCCAAGAGCCAGTCGAACGACAACCCGGTCTACTACATTCAGTACGCGCATGCCCGCATCTGCTCGCTACTGGCCCTATGGGGGGGTGAGCGCGAAATACTCGCCAGCTTGGACCTTGCCCGGCTCGATGGCCCCCACGAATTGGCGTTGGCGGCAAGGCTCGGCGAATTCCCGGAGGTCGTCGAAGCAGCCGCGGCCGAGTTGGCACCGCACCTGATTGCTTTCTATCTGCGGGATCTGGCCGCCGAATTCCATACCTACTACAATGCCGAACGCATTCTGGTTGATGATCCGGCGCTCAAGGAGGCGCGCGTGGCGCTGGCGGCTGCCGTCAACCAGGTAATTCGTAACGGAATGACGATCCTGGGCGTCGCTTGCCCGGAATCGATGTGACCAGAGAACAGAGAACTTCCATGAGTCGTGACATGAAACCCCGCAAGACGCCGCCCGCCAGGAAGTCGGGTGGAGGCACGCTGCTCGGCCTGTTCATTGGCCTGGTGATCGGCGTCATCGCCGTGGCCGGTGTCGTGTGGTACATCAACAAGGCGCCGCTGCCGTTCACCACAACCGGACAACAGCCCAAGCTGTCACCGCCCATTGCCACCAAACCAGTTGCGCCGACCGCACCCGAAGTACCGCCGGTCGCTTCGGCGCCTGTAGCGCTACCCGGCAAGCCGGGTGACCCGGTTCCCGAAAAGCCGCGCTTCGACTTCTACAAGATCTTGCCAGGCAATGCCGAGGCGATTCCCGATCCCAAACCGGAGGAGGCCAAGCCCGTGGTCAGCAAACCCGGCGAGACGAAGGCAATCACAACGGCACCCGGCGAAGCGAAGCCGGCTGACGCCAAACCGGTCGAGAGCAAGGCAGTGGCAAGCAAGCCCACTGAGGGCAAGGTCGACAAGGACAATACCCTCAAGGAACCGATCTATCTGCAGGCGGGCTCGTTCGCGAGTGCAAGTGAGGCTGACAACCAGAAAGCGCGGTTGGCGTTACTCGGCGCAGAGGCACGAATTCAGCAGGTGATGCTGCAAGACAAGGTCTGGTATCGCGTTCGGATCGGGCCCTACCACAAGATGGACGACGTCACTCACCTGCGTGCGGATCTCGCGCGACAGGGCATCGAGGCCAACGTGGTTCGTAAAGACTAAGAAAGGAAGAGACCAATGCATGAACGTCTGACTGGATGGTTGTTCGCCATTGCCCTGGCCCTGCTGGCCACAGCGTTGCCCAGCCGAGCCGAACTCGTGGTTGGTCGCGACTATGTGCCGATCGTGCCGGCCCAGATGACTGACAATCCGGCCAAGATCGAAGTGATCGAATTCTTTTCCTATGGCTGCGGGCACTGCAACGACTTCCACCCGATTGTCAGCAAGTGGTCCGCCGCCCTGCCCGGCGACGTCGCCTTCCAACGCATACCGGTCTCGTTCGGACGGCCCCAGTGGGCGAGTCTGGCCCGGCTTTTCTACGCGCTGGAAGCCACCGGTGACTTGGCCAAGCTGGATGGCGCGGTCTTCGATGCCTTGCACAAGGCGGGAAGCAGGCTTTACGACGATCAGAGCATCCTCGAGTGGGTGAAGGCGCAAGGCGTGGACGGGAAGAAATTCACCGACGCCTACAACTCCTTCGGGGTCATCAGCAAGGTGAAGCGCGCCGACCAGATGGCCCAGGCTTACAAGATCCAGGGCGTTCCAGCCATGGCTGTCGACGGCAAATACCTGGTCACCGGCAAGGAAACCAAGGGCTTTCCCGACTTGCTGCGACTGACGGACCAGGTCATCGACAAGGCACGCCGCGATCGGAGCAAGAAGTGAGAGGACCGCAGCACGCCTGAAGCCCCCGCGCTGGCGTCGCCCAAAGTCGTCCACAGCCCGTCCCGGCTGACGACTGCGCGTTGGGGATAGTTGAGCTTCCCGTGCTCAAGGTCTTCATCACCGGCGCCTCATCCGGCATTGGCTGGGCCCTGGCCGAGTACTATGCAGCACAGGGGGCGCAGCTCGGCCTGTCCGCGCGTCGCGCTGATTTGCTGCAGCGTCTCGCTGCAAGCTGGCCCGGGCAGGTCATCTGCTACCCGCTCGACGTCACCGACGCTGCGGCCTTGCGTGCGGCCGGCGACGACTTCATTGCGCGTCTTGGCGCGCCGGATATCGTGATCGCCAACGCTGGCGTCTCTGTCGGCACGCTGACCGAATGCGCCGACGATCTCGAAGCCATCCGCCGGGTCATGGACGTCAATTTCTTCGGCATGGCAGCGACCTTCTCGCCCTTCATTGCTGCCATGCGTCAGGCGGGTGGTGGCCGGCTGGTCGGTATCGCCTCGCTCGCCGGCATCCGCGGCCTGCCGGGCGCTGAGGCTTACAGCGCCTCAAAAGCAGCGGCGATCAGTTATCTCGAAAGCCTGCGTCTCGAACTGCGTGCTTCGGCCATCAAGGTGGTCACCATCTGCCCTGGCTACATCCGAACGCCAATGACCGAGGGGAACCCTTTCCCGATGCCTTTCCTGATGCCGGCCGATGTGGCCGCGCGGCGCTTTGCGCGGGCCATTGCGCGCGGCAGCAGCTACAGCGTCATCCCCTGGCAAATGGGCGTCGTCGCCAAACTGTTGCGCCTGCTGCCCAACAGCCTCTACGATCGGCTCTTTGCCGCCGCGCCACGCAAGCCGCGGCGTGCATTACCGCCGTAAGGTTCGGGGCAGACCGTGGGCAGGTCGGCATGCCCTTTGGCCGCGGCGGGGACAATCTGACCGGCTTCTGCCAATCGCGCGGCAGACGATCACCAGTCGATTGGCTTGCCGTCGCGAAAGAAACCGCCACTCGGTCCATCATCGGGCAACAGCGCGGCCCAGACGATCCCTTGCGCGCCGTCCGCGGCACTGCGGACAGCATCATGACCGCCCATTTCAGTGCGGCACCAGCCGGGGCAGACCGAGTTGATCTTGATCGGACTGCCTTCCAGTTCCTTGGCCGTCAGGCGCGTCAGCGCGTTGAGTGCGGCTTTGGACATCCGGTATGCGGGCCAGAAGCCGCCCATGTCAGCCAGTTGCCCCATACTCGACGAAACATTGACGATGCGCCCCCAGCCATTTTCACGCATCAGCGGCACCAGCGCCTGAATCAGGCGCAGTGGCGCCAAGGCGTTGCAGGTGTAGGTCGTGGTCACCAGTTCCGGATCGACGACGAAAACGCTGGCTCCCTGCGGCGCGGCAAAATCCTTCGGCTCGAGCAGCACCCCGGCATTGTTGATCAAGATGTCCACGCGACGAAACTCGCGCCGCAAGCGGGCGGCCAGAGCGGCAACGGCACTGGCGTCGGTCACGTCGGCAACATGCGGGATAACCTGGTGGCCACTGTCGCACAACTCTCGGGCAGCGTTTTCGATTGCTTCGGCGCCGCGCCCAACCATCACTACCCTGCAGCCGCTAGCGGCAAGATCGCGCGCCACAGCCAGACCGATACCACGCGCCGCACCCGTCACGACGGCAACTTTCTGAGCTAGCATCCATCCCTCCTGTTGTTTTTGGCCTGAGACTTTCATCATGCAATGGTCCGACGCGCTCGGCAAGCCACACGGTCGCTATTCAGGCAGTCCGCGCATCGTCTCGCTGGTGCCCAGCCTGACCGAATTGCTGGTAGCCCTCGACCTCGCCAAGGCGCTGGTTGGCCGTACCGGCTTCTGCATTCATCCGCGACAGGTGGTCCGCCGGATCCCCAAGCTGGGCGGCACCAAAGGCTTCAACGTCGACAAACTGCGCGCGCTAAAGCCAACGCATGTGCTGGTCAACATCGACGAAAACCGTCGCGAGGAAGTCGAGGCACTGGCCGACTTCGTACCGCACCTGATCGTCACCCATCCGCTGACCGTCGGCGACAACCTAGATCTCTACCGCCTGCTCGGCGGCGTCTTCGCGCGCGAGCAGCGGGCCGAGGTCTTGTGCGACGCGTTCGACCGCGAGTGGGCGGCGCTCAACGTGCTCGCCGCGGGCCTGCCACGGCAGCAAGTGCTGTACCTGATCTGGCGCGAGCCATGGCTCAGTGTGGCTCGCGATACTTACATCTCGCGCATGCTGGCCGCTGCCGGCTGGGATACGCTGCCGCACGAAAGCCCGGTCCGCTACCCGGAGATTGATCTGCCTGCGCTGGCTGGTGACGCGGAGATCGTCTTTCTTTCCAGTGAGCCCTACCCCTTTCGTGAACAGCACGTGCGTGAGTTGACAAAGCAACTGCCGGGCACGCGCAGCTCGCTGATCGACGGCGAAATGGTTTCCTGGTACGGTAGCCGGGCAATCCACGGGCTGAAGTATCTGCGCGAGTTGCGGACCCGCCTCGCCGATCCGTCATGAGACTTCCGGACGGTGCCCATGGAGGCCCGCCCTGGCCGATACTCATCGGGATCGCTACCGTCTTCAGCCGGCATGCAAGGCTTGGACCTATCCGGCCCTGCTGCGTGAGCCCGTGAGTGCAGTGAACACCGCCAGACCGATGAACACGCCACCGCCGAGACGCCGACCCAGGCGACGGACGCTGGCGGCACGGGCCAGTGCAGGCGCGACCATACCGGCGGCCAGGGCGTAGCCACTGTCTGTCACCGTAGCGATTGCCACGAACAGCGAGCCCAGCGCCATGCCCTGCAACATGGGTGGCGCCTCGGGACTCAGGAACTGCGGCAGGAAAGCGGCGAAGAAAAGCGTCGTCTTGGGATTGAGCAAAGCGACGACGAAGCCATCCCGGAGGACGCGGCTCAACGGCACCGCCAGAGGTGCGGGAGCCGGACTCGCAGCCTGCGGCGAGCGGAACATCTGCACGCCGAGGTAGAAGAGGTACAGCGCGCCGGCGTACTTGACCACCCCAAAAGCCAGTGAGGAGGCGGCAAACAAGGCGGCCAGGCCGACCGACGCGGCCAGCGCGTTGCCCAGGTTGCCGAGCGCGACGCCGACCACCGACACCAGCCCGGAACGACGCCCCTGGACGAGGCTGCGAGTAACGATGTAGAGCACCCCCGGGCCAGGCGTGATCGCAAGAACGAGACTGGCGAACAGGAAAGCCGAGAGGACAGGCCAGGGCGGAAGTAGATCAGTCATGGCAGCAAGCTGGAATAGGCTCAAGGTTTGAAAGCACCGCCCGACGCGGCCTTATCGCGTAGCGTCCGATGGACCCGCAGGGTTAGAGGCCAACTTCGCCCTCCTCAAAGTAGTCGGAATCGATGCGTTTGACGATGTATGAAGCAGAGACTGAAACCCCAACGTCGAAGTCCATCATGAGGTTTGCAAGAAGCTTCCCGTCAATGAGCACGACCGTGGTGGCGATGCGGGACGCGTAGTCAATCGCCTCTGCTGTGTAAGACGAGGTGGTTATGAAAACACCCTTCTTCGCGCGCTGACCCTGTAGCGCGCCGACGAACTTCTGAATTTCCGGGCGACCAACAGAACCTTGCCATCTCTTCGCTTGAATGTAGATAGTGTCCAACCCGAGACGGTCTTCCTTGATGATTCCGTCGATTCCACCGTCGCCACTTTGCCCGATGCGCTCGCCGGCGTCGCGGCGAGAGCCGCCATAGCCCATCTTGACTAAGAGCTCAACGACAAGGCGTTCGAAGAATGTAGGGGAACACGAGAGAATGCGGCCCAGGATGTCCTGGGCAAGACTGAGGCGAAGACTCTGGTGGGCTAGTTCGAGCGCTTCCTCTGGGGTTTGCTCCGGTGCGACAACAACGGAAGCCGTTGTTGTCGCTTCTCTGTTGTTCCGTGAAGCGTCACGGAATTCAATGAATGCTGGAAAGCGCTCAAGATACTTGACGTCAATTCTCGTGGGGTTGTCACCAAGTGTCTGTTTGCCTCTGGCCGTAATACGCAGCGCCCCTCTGCGTGGCGACTCCAAGAGCCCCGCTTTCTTGAGGAAGGAATTTGCCCACCCAACACGGTTGTTAAAAATTGCCTGCTGGCCGCTTGCCAAAAGCTCCTTACGTTCGGCCGGAGTGAGTTGAAACTCCGTGGCGAGACCTTCGACGGCTTCGCGTGTCGTGTGGTCGTTGCCGTCGGCAGCAAAACGAAGCAGCGGCAACATCAGCGTTTGATAGTCAGGAATGGGCATACTCCCCCCATCGGTTATTGGTACCGAACGTTGGGGCTGAGGCGGAACCTGGCGGGCTCCCGTTGCGCCTCGCCTCGAACACGGCGTTGGACGAAGCCGCTGCGCGGAGGAAACGCAGGCCAAGTCAATGGTCTGGCCCTAAAGGTAGCATCTCCCCTGAACGACACCCAAGTGAGAAGGCCATTGCGGCGCGCACTGTCCACTGGGACGCCGCCTGACCATGTGCGCGCTTGCCCCGTCCTCGACGACCGACCAGAGAGTGGTGTTCGCAAGCCAACGGAACGGTTTGCCTCAAACCCAAAAGGGACGCCGAGGGCCGCACGGGCATCGACGACGTCCGCGGCGCGGAAGTTTTCTCCCGCCAAGCTTCTTGCATTCGGGATATCAGAAAACAGACAACTGCGATGGGCTGGCCCATTGCTGCCCCTACCCGGCTCGTGCAACGGCGCCAATAGTCGCCCTACCTCGGCACACGGGATCGCGCGGAAAGACGCCGTCCGGAAGGCTTGGCGTCGTGCGATTGGTCTTTCCATACGGTATCCAACAGTCGTCAAACCAGCGCTTCAGGATGCAGGGCAAGAGCATACACCCAAGAGCACATTACCGCTTCTCGCTTGTCCAGTGACCATGGATAGCTGACGGCAGCTGCTGAGCGCGGGTTCCACGGATTTCGAGGACAGCATACGACATTTCTCGTCCCGACACCAAACTACGGAGAAAGGGCGCCCGGTGGCAATTAAACATGATGCCCTCAGAAGCTGCAGGAGGCATCTGACCACCAGCCTCGCGATCAGACAACCGCCCCATGTTTGCGTCGCCAAACAGCGGGAGATGCCCCGGACCAGCGCCGGAAGGCTCGTGCAAAGGCAGTAACGTCTGCGTAGCCCAGCCGGTTGGCAACGTCCTCCAGCGATACGGCTGAGCCGCGAAGGAGCACCCGTGCCGCATCAAAGCGAACCGCGTCGAGAAGAGCCCTGAAAGTGGTTCCGCTTTCCTGCAAACGCCGGGCGAAAGTTCTCCTGTTCATACCGAAGGCCTGCGCCACCTCGTCCTGGCTGATGCAGCCCGTGGCCAGCAGTGTTCGCATCACCCGCTGAATTCGATCTCTGGCGACGCCCCCTTCCCCGATTCGCTCCTTATCGCGAAGTTGCGACGCGAGGAAATCACGGAGAAGGGGGTTCGCGCCGGCAATCGGATGCTTAAGGAATGCGGCATCAAATACCACGGCGTTACGATCGGCGTCGAAGCGAACCGGGGCGGCAAAGTGCACGACAAATGCCGAAGTATCCGATGGCGCACGATATGCAAAACTCACTTCGCGCAGCGCGAAGCCAGCGCCGCAAATTTCACGCAACAGATTGGCTGCAATGGCGAGCGCGCCAAAAACGATTTGCTCGGCTCCCAGCAGCTCGGGTTCAAGCACATCATAACCCAGAACGGCGAGGCTGCCTTCTTGTTGGAAATAGGGAGCAGCACCCTCGTCGTGCAGGTGCAGATAGGACTGGAGGCAGGCCAATCCCGCCCCCACCGTTGCTGAGTTCGCCACGAGGTAGCCGACGGTGCCGAGCATGACCAGGCCAGTCTGCATGCAGGCCCGCAAACCGAGGTCTGAAAGCCCGGTACGCTCGGCGGCAAGATGTCCCAGTTCCCCCAATTTGGCGAAGGGGATCACGTTATCGGGATGGTCAAAGACCGCTGCCTGAAGACCGACTTCGGCGATCAGTGCATCAGGGTCGATGCCATGCTCGCGAACTATGGAAGGTAGCGCGATGGCGCCGCCCACACGGATGACCTGGTTGCTGATCGGCGGACGGCCGCGCCGGCTTGATGTCGAATTTCCCATGGCTGACCCTGATAAGGATTTCCGAGAAATTTTGGCATGAAATGTCAGAAAATTGAAAAATCTGCCGCGCAGCCGTGCATTCTTGTTATCTATACTGAATACGCTTTGAGTTCAGTTCTTGTGGTTTGTCAAACAGGTTACCAAGGCTCGGTACAAGGACGCCTTTCGGCCCGGATTACACCTTCCGGAAGCGAATTTGCTCCGAGCCCCAGCAATCGATAGGAGAAAGCTATGAAACGAAAGAATCTTTCCCGGGTGGCCATGGTGGTCCTGTGCGCGCTGACCCTGACTGCCTGCGACAAGCCGGCGGAAACCACCCAGGTCGACCGGGTGGCTATGGAAGCCAAGGCGAAGGCGGAAGCAGAAGCAAAGGCGGTTGAGGCAGCGGCGAAGGAAGCCGAGGCACGTGCGATCGCCATCGAGAGCTACGTCTACGCCTACCCGCTGGTCACCATGGAGATGACGCGTCGCATCATGACCAATGTGGAGGCACCGCAAGGATCACATGCCCCGATGGGACACTTCGTCAGGATGCGCAGTTACCCCGACGCCTCGTACCGGGATGTCACGGCGCCTAACGCCGACACCCTTTATACGACGACGTGGATCGACGTGTCCAAGGAACCCTGGATCCTGAGCCTTCCGGACATGAAGGACCGCTACGCCCTGTTTCCGATGCTCGATGGCTTTACCAATGTATTCCAGGTGCCGGGCAAACGGACGACCGGAACGAAGGCGCAAACCTATGCCATCAGCGGGCCGGGTTGGTCTGGCGAACTGCCTCCCGGCGTGACCGAGTACAAGTCCCCGACAGGGCTGGTCTGGATTCTCGGGCGCATCTACTGCACCGGCACCCCCGAGGACTACAAGGCGGTACACGCTTTGCAGGACAAGATCTCGGTTGTGCCGCTATCCGCCTACGGGAAACCCTACACTCCGGCGCCTGGAACGGTCGATCCGGCCATTGACATGAAGACCGCCGTACGCGAGCAGGTCAATGCGCTCGACGCCGGGGCCTACTTCAAGCTTTTCGCCGAACTGCTCAAGACCAATCCGGCAACCGCCGAGGATGCCCCGATGTTGGCCAAGCTCGCCAAAATCGGTGTCGTTCCCGGGCAGGATTTCGACGTGGCCAGACTCGACCCCGCCGTGGCCAAGGGCCTTGCCGGGGCGCCCAAGCCAGCCCAGGAATTAATCATGGACTGGATGAAGGCTGGCATCGTTGCCGGCGACTTCAAGCTTGAGCACGGCTGGCTGTTCACGACGAAGACGGGCCTGTACGGCACGAGCTACCTGCAGCGTGCGCTCGTCACTGCCATCGGCTTGGGCGCCAACCGGCCGCAGGATGCGGTGTATCCGACCTCGCAAGGGCCGGATGTCGCGGCGAAGTACAGCGGTGAAAAGAAATACGTCATCCGTTTCGAGAAGGGACAACTGCCACCCGTCAATGGCTTCTGGTCGCTGACCATGTACGACGCGGACTACTTCTTCGTCGACAACAAGCTGAACCGTTACAACCTGAGCCAGCGCAACAGGTTCAAGACGAATCCGGACGGCTCGGTCGACCTCTACATCCAGCACGAGTCTCCTGGCAAGGACAAGGAGTCAAACTGGCTGCCGGCGCCGGCGGGAGACTTTGTCCTGATGATGCGTCTGTACTGGCCGAAGGAGGAGGCTCCCTCGATTCTGGATGGCAGCTGGAAGGTGCCGGGCGTCAGAGAGGCCAGCTGAACCCATCACGTAGTCATAGACGATAGCCTGAGCAAGACCAAATTCCGGGGGGTTTTGGTGTCGACCGCAACACTGTAAAGCGCCCCGGGATCTATAGACACTTGGCGACCACCCCGGCCGCTACACTTCAGATGGCCATAAGGCTGGTTCCGGATGTAGCGGCCTCCTCGCCCGGCCGGGAGTTTCGGTAGAGTCGAGATGTGGCGCGGTGGCGATAGGTTCGGCTTGTCTGTTTCCGTCCCTTTCGTCTGACGGTGCCCAAGTAGCCTGGCCATAACCCCGTTTCCACATCCCGCTCATCGAACCGGACAGGCGCTTCTCGCGCATCCGGCTCTCGGACAAGACCTCATGCTTTCGCCCACGGAAGATCGCGGATTCTCGCCCGCAGATTGACCAGTCCCATCTGCTGATGGAGGTACTGGTTGGGGTAGCGCACCGCGTTCGCATGGCACTCGGAGGGCAAAAAGAGGCCGCCGCCGGCTACGGTTGACGGCCCATTCTCATCAAATTCTCAGTAAGGCGGGTTGATCACCACGTACTGCGAACCCTGCGGCTGGTACCAGGTGTTGCCGCACTGCTGGTAAATCATGCCGCCATAATTCACGGCGATGCAGTTGGCGGGAACGGTACGCACCATCGAGCCGACAACCGCGGCGGTGACCGCAACCGTCGCAGTCACCGCCGCGGCCGTTGCGACCGGGTGATAGTCGTTGTCCCAACCGCCACCACAGCAACCGCCGCGGTTGCGATCGACATTGACATTGACGTTCTTGTTGGCGTTGATGTTGGTGTTCCGATTGTTGACGTTGTTCACGCTGGTGCTGCGCACATTGTTGGCCCGCACGTCGCGATTGGCGTTATTGACCTGTTTGGCGCCACCACCACCACCGCCACCTCCCCCGGCACGCGCACCGGCATGGCCACCGCCACCACCGCGTGCCTCAGCGATCGGCGCCAGGGCAAAGCTAGCCAAGACGAGCACTGCCAGGGGGGTCGCGAACAACTTGGTGAATGATTTTTTCATTTTGGCGCTCCTTTACTTTTTTCCAGCGAACGAAGTTCAACTGCGGTCGCGCCCTTGGGCGGCGTGAATTTGAAGATACTGTCCTTGAAGGTCGGCTTCAGGTTCCAGTCGAAATACTGGACCGACTGCGGACGTGCCTCGTCGGATCGATCGGTGATCACGAGCTTGCGTGGCAGCGGCTTGGCCCCGGTGGTGATCCAGATCTGCCAGTCGGTGTTGCCCTGGCGAAAGGCGTAATGGTCACAAAGGTCGTCCTGATTAGCAATGA
>JAFLDL010000015.1 GCA_017302435.1 Candidatus Accumulibacter necessarius
CCAGCAGCACGCCACGGCCGCCGCCGGTGCCGGCGATGAAGTCGCCGGGATGGGTGGGGTGGTGGTCGAGGTTAACGTCAAGGTTGGCCAGACGGTCGCAGTCGGCGATCGGCTACTGGTGCTCGAAGCGATGAAGATGAAGACACCGGTAGTGGCGAGTCGCGCAGGACAGGTGACCCGTGTCCTGGTATCGCCGGGGGACCCAGTGGAGGGCGGTCAGGCCCTGGTGACCATCGCCTGAGATAATAGCTCAAACAGGCAGGAACAAGTTCCTGCCGTCTGCAACTCAATGCGCCGGCGGGCCGCTGCTGCGCTCGCCTGGCGCGAGGACTGAAGCGTATGGAAGGCATTCATTTTCTCGACCTGTTCCAGGGTATCGCCACTCTGGTCGCGTCCGAGCCGAAGATCATGTTCGGGCGCATCTTCCTGATGTTGCTCGGCTTCTTGCTGATCTACCTGGGCTCCAAGAACATTCTCGAGCCCCTGCTGATGATCCCGATGGGGCTCGGCATGTCGTCGGTCAACGCCGGCGTGATGTTCCTCGAGGGCAGGAAGATGGGGACGCTGTTCGTCGACCCCTTGATGTCTGACCCGATCGATCTGATGAACATCATGCAGATCGACTGGCTACAACCGATCTACACGCTGACGTTCAGCAACGGTCTGATTGCCTGCCTGGTGTTCATGGGCATCGGCGTCCTGCTCGACGTCGGTTACGTGATGGCGCGGCCCTTCCAGAGCATGTTCATCGCGCTCTTCGCCGAGTTGGGGACGATCGCCGTCTTCCCGATCGCTATCTGGTTGGGCCTCAATCCGGGCCAGTCCGCGGCCGTGGCCACCATCGGTGGCGCTGACGGCCCGATGGTCTTGTTCACCTCGCTGGTGCTGGCCAAGGACCTGTTCGTCCCGATCACCGTCGTCGGGTACCTGTATCTGGGTCTGACCTATGGCGCCTACCCGTATTTGATCAAGTGGCTGATACCAAAGCACATTCGGGGGATCAGCATGGTCACGGATCGCGGCCCCAAGATCAGCCGTTCGCAGAAGCTCACCTTCGCGGTAGTGGCCTGCACGCTGCTATGCCTGCTGTTTCCGGTCGCCGCGCCCCTCTTCTTCTCTCTGTTCCTTGGCGTCGCGGTTCGCGAAAGCGGCATCGACGCATTTACCAAACTTCTCGGCGAGGTCTTCCTTTATGGTGCAACCTTCTTCCTCGGGCTGACGCTGGGCGTACTCTGCGAGGCGAATACCCTCCTCGACCCGACGGTACTGAAGCTGTTGCTCCTGGGGATGCTGGCCTTGACGATCTCTGCTCTGGGTGGAATAGCGGGCGGTTACATTCTGTATTTCTGGACCGGCGGCAAGTACAACCCGATGATTGGAATTGCCGGCGTCAGTTGCGTCCCAACTACCGCCAAGGTTGTCCAGAAGATTGCCACTGACGCCAACGCCGGTGCCATTATCCTGCCGCAGGCCCTGGGAGCGAATATCAGTGGAGTGATCACCACGGCAATCATCGCGGCTACTTATGTAGCACTACTGCGATAGCCGCCGAAAGCGGGGCTCGCGTGGGACAGGGTCTGTCGGTTTGATGCCGACAGACCAACGAGTCTGAGGTTCGTCGTTTGACCTGAAGAAAACAGGGCCGCTGCCTGTCGGTTACCCAGCGGCTGCCCGCCGGGAGTTACTTCTCGGCGTCGCTCGCCTGCTTCCCGGCATCGGACGGAAAGCCGGGAAGCGGGATGCTGGTAAACAGGGTACGGGTCTGAGTCTTGAGCTGGTCCTGCATCTGATGGAGCATCTTCCGGCTCTGCTCCATATAGGTCGCCATCATCGTCTGCATCGCCGGACCCTGGAAATTCATGAACTGCGACCACATGTCGTTCTGCATCTGGGTACTGTTTTCGCCGTAGAGCTGCTGCGACTGGTCCTGCAGCTTTTTCTGGAAGTCGACGAAGGACTTGATGTTGGTTTCCAGATACTTGCCGAGCATTCCCTGCATCGCGTGACCGTAGAAGCGAATCATCTGAGCGAGTAGATCGGTAGTGAACAACGGGATACCAGCCGCCTCCTCCTCGAGGATGATCTGGAGCAGGATGCTGCGCGTAATGTCTTCGCTGGTCTTGGCGTCCAGCACATTGAAGTCCTCCCGGGAAAGCACGAGGTCCTTGACATCGCTCAACGTGATGTAGGCGCTCGTCTTGGTGTCGTAAAGACGACGGTTCGGGTATTTCTTGATCAGTCGCGACTGCTCGGGCATGACGACCCTTCCTCCATGTACAGATGACTCGGCGAGCGCTGCTCGACGCTCTTTGGTGCAATGCAGCACAATTATACGCCAGCCAAAAAAAACAGGCCCCTATTGGAGCCTGTTCTGACCTCCCTGAAGCAAAAACCTGCCCTTACTGATAGTACAGACCACCACAGATGTTCATCGTCGAACCGGTCATGAAGCCAGCGATATCCGAAGCGAGATAGGCACAGGCACCACCGATCTCTTCCGGCTTGGCCAGCCGCTTCATTGGCACCGTGTCGATGATGCCCTGCAGGATCTCCGGCTTGATGGCCATCACCATCGGAGTCGCCACATAACCGGGGCAAATCGCGTTGACCGTCACCCCCTTGGCGGCCAGCTCGGCGGCCAGCGCCTTGCTGAAGCCGATCACCCCCGCCTTGGCGGCCGAGTAGTTGGTCTGGCCGGCCTGACCCTTGAGGCCGTTGAGCGACGAGATATTGATGATCCGGCCCCAGCCGCGCTCGGCCATCTTCGACGAAACCTGCTTGGTCATGTTGAAGAGACTATTCAGGTTGGTTGAAATCACGGCATTCCACTGCGCCAGCTCCATCCGTGCAAACATCTTGTCACGGGTGATGCCGGCGTTGTTGACCAGAATGTCGATCGGACCCGCCTTCGCTTCGGCCTCGGCAGCCAGGGCGACACAGGAATCGTAGTCGGAAACGTCACCGGCAACACAGATGAAGTCGTTGAAACCAGCTTCCGACATGGCCTTTGTCCACTCTGCCGGCTTGTCAAACTCCGGATGGTAAGCGGCGACCACCTTGTGGCCAGCCTTGGCCAGTTCCTGGCAGATGGCCGTGCCGATTCCACCCATAGCACCTGTAACCAAAGCAACACGTTGCGTCATAGCTCTTTCCTTTTCTGTTGACGATTGAAACAAATGACGGCACTACGCCGCCAGGATTACAACACCTGCCGAAAATCCAGGACCTCGACTTCGGCACCCCCCCTGCATGAGCACTGTTTGCCACCCATCCGGCGACCTAGCTGGCGCTGACTCTGACCGGGATCCCGGCGACGATCGCAGTCCCGATCAATCAACGCAGCCAACTGCCGATTCTGCATTGCAGCATCAGCGCTGTCAATGCCAAAAGTGCCCACAACCCTGCCCCAGGACGCGGCGAGCTCATCGTCATACTGGCCACCCCGCCGCCAGTACCGCGTCGGCTCGACAGCTATAATGTCCGCATGCATATCATCGTGATCGCCTGGCTGTACGTGACCGTATTGATGGCACTGACCGAAACCAGTGTCGTCGCCGGCGTCCTGTCGCTGGTCTTCTACGGGCTGCTGCCGGTGGCCCTGCTGCTGTGGCTTTTCGGTGGCCCGGCGCGGCGTCGGCGCGCCGCCCGCAGGCCGGAGCCGGGGAATCCCCGGGCCGGCAGCGCAGACGACGAAGTGCGTACGCCCGACCTTGACTAATCCGCCGACAACCAGATCAGCGAGGCCATGCGCCCGGTAACGCCGTCACGACGGTACGAAAAAAAGCTCGCCTCCTGCGCCACCGTGCAATAGCCGCCGCCATAGATGGCCTCGACACCGAGACGGCATAGGCGTTGGCGTGCGAGCAGGTAGATATCGGCCAGCCATCTGCCCGCCGGCGCAGCGGCGCGCGGTGGATTTTCCACTCCCCCAACGAAACCCGGTTCAGATATCGGCACGGACTTGAACGCTGCTGCCGCCTCCCGATCCGCATCAAGGAACGCCGTCCGCACCTCGTCGCCAACTTCAAAGGCCAGCGGGCCGATGGCAGGCCCCAGATAGGCGATCAGGCCTCGGCCGGGAACGCCCATGACGGCCACTGTCCGCTCCAGGATCCCTGCCTGCAGGCCGCGCCAGCCGGCGTGCGCGGCAGCAACGACGGCGCCAGCCCGGTCACAGAGCAAGACCGGCAGGCAGTCTGCAGTCATCACCGCACAGACAACGCCAGGGGCGCGTGCAAAGGCTCCGTCGGCAACCACGACATCGGCCGAGTTCCTAGCGGCAACCGCATCTATGACCGTCGTACCATGCACCTGCTGCAACCAGCAGGGTGGGGCCGGCAGATATTGATCAAGCTGCTGACGATTGCGGGCTACCGCCAAAGGATCATCGCCCACGTGATCGCCAAGATTGAGGCTTTTGAACGGAGGACCACTCACCCCGCCCTGGCGGGTCGTGATCAGACTGTGCACGCTCGCCGGTGCCGGCCAGTCGGGAACGATCCAGTTCGGGTTCAAGGGGCAAGGCTCAAAGGCGTCGGCCGGGATTGTCGCGTCACTGCTCGCCCAGGTCATCGTCGTCAGTCTCATCGCAGCCAATCGCGATCACTTCAGCATTCTCGTCCCAAACCTCACCGCCGTCTTCGTCGTCGTCACCCGCCTGGCGACCACGGGCGGCAAGGGCCTCCAGCCGCAGCGTCTTGATCAGCGCCGACATATCCTCTGGCAAGTCCGAGTTCCAGAACATCGCCCGACCAGTCAGCGGATGAGTCAGTGCCAGGCGACACGCGTGCAGCGCCTGGCGAGAAAACAGCGGTCCCCGCGGCACGCGGCTGGCACCGCCACCGTAGGCCGGGTCGCCCACCAGGGGGTGTCCGACCGCGGTCATGTGCACACGTATCTGGTGCGTCCGCCCGGTTTCAAGCGCACATTCGATCAACGTGCAGGCGACGAACTGCTCCAGGACCCGGTAGTGCGTGCGCGCCGGCTTGCCCGTCTTCACCACGGCCATTCTCGTTCGGAGGGTCGGATGCCGGCCGATTGGCGCATCAACGGTTCCTGAGCGGTCGATGATGCCGCGCGCCAGCGCACGATAGTAGCGCTGGACGCTGCGCGCCTGCAGTTGCCGCACCAGATCGGTCTGCGCCTCCAGTGTCTTGGCGACGACCATCAGGCCACTGGTATCCTTGTCGAGGCGATGGACAATACCGGCCCGTGGCACGATGTCGAGTTGCGGCGCATGGAACAGCAAGGCGTTGAGCAAGGTACCGCTCCAGTTGCCACTGCCCGGATGAACAACCAGACCGGCCGGCTTGTCGATGACGATCAGGCTGTCATCCTCAAACACCACCTGCAGGGGAATATCCTCAGGCGTAGACGATTCTGCGCGTTCATCGCTTGCCTCGGCGAGCTGGATGGTTTCGCCGGCCCAGAGTTTGTGTCGTGGCTCAACGACTGGCGCCCCACCCACCGCGACCCTGCCCTCGCGTATCCAGCCCTGCAGGCGGCTACGCGAATGCCGCACCAGCAGGCGCGCGAGCACCTGATCAAGCCTTTGTCCGCTGGAATCTGCGGGCACGATCAGGGCAATTTTGAGGTTTGCGCTATAATCGCCTGGCCCGATATCCCGCCCTGGCGCATCCGCCGGCGACTTTCTTTTCTCTGGATCTCTCATCATGCGTAGTTTAGCGGTTATCGCAACGCTTTTTGTCGCCTCGCTGATCGCGGGCTGTGGTCTTCTCCCGGAAACCAAGGATGAAACCATCGGCTGGTCGGCCAACAAGCTTTACACGGAAGCCAAGGACGCCCTCAACGAAGGTGCCTACGCCAGGTCGATCAAGTACTTTGAGAAACTCGAATCGCGTTATCCCTACGGCCGCTACGCGCAGCAGGCGCAGATCGACATCGCCTACGCCTACTGGAAAGACCAGGAGCCAGCTTCGGCGATTGCCGCCTGCGATCGCTTCATCAAACTGCACCCGAACCATCCCAATGTCGACTACGTGTACTACCTGCGGGGGCTGATCAACTTCAACGAAGACCTCGGCCTGCTCGGGTCCATCAGCAATCAGGACATGACGGAACGCGACCCCAAGGGTGCCCGGGAATCGTTCGACGCCTTCCGGGAACTGGTCACGCGCTTTCCCGACAGCAAATACACGCCGGATGCGATCCTGCGCATGAAGTACCTGGTCAATGCCCTGGCCTCGCTCGAGCTGCATGTCGCCCGCTACTACATGAAACGCGGCGCCTATCTGGCGGCAGCCAACCGGGCCCAGTACGCCGTCTTGAACTATCCGGAGGCGCCGGCGACCGAGGAAGCTCTGTTCATCATGGTCAAGGCCTATGACTCGCTCGGCCTCACCGATCTGCGTGACGACGCCGAACGCGTGATGCGCAAGAACTTTCCGAACAGCGTCTACTATGTCCGCGGCCTCGAGCGCAAGGAGCCGTGGTGGAAACTCTGGTAGGACTGCCGTCCCGCCGCTGCTGCAGCGGCAATCAATGCCGCACGATTCATCGCTACACGACCGGTTGACCGCTTTAGACCGACTGCTTGATCGCGAGGACGGCCTGGTTGCGCAGGGTCCTCAGCAAGGATAACTCCTTTTCGGAAATCACGATCTCGCCTGCCAGGGCGCGGTCGGCATAGATCATGGCCACCGCATTCCCCTTGATGCAGAGCGGAAAAACGACGAATGTCTCGGCGGCCACTGCCTTGCGGAACCACTCCGGGATGCGCGCCGAGATCTTGGGGTCGTTGGTGTCGCTGATCAGGATATCAAACCCGTTGGCAAGCGCCGCGTGAAAGATATCCGGTGCAAAGACGAGTGAAAACCTGAAGCGCCTGGCAATCTCCAGCGCATCGGGACCAAAGCCGAAGCGACCCAGCATCGAATTGCTGCGCGCTTCACGGATACACAGGATGACGCGCTTGAACCCTTTCGCCCGGTAGATCGTTTCGAGCGTGATACGCAGAACATCGTTCAGCTTGAAGTCGCTGACCAGGGCATTGCTCACCTCCTGTATGCCGGCCAACAGAATCACTTCGCTGGCGGCGGCAGCCGTCGCGGAAACGGCTTCAACACCATGCTCGAGCACTGGGTCGCCCTCTGCCGCAGCTGGAACGACGTCCGAAAGTAGCGTGCCGTTCAAGCCATTGTCAGCGGCCGGCGTCGCCTCGATCGTTGACGAACCGCTGTGGGCTCCGCCCCAGGCCCTGATCTGCTTGCCGAAGCGCGTCTGCTGCAGATTCAGATGAATGCTGCGGGCAAACTGCGCCATCTGTTCAAGCGACTTGTCCAAGGATCTGCGCAACTGCTGCTCGTCGAGGGCGATGGCCTCCCCGAAACGCGTCGCGATCGTCCGCAGTTCTTTCTGCTGCCGCTCGGCTGCCGTATCAGCGATCACCGTGCATAACTCGTTCGACAGCGCCGAGAGAACGCGCAAGCGATCCTCAGGGTTGAGCGGGCGACGAATACTGCCCGCCGGAAGCCGGCGCATGCTGTTAACGATCAGTCTTGGAAATCCCCAGGCCTGGGCAATGCCGACGCCGAGATCCTCGAACGATATCCCCAGGACCTGCAGCGCGGCAGCCTCTTCCGAGCAGCCTTTCTGCACCATTGCGCGTCTGATTTCGGCGCTTTCTTCGGGAAAGTAGTACTGACTCAGCAGACGGCCCAGGTTGTGGAACATCGAGCAGATGAATACCTGCTCGATGTCCTGGCGGGAGGCACTGCTGCTGCCGATTTCCCTGGCCAGCACACCCGCCAGATTGGCCCGCAGGAACTCGTCCTTGAGCTGATTGGCATTATCCTTGTGCTGCAGGTGCTCGAGGAGGAGCACCGTGATGGCAATACTGCGCACTGCATCGAGGCCGAGAACGACCACTGCGCGCGAGACGGTACTGATGTTGCCACCCCCTGCCTGCTGGTAGTAGACCGAGTTGACCATCCGCAGGAGCTTGTTGGTCAGCGAGAAATCCTTGAGGATCGCGTTCGACACTTCGGAAATGCTCTGATTCTCGGAGGCCGTAATCCGGTTGATCGCCCCGACCGACTCCGATAGAGCCGGAAAATCGCTCTTGTGCCGCATCCGCCGCAGCAGGAAGTCGATCGTGCTCTGCCTGGAATCGGTGGCAGCCGCCGCGGCTTCCGGCTCAAGGTAGTCGTCCAGCGCCTCGCGCATCTGCGCCGCGGATTCGTATCGGCTCTCCGGATCACGAGCCAGCGCCCGATGCAGGAGATGCACCAGGCGCTCGTCAAACAGGCTGCTGGTTGCCGGCGGGAGCCGGATGTCCTCGCTGCTGATGCGCTTCATCACCTGCTGGACGTTATTGCCCGGAACCGCGCGCTCACCGGTCAGCAACTCGTAAAAAACCAGGCCAGCAGAAAAAATGTCGGACCGCTCGCTGCTCATGCGCTGCGAGATGTATTCCGGCGCCATGTAGGCTGGCGTCCCGGTCAACTGGCCGCCATCGTCCGCCACTGCCTCAACACGCGCTGCGATACCAAAATCCATCACCCGCGGCACCCCCTCGTCGTCGATCAGAATGTTGCTCGGCTTGAGGTCACGATGAATGATTCCCGCCGCATGCGCGTGGGTGATCGCATCGAGGATCGGCTGCATGATCGCAATCGCCCGGGTCGGCGTCAGTGCGCCGCCGGCCTTCAGGTACTCGGCAAGATTCTTGCCCGGCACATACTGGAAAACAAGATAGAGCTCCCCCCGCTCCTCGGCCGCCTCGAAAATCGGAACGATGCTCGGGTGGCGCAACTGGCTGACCATCCGCGCCTCTGCCAGCAACTGGCGGTTCTGCGATGCATCCGGGCGAGCGAAGTGCACCGTCTTGATCGCCACCTGCCGCTGCAGATGCGGATCACGCGCGAGATAAACGATGCTTTGGGCGCCACGACCCAGCTCACGCATGATCTCGAAACGCCCAACGTGCTTGCTCATGTCTCTTCCTCTGCCGGCGCAAGCTCTTCGAGATCACCGAGACGCAACTGTGCTTCGATCACCGGCAGCGCTTCAACCCCTTTCAGCTTGCGCTCGATCTGTCGCGTCCGGACGCCCGCCGATTCGATGCTCCTGCTGGCCTGCTCGAGCTTGCGCCGGGTTACCTCAAGAGCCTCGCCGAACTTGCCAAACTCGGTCTTGACCGCACCCAGGACCGCCCACACCTCGGACGAGCGGCGCTCGATGGCCAGCGTCCGGAAACCCATCTGCAGACTGTTGAGCAGGGCGGCCAGCGTCGTCGGCCCTGCAATGCAGATTCTCAGATCGCGCTGCAGGCTATCAACCAGCCCCGGTCGCCGCAGCGCTTCTGCGTACAACCCCTCGGTCGGCAGATAAAGGATCGCGAAATCCGTCGTGTACGGCGGCTCGACGTACTTGTCGCGAATCTTTTTGGCCTCGTCGCGCAGGCGCACTTCCAGCGCCTTGATCGCCGTATCGAGCGCCGGCGGATCGGCGCGCTCCTGCGCATCGAGCAGGCGCTGATAGTCCTCGAGCGGGAACTTTGCATCGATCGGCAGCCACACCGGCCGTTGTTCGTCCTCCCCCGTCGCCAGCCCGGGCAGACGTATGGCAAACTCCACCCGATCGGGACTGTCTGGCCGGGTTGCCACGTTCTTGCCATATTGCTCGGCGGTCAGCAGTTGATCCAGCAGCGCCTCCAGCTGCACCTCACCCCAGGTACCGCGCGTCTTGACGTTGGTCAGGACCCGCTTCAGGTCGCCGACGCCGGTGGCCAGCGTCTGCATCTCGCCAAGCCCTCGATGGACCTGTTCGAGGCGATCGCTGACCAGCTTGAAGGATTCACCAAGCCGCTGCTCGAGCGTCGCATGCAACTTTTCATCGACTGTTCGACGCATCTCGTCGAGCTTGAGCGCATTGTCGCTCTGCATCGCGGCGAGCCGTGCCTCAAGGGCCAGCCGCAGGCTCTCGAAACGCTGCTCATTGCTGTTGGTCAGGCGCGACAGTTGCTGCGCAAAGGACTCCAGTTGCTGCGCCTGCAATTTCCCGAGCTGGGCCAGTTGCGCGGCCAGTGTCTGTGCCAGGCGGCTCAGCGACAGCGACTGCTCCTCCCGGTCGCCGCGCGCGGCGTTTGCCGCCTCCTGCCGTCCCTGGGCCAGTTCCTGGCGCAGTTCGCGCTCGAATCGATCAAGACCGCCCTGAATGTCGCGCCAGCGCGCATCAAGCATTGCGCGCGCCAGTCCGGCACGTACCAGCACCAGCGCCTGCAGCGCGATCACCACGATGCCAGTCGCCAGCGCGACATACAGCAGGCCGCCCTCAGTCATGCGCTGCCTCTTTCAGGTAAAGGCTTGATCGACCGACAACTGCCAGGAGGTCCTATTTCAAGGACATGACCACCCGGCGTTCCTTGCCCGGTGCAGCCGATTCCGCCTTGCCGTCGGGCGCGACGAGCTTCACCGGCAGCTGGAACAGACGTTCCGAGGGAACCTCATGGGCAACCAGCCAGTCAAGCACGGCTTTTGCCCGCCGGTCGGCAAGATGACGTAGATCCTCTTCATCGACCGTGGAGTTGGTCAGGATCAGCTTCTCCATTTCCTCTACCGGCAGCCCCTTCACGAGGCCAATCAGATTGCGCGGCTTGGGAAACTTTTCGGCCCGGTACACTTGCTCAAGCAATACCGGATATTCTTTCGAACTGACCTCGACCGCGTCCGCCGAGCCGCTCTCGACGGCTTTCTTGGTCAGTTCCTCGCGTTTCAACGCCCGCACCTTGCGCTCCAGACGAGCGCGCTTCAATCCCTCGGGGTCGCTCTCCGAGTCCGCATGCCCTTCGATTTCAAGCCGGAGCGCCGGCCGGTCGAGCAACGCCCTGGCCAGATTCTCCAGGCGCTGCTGCGACGCCTGCGTGATCGCCGCTCGTCCGGCATCGAATTCGATTTGCGACAAATCCTCGCCACCGGCGAAAACCGACCCCAGCAAGGCAAAGGGCGAGGTCACTGCCTTGACCAGCAGGTTCATTATCACCTTGACGACCAGACCGCCGACACTGAACTCCGGATCATCGAGCGAACCGGCCATTGGCAGATTGATGTCGATCTCGCCTCTCAGGTTCTTGAGCAGGGCCACGGCAAGGGTAACTGGCAGCTTGGTGGCGTCGGGGCTTTCGACCGCTTCGCCGAAGGTGAGCTGATCAAGAAACACCCGGTTCTCGGCGACCAGCTGCCTGTTCTCGATCTTGTACTTGACGAACAGCGACAACTTGCCTTTCTCGATCGCATAGCCGGCATACTTTGCCGAGTACGGCGACAGCGAGGTCATTTCGATGCCCTTGATATCGGCCTGCAGGTCGAGATAGGGGACAGCCGACAGCGGGTTGAGTCGCCCGCTGACGTTCAGCGGCGCGATATTGTCATAACTGCCGCGCAGCTCGAGAGTTGCGACGCTATCAGCCGCCGATGACAGCCCGCTGATGGTGCCACCGATTTTCTTCAGATTCGCCGAGTAATTCGGCTTGATGAAATTGTCGCTGAACCTGATATCGCCACCCTGCAGCGTGATTTTCCCGATCTTTACCGGCAGCGGCGCCTTGCCGGTGGCAGCCACCGGTGCGACGGCCTTGCCTCCCCCGGCAACCACCGCTGGCGCCACCGGCGCCGCTTCGCTCTGGCGAACAATCTGCAACAGGTTGAGCTTGCCTTCACGATTGATGATCACACGGGCGAAGAAGTCGGCCAACGCCACTTCGCCGATCGACACCGAATCCGGATTCAGACGCAGGTCGAGCCTGGCCAGATAGAGGGACTTCCACTTCAGGAAATCGGCAGAATTCATTTTGTCGACCGCGTAGAAATCGCCCACCGTCACCTGCCCGGTGAACCCCCCGCTCAGCCCCGTGCGATCTGCCGCCGCTGTGGGCTCCTGACGCAACTGGACGGCACCGTCCAGAGCCACCTGGCCACGCGTGACATCGATGTTCAAGTGCTCGGTAAAGTAAGGCTGCAGCGGAAGCAGTTGCAGGGCCTTGACCGCTACCTTGAGGTCTGCAGCAAACGGGAAGGCCTGGATGTTGCCACCCGCCTCGATCTCACCCTTTGCATTCAGCCTGAAACGGGTCGTCAACTTGGCGATGCTGCCGGGCTTGGTGGACAGATTCTCGGCGTCGACGCTCATCCCCTCAATCGTGTGCGTCGCCGCCGGCGACACGGCAGCATCCTCAAAGCGCAGCGCGATGTCTTCGCCATGAAACTTGCCGACGGTCAACTTCCAGGGAGCCGCGGTATCCTTCTGCGAGGCCGCGACAACGCGCAAGGCAGGGGGCTGCACAAAGTCGATGCTGCCGTCAGCAGCGCGCCGGATCAGCAGCCCGCCGCCACGACCGGCCACTTCATCGATCACCACTTCGCGCTGCGCGAGATCGAGCCGTCCTCCCTTGACCGAAGCAGCGTTGCCCTTGATCCACGGCTCAGCCTGCAAGCGCCACGCCGCATCGAACTCGGCCGGAGTGCCACCCTTGCTGGCGAGCTTTCGCACGCTCAGATCAAGCCCTTCGATACTCGCGTTGAACGGTTTGCCATGCGACTCGTCCAGCCAGCGCAGCACGCCGCCCGTCACCTTCAGCTCACCCAGTGACCACTCTGGCGGCGCAGACTTGTCCGGAGTTTTTGTTTCGGGCGCGGCAGCCCCGCGCGCCACGAGCTCCCGGCTGAAGAACTCGATCCAGTTGATTGTTCCCTGCCGACTGACCCGCGCATGAATCTCGGGAGAATCGACTGACACGCGGTCGATCACGAACTGCTGCCGCAGCGGATCAAGCGTACCTACGAGCAGCTCCAGACGCTTGAGAGAAACCAGTGGCGCGCCGGAAGGATCTTTGACCTCCACATCGTTGATCACCAGGCTGCCCGAGAGTGCGAGCGCCGACGGAGTGCCTGCCTGCCGACGGAAGCTGAGCTTCAGATCACTGTCGAGCACACCGGAAACCGACTGGATTGGCAAGCGTATCGGCAGGTAATCGAGATACTTGCCCAGTTGCAGGTCACGAAAATCAAGCGCCAGTTCGCTTTCCATGGCCTCGGCGAAAGGTTTGCTCCTGCCCTGGACGATCAGCGGAGAACCATTGATCGACGCCGAGAACGCCGGCTCAACGAAGATCTCGGTGGCAGCGGGCAAGCTCGAGACAAAGGGCAAGGCAATGGTGACATCGCTGATGACGTGCTTTTCGCCAAGCAACTGGTCTTCGAAGTCGATCTTGCCGCCGCTGATCTGGATGTTGTTGAGCGAGAACGCGGGCGTCGGGTCGTCGGACGGCGGCCTCGCCAGGAACTCGTCGATCAGGTCCGAGAAGTTGAAGCGTCCGTCAGGCAGGCGGACGACCCGCAACGCCGGACCGACGAGCTTCAGCTCACTGATCACCGGCCCGCCACGAAAGATCGAACTGGACTCGACGTTGAAGTACAACTGTTCAAAGCCCGCCGCCTTACCGCTGCCGTCCTTCTCCTGGACCGCAAGGCCGTCAACTTGCACCGAAAGCGTGTAGGGGTTTATGCTCAGGCCTTCGACGGTCACCGGTCGTTGCAAGGCCTTGGCAAGCTGGTCGACCAGGATCGATTTGACGACCGGTGGCAGAACCAGAAACCCGAGCACGCCGATGACGAGCAAGACCAGCGCGATGCGCAACCCGTATTTTTTGATTCTCCTGGCGGCAGTCGCGCTGGAGGCAGAGGTTGTTTCAGTCATGGCAACGGACCACAGGCTGGCTGGGGAAAGCGTCAATTTAGCACGAAGAGGCATTGCCCGCCTGAAAGCGAGCCGCGGATCGCGCGGCCGGCGCCCGCTGGCCACCAGCGGTCTCCAGGCGCTGACGCCACCCCGTTCCCGGCAACACGGACAATGAATTCGCCTTTGTCGCCCAGGGTCGTCGTCGTCGATGACAGCGACCTGATGCGAACGCTGCTGCGCGGCATCCTGCGCGATAACGAATACCAGGTCGTCGGCGAAGCGAAGAACGGGATCGGCGCGCTCGAACTCGCCGAACGTCTGCGGCCTGACATCATCTGCATGGACGTGATCATGCCCGAGATGGGTGGCCTCGAAGCGCTGCAGACGATCAAGGCAATGCACCCCGAAATCATCGTCGTGATGCTGACCGACAGCCCAACGGTGGAAAACGTCCGCGAATCGATTCAGGGCGGCGCCAGTGGCCTGATCATCAAGCCATTCAACCCCGGCAAGGTGCTCGACACCATCGGCCGGGCCTGGCAGTCAGCCAGGCGACCCGCCGCGCCACCACAAGCGCTCTGAAGCCGCCTTCAGAAGCTGTTCTTCCACTCGCGCAACGCGGCAAATACCGCCACCTCATCCGCCGCCGCAGGCGCCCGGCGGCGCGCTGATGCTGCCACTTCCGGTTCGCCGCACCGCAGGAAGGGGTTGCTCGCCTTTTCAATCGCCATCGTCGAAGGCACCGTCGCCAAGCCGCTGGCGCGAGCCCGTGCGACCTCGTTGACCCGGCTTTGCAGCCGACGATTACCGGGCTCGACCGCCAGCGCGAAGCGCAGGTTCGCCTGGGTGTATTCATGTCCGCAATAAACCCCCGTCTCATCCGGCAGCGCCGCCAGCCGCGCCAGCGAATCGGCCATCTGCGCCGCTGTCCCTTCGAAAAGACGGCCACAGCCGCCGGCGAACAAGGTATCGCCACAGAACAGGCAGCCTGCGCCATAATACGCAATGTGCCCCAGCGTATGTCCGGGCACCGCGATTACCTGAAACTCGACGTCACAGGCCGCGATGCGCACCGTCTCGCCGCCAGATAACGGCCTGCTGAGGCCGGTAATCGACTCCGCCGCCGGGCCGAAGACCTCGGCCGGATAGTGCGCCAGCAGTTCCGCCACCCCGCCCTGATGATCGGCATGGTGATGGGTGACCAGGATGCTGGCCAGCGACAGCCCCTCCCGGTCAAGCAGATCGAGCACCGGGCGCGCATCGCCAGGATCGACGACCGCGGCTGATGCGCCTTTGCGCAGCAGCCAGATGTAGTTATCCTTGAAAGCCGGAATACGGATGACGTTGAACATTGCTGGATTTTGGAAGAACTGCAGAAAATGTCAATTCCCGGCCTCGACACCTGGCTGCAAAGCCCGCAAGGGCGCTATGTCATGGCCTGGGAGCAAGCCAGGATCGATGCCGTGGTGGCCGACCTTTTCGGCTACCACGCGCTCCAGCTGGGTCTGCCGCAGCGCGAACTGCTGCTCCACAACCGCATCCCCCTGCGCCAGGTGGTCAGCGACTCAGGCAGGGTTGACGTCCGCTGCGACCTGCGGCACCTGCCCTTCGCCGCGCACAGCATCGATCTGGTGGTGATGGCGCACGCACTCGAATTCCACGACGACCCGCACCAGATTCTGCACGAAGTCGAGCGCGTCCTGATTCCCGAAGGGGAACTGATCATTACCGGTTTCAACCCGATCTCGATCTGGGGCCTGCGCCAACGGCTTCCCAACTGCCCTGGCGACTTCCCCTGGCACGGTCATTATCTCTCGGTACGACGTCTCAAGGACTGGCTGCAACTGCTGGGCTTCGAGGTTGAACGCGGCAGCTTTGGCTGTTACGCGCCGCCGTGCACCCATGAACGCTGGCTGCAGCGCTGGCACTTCATGGAATCCGTCGGCGATCGCTGGTGGACGTTTGCCGGCGGCGTTTACCTCCTGCGCGCGATCAAGCGCGTGCATGGCATGCGCCTGATACTGCCGAGCTGGAAACAGCAGCGGTCGCCGCGCAAGGCCCTGTCCGCCGTCAGCAAGAAGGAAGCGCCGCATGAGCGATGAAGACGTCGTGATCATCCACGCCGACGGCGGCTGCCGAGGCAACCCGGGACCCGGCGGCTGGGGGGCGCTGCTGCAAGCCGGAGACCGCGAGAAGGAACTCTGGGGAGGCGAAGCGGCCACCACCAACAACCGGATGGAGCTGACTGCGGCCATACGCGCACTCGAAGCGCTCAAGCGACCCGCAACCGTTCATCTGCATACCGACTCGCAGTACGTGCAGAAAGGCATCAGCGAGTGGATTCGCAACTGGAAGCGCAACGGCTGGCGCACCGCCGACAAGCAGCCGGTGAAGAACGCCGACCTCTGGCAACGCCTTGACGAACTGGCTGCCCGGCACCAGATCAAATGGTGCTGGGTCAAGGGGCACGCAGGACACGCCGGCAACGAACGGGCCGATGCTCTGGCCAATCGTGGCATGGACGAACTGCAGCGCACCCGCAACTCCCAATAACCCAGGCAACGGAGAGCGCCCATGCGCCAGATCTTTCTCGATACTGAAACAACCGGCCTCGAGCACAAGCAGGGGCACCGGATCATCGAAATCGCCGGCGTCGAGATGCGCAACCGGCGACTGACCAACCGCCACTTCCACAGCTACCTGAATCCGGAACGGGAGATCGACACCGGCGCCCTCTCGGTGCACGGAATCAGCCGCGAGTTTCTCCTCGACAAGCCGCGTTTTGGCGACATCGCTGCCGAATTTCTCGACTTCGTACGCGGGGCCGAACTGGTCATCCACAACGCCGCTTTCGACGTCGGCTTCCTCAATGCGGAGCTCGCCCTGCTTGACATGGCCCCCGTTGACACGGTCTGCCACGCGATCTGCGACACCCTGCGCATGGCCAAGGAGCTTTACCCCGGCAAGAAGAACAACCTCAACGCACTCTGCGAACGCTACGGCGTCGACAACTCGCACCGCACCCTGCATGGCGCCTTGCTCGACGCGGAGATTCTGGCGGAGGTCTATCTCGCGATGACCCGCGGCCAGGAAAGCCTGATCATCGATCTCGGTGACGATCCTTCGGGCGGGATCGAGGCGGCCCGCAGAACGTCATGCAGCAGCCAGGCCCGCACGCAGATCGTCAGGCGCGCCAGCCCGGAGGAACTCGCTGAACACGAGCAGGTATTGGCCGCCGTCGAACAGGCGAGCAAGGGCCAGTGTCTGTGGCTGCACACCGGGACCGGTCGCTGATTCGACGTGAGGCGATTGCCAGCAATCGCGCGCTCACATGCCGGCCGAGGGTGCGCCGCCCACACCGCAGCTTTACGCAGCGCGCGCCGCGACGGGCGTTAACAGAGCGCTGTTCGTGCGAGAAAGTACCGTGAATCAGCTGTCGCCGGGTGTTTCGGGCGTCCGCCTTGGCCGTCGAACGTGTCGTTTCGGCGGCCGGGCGTCAGGCGAGCGGGCTTCAGGCTGGGCATCCGAGACTGCTTCAGGTCTGGCAGCGGGCGGCCGCGGGTCGGGCCTCGGGCCAGAGGGCCGTGGTCCGCTCTTCCGTTGTTCCGGACGCCGGCCGGTGCCGGGTGCACCCTGGCGCCGCTCCTGTTGCCGATCGGGCTGTCTGTCCAAAGGCCGGTCCGACTCACGGTTTCCCGGAGCGAGCGTGATCTCGATCTCGATGATTTCATCCCATTGCTCGTCAGTGCGATCGCGCTCGGGGATGCTGAGAAGTTCGCGGAGCCGACGCCGCGGATCCAGAGGGGGCGTTTCATTCATGCCGCCATTATGACTCACACAGCCGCTGTCGTTCAACAAGCATGAACGTTACGGGCGGGCAAGAGGGTCAATACCGGCCCAAGGCCACCTGAAACGGCCCCGGCTGCGGGAAAAAGCGATCGCGGCGGTGCGGCACGAGGAAAGGCGCAGGAAAAAGGCCCGCTGCGAGGCGGGCCTTTTAATTCCCCGACACCCCGGAGTAACCCAAGGATCGGCGGACTCGATGCTGCCGGTAACCGCGGCAGGAAAACCGGCGAATGATCAGTGCTGGGCCCGCAGGCTGGCAGCAAAAGTGGTCTGCAGAACTTCCGGGAACTGAAAGCGTGCAAGGGTATCGTGGATATCTGCCTCGTTGATGCCGCCACTGCCATCCTGAAAGCGGATTCCGAGCGGTCGACCGTTGGCCGCCAGGGTGGCGAAAGCAAAGCGCCAGCGCTGCGCTTCAGCCAGCCGCTCGCGCAGCTCGTTTTCATTGCTGATTTCCACACCCGCCTGCTTGAGTGAATCGAGGAACTGGTCAAAAGACTCGCTGCTTAAGCTACCCATTATCTTGTTCTCCTGTCGAAGTGTACCTGCATGCCACCCATGGGCCGAATAACGCTCGCTCCGGATAGCGGTTGACAAGAGCCATCAAGAAAACCGCTATCGCCGAGCGAAGGCGTCGATCGTTGTGGATGGGCGCTGCGGTCACCATGCCGAAGACGTCAGGCGACCCCGCAAGCGTATAGAATGCCGCCATGACTCAGTCGCGGACATGCATGTCGAAAAGCCACCCATGCCTTGAGCTCCTTGCCCCGGCCAGGAACGCGGACTTCGGTATCGAAGCGATCGTCCACGGTGCCGACGCCGTCTACATCGGCGGACCAGCCTTTGGCGCCCGCGCCAGAGCGGACAATTCGGTCGCCGACATCGAGCGTCTTGCGAGCTACGCGCATCGCTACCAGGCGCGCGTCCTGGTCGCACTGAATACCCTGCTCAAGGACGAGGAACTCGAACCGGCACGTCGCCTGATCTGGCAACTGCACGCTGCCGGCGCCGACGCCCTGATCATTCAGGACATGGGTCTGCTCGAACTCGACCTGCCGCCAATCCAGTTGCACGCCAGTACGCAGACCAATATCCGCTCGGTCGAGAAAGCCAGATTCCTCGAAGACGTCGGCTTTTCGCAGATCGTTCTGGCGCGCGAACTGGCGCTCGATCAGATCCGGGCAATTGCCGCAGAAACCAGCGCCGTGCTCGAGTTCTTCGTGCACGGCGCCCTCTGCGTCAGTTACAGCGGCCTGTGCAACCTCAGCTACGCGCAGACCGGGCGCAGCGCCAACCGTGGCGACTGTTCGCAGGCCTGCCGGCTGCCCTACTCGCTGGCCGACCAGAAGGGGGAAATCGTTGCCGCCAACCGGCACCTGCTGTCGATGAAGGACAACCATCAGGCGGACAACCTGCGCACTCTGATCGACGCCGGAATCAGCTCGTTCAAGATCGAGGGACGCCTGAAGGACCTCGCCTACGTCAAGAACGTCACGGCGTATTACCGCCTGCAGTTCGACGAAATCCTCGCCGAACGCCCCGACCGCCGGCGCAGCTCATCGGGTGACAGCCGCTTCCTGTTCACGCCGCAGCCCGAGAAGACCTTCAACCGCGGCGCCACCGACTACTTCGTGACTGGCCGCAAAGGCGATATCGGCGCTTTTGAATCGCCCAAGTTCATCGGCGATGAAATCGGCACGGTCAGCTGGCTGGGACGCGACAGCTTCGAGCTGAAAAGCCAGACACCCCTGCACAATGGTGATGGGATCACCTGGTTCGACGCCGCGCAGGAAGTCCATGGCCTGCCGATCAACCGGGCCGAAAAATGCGACCGCGGCTATCGCCTGTTCCCGCAACTGCGCGACGGCAAACCGCTTCCCCCCGACCTTCAGGTTGGCACCCGGATTTACCGCAATCGCGATCAGGCATTCGAACGTCAGCTGGCAAAGAAGTCGGCCGAGCGCCGGATCCCGGTTGGACTGCGCCTGACCGACCATGCCGAGGGCTTCACCCTGACGATGACCGATGATCAAGGCGTCAGCGGTGATGCCAGGCTTGCTCACGTCAGGGAAGTGGCGCAAGACGGCGAACAGGCGCGGACGACGGTGCGTCAGCATCTCGGCCGACTGGGCAACACGCTCTACGCCGCGACGAGCATCGTCGTCGAGTTCGCCGCGGACTGGTTTCTTCCGGCAACGGTGCTCAACCAGTTGCGGCGTGACGGCGTCGCCGCTCTCGACGCCGCCCGCCTCGCGGCCTACCAGCGGCCGCCACGCCGCCAGCCGCTCGAGCCACCAGCGACCTATCCCGAGCACTCGCTCGACTACCTGGCCGGCGTGTGCAACCAGCGAGCACGCGCCTTCTACGCCCGCCACGGCGTGCAGGTGATCGAACCCGCGTACGAATGCGGCCAGGAAAAGGGCGAGGTATCGCTGATGATTACCAGGCACTGCCTGCGCTACAGCTTCAATCTGTGCCCGAAGCAGGTCAAGGGACTGCGCCCCGATCCGATGATCCTGATCAACGGCAACGAAAAGCTCACCCTGCGCTTCGACTGCAAGGCCTGCGAAATGCACGTCGTCGGCAAGCTGAGGAAGCAGCGAACGCTGCGCCTCAGCGAGAAATGGCCGACAGTGTGAATCGCCGGCGGCCTCGACCCGAAGCCGCTGTCACGCTCACCACCGCTCAGTAATGCGGCGGCAGTTCCTCGCGCGGGGACTGCTCGCGCGAAGCGGCCAGAACGTCCTGGAGTTGCTGTTGCAGCTGGCGCAGTTGCCGCTGCAACAGTTCGATCTGCTGCTGCTGTCGGTAAACAGTGAGATTGACTTCTTCCATCAGGTCCTCGGCCAGGCTGATCCGGGACTCGAGTTCGACAAGACGTTGTTCCATCGTAGATTCTCTGGGCAGGATCAGCCGGGCTCGACGTCGAGGCGGTTAATGATCGGCGTCAGGGCATCGACAGGATATACCAGAGGAATCATCTGGTCGTTAACGCGGGTGAATACGCCGACCTGATCCAAATTGGCGCTGAACAGCACATGGTGATTGGCGATGCCATCGACGTTGAGCCAAAGCGTGTCTTGGCGATCCATCGGCGTATGGCCAACGATGAAAGGGGTGCCCTTGTCGAGTTGCAGCGCGCGCCGAAAATGCTTGACATCACTCCGACCGTAACCCTGAGGCCTGTTCGGCCGGCGCAGGCGATTGTTGATCAGTTCGAGGATCAGCGACGGATGACGGTGGATATTCACCAACATCTCCTTGCTGACCCTGGTCGTGGGTGCTGCGGCGTGGCAAGCGACAAAGTCCCTCGAAGCGACCACGTAGGGCAACAGCCGGTAAAACTCGCCCATGGCTTTAAGGTAAGCGGCACCCCGCCGCTCGCTGAGTTCCTTCGCCCACAGCAGGCCCTGCGGAATCCCGTCCTTCGACATGTCCTCGGAAAACGAGTCGTGGTTGCCACGAACATAGAACACCTGCGCCGGAAAACACAGCTTGAGCTTGAAGATAAGGTCCATCAGCAGCATCGAGCTGTCCATCTCCCTGAGTTGCCCGTCTACTTCGGAATGCACCGCATCGCCAAGAATGACCAGAGCGGCCGTGCCCTCATCCAGCGCATCGAGAAAAGCGTTCTGGCTCAAGACCGTCAGCAGGTTGTCGATCTGGGCATGCATGTCTGCGACCAGAATCGGGGTGAGCGCGTCGGGCAGCACCAGCAATCCGCCGGGCAATCCTCTGTCGTCTGTGGCTCGATAAACCTCCCTCTGGAGCCCGTCATTGACCGCTTCGATGAGTCGCAAAGCGTCGTCCCTGGGCAATAGCTCGATCGGACCGCCGAAGATTTCGCGCAGCCGTCGGAACTTGCTTTCGCGGATCCACATCGCTTTAGCGGGTGCCGGTCCAATCGAGGTACCAAGGTCGCTCAAATTGCGAAATATCAAAGCGTCACGGCCATAGATGACCACCAGGTGTTGCTCGTCAACAGCAGCGGGGTAGTCGAACAACGCTTGCTGGACCTCGTCGCCCGAACCCAGGGACAGCCATGATTTTGGTGACAGGCGTAGAAAGCCGTTGATCCGGCGACGATGGGCGCTGGGGTCGACGATGATGAAGCTGTTCAGCCTGACCAGTTCACCGTTCTCGTTGAGTCGCGTCTCCGGGTAGAGATGAAGCCGTTTGTCGTTGAAACCGAGCGAAATCTCGATCGGCTGGCCATCGAGAGGAACACGCACCTTGGTACTTCCCAGCCGGTAGGCGTCGCCCAGCTTGAGGTTATGTCCCCAACCGAAGCCCAGTCGGGCAAGAGCCGCTCGCAGCCACACCAACAGGCTCGACAGCTTGAACCAACGTCGCGCGGCGATCCGCTTCACGGCGGCGATTGTGTTTCGCGGAAACGGCGCGGACGGCCGTCGATCCCCTCGCGGAGATACACCTTGAATCCCTGCTGGTGAAGATACTCGGCAACGCGGCGAAATACGTCAAGTTGAGCAGCACAGATCTCCAGGCTGAGTTGAGCATCGACCGGGTGGGTACTATGGCGCGCTCGTTCGGTACGGCGCTCAAAGACCACTTCCGCAGGGGGCAGGAGAAACTCGAACACATAACGGCGATACCAGTCGACCGAAAAGAAAAAGCGCTTGCGAGGCGGCAGCACGATACGATCGAAATCGACAGGGGGCAGCGGATCACGATCCAGGAACTCGGCATCAAAAACCGACACGGCGTTGGCCAGGCCCCGAAACGGTAGGCCCAGGTGAATCTCGCGCGGGCGCACGGACAGGATTTCGGATCGCCACCAGTGCTTTCTGCCAAGGTCCAGGTAGCCCTCCTCCGACCAGCCACCCAGACGCACGATCAAGGTACTCTTACCCGCGCCGGGAGGGCCGGTCACCAGGATCTGGCCAAACCGGATATCACCCGGAAAATCGATTCCCTTGAAATGCTGCAGCGCTTCGATGGGCTGCGTTGATAGCTCTGACATGGCTGCAGGCACAAGCAATCAGTGAAGGGTGGCCGGCGACTGGAAGCCGAAGGTGAGAGTCGCAATCATTTCAGGAAAAAGCTGCTCTCAGGAGATAGAAAAGGATGGCTCCCAGGAGGGCCCCGACGGGGACGGTGATAAACCACGAAGCGATGATGCCGCCGACCACCCGCAGGTCGAGGGCGCCAATACCGCGAGCGATACCGACACCCATCACCGCACCGACTGCGATGTGGGTAGTGGACACCGGCAGCCCCAAGCCGGAAGACGCCACGGTCACGAACGCGGCAGCGACGGTTGCACAATAGGCGCGGGTTGGAGTCAGCTCGGTGATGCCGTGGCCCAGGGTAGCCATCACCTTGTAACCGTAGGTCGCCAAGCCAGCAACAATGCCTAAACTGCCGATTAACAATATGAACGGGGTGATTGCCGAACTGGCGGATACCTCCCTCGTCACGATGATCTGAATGACCACGGCCATCGGACCAATGCCATTGGCCACCTCGTTCGAACCGTGCGCAAAAGCCATCGCCGCGCCGGTGAACACCATCTGCGGCATGAACAACCGCTCGACGCTGGCGTATTGGGAGGCTCTGTCGGCGTAATCATCGAGCGTGATGCGGTTCATCATCAGTCTAACGGCAACGCCCAGGAGGACGCCAATCGCGACCGCGAGGGTCTGACCCTCAATGCCGCCAAGACTGATGTTTACATGTTTGAGACCCTTGCTGATGGTGATCAGCGAGACGATCCAGCCGACCAGGAAGGCATACATCGGGCCCCAGTATCGCGCCTTGGCGATGGGATCCACGGTATTGAAAATCAGCTTGCGGATACTCATGGTCAGCAGCAAGGCGACGGCACCGCCCAGAATCGGCGAGAGGAACCAGCTGGCGACGATTTCGCCCATCATATCCCACTGCACCGCATCAATGCCCAGTGCCGCGACACCCGCTCCGCATACGGCGCCAACGATCGTATGGCTGGTGGCCACTGGCCACCCGCGCATGCTGGCCAGCATCAACCAGGTGCCTGCTGCCAGCAAAGCACCAATCATGGCAAAGACCAGGAGTTGCGGCACCGGCTCGAAGAGCCTGCCATCGATGATGCCGGTCGAGATCGTGTCCGCCACTTCTCCACCGGCCAGATAGGCCCCGCAAAACTCCATTATTGCCGCCAGGACGAGCGCGTGCCTGATGTTTATCGCCCCCGAACCAACCGAGGTGCCCATGGCACTGGCAACGCCGTTGGCACCGATTCCCCAGGTCATATAGAGGCCGCCGGCAACGGCTAGGACATAGAAAAGGGTTTGATGCTGCTCGATGATTTCCATTCGCCCGCCCTTAGCGGTGGATCCCTTCAGTGAAGACGCCGGCGTGCGAGTCGCAATCGTGATGACCGGCGCCGAGAACGGAGTTGCTCATGTCCCAGGTTCTTGGTGATCAACGGGCGACCAGCAGACGAACCTTATCGCCGACTTTCTCCGCGTAGTCAGCCAGATTGCCAACCCACTGGATCAACTGGTACCAGAACATCACCGACACCGGCTTCAGGTTGTCTTCCTGCGAAAACAGGGCGCGGGCAAGCGCCATCCCCATTACGTCAGTATCACTCTCCATGTTGCCCAGTTCGACGACCAAGTCATCGACACCACTCGCTTCACGCCCACGGAAGCCGGTCTCCTGCAGCTCTTGGAGCCTTTCGACTATCGCCTGCGCCTGCCGGCAAGTATCGATGCAACGGCATACCAATCGCATCAGCGGCTCCGCCATGCCGGCGTGCACTTCCATCTTACGCTCTACCAGCAACCCGGCAATGTCCTGCGCGGTGTCGGCGATGGCATCCTGCATCGCCAGCAGCTCCAGGAGATCCTGCCGGTCGACGGCCAGAACCCTGCTTCTCGGCAAACGGTCACACATTTCGTTCCTCATCGAGTCAGCCTCACGCTCCTTGACGAAGATCGCGTTCTTGCGTTCTTCCAGCTGCTCCTGATCATCGTCAATCAGTGCCTGAAACAAGGGCTGCACTTCCTCGACGCATTCGATAACCATCCGCATGTGCTGTTGCAGAGGCTTGAATGGCGACTTTCCAAACAAAGCTGCCATCGGGTTGCTGGATAACATAGGCATCCTCCGCTGAGGCGAGTAAGAAGATCCTGGAAGACAAACGGCGAAACGTCACCGCTGGGACCTGGCGGCGCTCAGTGCTGGGCGATCAGGCGTAGGTCCCCGGCTGTGCTTCCTTCACGAATTGTATTGCGAAGTGCCACAGATGGTGCTGTCGAGCGCTGGAGCGACGCCAAAGGAGTTCAACCGCAAGCATGGCGGAACGAGCGGGCTATCGGCACCCGCCGCCCGGCCATTGTTGCTTGGGCGCACCAATGAAACTGGACGACGATGACCGACACCGCGGTGCAAAACGGGATAACCGCACTCGCGGGATGACTGCTGACTACCCCCCTCCAGCCAGGCGGAAGGCCGGCGGGATGAAGACCAGAACCAGGATCGCCAGGGTTTCGATGATCCCCAAAGTCATCAGGTAGTTGCCAAATCCCTTGCCGGTTTCGGCCATCGCGTCCGAAGCTGCAGCACCGATGACTCCCTGGTACCAAGCCGACACGCCCATGCCCAGGCCACCAAAAATCCCCGCCCCGAGCATGCCGCCCCAGTTGATCGCCTGATGAGCAGCAAGTGAGGCATCCAGCGCGGTGTTGATCCAGCCCATGAGAATCATGCCGTAGATCGTTTGCGACATGGGTGCCCCGACAAAAGCGAACAGCACAAACGGCGCCGCTTTGTCCTGGGCGTAGCATTTCTTCCAGGCTCCAACGGCAGCCGGGCCGGCTGCGCCGACGCCCAGGGAGGACCCGGCCGCAGCCAGCCCTACCGCCGCCGCTGCCCCGAAACGCCCCAGGCTGACCATCACATCTATATCCAACTCTTTCTCCTCTCGTTGCGTATGGTAATTGTGCTCTCGAATCAGGAAACCGGATCTGCTCTGGTCAGACCACAGGCCGCGACTTGTGCTGCCATGGTCGGTAGGAGATGCCACTCCACTGAAGACCGAGATGGCTGGCAAATTCAAGTGTATTCAACCGTATACCGTGCACCATCACGCCCATCAGGGCAAGAACGATGTTCACTGTGTGCGCCAGGAAAAGCAACAGCGCGGCCAGCAAGCCACTAAGCCAGCCATCGAACAGGGGTGCCAGCATGAGGTTGAAGGTCGAGGCGATGGCGAAGCTGGCGGTGCCGACGGCGTAAAGACGGATGTAGGAAATCACGTCCACAAAGCTGCCCACGAGGTTCAGCGGCAGCATCACGTGGTTGAACCATTCGTCCTTTAGGCTCTTGCGCGGGGTCATGAACAGCACAATGAGCACAACGCCGGCGCCGAAAACCCAGGTCATGATCGATGGAAACGGCAGGTTGAGGACGACGGCACGTGCGCTGAAAAACATGAACCAGACCACGCACAGCCAGCCGATCTGGGCTAGAGCCTGGGGCGTTCGAATCAGATTAACGATGTTCCAGACGTGGGCAATTGACAGGTGGATGGCAGCGATCCAGAAGCAGAGGTCCTTGATGTGTTCCTCGTCACCCAGCCAGGTCATCTTCAGCGCGGCGAGCGGTGCGGGCAGGTCGGGGATTCCGAAATAGGTACCGGTCAGAACGCCCCAGACCATCGTGGCGATGCTGGTGATCTTGAGCAAGGTGAACACGTGGGTCGCCACTTGCGGAAACTTCCTCTGTGCCCATAGCGTCAGCCCGAGGAAGATCGCGCCGTAGCCGGCATCGCCGACGAGCATCGCGAAAAAGAGGCTGAAGAAAAGCAGAAACCACAGACTGACATCGATTTCCCGGTAGCCGGGCAGAATGCCGATCAGATCGAACACGGCCTCGATGGGCTTTAGCCACGCCGGATTGCGAATCAGCGTGGGAACCACATCGTCTTCTGCCGGCTCGTCGATGAGCAGTCCCCATCCGTTCGTTCGCGCGGCCTGGCGAAGGCGGTCGACGTCGTCCGTGGGGCAAAAGCCCTGGAGGTATGCGACGCGCGCCGTTACAGTAACCATGCCGGCGCGGACCTCGGCCATCTGCAAGGCCTCCGCGGCCTCGGCTCGCAGTCGAGCCACCGCGGCATAGTCGCCGCCGAACTGCGCAACCTGATCGGCGACCTGGGCTTGTACGGCCTCAAGTTCGGCGACGCGGCTTTCGATATCGGCCAGTGACGTGGTAGGCAGGCGGATTTCCTGCGCGGCAACCTCGGGGTTTTCGCCGCGCGTGACCAAGGCGAAGAACACCGCCGTCCTGGTGCGAAGCGTCTCCACATACACTGCCTGGTCAGGGATCGCCGGAAAACTTTTGGGGGACGCATGGAAAAGCCGGATGAAGACGCCGTGCCCGGCCAGCATCGCGACAGCTTGTGGAGAGAAAGAGCCGAAGGGTTGGACGCGTTTCAATTCCTGACGCAAGCGCTCCAGTTCTTCACTACTTTCCCGACGCTGATGGATCAGCCGCGACAACTCATCGACAACTTCGCCCGGAGATAGCCCGGAAGGGGGCTGCTGTGGCAGCTTGGGCAGGATCTCACAAGCACGCCGGACGTGTTCGAGATGGCGGCGCGCAGCCTCGATATCCTCGTGCTCGGCCCGCCGGTCAAAGATGAGGTGCATAACGCCGAGCTCGCGCAGCGACTGCAAGGCGGAATCCCGACCAGTATCCAGACACAGCACGGTCACCTTTTGCATCGGCGTGATCATGATAGATTGCCTATCCCGGTAAGTGGCATCTGAATTCCCTTGCTCTAGGTGGCGGATTCTTGTTCGAGGTTCTTTGCTTTGGCCATCTTGGAACGTGCCACGCCGGCGGTCATCTGGTCGCCGAGAAAAATGCGGATCACCCGAATGTGCTCCCGCGCTTCCGGTATCTTCACCTTTTCAAAGAGATTCACGCGCTGGTTGGTGGTACGCAACTCAGCGGCGAGCTGGCGCATCTGCTCTTCAAGCACCTGCAGCTCCAGGCGCCGGCGTACTCGCCGCTCCAGCATGTCAACGCCGTCGTCCAGCCACGCTGGCGTGGCCAACAGATCGGGAACCTGGCGCTCAAAATCGATCCCCTCAAGCAGCGGGATAGCCACACCGGCGATATTTCCCTGTCCAAGGCGTATCTTGCGTACGCTTAGCCAGTTCCGCCATTCGACAGGTTCGGCGAACAGGCGCACCCACTTGGCAAGCTCGGCCTGCTCATGCACCTCGGCGTTACGTTCCGCCTCAAGCTGGCTTTCGAGCTGGCGAACCTCGAGTTGCAGTTGCTGTTTCTTCAATTGCAGCGTCGGCAGGTAGCGCTGGAAACGTTTGAGCGCTTCGCGCTGAGCCTTCAGTTCGTTCTTGGTGTGTTTGATGTTAGCCATGGGTCGCCTTCGCCGTGGTCGCGTCGACTCAGGTCAGTGGTTTGGCCAGAACCGGTGAGTGAGTTTCGACGCGATTCCGGTCTCCGCGGGGTCGAAACTGTCTGCAAGAATCTGCCAGCAAAGGTCCAGTGCCTGTTCCAGCGGGATATTCACCTTGAGGTCCATCAGCTCGTTCTCGAAGCGTTGGCCGTACTTGAGCAACTTGCTGTCCCAAGGGCTCATGCGGAAGCCCATCGACTGTTTCTCGAGCGTCTCCATATACGAGGCATAGAGCTGGATCATGGTGTTCATGATCGTGCGGTGGTCTTCGCGCGTCTTGTCATTGACCAGTTGCTTGAGGCGGCTCAGTGAACCGAAAGGCTCGATGCGACCATTACGCAGATAGAACTGTCCCTCGGTGATGTAGCCGGTGTTGTCCGGCACCGGGTGGGTCACGTCGTCGCCAGGCATGGTGGTCACGGCGAGGATCGTGATCGAGCCGGCGGTGTCGAAGTCGACCGCCTTCTCGTAGCGGGCGGCGAGTTGGGAGTAGAGATCGCCCGGGTAGCCGCGATTCGAAGGGATCTGCTCCATGGTGATGGCGACCTCCTTCATGGCATCGGCGAAGTTGGTCATGTCGGTCAGCAGAACCAGGACACGCTGATTCTGGAGTGCAAAGCGCTCGGCTACGGCCAGCGCGATATCCGGCACCAACAGGCATTCCACTACCGGGTCGGAGGCCGTGTGGATAAACAGCACCGATCGTGACAGAGCGCCGTTTTCCTCGAGCAGGTCGCGGAAGTACAGGTAGTCGTCGTGTTTCAGGCCCATGCCGCCGAGAATGATCACGTCCACTTCTGCTTGCAGCGCGATCCTCGCCAACAGCGGATTGTACGGTTCCCCCGCGACCGAGAAGATCGGCAGTTTCTGTGACTCGACCAAGGTGTTGAAAACATCGATCATCGGGATGCCGGTGCGCACCATGTGCCGAGGGATGATCCGCTTGGCGGGATTGACCGACGGTCCACCAATGTCGATGAGGTTTTCGCTTATGCGGGGACCCTTGTCGCGTGCCTGGCCGCTGCCGTTGAACACCCGGCCGAGCAGCGACTGCGAAAACGGCACCTGCATCGTGTGCCCGAGAAAACGAATCTCGGCGTCGGTGGCAATACCACGCCCGCCAGCGAATACCTGCAGGTCCACGCGGCCGCCCTCGAGCCGGATCACCTGCGCGAGTGAAGTGCCCTGCCGTGAGCTGACCTGGGCCAGTTCACGGTAGCCGACGCCTGTCGCCTGGACGGTGATGACGTTGCCGGCGATCCGCTCTATGCCGTGATAGACCTTATGCATAGTCCGACACCTCCGCGAGCATCTGCTCAATCTGCTGTTCAATCTGCCGGAATTCCGTGGACTGCTGCTCCAGCCGGTTCCAGTCCCTGGTCGTCTGTGTCAGGCGCTGGAAGAAACGGCGTGCGCCATCCTTGTCGTCGAAGCTCATCTTGCATCTGAGCATCCGATGAATGCGGTCGAACACGTAGCGCTGCCGCTCGGCGCTGCTGGCACCATCGACGTCGTGGTAGGCGTCCTGCTGCAAATAGACCGCGTCGAGGTACTCGCTCTTGAGAAAGACAACAAAATCGTCAATTGAAGTGCCTTCCTCACCGACTACTTTCATCATTTGCTTGACATCGTTGCCAGCGTGCAGCATCTCGCGGGCGAAGCTCACTTGGTCTGCCGAGACTACGCCCGGATACTGACTCCAACTGTCGAGCGGATCAATGGCCGGGAAACGCCGCTGGTCCGAGCGCTCCCGGGACAGCCCGTGAAAGGCTCCCACGACCTTCAGCGTGCTCTGTGTGACGGGTTCCTCGAAGTTCCCGCCGGCGGGACTCACCGTCCCGCCGATGGTCACAGAGCCCAAGCTGCCGTCCTTCAGTCGGACGATACCTCCGCGCTCGTAGAAGGCAGCAATTACCGATTCGAGGTAGGCTGGGAAGGCCTCCTCGCCGGGAATCTCCTCGAGGCGACCGGACATCTCGCGCAGCGCCTGTGCCCAACGTGAAGTGGAATCCGCCAGCAACAGCACATTCAGGCCCATCTGGCGGTAATACTCGGCGATCGTCACCGCCGTGTACACTGACGCCTCGCGAGCAGCAACCGGCATGGAACTGGTATTGCAGATGATCAGGGTACGCTCCATCAGGCTCTTGCCGGTACGAGGGTCGGTCAGTTGGGGAAACTCGCGCAGGGTCTCGACGACCTCGCCCGCCCGCTCACCGCAAGCTGCGATGATCACGATGTCCACGTCGGCGTAGCGACTTGTAATCTGCTGCAGCACCGTCTTGCCGGCACCAAAGGGCCCGGGGATACAGTAGGTACCGCCTCGTGCCACCGGATAGAAGGTGTCAACAATGCGTACCTTGGTCACCAGGGGCTCACTCGGTCGCAGCCTCTCGGCATAAGCCCGGATCGGGATCTTTACCGGCCAGCGTTGCATCAGAGTCACCTGGACCGGTTCGTCGTCCGCGTCACGCAGCGTGGCAATCGGCTCGCCGACAGTATAGTCCCCGGGCCCTACGATCCGCTCCACGGTCAATGCGCCTTTCAGCTTGAACGGCACCATGATGCGGTGCTGAAAGATGCCCTCGGGTACCGTGCCGAGCGTCTCGCCAGCGGTCACGCGGTCGCCCGCTACAGCCGTGGGCGTGAACGCCCAACTTCGGTCTCGGGGCAACGCATCGAGATAGACCCCGCGCTGCAGGAAGAAGCCACACTGCTCAGCCAGTTGCGGGAGCGGGTTCTGGAGACCGTCGAAGATTTGTGTCAGAAGCCCAGGGCCAAGTTCGACCGCCAGCAACTCGCCGGTAAACTCGACCCGGTCGCCTTCCCGCAGCCCGGTGGTATCCTCGAAAACCTGGAGGTCCGCATAGGTTCCGCGAATGCGGATCACTTCGGACTTGAGCCGACGGCTTCCCGTCACCGCGTAGGCCACCTCATTCTGGACCACCGCTTTGGTAAACTCGACAGTCAGCAGGTTGCCACTGACGCCGATGATTGTTCCGCTTTTTTCGTTCATGTGTCACTCATTTCGCTGGCGCAGGCACGACGCATCCGGACTTCCGGAACGCTCCCAACCCCACAGTGTCCTGCTGTTTCGTCATCGCCTCGGTGAAGTCTTCGACCTTGCGCTGCCCCGCGGCCTCGGTCAGCCCGGCCCAGCGCTCGGCGATGCGCAGCTTGACCGCAAAAGCCAGGACCGTACCCAGGCCGAAGGGATCGGCCAGCGCCAGTTCGTCCGCGATACGCCAGCGGCCACGGTCGAGAGCCTGCTCGCGCTCCAGGGGCGTGTGTTGAGCCAGGGCGTCGGTAACCACTTGCGCCAGACCGACATCAAATCCCGCGTGATCCCGCTGAAAGGCTTGGGAGTCGACGCCCAGACGTGCCGCTCGAAAGCGCGCCACGGCGTTGCGCAGTTGCGTCTCGCGGGCGGCCCAGGCCGCCGCAAAGGTGTTTCCCGCTATTGAGCGCCCCTGCATCACAGCCTCCAGAATCGCTAGGTGCTCGGTCTTGAGGACGCCGACGCAGCGCGACTGGAGTTCACGCGAAGAAAAAGGCGGCTGATCACCGAAGAACAACATCGGCAGGCTCGCGACCAGATAGTGGTAGGACATGGTCCGCCTCGCGCTGCGTCAGGTCTTGTCGCCGGTACTCGCCGCACGCGCGGCGCGATGGACAATCTCCGCCAATTGGGGGCGCACGAAACTGGCCAGCGCCTCGGCGATGGCCGACTTGGTAAAATCGTGGTAAACGCGATCGTTTTCAAGTGTGACGCGGAAACCCTTGCGCACACCGTGGTCGATATTGATGTCAACTCCACTGACGAGGTGTCGCCGGTACTGGTCGGCGAAAAAGCTAACGATCTCTGCTTGGTCGCGCTCGCCAATGATGAACTCGATACGGCTTTCCGTGCCATTCTTCGCGGCATAGGCTTCGGCCATCTTGACCATCATTCGCTTGAGGGTGTCGGGGTCGAGAGCCTGGTCAGTCGAGGCGCTTACGATGTCCTGGATGATGTTCTCGATGGCCTGCCCGACGCCAATCAGCAGATCTCTCGCCGCCTGCTCAAGCGTACGCGTGCTACGCTCAACATACACTTCGGCGTCCTTCTCGGCTTTTTCCAGCCTTGCCCTTGCTGCGGCCTCGGCCTCGTTCATGAGGGCGGCAGCGCGATCCTGCGCTTGCGAAACAATCCGCTCGGCTTCTTTCGTTCCGCTTTCGATCGTTTCCTTGTTGATCTGGTCTATCAAGTGTTGCAGCTCTATAGCCATAAGATGTCCTACCCACATGTTGATGGCAAATCCGCCCGCATTTGACTCAAGTATGGCCGACATCTGCCCAACCGTCAAAGGCCAGCCTCCTGATCCTCGCCTGCCCCCAGGCAGTGATGACTAAAGCCTGCCGCGGAATCAAGGCCAAACCGTGCCGAACGATATTGACAACTCGAGTCCTGCGCCAGAGGCGAAAGACGAGATCAAACAACGCGCCGCCAACGGGCAGACTATAGGGTCATTGCAGGCGGTAGTTGTACGTGACGGAACTACTCCAGGCGTCAAGACCTTGTGGTAGCATCATCGGCGATTATCAAGGCAGCGAAGCACTTGCCCTCCATGTGATCGGCAGTGCAGATCACCATCACTATCGGTAGCGCGTAGGCACGCGCACCAAATTCTCACCGGGAAAGCTCGCCATGCGCAAAGCACTTGTCGCAGTAGACGCCTCAGCCGCCGCCCACAGAGCCGTGCGACACCTTGTCGCCCTGGCCAGCGTGCACCCGTTGATCGAGGCCGTCCTGCTCAACGTTCAGCCCGAGGTCGATAGCCTGGGCCTGCGCAGTATCGAACAAAGAGAAGCGGTCGAAGCCGTGGAAGAGAGCCGCGGCGGCGAGATCCTGCAGCAGGACTGTCAGGTACTCAAGGCCGCCGGTGTGACTTTTACGCCGATAATCGAAATCGGGCCGGCGGCCGAAACGATCGCCCGCGTTGCCCGTGAAAAAGGATGCGACGGCATCGTCATGGGAACCCGCGGGCTGGGCGCCGTTTCCAGTATCCTGCTGGGTTCCGTCAGCAGCCACGTGCTTCATCTGAGTGAGCTGCCAGTAACGCTCATCAAGTAGGACAGAGAGAAAACGCCCCGTTCCGGGGCGTTTTCTCTCTAGCAGTAGCGAACAGCCCAGAAGGCCTTTCCGCGCTACCGAAAGAGCGTGGGCAGCGAACCCCCCTTGGTTGCCAGCTGTTGAGACAACCAGTGGTCGGGGCGCTTGGCTACATCTCAGGCATTCTGCAGCAAAATCTCTTCGAGCGTCTGAGCCGATTTCTTGCTGGCCCGCAGAACCTTCTCCTGCAGCGCATAGAACTGCCGCATGCGCATCGCCCGCAAGGCTGCCGCGTCATCGCCCTCAGCGTCGAACAAAGCCTTGATCGCCTTGTACATCACCGCAACCGACTTCTCTTCGATGCGTTCGATTTCGAGGCACAGATTGACCGTCTCCTGATTGCGCTGCCGTTCCTTCAGCGAGGCAATGGCCCGCGTCAGTCGACTGCAGGCGTCAACGGTCATCGACGCCAGTTCGTGCGACTCCTTGCTCGCCTCGGTCACATTGTAAATGCTGACCGCCTGTGCGACATCCTGCACCGCGTTCATCACGCGGTCGATGTCCAGGGTCAGCGCGTAGACCTGGTCACGATTGAGCGGCGTGACGAAGGACTTGTGCAGCATCGTCATCAGGTCGTTCTTGATCTGGTCCGAGCTGGCCTCGTTCATGTTGATTTCCTCGATCAGCGCCGCCACGTCCTGCTTGCTGACCCCCAGACTGCTGACCAGGCGCAGCATGGCATTGGCGCCGGCCAGTACGCGCTCGCTGTGTGCCGCGAGCAACTCAAAAAACTCGGACCTCTTCGGTAACATGGGTAACTTCCTTTATTGACTGTAGTGATGACCATTGACTGATTCTGGTGGCGCGCTTCAACGAACGCCCCCATTGCCGGGGCGTCCGTTCGGCCAGCGCCTCGGCTTACAGGAACTTGGTACCGATATACCAGAAGATCGCAGCGATCAGGCCCGAGGCCGGAATCGTCAGCACCCAGGCGACCAGCAAGTTCGCGGTGATCGCCCAGCGCACTGCCTTGACGTCGGTGGCCGCGCCGACGCCGATGATCGCGCCGGTGATGGTATGCGTCGTCGACACCGGAATGCCACCCAGCGTCGCCAACCCCAGCGTGATTGCTCCGCCCATCGAGGCACACGAACCGCTGATCGCATTGAGCTTGGTGATCTTGGTCCCCATCGTCTTGACGATTCGCCAGCCACCGAGGTAGGTTCCCCAGGCAATCGCGAAGTAGCACGAGTAGATCACCCAGGTGGGCAGCGTCGCGACGTCCTTTGTCGCCACGCCGGCAGTGATCATCAGCAGCCAGATGATGCCGATCGTCTTTTGCGCGTCGTTGCCGCCGTGGCCCAGGCTGTACGCGGCCGCAGCGAACAACTGCCCGCCCTTGAAGAACTTCCCGGCCTGATACGGCGAGGTGCCGCGGAAGATCCAGGCGACCAGCACCATCAGCAAGCCACCGATGATCACCCCGACCAGCGGCGAAATGATGATGAACGCGAGGATCTTGCCAAAACCCTCCCAGACGATCGGCGCCCCCGAACCGGCCTTGGCCACCGTCGCTCCGACCAGCCCACCGACCAGCGCGTGCGAGGACGACGAAGGAATGCCGTAGTACCAGGTGATGATGTTCCAGGCCAAGGCGCCGATCAAGGCCCCGAAGATCACGTAGTAATCGACGAAGCTCGGGTCTACCGTCCCCTTGCCAATCGTCGCCGCCACCTTGAGCTGAAACACCCAGAGGGCGGCAAAGTTGAAGAACGCGGCGAACAACACCGCCTGTTTCGGGGTCAGGGCACCGGTCGCGACGATTGTCGAGATGGAGTTCGCGCCATCGTGAAACCCGTTCATGAAGTCGAACGCCAGCGCAATTGCTATCAGCAGCGCCAACGTCCAGATGCTCATATTTAGGCCTTCCATTTTCGGCTACCTCTCAGGAGTTTTCGATCAGGATCTCTTCGATCATCTTCGCCGCTTCCTGACAGCAGTCGAGGACCTCTTCCTGAAGCGAGTAGAACTCCCGCATCTTCATCGTCTGCCACACGTTTGCGCCCTCCTGAAACAGTGCGGTGATCGCCTTGTGCTGCACCTTGTCGGCCTTCGACTCGATTTCCTCGATCTCCTTGCACAGATTGAGCGTTTCCGCGCCACGAGCCTTGTCTCCCAGCGCGGCGACCGCACGGTTCAGACGCAAGCAGGCGTCGGCACTCAGGGAAGCCATCTCGCGCGCTTCGACCGTCGACTGTTTGATGCTGTACATGCCCACCGCATTGGCAACGCTCTGCAGAACGTTCAGGGTCATGTCGAGATCGCTGATCAGCGAGTGAATCTGGTCCCGGTTGATCGGCGTCGTGAAGGACTGATGCAGGCGCTCGATGACCTTGTTCTTTATTTGATCCCCATTGTGCTCGTGTTCATTGACTTCGGCGACCAGGGCCGCAAGGTTTGCACCCGCATCACCCAAGCCATTGACCAGACGCAGCGTCGCGTTGGCCCCGGCGACGACCTGTTCGGAATGCGCTGCGAGAAGTTCAAAGAATTCCTTGCGTTGCGGCATCAGACTGCTAAACATACGACCTCCCTTGGTTATCTGCTCTTGCGAGCACCACTCAGTTAAGGCTGCCCACGCCGATCGATTGTCGGCGCCACGTCAGCTACTACAAAAATCAAGTGCGGCAATGGACGTCCCGCAAGAAAAACCTTGCCGGTGAAGCGCTGCAGACCATCCATTGCCCCCAGTATCCACCCCGATCTCTACCCCCTCAGCCCTTCTTCTTGCTCTTCGATACGGTCGAGAGTGCGGCCAGCAACTCCTTCATCTGCTCGAGCCTCTGCTCGGCAAACAGGCGTACGCCGGCACGCAGGATGTCGGACTTGCTCGCGGCCCAACCCGCAGCCTTCGACAGTTCGGCGCGCACGGCCTCGATCGCGGCCTCTTCGCTCTTCAGCAGCTCAACCGTGTAACGGACGAGTTTGTCGCCTTTTTCCTTGGCCGCCTTTTCGAGCTTCTCGACGGCTTCCTCGATCTCGGCCTTGACAGCCTTCTTGCCTGTGGGCTCCTTTGCCAGGGCTGGCGCAGCGGCTACCGCCTCGGTCTTGGCCGGCTTCTCGGGCACGCTCGCTTTGGCCGCTGCGGTCTTCTTGCTCACCGCCTTCGCTGCAGGCGTGGTGCCAGCCGCCGGCGGGGCTTCTTTTGCTTCAGCCTTCTTGCTGGCCTTGGGTGCTTTCGCAGCGGTCACCGGCGTCACGTCGGCAGCCGGTTTGGTGGCGGCCTTGGTCGCGACTGACTTCGTCGCGGCCGGTTTGGCGGCAGTCGTCTGGGCTGCTGGCGCCTTGCCGGGCTTGCTGGCAGCCGGCTTGGCGGCCGCAGTCTTGGCAACAGCCTTGCGCGGCGGTGCCGCGACAACGGGAGCTTCGACTTCGCGCGCGGCAGCAACAGGAGCCTCGGGCTCCGGTGGCTCGACCAGGGGAACGTCGGTTGCCACCAGACGCTCGGCGAGCGACGCGTCTTCCTTTTTCAGGCTGGCCCGCAAAGCGGTCTTGTTGCTGCTGTTACGTGTAGGTGTCGTCATCAGGTGTCTCCCAGTTGTTTAAGAACGGCTGCGATCAGCTTGCGGACTTCTTCCTGTGCGGCCTCAGCGGCAGGACCGAGCTGAAAGACGGATGCCCCGATCACCGCACTTTGCGCATAAGCGTTTCGCTGGCAGAGCATAGCATCGAGGATCGGCAAGGTAAATTCATGCAACAGTTCCAGCACATCCGTTGCCAACGCCGTGTTTTGCACACGATTGGGGAGAATGCAGCCGTGCAGGCGATGGCTTTGCTCCATGCGATTGAGGATCAAGCGCTCGACCGCAAGAGTCGACCAAAGGTCGGTCGGGCTCGGCACCGCCGGGATCAACGCCAGGTGCGCCACCGCGAGCGCGGCGAGAGTCGATGGATGGTAGATCGACGGCGGGGTGTCGAGTACGACGTAATCCGCTTCCTGCTGCAGTTCTGCAACGTGCTTGATCAGTTCCAGACCCGACATCTTGCGCACGTCGAGTTGCAGATCGGAATCGAGCAGAGGGGCCGACTCGGCCCAGCGAAACGCGCTTTCCTGCGGATCCAGGTCCACCAGCAGCACTGAAGCACCAATGGCGTGGAACCCCCCCCCAAGTTGCATGGCCACCGTGGTCTTTCCCGCCCCGCCTTTCTGTGAGACGACGGCGACGACCCGACCTAGTGACATTGACATGACACATGCCTTTTGAGGAGCTTGTTGATGTGAACCTGCATAACTGATTATTATCCCACTGAAAAAAAAACGGACAAGGCGAATTGGTCTTGAAAAGGGCCATGAAATGGGCCATTTTTTGCCAAACACCCCGGTTTCTGACTTAAGTCAACGAATGCCCGCAAGCGAGCAAGCCATGACGGGGCAAGAACACGCGCCAGACCGGTAGTCGACGCGGGGGGAGCGTTGGCGGCCAGGCTTGTGCGGCGAGTGGCGCATGGCGCGCGCTCAGCCGTCGGCAAGAATGTTGAGTGTCCTGGCCCTAAACACGGCTTCACGGCGGCTCGATGCGCGTAGCTTGCGGTAGATGTTCTGGGTATGCCGCTTCACCGTCGCGCGTGAAATGCACAGTTCCTCCGAAATTTCGACGTTGCTCAGCCTGACAGCGAGCAGTTTGAGGATCTTCAATTCGCGCCGGGTGAGGTCGGCACCCACTTGCTGCCGACCCGCACTCACGAGCCAGTCGTCGTTGAACGCAGAAAGAACCTGCGCGACGTAGCGCTCATTGCCTCCGCCAGGGTCCAGGCGCTTGAGCGGTTGCAGCAGCTCCTGCCCCTGATCGACGAACAGCCGGATGAAGCCCCCGGGCTGCGCGAGAGCCACGGCACGACCCAGCCGATCACAGGCTGCGTCCTGTTCACCCAGCGCATACTGCAGTACGGCTTGCAAGGCGAACACCTCGATGAGGAAGCGAACGTTATGCCTGGCTGTGAGTTCAGCCTCCAGCAACTGCAGGAGACGAGCAGCCTGCTCTCGGCTCTCGGCAGTGCCTTCGGCGATCCACACCCGGGCCAGCGTCAGGTGGGGGGCATTGAAGAAGTGATAGACGAACTGCACCGGCCCCGGATCGAAGTTCCGAGCCCACGCCCGCGCCTCATCGACGCGCCCCTGGCGCAGTGCGAGCTCAGCCTGGCAGGCCTGGGCACGAAACAACGCCGGAGAATCGCCGTTGCGCAGCAGATGCTCGCAGACTGCATCGACGATCTCGCGCGCCCTGTCGGCCTGCCCCAGCGCCTGATAGACCGCTGCCAAGACAAATGAGATTTCGGTCCGGTAGCCGAGACGCGGCGCCTGCTGCGGCGCGAGTGCCGGCAGCAGCGTCGCCTCCGCCAGTGCCAGCTCGTTGCGTTGATACTGGACAAGACCGTGGAAGTACCGCCCGAGGCCAAGGCCGCCATCGCTGCCGATGTCGGTCTCGGTCAGCTTATAGCGCTGATTGGCGGTCCACTGCAGCGCAGACAGGTCGGCCGCCATCCAGTCGAGGAAACACAGCGTCGCCACCAGCGGCGCCTGCGAGGTATCGATCGGTCCCGACGCACGCGCCAGCACCTGATGAATCCACTGCCGCGCGCCGACCAGGTCGCCGCTCATCTGCCGTGCGCCGGCAACCATCGCCTGGGCGGTGACACGTGCCTGCATGCAGTCGGCAGGCAAGCGCTGCAGCGCCTGCTCGGCGCACGCCATGGCACGGTCGGCCTGCCCCTCGAGGTAGCTCTGCAGACTGCGTAGCGCCAGGACGCTGCCGCAGACCAGATCGAGAACGGGTAGCGCCAACGCCCCGGCATCACTCTCGACGAGCCTCTCGATTCGATCCAGAACCGCCGGAGTCTCAAGCTGGCGCCCCTGGTGATGAATCAACCAGGCTTTCAGCAGCAGCATTTCGGGGTCGTTCTCGATCGTGTCCGCTGGCAGCAGGCGCAGGCAACGCTCTAGCCGATGGCGCTGCCCCCGGTCAAGGAGTGCGCCTTGATGACGGGCCAGAAGGCGCGCCGCGGCGACCGCACCCTGACCGGCGAGCGCCTGCGGGATCGCTTCTTCAAGCAACGACTGCGATTCCAGCCAGCTTGCCGCCCGCCAATGGAGTTCAGCAATCTCGACTGCTGCATACTGTTTGCCAAGCTGGCGCTGCAGGAACTCCTGAAACAGCCGATGGTAGCGATACCACTCAAGTTTGTCGTCGACGGCAATGCCAAGGATTGCGCCACTCGCCACCAGCTGGATGAACTCCTGGCCATCCAGCTGTCCTTCAACCCGGCCGCCCGCCCCCAGCAGCTCATCGCACAGGGGCACACAAAAGCGGTCGAGGATCGAGGCTCTGAGCAGACAGTCACGCGCCATGTCGGACTGCTGTGAAAGCACTTCCTCGGTGAAATACTGCTGTACCTGTGGGGTGGCACCACTGAAGCCGCGCCCGAGTTCATCAATGCTCATACCCTGGCGCAGCGCCAGGGCCGCGAGACGAACACCAACCGGCCACCCCTCGCTGCGATGCTGCAAGGTCTCGAGGGATGCGCCTACAAGCGTACGCCCGGAACAACGTTGAATCAGGATGGCCGTCTCGCGCTCACTGAACTGGAGGTCGCCCATGCGCACCTCGCTCATCGCCTCGCGAGCGCGCAGCGCTCCGAGCGCAAGCTGGGGATCGTGACGAGTGATCACCACCAGGTGTAGCCCATCCGCCGGATGCGCCAGCAAGCGGTCGAGCAAGGCATGGGTCTGTGACGAACGGATACGATGAAAGTCGTCGAGCACCAGCACAAGCGGTGCGGACAGCGCTTCGAGATCGTTGCTCAGGCAACCGGCAAGAGCCGCCAGCGACGGTGGCTGCCCGACGTTGAGGTAGTCAAGCGTGTCAACGCAGGCATTGGGACACACCGTCCGCGCAGCGGCGACCAGGTAGTTGACGAAAACAACCAGGTCACTGTCTTCGGCGTCGAGTGACAGCCAGGCGGACAGGCCATCGCGGCCAGCCAGCCAGTGCGCAATGAGCGAAGTCTTGCCATACCCGGCAGGCGCCGCAAGCAGGGTCAACGGCAGCGCGCTGCCCTCTTCCAGCCGGGTCAGCAACTCGCCGCGCGCAACGAAGTCACCGGGGACCCGAGGACGATGCAGCTTGCTGCGGATGATCTGGACGGAGGGCATGTCAACCTGACCCGGCGGCCGCAACCTGAACTGAACGGCGCCGTGTGAACTGAAAGAACGCGATGATACGTCAGGCAAAGGGAAGTGCGTATTCATTCCGGCGCTGATTCGCTGCCCGGCTGGTGCCATACAGGCAACGACAGGATGTCGTCCGTCAGCGCTTCGCTAGGTCGAGCAGTCTTTCGATCTGCGCGTCCTTGTCCTGCCAGAGTTGCTGCATCCACTGCTGGAAGGCATCGCGAACTGCCGGGTCACCGGCGTAGTCGCCAGTCGCCAGATGCCTGGGCACCGGCAGTGTCTGCACACGAACCTGCACGCGCTTCATCCTGCCGCAGAGGAACTGCCAGAAATTCGGCGCACCGTCGGGATAGACGATGGTCACATCGAGAATGGCGTGGAACCTGTCACCCATGACATTCAGCGCCAGCGCGATGCCACCGGATTTGGGCTTCAGCAGGTGGCGATAGGGTGACTGCTGCTGCCGATGCTTGGCCGGAGTGAAGCGGGTACCCTCACAGAAATTCATGACACTCGTCGGGATCAGCGAAAACCTCTCGCAGGCCAGCCGGGTTGCTTCCTGGTCCCGGCCACGCAGTTCCGGACGCGCCTTGAGGACTTCTTCACTGTGTCGACGCATGAAGGGAAAGTCGAGTGCCCACCACGCCAGCCCCATCACCGGCACCCAAATCAGCTGTTGCTTGAGGAAGAACTTGAGCAGCGGAATGCGCCGCGTCAGAAGGTGCTGCAGCACCAGGATGTCGGCCCACGATTGATGATTGCAGTTGACCAGATACCAGCCGCGCGGATCGAGACCTGCGATGCCCTCGACATCCCAGCTTGCTTTCTGGGTGAGCGCCATCCAGCCACTGTTGCATGCAATCCACGCCTCCGCGATGCGCACGAGCAGCGGGTCGAGGCGCAGGCGGACAGCCGTGAACGGCAGCATCAGCTTGAGCATGGCCAGAAGCAGGAGAAGGGGCACCCAGATCAAAGAGTTGACTGCCAGCAGCAGGGACGCGAACAGGCCGATCAGCGGCGCGGGGAGAGAATTCAGCATCGGCCAGGCGGGCGTGCCCCCGCTACTCGTCGGTTTCCGGGCCGGCCGGCAAGTCCCTGTCCGGCGCCAGCTGCGGGTTTTCCGTCTGGCCAAGTTCGGCCGCCAGCATGACACTGCGCGTCATCGGCGTCTCCAGGCTGACGCGCCCGAGCAGGCCATCGCGGTAGTCCTGCAGCAGCACTTTCGCGGCTTTCCCGAGATCGGCTTCGCCGCCGCGCATGCGCAGGCCGCGCCGTTTGGCGATTCCCTCGATCACCGCCACCGCGTCGATGTCAGCGTGGCCCTCGGCCGGGAGGCCGTAGCGCTTCGCGAGCAGCGCCGGGTAGCGGGCGAGCAGCAGGCCGGCAAGAAAGGTCGCGACCTCCTCGTCGATCATCGCGTTGCGACCGACGGCATTGCTGGCGGCGAGCATCAGGCCGTCACTCGGATGCTCGATCTTCGGCCACAGCAACCCGGGGGTATCGGTGATCGAATGCCGGACGTCGAGCTGCGAAGTCTGCTGCGACCGGGTGACCGCCGGTTCATCGCCAACCTTGGCCAGTTTGCGCTTGAGGACGACATTCATCAGCGTCGATTTACCGACGTTCGGGATGCCCATTATCATCATCCGCAATGGCTTGGTGCTTTCCTTGCGATGCGGCGCCAGGGTCTGGCAGAGGGCGGGGAGGCGTGCCAGGTCGCCGGGCTTCTTGCACGACACGGCCACCGCGCGTACCCCCTCCTGGCGGTTGTAGTAGTCGATCCACGCCTGCGTGATCAACGGGTCGGCCAGATCGGCCTTGTTGAGCACCTTCAGGCAGGGACGCTGGCGATGCAGGCGGAGTTCGTGCACCATCGGATTGGTGCTGGCCTCAGGTAGACGCGCATCGACCACCTCGATGACGACGTCGATCGAAGCCATCGTCTCGGCTGCCTTCTTGCGCGCCGAAGTCATGTGACCGGGGTACCACTGAATGGCCATGAGAGGTCCGACTGCCTGAAAGTTGTCATTATCCCACCTGTGCGCCCGCCTCGCTGCTCCTCCTGCGGCCACAAGCGCCGGCAAAGCGCTAAAATGCAGCCCTCTTCCCCACCAGCGTCAGGAAATTCTTGTCGGCAATCCCCGAAATCAGGCCGGACCAGTCGGTCGAGCTGCTCAAGGAGCTGCACATCCTGACCCGCGACGGCAAGCTCAACCAGGACAGCCGGCGCAAGCTGAAGCAGGTCTATCACCTCGTTCACTTCATCGAGCCACTGCTCGCCGAACTTTCTGCGGCCGGTAGCAGCCTGACCCTGGCCGATCACGGCGCGGGCAAATCCTACCTTGGCTTCATCCTCTATGACCTCTTCTTCAAGCGCCGCCAGGCTGGCCACATCTACGGCGTCGAGGCGCGCGAGGAACTCGTCGAAAGTTCTCGCAGCCTGGCCAGTCGCCTCGGCTTCACGCGCATGTCCTTCCTCGCCCTGCGAGTCGATCACGCGATCGATTCGCAGGCGCTGCCAACAGTCATCGACATCGTCACTGCGCTGCATGCCTGCGATAGGGCAACTGACGATGCGATCCGCTTCGCCCTCCAGAAGCGGTCGCAGTTCATCGTCCTCGTGCCGTGCTGCCAGGCCGAAGTCGCCACCCTGCTCCGCGGCAAGAAGAATGAATCCTTAGCCAGGACATCGCTGTCGGAACTCTGGCGGCATCCGATCCACACCCGCGAATTCGGCAGCCTGGTCACCAACGCCCTCCGCTGCCTGCAGCTCGAAGCGCATGGCTACCAAGTGACGGTCACGGAACTCGTCGGCTGGGAGCACTCGCTGAAAAACGAGCTGATCATCGCCAGATACACCGGCGCATCGCGTCACAACGCTGCAGTGCGGCTCGAACAGATCCTGCATGAACTGAATCTTCTGGACGAGCTGCGGGCCCGTTTCATCGATTGACCAGTCGATGCACCACCTGCACGCGCATTGAGCCGGCGAGCCGGCAAACAAGGACCGTGAATGGAAAAGTGGATCACACGCGGCGCGTCCGCGATTGTCGCAGCCGGTAGTACGGCCATGTTCTGGACTTTCGGCGTCTTTCTTGCGGTACCCTGGCACGAGAGCCGGATGCTGGCACTCAACGCGGTCGAGCTGCAAGTGCTCGGCATCCCGCTGATCGGCGGCCTGCTCGTCGCCTGGGGCGCGCTGCACATTCTCGCGCTGGCCGACCGGACCGCCAACCCGGCCCTGTACCGAAGCCTGTGCATCGCGCTGGTGATCGGCTCGCTACTGGCGGTGTATGGCGGCATGTCGTGGAGCAGCGCGCGCCTTGCTTGAGCGTGGCGGTCGCCGCACTGCAAATCAGACGGCAAAGGACTTCATCGTTTGTGCGACGATTGTTGAGGACAAAGTCACGGCGACCGGTATCGGGCTGAACTAGAATGATTAACAGGTGAGCGGCGGGGCCAACCGGCACCCCGCTTGTATATCAACCCGAGTCGCATTGGATGGTGATCCGAATGAAAGTCCAGAAGAGAGTTCAAAAGGCAGTCTTCCCGGTCGCCGGTCTCGGCACGCGTTTCCTGCCGGCGACCAAGGCCAGCCCGAAGGAAATGCTGGCAGTGGTGGACAAGCCGCTGATTCAGTATGCAGTGGAAGAAGCCTACGCAGCCGGCATCCGGGAAATGATCTTCGTCACCGGCCGCAACAAGCGCGCCATCGAGGATCACTTCGATACCGCCTACGAACTCGAGGCCGAACTCACCGTCGCGGGCAAGAACGACCTGATGGCTCTGGTCCATTCGATCAAGCCGGAAGACATGGATTGTGTCTATGTACGCCAGCCGCGGGCGCTGGGCCTGGGCCACGCAGTTCTCTGCGCCGAACGGCTGGTACACGGCGAGCCCTTTGCGGTGCTGCTCGCCGACGACCTGATGATTGGTGAGCCGCCGATCATGCAACAGATGACCGAACTGTTCGCCGAGCGCCAGTGCAGCATCCTGGCCGTGCAGGAAGTGCCGAGGAATCAGACCAACCGCTACGGCATCGTCAAGGGCAAGCCTCTGTCCTCTGATCTGGTCAACATCGACGGCCTGATCGAGAAACCGCACCCGAGCGTCGCACCCTCCAATCTGGCGGTCGCCGGCCGCTACGTCCTCACCCCGGCGGTATTTGACCAAATCCGCGAGCAACCGCGTGGTGCTGGTGGAGAAATCCAGCTGACCGACGGCATTGCTGCACTACTAGCCAGCGAACAGGTACTTGCCTATCGCTATCACGGCAAACGCTACGACTGCGGCAGCAAGCTCGGCCTGATGCAGGCCAGCGTCGTCCTCGGGGAAGTTCACCCTGACATCGGCCGCGAGTTTTGCGCCTGGCTAAGGGACCGGCAAAAGCTTGCGCAGGCAATCGGCGTATAGACTTGGCCCGCCGGCTGGACCAGCGGCCGGCGGGAGGGGGGCATGCACTGGGCCGGCTGCCGGCGGGGCGCCACAATCAGTTCGCCAGCAGTGGCTCGACGACGGGCTCCGGGCTGCCACTCCAGCTCAGTCGAAACGCTGCACCGCGGCGCAGATTGCCAACCAGCGCCGGTCTGAAGCAGGCCAGGTTGGTGCCACTCTGTCGGACCCGCACAGAAAAGTCGGGGGATCACGCTCTCGCCGATCGGTCTTCGGCTGGCGATCGGTCACGGATGGATCCCCGACCCACTTCCGTCCGCCGCACCGGACTTGCCGCAGCGCCATCCCGTGCTATAGTTGCAGCCCCTTGTTGGCCGGACGATCTCCGCTTGACGCTTCGTTTCGACGTTCTCATCATTGGCAGCGGCCTGGCCGGACAAGCGGCGGCACTACGGCTTGCGCGAACCCGCAAGGTAGCGCTGATCAGCAAGCGCACCCTGGAGGACAGTGCGTCAAGTTGGGCGCAGGGCGGTATCGCAGCCGTGCTGGACAACCGCGACTCGATCGAGGCCCATATCCGCGACACGATCACCGCTGGTGCTTTTCTCAATGACGCACGCGCCACACGCTTTGTCATCGAGAACGGTCGGCGCGCGGTCGACTGGCTCATTGAACAGGGCGTTCCCTTCACCCGTGACGAAGGTGGTTACCACCTTGCCCGCGAGGGCGGTCACAGCGCGCGTCGCGTGATCCACGTCGCTGACACCACCGGCCTGGCGGTGCAGAACACCCTGACCAGCTTGATTCGTCGGCAACCAAACATCACCGTCCTGGAAAACCACATCGCTGTCGATCTGATTACCGGAGGAAAGCTGGGGCTGAATGAGCAGCGCTGTCATGGGGCTTACGTGCTCGACAGTAGCAGCGGTGAGGTGTTGACGCTGGGTGCCAGAAGCACCCTTATCGCTGCCGGCGGCGCCGGGAAAGTCTATCTCTACACCACGAATCCGGACACTTCAACCGGAGACGGGATCGCGATGGCGTGGCGTGCCGGCTGCCGGGTGGCGAATATGGAATTTATCCAGTTTCATCCGACCTGCCTCTACCACCCGCAGGCGAAATCCTTCCTGATCTCCGAGGCGGTACGCGGCGAGGGCGGACGCCTGCTGCTGCCCGACGGCAGCCGCTTCATGCCAAGCCACGACCCACGCGGCGAACTGGCACCACGCGACGTGGTGGCCCGGGCCATCGACTTCGAGATGAAGAAGCGCGGGCTGGATTGCGTCTATCTCGACATCTCGCATAAGCCGGCGGCTTTTCTGGCCGAGCACTTCCCGAACATTCTGGCGCGCTGCCTCGAACTGGGTATCGACATTGCCCGCCAGGCGATCCCGGTCGTCCCGGCCGCGCATTATACCTGTGGTGGCGTCGTCAGCGACCTGCGTGCACGCACCGATATCGCGGGTCTCTACGTCGCTGGCGAAGCTTCCTGCACCGGCTTGCACGGGGCCAATCGCCTGGCCAGCAACTCGTTGCTCGAATGCCTGGTATTCGCTGAAGCGGCGGCCAGTGACATCCTGCAACAGCCTGCAGGCGATCTGCCACCGCTGCCAGCGTGGGACGCCAGCCGCGTCAGCGACCCCGACGAGGAGATTGTCATCGCTCATAACTGGGATGAACTGCGACGCTTCATGTGGGATTACGTCGGCATCGTCCGCACCACCAAGCGACTGCAACGGGCACAGAACCGGGTCCGCCTGCTGGCGCGCGAGATCGACGATTTCTATTCGCACTTCAGGGTCAGCCACGATCTGATCGAACTGCGCAACCTGGTGGTAACCGCTGACCTGATCATCCGCTGCGCGCTAAGTCGCCACGAAAGCCGCGGGCTTCATTTCAGCCGCAATTATCCGGAAACGCTGCCACGCGCGCGCAACACGGTGATCAGACGCCGTCCGCGACGTGGGCTTGAGGATTAGCCAGCCAACGCAGCCATACGCGCAGCAAACGGAACTGCTCTACCGACATGCTGTCTCGCAATAGCACAAGACTGTGCAACCGACCCTGACCGAATTCCCGCACGCGAAGAACGATCAGCCAGGAAAAAACTGCCGAGTCTGGCTGCACCGTAACCGACCGCAAATCACCATCTGGGGAGAGAAACCCGAGTTCACCGTTCTCGGCCAGGCGCAGTCCGACGATTGTCGAAGGTTGCAGCGTGCGCCAGGCCGACAGCATAACAGGCGGCAGCAGTGAGTAGCTGACCACTGCCGGCCAGGGCGTCAGGAACAAACTGCCGGCAGCCAGAACATGCAGCACGACCAGGAGCCAGGACAGCAGGCGAGAGCGGCGCAGTCCGATACGAATCGGAATTTCCACCAGCGCCTGCCCCTCGCCCCGAGGCGGTTCTAGATTCGCCTGAAGGCAACCGTAGCGTTGGTGCCACCGAAACCAAAAGAGTTCGAGATCCCGACGTCGATCTTCAACTGACGTGCTTCATTGGCGCAATAGTCAAGGTCGCAGGACTCGTCCTGATTGAAGATGTTGATGGTCGGTGGCGAAACCTGATGATGAATCGCCAGCACCGTAAACAAGGCCTCGATGCCGCCCGCGGCGCCCAACAGATGGCCGGTCATCGACTTGGTTGAATTGACCACCAGTTTGCACGCATGCTGGCCAAAAGCGCGCTTGACGGCAACCGTCTCGGCCTTGTCGCCCAGCGGGGTCGAGGTTCCGTGCGCATTGACGTACTGTACGCTGTCCACATTGACGCCTGCATTCCGCAGGGCGTTGGTCATACAGCGCGCCGCGCCCTCACCATCCTCGCACGGCGCGGTAATGTGGTGGGCGTCGGCACTCATGCCAAATCCTGCCAGTTCGCAGTAGATCCGGGCGCCACGCGCCTTCGCATGCTCATACTCCTCAAGCACCAGCACACCCGCACCTTCACCGAGCACAAAGCCGTCACGATCCCGGTCCCAGGGGCGGCTTGCCGTCTGAGGGTCGTCGTTTCGCGTCGAGAGCGCACGCGGCGCACAAAACCCCCCCAGACCAAGCCGGGAGACGCAACCTTCGGCACCGCCGGCAATCATTATGTCGGCGTCACCGTACTCGATCAGACGCCCGGCATCACCAATGCTGTGCGTTCCCGTCGAACAGGCGCTGACCAGAGAGATATTGGGCCCCTTGTAGCCACACATGATCGAAAGATTGCCGGAGATCATGTTGATGATCGAACCAGGAACGAAGAAGGGCGATACCTTGCGCACACCACCGGCGGCGAAGTCGTCGCAGGTGCTTTCGATCATCGGTAGACCGCCAATCCCTGAACCGATCGATACGCCGATCCGCTCCGGGGCCACCGGCTGCCCGTCAAGTCCTGCATCCCGTATGGCCTCAATCCCTGCCGCCATGCCGTAATGGATAAATACGTCCATCCGGCGCGCCTCTTTCAGCGAAAGATACTGACCAACATCGAAACCCCGCACTTCTCCGGCAATCCGCACCGGAAAGTTGGAGGCATCGAAACGCGTGACCGGACCAATCCCCGAACGCCCTGCAAGGATGTTTTGCCAGGCTTCGGTAACCGAGTTACCGACGGGAGAAACGATACCGAGGCCAGTGATGACGACTCTGCGACGTGCCAACTTGAACTCCGACGAATAGGACATGCGTGAGCAGGAACTTCCCTTTCACCAGCACTCCCTGCCGGACACGACCACTACACGGACCTGTCTGCAGGGACTCCGGCCAGCCAACTACTTCTTGTGAGCGGTCACGTAGTCGATGGCCTGCTGCACGGTGGTGATTTTCTCGGCCTCGTCGTCAGGGATCTCGCACTCGAACTCTTCTTCAAGCGCCATCACCAGTTCGACCGTGTCAAGCGAATCAGCTCCCAGATCATCGACAAACGATGACTCATTCTTGATATCCGCCTCATTGACACCGAGTTGCTCGGCGACTATCTTCTTGACACGCTGCTCAATATTTTCCATCAATAGGTTCCTTCCCAAGGTTCAAATGTAAAACAAAACGCGCCATTCTAACAAAATGCCCGCAACTTACCAATTCTCACACCCAACCGCAATCACCCGTACGGGACCGGCCCTTTCGTCAGCCCATGAACATGCCACCGTTGACGTGAATCGTCGTTCCGGTGACATAGGCCGCCCCGGCTGAAGCGAGAAACGCCACCGCCGCTGCCACATCCAGCGGAGACCCGAGACGACCAAGCGGAACGTTCGCCAGCATGGCATCCTTCTGTCTGTCGTCGAGCGCCCTTGTCATGTCGGTATCGATCAAGCCAGGCGCAACGCAATTGACCGTGATGTTGCGACTGCCCAGTTCTCGCGCCAGTGCCCGGCTCATGCCGGTGACCCCTGCCTTGGCTGCACAGTAATTCACCTGACCCGGGTTCCCCGCGTGACCGACAACCGAAGTGACATTGATGATCCGACCCTGCCTCGCTTTCATCATGCCGCGGATGACCGCCCGGGACAGCCCGAAAACAGCCTTCAGGTCGGTATCGATGACCGTGTCCCAATCGTCGTCCTTCAGACGCATGGCCAGGTTGTCGCGCGTGATGCCTGCGTTGTTGACCAGCACCGTGACCGCGCCATGGGCTTTCTCGATATGGCGGATCAGCGCATCGACCTGAGTCGCATCGCGCACTTCGAGCACGCAGCCCTCGCCCTTGCTCCCCGCATCGCTCAGAAACGCGGAGATTTTCGCAGCGCCCTCCGGGCTGGTGGCCGTTCCGATCACGGTGGCACCAAGCGCGCCCAATTCGAGCGCGATGGCCCGACCGATGCCGCGCGAGGCACCCGTGACGAGTGCAATCTGTCCATTCAGCATGGCCCTGGCTCCAGGTTGGCAAGGGTGGCTTCAATCGACGCCAGATCAGCCAGTGAAACACTCGTCAGGCCGTCGGCACAGCGCTTGGTGAGACCCGCGAGGACCTTGCCCGGTCCGCACTCGACCACCGTCGTGATGTCCATCGCCGCCATCTTGCGGATCGTCTCGACCCAGCGCACCGGCGAGTAGGCCTGACGAACCAGCGCATCCTTGATCCTCTCGGGGTCTGACTCGATGGCCACGTCGGCGTTGTTGATCACCGGTATCTGCGGCGTGGCAAAGCTCAACTGCGCCAGACGGGCAGCCAGCTTGTCCGCCGCGGGCTGGATCAGCGAGGAGTGGAAGGGGGCTGAAACCGGCAGCAACAAGGCGCGCTTGGCGCCACGCGCCTTGCACGCTTCGCAGGCGCGCTCGACCGCGGCCTTGCTTCCGGCGATGACGGTCTGCCCGGGCCCATTGAAATTGACCGGTTCAACGACCCCGCCGCCGCCAACGGCGGCCTCGGCTTCGGCACAGGCGTCAGCAATCCTGTCGTCGTCGAGGCCGAGAATGGCCGCCATCGCACCGGCCCCTGCCGGCACAGCTTCCTGCATCGCCGCCGCGCGCAGGCGAACCAGCGGCACCGCATCCGCGAAGGGAATGACGCCGGCGGCAACCAGTGCCGAGTACTCGCCAAGGCTGTGCCCGGCAAGCACCGCCGGCACCTTGCCACCCCTGTCGAGCCACAGGCGATAGACCGCAACACCGGCGGTCAGCATCACCGGTTGGGTGTTGACCGTCTGCGCCAGGGTTTCAGCCGGACCCTCGGCAAGCAATTGCCACAGGTCCTGGCCGAGGACTGCCGAGGCTTCGTCGAAGGTGGCTCGAACAACCGCAGAGTCGCCATAGGCCGCCATCATGCCAGCCGATTGCGACCCCTGACCTGGAAAAACAAACGCGAACGCCATGATGACTCCCTTTAGAACTCGAACAGGACAGCGCCCCAGGTGAAACCGCCGCCAACGCCTTCGAGCAGGACCTTCTGCCCGGCCTGAATGCGCTGGTCGCGAACGGCCTCATCGAGAGCTAGCGGGATCGAGGCAGCAGACGTATTGCCGTGCCGATCGACGGTCACGATGACCTTGTCCATCGGCAGCTTCATTCTCCTGGCGGTGGCCTCGAGGATGCGAGTGTTGGCCTGGTGCGGAATCAGCCAGTCGATGCCCGAAGAAGGAATACCGGCAGCCTCGCAACACTCCTCGCCCACCTCCGCCAGAACGCGCACGGCAAACTTGAACACAGCCTGTCCGTCCATGCGCAGGAAAGGATCGCCAGTCACCTGCCCGCCGCAAACGCTGCCCGGTACCGAAAGGATGCCGTGGTGCGCGCCATCTGCATGCAAAGCAGTGGCCAGAATTCCTGGTGTCTCGGACGCCTCCACCACAACCGCTCCCGCACCATCGCCGAAAAGGACGCAGGTGGCACGATCAGACCAGTCGAGAATGCGAGAAAACACCTCGGATCCAACGACCAGCGCCCGCTTGTGACTGCCTGAGCGGATAAACTTGTCGGCAATCGCCAGAGCATAAACGAAACCGCTGCACACGGCCTGGACGTCGAAGGCTGTTGCACCATGATTGCCCAACTTGCTTTGCAGCAGGCAGGCGGTGCTTGGGAAAATGAAATCCGGCGTCGACGTCGCGACGATGATCAGGTCGAGATCGGATGCTTCGAGTCCTGCGGCCACCAATGCCCGACGGCCGGCCTCTAGGCCCAGATCGCTGGCTGTCTGGCCGTCCTCGGCGAGGTGACGGAAACTGATGCCGGTGCGGCTCGTAATCCACTCGTCGCTGGTTTCGATGCCGCGACGCGCGAGGTCATCGTTGCTGACGGCCTGACCGGGCAGAAAACTGCCGATCCCGGTAATTCGGGCGAACATGCTATGCGATCTCCTGCAGCGGTTGTTGTTGCGCCATCCGTTCACTGATCCTTGCCAGAACACCACTTCGGGCCTCTTCGGCAGCTCGCTGCAGGGCGCAGGTAAAGGCCAGAGCATCCGCCGAGCCGTGGCTCTTGACAACGATGCCCTTCAGGCCGAGCAAGGTGGCCCCGTTGTACTGCCGATGGTCCACCCGCTTTTTGAACCGCCTGAGCACCGGCATGGCTACCACGGCGGCCAGCTTGGTGAACAGACTGTGCCGGAATTCCTGGCGCAGGAAAGTGGCCAGCAATTGCGCCAGTCCTTCCGAAGCCTTCAGCGCGACATTGCCGACAAAGCCATCACACACGATGACGTCGGCTTCGCCCTTGTAGAGTCCGTCACCTTCAACATTGCCGACAAAATTCAGGCCGGAGTCCCAAAGCAGTTCGGCTGCGCGCTTGACCACGTCATTGCCCTTGATCTCTTCCTCACCGATGTTAAGGATCCCGACCGTTGGTCGATCGCGGTGTTCGATCGCGGAGACCAGGGAAGCGCCCATGATCCCGAACTGCAGCAGGTGGCCGGGACTGCAATCGACGTTCGCACCCAAGTCGAGCACGTGCGTGTGCCCGGCAAGCGTCGGCAGAACTGCGCAGATCGCCGGGCGGTCGATGCCGGGCAGCATCTTGAGGACAAAGCGCGAAATGGCCATCAGCGCGCCGGTATTGCCCGCCGAAACGCAGGCATCCGCCTCGCCCTGCTTGACCAGATTGATGGCGACCCGCATCGATGAGTCTTTCTTGCTGCGGAGCGCCAGCGCTGGCGACTCATCCATGGCGACCACTTCCGTGGCATGGCGAACGGCAACGCGACCGACCGCAGCATCGCCAAGAAAGGGCCGAATGCTCTCGGCAAGACCAACCAGGATGACGCGCACGTCGGCATGATCGCGCACGAAACCAAGCGCCGCCGGCACGGTCACGGAGGGCCCGTGGTCCCCTCCCATGCAGTCGACAGCGACGGTAATGCTCATCGGCTGACGGACAAAAGAAAAGGCAGGCAGCTCACCATTCGGGAAAGCTACCTGCCCAATCCGGAGAAATCACTCGCCAGAACCCTTGACGACTTTCTTGCCCCGATAAAAACCCGAGGGGCTGATATGATGCCGCAAATGAACCTCGCCAGTCGTCGGCTCGACAGCCAGCGGCGCGCCGGGCAGCGAATCATGCGCACGATGCATACCACGTTTGGATGGGGATTTCTTGTTCTGTTGAACAGCCATAACTGACTCCTAGAATCAAATTCACTAAGCCTTGCCGTGCAAACCGGCGAGGACTGAAAACGGTGACACTGCCGCCGACCCTTTCCCACTGCCCGGCAGCGCGCAGTCGTCATGACGCGGCGCGGTCGGCAGCGCCAGGAGGATTTCATCCTCGATCAGAACGGCCACATCGAGTTCTCGCTGATTGGGAAGAAAATCCCTGGAGTCGTCCTCCAGTTCCTCCTGCGTCAGATCACCGTCACTATCGACGAATTCCAGCACGCTACGCAGCTTCAGCCGGTACGCCATCGCCTCAAGACAGCGCTGGCAACATAATGCCAGCACCCCATCGACCTCAAGCAGCAACTGTGAGCGCTTGCTCGTCCCAATCCTGCCCGCAACCCTAAAAGCCAGGCAACCGGCGGAATCAGTCAACAGATCCGACAATCGCGTCAGCGTCGCGATGGGCAATTCGCCTTGCAGCGAACCTCCTTCACGTCCAAAATTCCGGCTGTCTATTAGGACACGTCGCGACATAAGGGGCGCATGATATTATTTTCGGCTTTTGAAGTCAAAGCAGCGACGCTTCAAAACAAGGTATATCCTGATTTTTTCCGCTTGGCCAATGTGTTTGTGCTGCATTTCTCCCCCAGATGACCACACCGCCGCTGATTCTCGCCTCGACCTCTCCGTTCCGACGGCAATTGCTTGCCCGCCTTGGCTTGCCTTTTGAAGCCGCCAACCCGGCGGTCGACGAGGCGCTCCTGCCAGGCGAAAAGCCGGAAGCGGGTGCACTGCGTCTTTCGGAAGCGAAGGCCCGTGCTGTCGTCAGCTTGCACCCCGATGCCTTGATCATTGGCAGCGACCAGGTGGCCTGCCTTGACGGCCAAGTTTTTGGCAAACCGGGAACGCACGAAAATGCCGTGCGCCAGTTGCAGACGATGCGAGGACGCCGCGTCAACTTCTTCACTGGTCTGTGTCTTCTCGACGCAAGCAGTGGCAGGGCACATCGGCGCGGCGTACCGACGCTGGTAACCTTCCGCGACCTGACGGACACTGAAATCGAAAGCTACCTGCGCCAGGAGCAACCTTACAATTGTGCTGGCAGCGCGAAGTCGGAGGGCCTGGGAATCGCCTTGATTGCCAGGATCGATGGCGAAGACCCCAACGCGCTGATCGGACTGCCGCTCATCGCGCTCTGCGATCTGCTGCGACTCGAAAACGTGCCCGTAATCCCGTCATTGCCGTAGGCCTGGGATGGCTACTCGTTCATGAAAGCCGGCAGGCTTTATCTGATCCCGGTTCCGCTCGGCCCGAGTCCGCTGCTCGGCAGCCTGCCGGAACCGGTTCTTGCGCGGGCCCGCGGGCTCAAGCACTTCGTTGCCGAAAACGCGAAGACAGGCCGCGCCTTCCTCAAGGCACTGCCTTGCGATTCGCCGCTGGAACAGATCACGATTCGCGAACTCAACGAACACACGCCGGCCAACGTCCTGCCGGAATTGTTGTCACCGGCACTGTCCGGAAGCGACCTCGGGCTGATCTCGGAGGCTGGCTGCCCCGCGGTCGCCGACCCTGGCTCCGCCCTCGTTGCGCTGGCCCATCGGGAGGGCGTGCAGGTCATCCCGATGGTCGGCCCCTGCTCGCTCGTGCTCGCCTTGATGGCTTCAGGACTAAACGGCCAGAGCTTCGCGTTTCACGGCTACCTGCCAAGCGAAGCGCAGGAAAGGGAAAAGCGCCTGCGAGAACTGGAGAAGGAATCGCGACAGCAGCAACGAACCCAAATCTTCATCGAAACGCCCTACCGCAACCGCCAAATGCTGGCGTCGCTGATCAACACCTGTGCGCCAGGCACGCGCATCTGTGTTGCCACGGACCTGACGCTGGCAGAGGAGCAGATCACCACCCGCCCGGTTGCCGACTGGCGGCGCCAGCAGCTACCGGAGACCAACCGCCGACCGACGGTTTTCCTGTTGCAAGCCTAGCGAACGCGTCGCGTCACCGGTCATCAACGAAACATCAGGCGGCCAGCGCCAAGCAGGGAACCCACGACACCTTCTGTCGAGTCGGCACGGAAACGCCTGGCAAAACGTTCCGCGATATTCTCCCTGATCGTGAATTCGACGATCCTGTCGGCCTTGATCACGTCGCGCGCCACCGAGCCCACCGTACCAAGACCATCGGCAAGACCCAGGCCAACACTCTGACTGCCGGTCCACATCAGGCCACTGAACAACTCCGGCGTATCCTTCAGCCTGTCCCCGCGCCCGCGCCGAACGACGTCGATGAACTGCTCATGGATCTCGCGCAGCAAGACTTGGGCGTGCGCCTTCTGCTTCGCGTCCTGGGGCGAGAACGGGTCGAGGAAGCCCTTGTTGTCGCCGGCAGTCAGTAGCCGACGCTCTATGCCGAGCTTCTCCATTGTCCCGGTAAAGCCGAAAGCGTCCATCAAGACGCCAATCGAACCGACGATGCTCGCCTTGTCGACGAAGATCTTGTCCGCGGCAGCGGCGATGTAGTAACCGCCGGAAGCGCAGACATCCTCGACCACGGCATAAAGCGGTATCTGAGGGTGCTTGGTACGCAGCCGACGAATCTCGTCATGGACAATACCTGCCTGGACCGGACTGCCACCGGGGCTGTTGACCCGCAGGATGACACCGGCCGTCCGCTTGTCGGCAAAAGCCTCTTCCAGCGCATTGTTGATATTCTGCGCGCTGGCTTCCCCCTGCGCCTCGATCGTGCCATGCAGATGAATGACCGCCGTGTGCCTGGCGTCGGCCAGCTGCTCGGAGCCGCCCCAATCAACCACCATGACCAGCACCGCAACCAGATAGGACAAGCCGGCCAGCTTGAAAAAAATGCCCCACCGCCGCTTTGCCCGCTGCTCCCGCAACGCCGCGAAGGCGACCTTTTCCAGCAACTGCCGTTCCCAGGGTGGTTCGTTTTCAGTGGTACTCAAGATATCTGCTCGCTCGGGGTGAAATAAATCTCGCCATCACGTTCTTCGACGGGTAGCGGCGTCAGGCCTCTGCCGTTACAGCGACCCCCCAGACAGCGGCCGTCCTGCGGCGAGTAAATCGCGCCATGTGTCGCGCACATCAAGTATAACTTGGAATCATCGAAGAACTCGTTCTGCTGCCAGTCAAGTTCGACCGGAACATGCCCACAGCGATTGAGGTAAGCAAACGCGCGACCCTGAAAACGCACCGCAAACGCAGCTTCTTCCGTGCCGCGCCAGTCAACGGTAAAGCGGACCCCCGGACCACCGTCAGCCAGATCGGCGGCGAGACAGATCAGGCGTGCGTTCGCAGCCATTCGGACAGTTCCTCCAGTCCCTGCATGAGAGCCAGCGGCCGCTGCTCAGCCAGCGCAGCTGCCGGATGCGCGCCATAAGCCACGGCCACGCAGGAAACGCCAGCGTTGTTTGCCATTTCCAGATCGTGCGTCGTATCGCCAATCATTAGAGCCCGCCCGGGGCCCACCGCCAACTCTTCGAGCAACTCATCGAGCATCTGCGGATGCGGCTTCGAAAAACACTCGTCGGCACAGCGCGACGCGTGGAAATACTTGCCCAGCCCGCTCAACTGCAGGGCACGGTCCAGACCGTGCCGGCTCTTGCCGGTCGCGACCGCGAGCAGGAAGCCCGCCGCCGAGAGCTCGGCAATCAACTCCTCAACTCCGTCAAACAACTGCAACTCGTGGTCGTGCGACAGGTAGTGGCAGCGGTAGCGTTCAACCATCTCCGGATATCGTTCTTCAGGCAAACCAGGCAGGGCGTGCGCGAGGGCGTCACGCAGACCAAGTCCGATCACGTGCCGCGCCCGCTCGTCCGGCGGAGCGGGCAGACCAAGATCACCACAGGCGGCCTGGATGGCAGCGACGATAGCGCCCGCAGAATCGAGCAGCGTACCATCCCAGTCAAACACCAGCAGCTCAAACCTTTTCGCCATACTCCTGCCTTTCCTTCGCCGAAATACCCTGCACGAAGCCATTCAACGCTACCGGCAGCGCCGCCTCAACGACCAGCTCGCTGCCGTCCAGCGGATGCGCCAGGCGCATCCTGGAGGCGTGCAGGAACATGCGCTTCAGCCCTTCTCTGGCCAGCGCCTTGTTCAGCATGAAGTCGCCATACTTCTCGTCACCGGCGATCGGATACCCGAGATGCGCGAGATGAACGCGAATCTGGTGCGTTCGTCCCGTTCTCAACTCGGCCTCCAGAAGACTGAAGCGTTCCCAGCGCGCCAGCAGCCTGAAGATCGTATGCGCCGCCTTGCCCTCCTCCGAAACGCGGACCCGGCGCTCACCCGAGGCCTGTACATACTTGAGCAATGGTAGCCGAACATGACGCAGCGGATCCATCCAGCGGCCGGAAACCAGGACCAGGTAGCGCTTGTCGGCTCCGCGTCCTCCGCCGGCCGCGCCTTCACGGAACATCTCGTGCAGGGCAAGCAGCGCCGAGCGTTTCTTGCCCAGCAATAGAATCCCCGAGGTTTCGCGGTCAAGCCGATGTGCAAGCTCGAGAAAGCGCGCCTGCGGCCGCTGCCGTCGCAGCGCCTCGATGACCCCGAAGCTCGCGCCGCTGCCCCCATGCACGGCGATGCCGGCCGGCTTGTCGACCACCAGCAAGCCCTCGTCTTCGTACACCACCGGCAGATGCACCTTCAGTTCAGCGCCGGCGACAACTTCCTGTTCGACACTGGCAATCCGCAAGGGCGGAATACGCAGCATGTCTCCGCTCTGCAGCCGATAGGAAACCTCGACGCGCCGGCCATTCACTCGCACCTGACCACTACGCACGATGCTGTAGAGGTGGCTCTTGGGCACGCCCTTGCATTGCTTCAGCAGCAGGTTATCGAGCCGCTGCCCGGTCTCATTCTCGGTGATTAGCTGATGGGTAACGGAGTTTTTGCTAACTTCGGCCATTTTGAATATACTTCACTTGATTTGCGTCTTGAGTTGAAAGAGGCGCTGACCCGTGAGACCGTCGAGCGACGCCGATTCTGAAGTTATTGCGACGCCCTTTGCGGCAGGCCTCAGCCGCCTCGCTTGCGCCATTTGCGCAGGATCACTCAACGTCAATCACCTGGTTAAGTACGCTCACCACAAAGTAGCGATACTACTTGAACTGCGCGCGCCTAGCACCTGTGGAGCGGCCCAGGCAGATTCCCGAGCCCTTGTATTTCAAGGCCCGACGAGCAATCGAGTCGGCGAGATACCCCTATTGGTTGAAGTACCGGAAAGCCCCCCAAGCGCCCCGCCGACAACTGATCTGTTGCTGCCTGAACAAGGCTCCGCCCCCGTGAAAGCGCGCGGGAGCCCAAATTATGAAACGCATGCTCTTCAACGCAACGCAGGCCGAGGAACTCCGCGTTGCCATTGTCGACGGTCAGAAGCTCATTGATCTGGACATTGAATCGGCCAACAAGGAGCAAAAAAAGAGCAACATTTATAAAGCGGTCATTACCCGCCTGGAACCCAGCCTGGAAGCGGCGTTTGTCGATTACGGATCGGAAAGGCATGGCTTTCTGCCCTTCAAGGAAGTCTCCCGCACCTTTTTCCAACCCGGCGTAGACGCTGGTCGTGCGACGATCAAGGAAGCCCTGCGCGAAGGCCAGGAACTGATCGTCCAGGTCGACAAGGACGAGCGCGGCAACAAGGGCGCCGCGCTGACGACCTTTGTCAGCCTCGCCGGCCGCTACCTGGTCCTGATGCCGAACAACCCGCGCGGCGGAGGGGTCTCGCGCCGCGTTGAGGGCAGCGAGAGGACCGAACTGCGCGAAGTGATGGACCAGCTGGACGTGCCGCAGGGCATGAGTCTGATCGCCCGCACAGCAGCGATCGGACGCAGCGCCGAAGAACTGCAATGGGACCTCAATTACCTCCTGCAACTGTGGAAAGCCATTGAAGCCGCAGCCCAGCAGCAGAAGGGGGCCTTCCTGATCTACCAGGAGGGTAGCCTGGTCATCCGCGCCATCCGCGATTACTTCCAGCCCGACATTGGCGAAATCCTGATCGATACCGACGAGGTCTTCGAGCAGGCACAGCAGTTCATGGAACATGTGATGCCGGGGACCGTCAATCGCATCAAGCGCTACCGCGACGACGTCCCTCTGTTCTCTCGCTTCCAGATCGAGCATCAGATCGAATCCGCCTACTCACGTCAGGTCAGCCTCCCTTCGGGTGGCGCAATCGTCATCGACCATACCGAGGCACTGGTTTCGGTCGATGTCAATTCGGGCCGCTCGACGCGCGGCGCCGACATCGAGGAGACGGCGCTGAAGACCAATCTTGAGGCCGCCGAAGAAGTCGCCCGGCAGCTGCGCCTGCGAGATCTGGGTGGCCTGATCATCATCGACTTCATCGACATGGAGAATCAGCGCAATCAGCGCGAAGTCGAAAACCGCGTGCGCGAGGCGTTGCGGTATGACCGCGCCCGCGTCCAGACGGGCAAGATCAGTCGGTTCGGCCTGCTCGAGCTGTCGCGCCAGCGCCTGCGTCCGGCACTCGCTGAAACCAGCTACATCCCCTGCCCGCGGTGTTCGGGCACCGGCCACATCCGCAGCACCGAATCCGCCGCGCTGCACATCCTGCGTATTCTCGAAGAAGAAGCAATGAAGGACAACACGGCCGCCGTTCATGCGCAGGTACCGGTTGACGTTGCGACCTTCCTGCTCAACGAAAAGCGTACTGATGTCCAGGCGGTCGAACTCCGGCACAAGGTCACCATCGTCCTGATTCCCAATATCCACCTCGAAACGCCCCAGCACACCTTTGTCCGCCTGCGGCAGGACGAAACCGGCCCGGAAAGTCTGCCGCCCGCATCCTACCGGATGGTTGCGCTGCCAACAGAGGATGAGAGCAAGGACACCACGCCACCTGGTGAGACAAAGACACCACGGGCGGAAGCGGCAATCAAGGGCATGACGCCATCGCAACCGGCGCCGATCGTGGCCGACAAGCCCGAGCCTGAGGCGGCGGCACCTGATACGGCTGCCAGCCGCTTTCTGAAGAGGATCGTTTCGTGGTTCCGCCACAAGGAGGCGCCCAAACCCGCTGCCGAGTCCCCGCCGGCACCACGCGCCCGGCCACCTGCCCGTGACGCGATGCGCGACCCGCGCCGGGGCAGTGTTCGCGGCCCTCGCCGCGACGAGACGCGTGAGCTGCCAGAGACGCGCGGCAACCGCACGCAGAACGAAGCGCCACAGACCGCAGCACCGGCCCGCGGCGAGGCGCAGAAACCTCGGGAACCCCGCGAGCCGCGCGAAACAGGGGCGGCGCGGGAGCCTTCTGTCGCACGTGAGCCGCGTCGCCCGCGAGCGGAACCGCGCACCGAGCGCAAACCACAAACGCCCGCACCCGTCGTTGCAGACAGCACCATCCTTCCACCGGTTGCTGCCCCCGCAGCAGTTCCGGCAAGCCCGTCGGAGCAGGCCAGCGAAGAGTCCGGCAACACCCCCCGTCGCCGTGGGCGTCGGGGCGGCCGCCGCGAGCGCGGCGAGAGGACCGAAACCCCACTCGCCGCCCAGAGCGGCGCGATGAATGCGGCGACTGACGTGAGCAGCAGCGGCCCAGTGGAAAGCCTGACCGTCACGCCGGTCGCAGGCAGCGCTGGCGAAGATAACAAGTCGCTGATTGCCACAACGCCGCCGATCGCCGCCATAGCGGTGACTCCTCCAGCACTGGCCGCTTCGGTCCTGCCTGCCACCACTTCTGTCGAAGCTCACGGTGCGGTTCCAGATATCGCTCCGATCGTCCTGGTCGAACCGCCAACAGTAGCCGAGTGGCCAGTAGCCAGGGAAGCCGAGGCGCGCATCGCTGTATCGGCCGCGACCGAGACCCCGGTCGCAGCCGACGCCCAGCCAGTGGCCGAAGCCCTTGCAAGCGTCGAGGCCGCGGCAGTCGTAGACCAGCATCCGCCGCTGGAAGCCGTCCAGACGGTTAATCCCGTTACCATCAGCACGCCATCGACCACCCTCCAGCAGTCGTTCGAGGAGAGTGGACTGATCATGGTGGAAACGAGCCGGGACAAGGCGCAGCCGTTGCCTCAGGAATTCGGCAACAACCAGGCGGCGCCCGCCCCACGCCGCAGGCGGGCCCCGGCGGCGATTCCGGACGAGCCACTGGTGATGGTCGAAACACGGAAGTAGACTGGAGACTCTGAGCGAAGGCCCCTGCTCTGCTGCGCAGGACACCGCGCAGCAGGTCGACAAGGCCCTCGGCTCGCAGAGAAAGGCCATGCAGGCTAGTCACAGTAATCCAGGAGAAGCCGATGAAACTGTCTCTCGTCGTCTCGTTTTTCGCGCTGATCTCTGCGCTGCCGTTTCCCAATGTCGCCCATGCCCAAAGCAAGGGACAATCCCCTGCCGAATACCGCGTTGGCGATCGGCTGACTACAGACAAGGCCGGCTCGCAGACCTACCGTCAGATCGAATGGGATGACCTGATCCCGAAGGGCTGGGACCCTATGGCGGCATTCAAGGGACTCGACCTCGCCCGCCTCAAGGACAGTGACCCGAAAGCTCAGGAAGCGCTCGAAAAAATGAGATCGGCCTGGGATCAGGCGCCGGTCGAGACGGCACTGAATGGACAACGAGTGCGCATTGCTGGTTTCGTCGTTCCTCTCGAGCGCAAGGGTGAACAGGTCCTCGAGTTCCTGCTGGTGCCGTACTTCGGTGCCTGCATCCATGTGCCGCCACCGCCAGCCAACCAGATCATTCACGTCGTCCCCGAAAAGCCCGTCACCGGAATGCGCACCATGGATGCAATGTGGGTCAGTGGCACGCTCAAACTCGATCGTTCCGAAACCGGCATGGGCGTTTCTGGTTACCGTCTGCGCGGCGAAGCTCTCGCCCCGTACACCCGGCCGAAGACCTGAGCGGCTAGCCCTCAGCGCCTCCCCCGAGGAGGCCTGCCAAGCGACCCGTCAGCACTGACCATCCAGCGGCGGTCTCAGGCGGCGCTGCGCAAACCCTCGCCGCTCACCGTCTGCCCCAGAACATCGTTAAAGCTCTGACCGATCTTGCCGAGCGCCTGCACTTGCAGGACGAGTTTCTCCTCGACATGCTGCAGCTCCTCGATACGCTCCTCAAGCGTATCGGTCGCCTGGTGAATCCGCTTGATGCTCTCGAGACGACGCTTGAGCTGAATCTGGTGCTCGCGAATCTGAATCTCCATCGGTGCCATGATCGCCTTGAGCCATGATTCGGCATCGCGGTTGGCACGTTCGAAAGCCTTTCGCACCTGCACCGCCACCTCCCCGAAGAAGCGCTGCGTGACCTGACTCTTTTCATGCGTCAGCAACTGGAACATGGTGTTGATGTGAGTGCTGCACCAGTGATCAAGGCGGTCGATCTCCCGCTCGTAGCGCATCAGCGAAAAGCCGATCGGCGCACCCAGCTTGAGGCCATGTTCAACGGCGAACTTCTTGTAAATGGCTTCCATCATGGTGAGGATTTCTGTTACCTCGCCCTGGGATCGGGCGAGATTGCCGCGGGCAACATCGAAGAAATGCTTCATCGCGCCGGATAGCGTCGCGGAAAAGGTCGCGTTGACCATTGCTTCTCGCGTCGTGCTGCTCAGCAAACCAAGGGCATCGAGTCCAAGGTGAGCGAAGAGATTGTTGGTCAGTTGCGAAAAGACGCTGCGCACAGCGTAGTAACGCTGCAGGCCAGATTCGAATTCCTCCTTCTCGACACGCACCTTGCCCATCATGTATTCGACGACGCCCTTGTTCTTGCCGCGCAGCTCGGTTAGTTCGGTGACCTGTTCACGCAGGCCGACGAGCCGCGAATCAAGCAGGCTGCGGGTGCGCTGGTAGCAATCGGTAAACTCGGCGTCGGTATTGTCGCGGACGATCTCCTGCTTGGCCGGAATCACTTCTTCTGAAAGTGCGTACTCGAGATCGGACAGGCGGCTGCGCTTGAGCAATTCCGCATCATCGTTGATCTTGGCAACCAGCGCCTTCTGTGCCGAAACCGGGAAAATCTGGTCCTCAGGCAGATTGAGCGTCCACGCGCAGGTATCAACCTGCCGGGCAATCTCGGCGTCGATTTCTGCCGCTGACTTGAGTTCGTCCCACAAGCTGTCGATCTTGTTTAGAACGACAATGCGACCCTTCTTGCGCCCGCCCGCGGTGCCGATATGTTCGCGCCAGACGGTCAGATCGGACTGCGTGACGCCGGTATCGGCGGCCAGAATGAAAAGCACGGCATGCGCGTTGGGTAGCAGTGACAGCGTCAGTTCGGGTTCGGTGCCGATTGCGTTCAAACCAGGCGTATCGAGGATGACCAGCCCTTGCTCGAGCATGGGATGCGGAAAATTGATCACGGCATGGCGCCAGCGCGGGATCTCAACGGTACCGTCGCCGTCAACGCGCAGGACTGCAGAGTCACTGTCGCCGATGGCAAAGCCGAGTTTCTCGGCGGTCGCACGATCGACGCGAATGACGTCACTGACGTGGCGCAGAGCATCCTGCATGGCTTCGGCCGAGGTGGTGTCGATCGGCACTACTTGCCACTCATCGGCAAAACGCTTGTATTCGCTGATGCTGGCGTTGGATCCGCGACTCTCGATAGGCAGTAACTCGATTGACGGGGCTTTGGACTTGTCGAACATCAACTCGGTCGGGCACATGGTCGTGCGGCCGGCTGTCGAGGGAAGAATGCGGTTGCCGTAGCCGGCAAAGAAGATGGCGTTGATCAGTTCCGACTTGCCGCGCGAGAACTCGGCAACGAATGCCACATGCAGACGGTCCTCGCGCAGCTTCTCCAGCAACTGGACGATACGGCGGTCGGTCTGGGCGTCAGTCAGTTCGTTCTGGACCAGCCAGTCAGCGAACTTCTCGAGAACCCCCGAGATCTGCGCACGCCATTGGCTGTAGGCGGCGAAATGTTGGGCAAGCGTCATGTCAGGTTCCAGCACAAGGCAGTAATTTTCACTTTATCACAAACTCTCGTTCAATCAGCAACATGGGACAACGGTTCAACGCTGACAATGGGGACAGTAGAAAGTCGATCGACCCGCCTGACGGATGGCGCGCACCGGCCGGGCGCAGCTCGGACACGACTCGCCCGCACGACCGTAGACGGCGCACGAAAGCTGGAAGCAGCCGGCACCGCCATCGCTATGGACGTAGTCGCGTACCGTGCTGCCACCAGCCGCGATTGCCGCCGCCAGCGTTGCGCGGATGGCATCAGCGAGTACGCGATAGCGCTCACGACTGATCCTGTTTGCCTTGCGTAGCGGGGAAATGCCCGCCTGAAACAGGCTTTCCGCAGCGTAGATGTTGCCGATCCCAACCACCAGCCGGGCATCCATCAGCAATGGCTTGATCGGTGCGCGGCGAATACGCGTCGCGCTGTACAGCCAGTCACCATTGAAGCCGTCGGACAGCGGTTCAATGCCCAGACCGGCCAGCACGTGGTGGCTTTCCACCTGTGCACCCTCGTGCCAGAGCAAGGCCCCGAAGCGACGGGGATCACGCAGACGGAGAACCGTCTGCGCGAACACCAGGTCGACGTGGTCATGCTTTGCGGCGGGCGTATCCGGCGGTACCAGCCGCAAACTGCCGGACATCCCCAGGTGAAGCAGCAACCAGCCGCCCCCGAACGCGCTCTGGCAGTCAAACAAGAGATACTTGCCGCGCCGCAGGATGGCGTCCACCCGCAGGCCGGCAAGCCGTGCCTGGAGCCCGGCCGGAATCTCGTGACGCAGTCTCGGCGTACGCACCAAGGCGCCGACGATACTTTGTTGAGACAAGTAAGGAAGCAATCCTTGACGGGTCACTTCAACTTCCGGGAGTTCTGGCATTGCTGCTACCGCGAAAAGTCCATAACATGCGCAAACGGATTATGACGCAAACTCCCCAGGCAGATCCGGCAACTGTTTGCCGCAGGCAAGGAAACCATGAAACCGACCAAGACGACCCTCCTCTGCGCTGCCCTGGCGCTGACCTTCGGCCTGCCGGCGCTGGGCGAAGAACTGGCAGCCAAGAAGCCCAGGGCGACGACGCGTGAGTCAAGAACCGCGAGGCCCGAGGCAGCCCCCGACGCCAAGGACTACAGCGAGCTGAGCGGACAGGTGGTCTATCAGGTCCTGCTTGCGGAAATGGCCCTGCAGCGAGGCAAGACAGAATTCGCCAGCCAGGCCTACGCGGATCTGGCTGTGCGCAGCCGAGACCCGGCAATCCTGCAACGGGCCATTGAGGTGGCCGGTCACGCGCGTCGTCTGGATCTGGTGCTCGAACTCGCCCGCCTGTGGGTTGAGGTCGAGCCCGACTCCCAGCGCGCGCAGCAAGTCTTGGTCGGTGTCCTGATCATGTCCAATCAGCTGGAGGGGCTGGCACCGCAGCTGATTCGCCTGCTTGAGGCGGACAAGGATGCGTTGCCTGCCAACCTCCTGGCACTCAACCGGATGTTTGCCCGTAGCCCGGATCGGCAGGCGGTCCTGCAGTTGATCAGCCAGGCGTGCAAGCCATTCTTCGGTCTCGCCGAAGCCCATTACGCCGTTGCCGTGGCTGCCAGCGCTGCGGACCAGCAGGAACAGGCACTCGCTGAAGCGCGCCAGGCGCTCGCGCAACGCCCGGACTGGGAGGCTGCCGCCTTGCTGGAGGCGCAAATCCTGGCCAAAAAGTCTCCCGCCGAGGCCATCAGATCGCTGCAGCGTTTCGTCGAACGTCATCCGGGTGCGCGCGACGCTCAACTGCAACTCGCCCGCGTGCTGGTGGCTGAAAAGCGTTACAGCGAGGCCAGGCGTCAGTTCGAGCAGTTGCTGCTCGCCTACCCGGACAATCCTGACGTGGTTTTCCCGGTCGCCATCCTGGCACTGCAGGAAAACGATACGGCACTCGCCGAGAAACAGCTCAAACACCTGGTCACGCTTGATTTCCAGCACAAGAGTGCGCCCTATTACTACCTTGGTCAGATTACCGAGGAGGGTAAGCGCAGTGACGAAGCATTGGCCTATTACCGGCAGGTTGGCCCCGGTGAGCACTATCTCCCGGCGCAGGTGCGCAGCGCAGCCATCCTCTCTCGTTCGGGAAAACTCGACGAGGCAAGGAAGCAACTTCGCGAGGCCGCCGACAGGAGCCCCGAACTCGGTGTCCAGCTTTCCATTGCCGAAGCAGCCCTGTTGCGCGATGCCAAGCAGAACGAAGCAGCGCTTGAACTGCTGGAGCAGGAACTCGGCAAGCAACCGGAGCAACCCGAGTTGCTCTACGAGTCTGCGCTGCTGGCCGAAAGGCTCGGACGAGTGGAACAGATGGAAAGCCGCCTGCGCAAGCTGATAGAGCTGCAGCCGGACAGTGCACAGGCTTACAACGCACTTGGCTACTCTTACGCCGATCGCAACATACGGCTGCCCGAGGCACGTCAGCTCATCGAAAAGGCGCTCCAGTTGGCACCCAACGACCCCTTCATTCTCGACAGCATGGGCTGGGTGCTGTACCGTCAAGGCGATCTCGAAGGGGCGCTGGGCTACCTCCAGCGCGCCCACAGCCAGCGACCCGACCCGGAGATCGCCGCGCACACCGGCGAAGTGTTGTGGATGCTTGGGCGTAAGGAAGAGGCACGGCACACCCTGCGCGAGGCGCAGAAAAAAGACCCGTCAAGCGAGATACTGACGGAAGCGATCAAGCGATTCGCCCCCTGAGCCAGCAGCCCCCTCGGCGTGCCGTCGGCTTGAAGCGCCACCGCTCGCGCCTTTACGTGGTCGGCGTGCTCGTGCTGTCTGCCTGCGTGACCCCGCCACTACCGGCCAGCGTTCCCGTCCCGATCGCCGTAGAGCGAAACGGCCTCGACGCCTTTTCGCTGAGCGGCCGCTTTTCGATGCGCCACGAGGGCAAGAGCTACGTCGGTCAGCTAACGTGGCGGCATGACGGCGCCGACAACGAACTGGTACTTTCGTCGCCACTCGGTCAAGGTCTGGCCGAAATCATCAGCGACTCTGGCGGCGCCCGGCTAACCGGCAGTGACGGCAGATCACAAACGGCAGCCAATGCCGACGAGTTGTTGCAGTCGGCTCTTGCTTATCCCTTGTCCCTGAGCCAGCTGCTCGACTGGCTGCGCGGCCGGAACCCTGATCACGGCAAAATGGTGCGCGACGCCCTGGGACGCCCGCTGCACCTGAGTCACGAGGACTGGCGGATCGACTACGACTACGACAGCGATGACCCACAGGCACTGCCCGGCCGCCTGTTTGTCGAGCGAGAAGGCGGCTTCACGTTGCGGCTGCGCATCGATCAGTGGCAGCGGCTACCTGCCGACACCGCTGGTGACTCTGCCAAGTGACCGCCAACCGTCTCGCCTGGGGCTGGCACAGCATCTATCCTGCGCCAGCCAAGCTCAACCTCTTTCTGCACGTCACTGGCAGACGTGCCGATGGTTACCACTTGCTGCAAACCGTGTTCCGCTTTCTCGGACACGGCGACCGATTGCGCTTTTCGCCACGCGCTGACGGCTTGATACACCTGACCACGCCGCTTCCGGGAGTAGTGGCGGAGCAGGATCTGACCGTGCGTGCTGCTCGGCTGCTGCAGACGGAGACGGCGTGCCGGGCGGGTGTCGATATCCGCATCGAAAAGCGTCTGCCACTCGGCGGCGGCCTCGGTGGCGGCAGTTCCGATGCGGCAACCGTACTGCTGGCACTCAACCATCTCTGGCAACTTGACTTGCCCCGCTGGCGCCTGCAGAAAATGGGCCTCGCTCTCGGGGCCGACGTGCCAGTGTTCATTTTCGGGCACAACGCTTTTGCCGAGGGCGTCGGCGAAAAACTGCAAGCGGTCGAACTTCCTCCGCGCTGGTATGTGGTCCTCGAGCCACCACTGCAGGTTCCGACAGCAGCCATTTTTGGCGCGCCGGAGCTAAAGCGCGATTCGCTGCCGATTGAACCTCAGGCGTGGCGCCCCGGAGTCGGCGGCAATGACCTCGAAGCCGTGGCCTGCGCCCGCTTTCCTTCAATTGCTCGGCACATTGCCTGCCTGTCTGCCCTGGCGCCGTCTCCTGCACGCATGAGTGGTTCCGGGGCTTGCGTTTTCGCCGAGTTCGCAGGCCGCGAAGAAGCCGGAGCCGCCCTGCGGCAACTGCCCGAGGGGATGCGTAGCTGGGCGACGGCAGGTCTGGATCGACATCCGCTGCTCGAACTGGCGGACTGACTGGACAAGCCTGACGACCCTGATTGTTGTTCGTTGCGCTTTTTTTCCTGACGAATCCCCGGTATAATCCGCGCCTCGTTCGCCATCCAGGCGATGCGAGCGACCGCTGGGGAGTGGCCAAGTTGGTTAAGGCACCGGATTTTGATTCCGGCATTCGAAGGTTCGAATCCTTCCTCCCCAGCCACTCAATCTCTGTCAAAGCGGGCAGGCACCCTCACCTGCCCGTCTTGCTTTATACGGCGCCGATGCTTCCGGCGCCACGGGAAGCGCACCATGGCCTATGACAGCCTGATGGTATTCACCGGCAACGCCAACCCTGCCCTGGCTGCCGACGTCGTCAAGCGCCTCAACATCTCGCTTGGCCGCGCCCACGTCGGGCGCTTTTCCGACGGTGAAATCAGCGTCGAAATTCAGGAGCACGTTCGCGGGATGGACGTGTTCATTCTCCAGTCGACCTGCGCACCAGCCAACGAGAACCTGATGGAGCTGCTGGTGATGGCCGACGCGCTCAAACGCGCCTCGGCTGCCAGGATTACTGCCGCCATCCCCTACTTCGGCTACGCGCGCCAGGATCGCCGCGTGCGCTCGGCGCGAGTGCCGATCGCCGCCAAGCTGGTCGCGGACCTTCTCACCGCTGCGGGTGTGCACCGGGTGTTGACCATGGACCTGCACACCGAGCAGATTCAGGGTTTCTTCAACATCCCGGTGGACAACATCTACTCGCTGCCGATCATGCTCGGCGACGTCTGGAAGCGGGACTTCGACCACCTGATGGTCGTTTCACCCGACGTCGGCGGTGTGGTTCGGGCGCGGGCGCTGGCCAAGCGGCTCGAATGCGACCTGGCGATAATCGACAAACGCCGCCCGAAAGCCAATGTGTCCGAGGTGATGAACATCATCGGCGAGGTCGAAGGACGGACCTGCGTGATCATGGACGACCTGGTCGACACCGCAGGAACCCTGTGCAAGGCGGCGACCGCACTCAAGGAACATGGCGCACGGCAAGTACTGTCCTATTGCGTGCATCCGGTTCTTTCGGGTAATGCCGTCGAGCGTATCAACAGTTCCGATCTCGACGAGCTGGTGGTGACTGACACCATTCCACTGCGCGACGACGCACGGAATTCCCCCCGCATCCGCCAGTTGTCGGTGGCTGAAGTGATGGCCGAAACCATTCGCCGGATCAGCAACGAGGACTCCGTTTCCTCACTATTCATCGAGTAGGGCGCCGGTCGCCCGCTGTACTGATTTTTCAACCCCTCGCCTGGTCGCGGGCGGGGTTTGTTTCACACCAGGAGTCGTCCATGAAGTTTCAAGTTGAAGCGCGCAAGCGCATCTTGCAGGGGTCCGGAGCGAGCCGCCGCCTGCGTCGTCAAAAAAGGGTACCGGCCATCGTTTACGGTGGCGCGGCTGGTCCGCAGTTGATCGACATCGATCATAACGAGATCCTGCTGAACCTCGGCAAGGAAGCGTTCCACGCGTCCGTCCTGACGCTGAATATCGACGGCGTTGCCGAAAGCGTCGTCCTGCGAGACTCGCAGCGGCACCCGTGGAAGCCGCTGATCCTGCACTGCGATTTCCAGCGCGTCGACGCCGTGCATGCCATTCACCAGCGGGTGCCGCTGCACTTCATCAACGCCGACATCGCACCGGGCGTCAAGATCAGCGGCGGCAACGTCTCGCACACGCACAACGACATCGAGGTGAGCTGCCTGCCGCAAGACCTGCCCGCCTACATCGAAGTCGACCTCCAGAACCTCGAAGCCGGCCACTCGATCCACGCTTCAGAACTCATCTTCCCGGCTGGCGTCAAGCCGGTGGTGCATGGGGACGACTACGTCGTGGTGTCGATCCCCGCCAAGAAGGCTGCTGCCGAGGCTGACGAGGGCGAAGCGGCCGCCGGCTGAACCCGCCCGCCGCCATACACCAGGCCGCCGTCCGGCACCCGGTGCCGGCGGCGGCTTGTTTTTGTCGCGGAGCACTCGATGTCATGTCACCACCCCGCCTGATCGTCGGCCTCGGCAACCCCGGCGATGAATACGCAGATACCCGGCACAATATCGGCTTCTGGTTCATTGACCAGCTCGCGCGCCGCTTGCAGGTTCCGCTGACGCCGCAAGGAAAGTTCCTTGGCCGGGCCAGCCGGCACGGAGATCTGTGGCTCCTGCAGCCCATGACTTACATGAACCTCTCCGGGCAGGCGGTCGCCGCTCTGGCCCGCTTCTACAAGATCGCCGCCGAAGAAACACTGGTCGTGCATGATGACCTTGATCTGCCGCCAGGGGCCATCCGGCTCAAGCAGGGCGGCGGCAACGGTGGCCACAACGGTTTGAAGGACATCCAGGCCCGCCTGGCAACACCCGATTTCTGGCGGCTGCGGCTGGGAATCGGCCATCCCGGCGAGCGCGCCGAAGTCATCAATTACGTCCTCAAGGCGCCGCGGCGCGAAGAGCAGGACCTGATCGACCCGGCCATCGACCGCTGCCTGCTCGCCTGGCCTTTGCTCGCCGCTGGCGATTACGCTGCCGCCCAGCGGCAACTGCACCTCAAGACCCCCTAATTATCGGAATCTGCGCATGAGCCTCCAATGCGGTATCGTCGGTCTGCCGAACGTCGGCAAGTCCACCCTCTTCAATGCCCTGACCAAGGCCGGCATCGCCGCCGAGAACTATCCCTTCTGCACCATCGAGCCCAACGTCGGCATTGTCGAAGTGCCCGATCCCCGCCTGCAGCAGATCTCGGCCATCGTCAAACCGCAGCGCATCCAGCCGGCGATCGTCGAGTTCGTCGATATCGCCGGCCTGGTTGCCGGCGCCTCGAAGGGCGAAGGCCTGGGCAACCAGTTCCTGGCCAATATTCGTGAAACTGACGCCATCGTCAGCGTCGTCCGCTGCTTCGAGGACGACAACGTCGTCCATGTCTCGGGGCGCGTGGACCCGCTGGCCGACATCGAAACGATCCTCACCGAACTGGCACTGGCCGACCTGGCCGCGGTCGAGCGCACGCTCAATCGCGAGAGCAAGAAAGCCCGCGCCGGCGACAAGGACGCGCAGAAACTGGTCGCGGTGCTCGAACGCCTGCTGCCCCATCTCAACGACAGCAGACCTGCGCGCACGCTGCCCATGTCGGCCGACGAGAAGGCGCTGCTCAAACCCCTCTGCCTTTTGACCATCAAGCCGATGATGTACGTCGGCAACGTGCTCGAAGACGGTTTCCAGAACAATCCGCACCTCGACCTGCTTCGCCAGCATGCCGCCGCTGAAGGCGCGCCCGTAGTCGCCCTGTGCGCCAAGATCGAAGCCGAACTCGCCGATCTGGACGACGAAGACAAGGCCGTTTTCCTCGCCGACCTCGGGCTTGAAGAACCCGGGCTGAACCGCCTGATCCGTGCCGCCTATCAGTTGCTTGGCCTGCAGACCTACTTCACGGCGGGTGTCAAGGAGGTCCGGGCGTGGACCATCCACGTCGGCGATACCGCACCGCAGGCCGCCGGCGTCATCCATACCGACTTCGAACGAGGTTTCATCCGCGCGCAAACGATCGCCCTCGCCGACTTCCTCGCCTACAAGGGCGAGCAGGGTGCCAAGGAAGCCGGCAAGATGCGCGCCGAAGGCAAGGAGTACGTGGTCAAGGACGGCGACGTATTGAATTTTCTGTTCAACGTCTGACCCAGCGGCCCATCAAAAGTCAGTTTTTTTGCCCAATTGGGTTTGAATGGGCGTGGTATTGGACGCCATGATTCATGCAAGAACTGTCGAGATTACACCCGAAATCCTAAGCTTCGTCGCTTGTATCGATGAGTTCAAGGGCGCTTGGCGGACGCTCGGCACGTTGGCGCCGGATCGGCTCTCGGCGCTACGGCGGGTCGCATTCGACGAAGGCGACAATCAGCTCGGCGTGGTGTTCGAGACGGCAACGCCCTTTGACACGCCGCGTTTGATGACCGAGCTGGCGACCTGGTTCAACGACGCGCGGACCAGCGACGGGCTGCATCCGCTGTTGCTCATCGGATTATGAGTCGTGGTGTTCCTCGAGATACACCCTTTCCAGGATGGCAATGGCCGCCTGAGCCGCGTGCTGACCACCTTGCTTCTTCTGCAGGCTGGTTATCCCTACGTGCCTTACAGCTCACTCGCAATCAAGCAGCACTTCCGCGCGCTCGTGGAGCGCGGTCACCTGAGTCAACATGGCAGTGGGCGTGAAACTTGGTATGGATTGCGCTAGGGGCGACTCAACAGCTCGTACAAGCCGGGCAGTTGCACACGCTGTACGCGGACATTCTCGGTTTTGCCAAGAAGCGACTCGTCCGTCGACGTTCCGCTACCACTTCACACTCACCAACAAGAGACCATCACAGCGGGTGAGATCCATGTGATGACCACCGGAACAGGCTCCGGCAAGCCGCTTTCGCACTTCATTGCCATCAGAGCGCTGGAAGTCGATCGGTACGGTCACGGGACTTGCCGATCTCGTCGTCGGCGCTTATTTGGCGAAGATTGCCGTCCAGCACATTGGACGGCAAGAGTGGGTCGATTCGGCGGCCACCTAGTGGCACCGGGCGGGATGTCGGTCGGGAAGAGGATGACCACGGTGTGTCCCGTAGATTTCTGCGTGAAATTGCCGTCCGGAGTGTACGTGGTTGTATGGGTTACCGCCCCGTTAGATCTCGACTAAGCCCGACAGGCTTCTAGCGAACGCTGAAAGAGATCGGGTTGACCTGTTGCCTAAGCTCACGAGCCAAGTCCATTACGAACGGATGTTCCTCCCAAGAGAGCCCTTGGCGATTCTCGATCAGGAAAATTGTACGTTCGCGCTTCCGTAACTCTTTGAACTCGGCGCCGTAGCGCAACAGCAAGGCTCTTGTCACGTCGCCATCATCGGGTCGCACGACGATGCGGATCGCCTTGCCCACATCGGGCAGTGCTTGTGCTGCGCGGTCAGAGCGATCGCGCGCGGCCACCCGTACCGTCGCCGGTTGCGCCGTGGCGGCGGACGGCTTGGGGAAGACGCCATACAGTGCATTCCAGAGGATGCGCTGAGTGCCCTCTGTCCAGGCGCGAAAGTTCGGGTCGAAGGAGAAGAGGATGGCACGGCCGTTGCCGACCGGTTCGTCCACGATGGCAGCGCTGCCATCCAGTTCATCGACTCCGATCGCAAGACCCGACGTGGCGAATTCCGGCTCACTTTGGGCTGGGAAAGTAGCGGCAGCCATCCCCAGACCTGGCGTCATGCGATCATCGTTGAAATACATCACCCAGACGGTTGGAGGCGGGGGGTTTTTCGATGTCGATGCGTTCTCCAGAGTCGGGGCGACGCCAGCGGCAAGCGGACTCGCCGGGTCAAGCTTGACACGAATCAGAGTGCCAGGCGCGCTCGTGTGGGATGTCTGCAAGACGACCGTAGAGATCCCCGCCTTCGCGGCAAGCTCGGTACCGCCAAGGTAGCCAACATACCTTCCTCCTCCCTCAACCCATGCGGCAAGCGCTTTCTTTCCCTGAGAACCGAGGGCCTGCAGACCGTAGTTCACATACCCATCCGGGACGAGCAGAACGCCAATGCCTGGCAGGCCAGCCTTGATGTCGTCGGCACTGACTTTGATGTACGGCACCCCCCACACGCGATCGAACAGATAACGGATTGATCCCGCAGACTCGAAGGCAGTAGAGCTGCCCGGAATCTCGAACAGTCCGATCGTCGGCCCTCGGCTAGGCGGCCCCAGCGGGGTGGGCGCCGCGACCGATGACACCAGCGTGGCTTTGGGCGCGAGAATCTCGCCCGAGGAGCCTCCTGAGATGTTCATCAGCAACGGATTGCTCCAGGCGGTGACGTCATAGCTCACGCTGACCGGGATATAGGGATCCACATGGAGCATTGCCTGTATCCAATGCTTCTGACGCTGATCCATAGGTACCCAGTAGGTGCCGGCAGGTAGCGAGGCGCCGGCGGGTAGCCAGGTCTCGTTCGACTCGCTGCCATAAGGGCGAAAGTCGCCTACGTAGGTCTCTTCCTTTAGCCTCCAGATCTTGACGTCCATGCGCTGCAGGCGCCTCACCAGCTGCGCGAGTTCGCGCGAGCGGCCAGGCTGGTCCAAGAGGAAGTAATGGCGGACGGATAGGTCTGGCACTTGCTGGAAAACATCCTCGCTATAGAAGGGGAAGTAAGTGGCGTTCGGCTGCAGTTCTCCGGCTGCACCTTGCTTCTGCGCACCCAGGTAAGACAGGTGCCACTCTCTGAGAATCCTCTCCTTCTCGGTCGCAGCGGCAAACAGTGAGGCCCACATCGCGACAAACTGCTCGTATGCGCGAGTGCTGATCGTGTCGCCGTTGTACTTTTCGAATGTCATGCCAGCAGCGTGGAAGCCAACCGTGGGAACCGAATCCCCGTACTCGACCGCATAGAGATCGTACGGCGCACCATGGAAGAACGGGATCCGCTGGCGGTCCATCTCGGTGCCAATCGCCGTTGCATAGACATTATTGATCCAGTTGAAAGGTCTTTTTGGCACCTCGTGATAGACGGGGTCGGCGTTCGGCGGGAAGAAGAAAGTCTTGCTCCCGAATTCATGCGCGTCAATGTAGAGAACAGGTGGGTATTGCCGCAACAGCTCGAGCTTGCCGTCCGTTTCTGGCTGTGTTCGCGCGAACCAGTCACGGTTCAAATCGAATCCGTAGACGTTGCGGCGCGTTTTGTAAAAGCGGCCATCGGGGTTTTGAATCGGCAACACCACGACAATCGCGTTGGCGAGAATGCGGTCAACGACACAATCCTTTCGGTCGGCGAGCTCGTAAAGCACCCGCAGCGCGGCATCGGCGCCGCTCTCCTCGTTGCCGTGCACATTGCCGGTCACCCACAAGATCGCTGGAGTGCTGGCTGCAAGGTCTTTAACAGCCTGTTCCCCCGTATTCGGGTCGATCAGCTGCTGAATGGCGTTGCGGATCCTGTTCAGACCAGCAGCTGTAACGTTGCCTTCACCGCCAACGATCGCGTAACGCAGCGGCAGCCCCTCGACGGACGTCGCAGCGGTCCCGGTAATGACACGTTTGCTGGCCTTATCGACCGCAGCAAGATACTCGTTCGACTGCGCGGTCGTAACCTCCTGAGCGCCGATCGCGAACCCCAGCACAGCCTCAGGAGAGGGCACTGTGCCCATGAAGTCCGGAGTAGTCAGGAAAGGCGGGCAGTCGGGTGTCGGGCTACCAGCCGCCAGAGCGGTAGGCACTATGGCACAGGTCAACAATGTGACTGCGAGACGGTGACGCATGCGGAGCCCCCATGCAGAAGCTAAGCGGGCGGCGTCTGAAAAAAAGTTGGTCATGTCGAATCGTCCTTCTTTGGCAAAGTATAGGTAGCCAAGCGGGGTAATCTGGGTTGGATACGCGGTAAGGTGGATTAGCATTCTGGCGACGATATCGTCCTCCCCAGTATAGGCAATTCCGTTGAGCCAGAAGGGAGTTTGTGCGGCATCATGGAGCAGCCACCCCTTTCTTACGGCGAGCTCCGCGGAGGCGACCAACTTTTTTCTGACAGGCTCACTCTGCAGACCATTCCCCGAAACCGAAGGCCGCGAAGCGAAGGGCAAGCAAGCGAGGTTCTGCGCAGCGAACGGAGGTACGAAGCCAGGGGTGCGGTGTCGTGCGCGCTGGCGGTTCAGTCCGCGACGCGGTGGCCCGGCAGGCGACTTGCAGCGCCCTGATGACCCTTCCCCGCACCAGGTTCACGCAGCATGACGGGCACCCGGAGGGTGGATGTTGCTTGTGCTTAGATACCACTATTTGCTACCATAAGCCATGAAGCGAAAGCACCAACGCACCCTCGAACTGATCTTTGCCCGGCCTGTTTCAGCTAACGTCCGCTGGGCCGAAATCGAGACCCTGTTCCGGGAGCTGGGAGCGGAGATTGCCGAGCGTGAAGGCTCTCGCGTGGAGGTATTTCTGTTCGGCGTCGTGCGAGTTTTTCATCGGCCACACCCGTCGCCGGATACAGACAAAGGAGCGGTCGGGGCAATTCGCAAGTGGCTGGACGAGAACGGAGTGAAACCATGAACACCATGACGATCAACGGCTATCAAGCGGTCATCGCGTTCGACCCGGAAATTCAGATGTTTCGTGGGGAGTTCGTCGGCCTGAACGGCGGGGCGGATTTCTACGCCACCGATGTCGATGGCTTGAGTCGCGAGGGGGAAATCTCGCTACGCTTGTTCCTCGAAGCCTGTGAGAAACGTGGGGTCGAACCTCGCAAGCACTTCTCCGGCAAGTTCTCCCTGCGGCTCGATCCGGCCACCCATGAGGCCGCCGCCATCGCTGCTGCCGCGCATGGCCAGAGCCTCAATCAGTGGGCGACCGAAGCGATTAGGCAGGCGGCATTGGTGGGATGATGGGCTGTTACCAGATGCGTCGCACCCGTGCGCCTTGGCGGCTGCACTTATCGCTTGACGCCTGGCCGGGCTGGGGCCCACCTCACTTGGCGTCCTGCACCACACACAGCCGAAGCGATACCGTTTTTCCCGTGCTCTGATCGCCGACCGACCGATTCTGCCCCGGCTACAGATCGCGCGGACGATAGTAACTGGCGAATCGAGGCAGGCCGCGCGCGGTCAGTTCACGATAGCGGAAGGTGATCAGGCTGCCTATCGGTGGTGGCTGGCGACGGTCGGCGTCGCTGAAGCCGCTGCCCAGCAGGAACTCGACGCCATCGTCCATACGCACCCGCAGGGCGCCCAGCATCCCGGCATACTTGCCGCGGCCGGGCTGATGGCCGATCACCGTCGCCTCCGCATCCCGCCACAGCTTGAGCTTCAGGAGTACATCGCTGCGACCGGTGACGTACAGGGCGTCAGCGCGATGCAGCATCAGCCCCTCGCCGCCGGCCCGGGACACCCGTAGGAGCTTCTCGTCGAGTGCCTGCCGGGAGCCGAACTCCCATTGCTCGACGGCCTGCAGCCAGGGCAGCGCCAGCGTCGTCGTCAACTCGCGCAAGGCCAGCGCCCGCTGGCGAAAAGTGCCGGGCGCCTGCGGCAATTCGAAGACCAGATAGCGCACCTGCCGCCACTGCTCGTCGTCCGGCGTTTGCCGACGCACGATCCCGGAGAGCCGTTCGAACTCCCCGCGCCCAATCCACAATTCGCCGTCGAGCGGCTGCGGCGGCAACGGAGCGACAAACCAGGCCGGCGCATGGATCGGATGACCGTTGCGCGTGCGTAGCGCCTGCCCGTCCCAGTAAGCGCGCACGCCGTCGAGCTTCTCGCTGACCAGATAGAGCGCGACATCGGCCTGACCCTGTTCGGTTTCTGCCAGCAACAAGGGCAGCGGCTCCGCTGCCGGCAACGGCAGCGCCGGGCTGGCCAGAGCAGCCCACGCCAGCGCCTGAACGATCGGCTTCCAACGCATTCCCATTCCCTCTCCTCCCTGTACACGTGCTGACCGATAGTAGACCTGCCCCTTCCGCTCGAGAACCTCCAGCCTCAGATCGGCGCCGAGGACAACGGCACCTTCGACACGGCATGCGCCACCTCGCGCACAAATCGCGGCACGAGATAACCGGGCAGGCGCGCCAACATCGCTTCCCGCAGCCGGTGCACGCGCGGTTCCGCCACCTCGAAGTGGGCGGCACCAGCCACGTGATCGAGCAGATGCAGGTAATAGGGCAGTACACCGATTGCGAACAAGCGCTCCGACAGTGCCGTCAGCGCTTCGACCTCGTCATTGATGCCGGCGAGCAGCACCGCCTGATTGAGCAGGCTGATCCCGGCATGGCGCAACGGCCAGAGGGCGGTGGCCACCGAATCATCGAGTTCCTGCGCGTGATTGGCGTGCAGCACCAGGCTCACCTGCAGACGGCTGCCGGCAAGCAGGGCGACCAGCGCCGGCGTGATGCGCTGTGGCACGACCACCGGCAGACGGCTGTGAATGCGCAGACGACTGACGCTGGGGATCGCCTCGATCTGGCTGATAAGCCACTGCAGGTGTCGGTCCGGTACCGAAAGCGGATCACCGCCGGACAGGATCACTTCCCTTATCGAGTCATCGCTGCGTATGTAATCAAAGGCTTGTGACCAGTCCGCGCGCGACGGCTGATTGGCGGCGTAAGCGAAGTGGCGGCGGAAACAGTAGCGACAATGAATCGCGCAATGACTGGTGACGATCAGGAGGACGCGGCCGTGGTACTTGTGGATCAGCCCTGGCACCTTGTTGGCTTCAGCCTCTGCCAGCGGGTCGTGGCCAAAGCCGGGCAGCAGCGTCCGCTCCGCCAGTGCCGGCAGCACCTGCTTGAGCAAAGGGTCGTCTGCCTGGCCGGGCTGCATGCGCGCGACAAAAGCGCGCGGCACACGCAGCGGAAAGGCCTGGCGACGGTCAATGGCCAACGCCTGCGGCGTGAGGTCAAGCAGCGCCAACAGCTCGTCACTATCGGTGATCACCGTCTGCAGCGCCAGTTGCCAGGGTTCAGCGTGCGCATCCTGGGCCTGCCAATTGGCCGGGCTTCGCGCTATCATGGCGGCCTTCATTTTGTCGACTGTCTCACGAGGGGATGCAATGGCAAGCTATTCTACCAACGAATTCAAATCGGGCCTGAAAGTCATGCTGGATGGTGACCCCTGCATCATCCTCGAAAACGAATTTGTCAAACCGGGCAAGGGCCAGGCCTTCAACCGCGTCAAGCTGCGCAACCTGAAAACCAACCGTGTCTGGGAAAAAACCTACAAGTCCGGCGACTCGCTGGAAGGTGCCGACGTTTTTGACCGCGACATGCAGTACCTCTACAACGACGGCGAGTTCTTCCATTTCATGGAACCTGAGAACTTCGAGCAGCACCAGGCCAGCAGCAGTACCGTCGGCGACGCGGCGCTCTGGCTCAGAGAGCAGGACACCTGCACCGTCACGCTGTACAACGGCGCCCCCCTGGCCGTCACCCCACCGAACTTCGTCGAACTCGAAATCATCGAGACCGAGCCAGGTGTACGCGGTGACACCGCCACCGGCGGCACCAAACCGGCGCGCCTCTCCACCGGCGCCACGGTCAAGGTTCCGCTGTTCGTCAATCAGGGCGAGATCGTCAAATGCGATACGCGCTCGGGTGAGTATGTATCGCGTGTAAAGGCGTAAGCGGTCGCGTCACCGAGGCATCCCCCAGCCGAACCGGCCGTGGAAAGCGAGGGAGCGAGGCCCATCATGCCAGCACTCGCCTGGCAACCCAGCGCCTCACTTGCCAACCTGCGCCACCGCGCGCAGATCCTGGCGCAGATTCGTGCCCACTTTGCCTCGCAGGGCGTGCTTGAAGTGGAAACACCACAGCTCTGCCCTGCCACCGTCACCGATCCGCACCTGAGCAGCATTGGCGTGCCCGGCTACGGTTACCTGCAGACCTCGCCCGAATACACCATGAAGCGCCTGCTGGCGGCGGGCAGTGGCTCGATCTACCAGATCGCCAGGGTCTTCCGCGCCGGGGAAGTGGGGCGACGGCACAACCCCGAGTTCACCCTGCTCGAGTGGTATCGGCTGGGCTTCACGCCCGATCAACTGATCGACGAAGTCGCTGCCATCGCGTGCATCGCGCTCGGTGAAACGGCAACCGTGCGCCACCGCTATCGCGATCTCTTTCGTGCGCATCTCGATCTGGATCCCCTATGCTGCCCCATCGATGCCCTGAGCGCCGCGGCCAGAAGGCATCTCGACCTCGCCTTCGCCGATGCCGACCGCGACACCTGGCTCGAGCTTTTGATGAGTCACGTCATCGAACCGAAACTCGGCATCGACGAGTTGAGCTTCGTGGTGGATTATCCCCCATCACAGGCCGCACTCGCCCGCCTGCGGATGGACGCCGATGGCCAGAAGGTGGCCTCGCGTTTCGAGCTTTATCATCGCGGCGTCGAACTGGCCAATGGCTATCACGAACTGCTTGATGTTGACGAACAGCGCGCACGCTTTGCGGCGGACCTGCGCGAACGCGAAAGGCTTGGGCTGCCGGCAATCCCGCTGGACCGGCATTTCCTGGCAGCGCTCGAATTTGGCCTGCCGGATTGCAGCGGCGTGGCGCTCGGACTGGACCGCCTGGTCATGCTCGCCGTCGGCGCCACTTCGCTGCCGGAGGTAATGGCATTTCCGGCCTCGCACCTGTAGGCTGCGACGGAAGCCGCACCGGTCAGCAGGAAGTTGGGTTGATCTGCTGCGCTGGCGCTTGCACCGTCACCGTATCCGCCACCTCGCTGAACTCCAGCTTGACGCGATGAAGTACCTTCACTACACTGCGGCGGATGGATGCCACGATCCACCGCTTCAGGAATGCCCGTATCGCCATGTTTTTTGGCGATCATCCTCCCGCGCATGTACATCTGCTCGGGCCGGGTTTCAAGGTCTCGATTGAAGTGGCGACCCGGAAAACGAAAGGCCGCGCCGAGCCAAGCGCCGTAGCAGAAGCCAAGGCGTGGATTGTCAGCAACCGGGAATCCATCATGCGAACATGGACCGAACGAGGACTGAAGCGATGAAAGAACGAAACATCAAGACCATCGCCGGCACACGCGGGCATACGCTTGAAATTGAATGGGCCAGCGGCAAGATGGATCGCGTCGACCTATCCACCTTGATCGCCAATCTGGCCGGGCTGTCCACCCTGGACGATGCCGATACCTTCAGCGCCGTCGCCGTCGGTGAAGATGGCTGGTCGTTGATCTGGCCCGGTGGCGCGGAAATCGGTACCGACACCCTTTGGCGAATGGCGCGCGAACAGGCTGGAGAGGCAACACCGATAGAAGAATTTGCCGCGTGGCGCGCCCGCAACCGATTGTCGCTGTCCGATGCCGCGCTGGCGCTCGGCATTACGCGACGCATGGTGTGTTATTACGAAGCCGGCCGCTATCTGATTCCACGCATGGTCGGCCTCGCCTGCAAGGGATGGGAGGCCGAGCATCGTCACGCCTGAATGGCTTTGATCAGCCGGGCGAGCGACATCTCATGAAAGCTGCGCCACTCATCAAGACTCGCTCGACGAAGTCCGCCGCTTGCAGCGTGCGCTAACTTGGCACGGTGGTCGAGCGCGTAGACGGCGAGGCGACGGCAACCTGCGATGAATCAGACAGCTTCTCGGCGGCGACCGCCACGCTCGGACAGCCTACTACGGTATTGCGCTCGCCCGGCCTTCGCGCTGGCTCACTGGCCTGAAGTCGTTGCAGAGAGCGTGCCGGGTGCTGATCTCCGGCCCGAATTTCGCGCGGCGCGGAACCATCGTATCGTCGAGGATCAGGGTCATCAGTTGGGTCGGGCACACCGTCACTGTCAGTCGCAACAAATGGAGCGACAGTTCGGTGACCGACACCTGCGCCCGTTCGATCAGCTTGTAATGGGTGGTCTAGTACGCCTCTCGGGGAAGGGCTCCTATGACCCGCGTGCCCCAGACCTTCCGGTTGAGCAGGCAACGGGTCAGGTGTGCGACGAAAGGCCCGGCGGGAATGCGGTGGCACGGGCCACCAAGAGAAAGGAAATCGATTCCTAGAGCAGCAAGCAAACGTTGGCAGCGAGAGGCATGAGGGAAAGTCCGGGATCGAAAACGATCCCTATGTGGTCGCCGCGCGATTCCGTCCTCATACCAAGTCTCTTGTTGCATTATTGAAACTATTTTTCGCGCGGCCCAAATACCTCCGGCATCCGCCCGCGATCGTGAGTGCCGAAACTTAAGATATCGCGTCACGCCCCCTGTTTTCGTTATCGAACGGGGCGCTAGACAAACTGCTTTCGTCAGCCGCAGGCAGACCTTTTTTGCGCGCGGCGCGCACTGCGGCCAGAGCGTCCTCTACGTACTTCTCAGGCAGGGCCCCGATCCCACGCTCAGGCGTCGAATACGACAGCATGTAACTGGACTTGCCTTGAAGGATATCGAACTGGGCGACGAACTCGTCTGGCGCGGTGCCTGCATGGTGGAGCATAGCGCGCAATCGCCTGCGCTCCTTCCTCGCGGGCTGGGCATGTTCGTTGACCACGACTCCAGTTACAACCTGTCGACTCGATGGCCCAAATACGCGGGTCTTGTCGGTGTTCAATGTCAACCCCAAGGCTGAAAGCTCTCGCCTGGCGATTGCCATGCACGCTTGCACAGCGCCGAGGTCGTCGCCGCTAAATGTTATGTCATCAGCATACCTAGAATAGGTAACCTGCCGAACAGTAGACTCGGCCTGCAGCACATCGTCTGCTGCATACAGGCAGATGTTCGAGAGCGCAGCGCTAGTCGGAGCACCTTGTGGGAGACCACCCATGAACGAAGAGATCCGAGCAATGAAGGCAGCGGTGTTCTTCATCAGACCCACAGCTATCAGTCGATCGTAGACGACCGAAGTCGACAGAGATCCAAAGAAGTTCGTCACATCTATGTTGGCGACGTACCGCCTTCGCACATGAATCTCCGCGTTGTGTCGTATGGAGCAGCCTATACTGTATGCCGTTGCCGCAGGGTGTACCTTCAATCGTCGCAGTAGGTAATCCAGGATAAAATGCTGCGTGACTTTCATGAACGTCCGCGGCGCATGGATTTCCCGGAGTCCCCCGCCCGCCTTGGGAATCTGGAAGACGCGATAGTGACTCTCAGGGCGACGCAGGAGTAAGCCCACGATTCTTGGGCTTACTCCCAGCGCGAGAGATATCTCATTGAGACCGATGCCGCCTTCGGGTATGTCCGCATACCCACAAGCCTGCGAGCAGCTCCTGACGGACGAGAACGAGAGGAATCTGAAGCGGGTGTCAGAGGAGGGGGAAGAAGAGCCAACTAAAAGCTGCTTTGAGAGGAGCGGCCAATAGGCGCGGCCGTCTCTCCTACGAGGAGAGACGGCCGCGCCTATTGGCCGCTCGTCCTCTTGCACTGCCATTCCATGGGATACGGCCGACGAATCATCAGCCTGCTCGATACCCCAAACCTCTGACGCTCGCAGGCTAGCACTGCGGAGGTCTTTGAGCAAGAACATCCGCGTGCGATCGCGCACCTTTCGCTCCGGCGCAGAGAGTTTTCCATCACCTTGCCGTGTCAACGAATAGAGCAGATAGCGCTTGTGCACGCAAAGAATGTCACCGCTAGATGCCCAACCGTCGAGAACCTCCCGAATCTTTTCAGCATGCAATGGGTGGGCTCCAGTGGGAAGCGAACTGCTGATGAACGCCGCAATCTGTTCGGCTGAAGCTGGCTGAATGCAGCCCAGTGCGAGCCTTACAAACGATTGATTGACTCCGACGCTCACGGTTTAGTCATTCCCGCAGGGCGGCCACGACCGTGACAGAAGTGTGTCGAGCGTCGGCCTTTCAAGCGCTTCACGATAGGTGCGATATCTACAGTAGCGAAATCAACGAACATCGCCTTTCCAAAATCCGCAGCGGCCCTTGCCGGCCCCTCGTTAAAGTACGACTGGTGATTCTCGTATTGCTGGTCGGCCAACAGTATGAGATCGCAGGTTCGATCCGCGCTTCCAGCAAGCCAATGGACGAACAGACCTAGCTCGCAGAACGAGCCAACGCTATTCGCCACCAAGACGATGGCGCTGCACTCACGCTGGACGAACTCAAGCTCGTTGTCGTGCGCGTACCCGTCAGATACGTTGAGGCGTACGTCTTCCAGTCCATCGTCTTCGCCGAGTACAACCTCAAAGCCTTCCGCAACCAGGGCATCACGGATTCGTAAACGCAATGCTGCGGCACTATTAGTTGCGGCGTCCTTCAGGGTGGGTCCACACAAGAAGACCACGGCCCGGTTGTTCTTTTAGAGTTCCTGGACACTCTCTGCAAAGCGCGCAATCGACGGCTTGTTCATTGTTTCGAAGGGGCTGGCCCTGTCACGTCACTAAGCCCCTTGACGGTCGACAGCGAGAGGCGCTACCGTGATGCGACAAGTTGTTTCAACGAGATTTTCGAAGTGCGTGCAGGCAGCATCGAGAGTTTCAATAATCAACTGTTGCCCCTGATGGCGCCATTAACAGCACCCACGATGTCGCATACCTGGGCTAGGTTTCCACGCCGCCAGCCGTGGTCTCTCAAATACTCGCCCTGCGTCGGAATCACGGCCGTACGCTCGAACGCGCCGCCGGAGACGGCGTGTTCAGCCGCCAGATCCTTCAGAGTGAAGTGTGAGCGCATCAGCAGGAAGCACCTGGCAGAGGACTCGCGGATACCGAAAGCCGCGTCGCTGATAACTCCGAACGAGAGACACCCCGCCCGCCACCTAGCGGGGTGTTCAGCTATGCTGACTTCCTAGCCCCTACACCGTCACCGTATCCGCCACCTCGCTGAACTCCTTGATCTGGTCGAAGTTCATGTAGCGATAGACGTCAGCCGCCTTGGCATTGACCGCCTGCACCTGCTCGAGATACTCGGCCGGGGTCGGGATCCGGCCCATCAGCGCGCAGACGGCGGCAAGTTCGGCCGATCCGAGATACACGAAGGTGTCGATTCCGAGCCGGTTCGGGAAGTTGCGGGTCGAGGTCGACATCGCCGTGCTGCCCTTGCGAATCTGTGCCTGGTTACCCATGCACAAGGAGCAGCCGGGCATTTCCATGCGCGCGCCGGACTTGCCGAGGATCGCGTAGTAGCCTTCCTCGTTGAGGATCATCGCGTCCATCTTGGTCGGCGGAGCGATCCACAGGCGGGTCGGGATGTCGGTCTTGCCTTCGAGGACCTTGCCGGCGGCGCGGAAGTGGCCGATGTTGGTCATGCAGGAGCCGATGAAGACTTCGTCGATCTTGGTGCCGGAGACCGCCGAGAGCAGCTTGACGTCGTCCGGGTCGTTCGGGCAGGCGACGAGCGGCTCCAGCACGTCGGCCAGGTCGATCTCGATCACCGCGGCGTACTGCGCGTCGGCGTCGGCCCTCAACAGCTCGGGCTTGGCGATCCAGGCTTCCATGGCCTTGATGCGGCGGCCGAGGGTGCGGGCATCGGAGTAGCCGTTGGCGATCATCCACTTCATCAGCGTGATGTTCGAGCGCATGTACTCGATGATCGGTTCCTTGTTCAAGGCCACCGCACAGGCGGCAGCCGAACGCTCGGCCGCGGCGTCGGAGAGTTCGAAGGCCTGTTCGACCTTGAGATCCGGCAGCCCTTCGATTTCGAGGATGCGGCCCGAGAAGATGTTCTTCTTGCCCTTCTTCTCGACGGTCAGCAGACCGGCCTGGATGGCGTAGTAGGGAATTGCGTTGACCAGGTCGCGCAGCGTGACGCCGCGCTTGCCGGCTTCGGCGAGCGAGCCCTTGAAGCGCACAAGCACCGATTCCGGCATGTCGAGCGGCATGACGCCGGTGGCGGCGGCAAAAGCGACGAGGCCGGAGCCGGCCGGGAACGAGATGCCAATCGGGAAACGCGTGTGCGAGTCGCCACCGGTGCCGACGGTATCCGGCAGCAGCAGGCGATTGAGCCAGGAGTGGATAACGCCGTCGCCGGGACGCAGCGCGACGCCGCCACGGGTGCTGATGAACGACGGCAGTTCGCGGTGCATGCGCACATCGACCAGCTTCGGATAGGCGGCGGTGTGGCAGAAGGACTGCATGACCATGTCGGCCGAGAAGCCGAGGCAGGCCAGATCCTTGAGTTCGTCGCGCGTCATCGGGCCGGTGGTGTCCTGCGAGCCGACGGTGGTCATCCGCGGTTCGCAGTAGGTGCCCGGCAGCACGCCCTTGCCTTCGGGCAGACCACAGGCACGGCCAACCATTTTCTGCGCCAAGGAGTAACCCTTGCCCGGATCGGCGGGATTCTGCGGCAGGGTAAACAGCGTGGACGGCGGCAGGCCGAGCGCCTCGCGTGCCCGGGTGGTCAGCCCGCGGCCGACGATCAGCGGGATACGGCCACCGGCGCGCACTTCGTCGAGGATCACTGGCGTTTTCAGTTGCGACTCGGCGATCACGGCACCGTTCTTGAGCGCGGTCACCTTCGAGGTGGCAGCATCGATCTTCAGTTCGATCTCGTCGCCCATGTCCATCTGCCCGCAATCGATCTCGACCGGCAGTGCGCCGGCATCTTCCATGGTGTTGAAGAAGATCGGGGCGATCTTCGAACCGAGGCAGACGCCACCGAAACGCTTGTTCGGGACGTAGGGAATGTCTTCACCGGTGAACCACAGGACCGAGTTGGTCGCCGACTTGCGCGAGGAACCGGTGCCGACGACGTCGCCGACATAGGCAATCAGATTACCCTTGCTGGCGAGCGCTTCGAGTTGCTTGATCGGACCGCGCTCGCCGGCCTTGTCGGGTTCAATCCCCGGACGCGCATTCTTGAGCATGGCCAGCGCGTGCAGCGGAATGTCCGGGCGTGACCAGGCGTCGGGCGCCGGCGACAGGTCGTCGGTGTTGGTTTCGCCGGTTACCTTGAAGACAGTCAGCTTCTGCGACGCGGGCACCTGTGGCCGCGAGGTGAACCACTCGCCATCGGCCCAGCTCTGCATCACGGACCTGGCATTGGCGTTGCCCTGGTCGGCCAGTTCCTTGACGTCGTGGAAGAAATCGAACACCAGCAGCGTCTTCTTGAGGCCTGCTGCGGCAATCGTGCCAGTCGGGCCGGCGAGCAGATCGATCAAGGGCTTGACGTTGTAACCGCCGAGCATGGTGCCGAGCAACTCGGTCGCCTTTTCCTTCGAGACCAGAGCGCAGCTCTCCTCGCCTTTTGCGACCCGGGCCAGGAACTCGGCTTTGACCTTGGCTGCGTCATCAACCCCGGCCGGTACACGGTAGGTGATCAGCTCAAGCAGATTGGCCTCCTCGCCTGCCGGCGGGCTTTTCAGCAGCCCGACCAGCGCCTGGGTCTGCTGGGCAGTCAGCGGCAAAGGCGGAATACCAAGCGCAGCGCGCTCGGCGACATGGGCACGATAGGATTCCAGCACGGCGACGTCCTTTCTCAGAGGGAGTTCAGCAGCAAAAGCAACATTGTACTGCAAGGGCACCAGGCCGGCAGGGGCAAGAACCAACGCTCAGGGCAATCGCATGAATGCCAACGTCGTTGACCCTCCGAAATAATCGTTTACGCTCAATGAGTTACCAAGGGTCTGTTCACATCCCCCTGATTTGTGTAGTTTTCTGTCTTTTTGGGGTTTTC
>JAFLDL010000016.1 GCA_017302435.1 Candidatus Accumulibacter necessarius
CGCCGCCTTCCGTGATCTGGCCATGCACTATCCGGATGACCCGCTTGCGGCCCTGCACCATCACCGGCTTGCGGTAGGATACCGGGGAGATCTCGTCGTACTGACCGAGAAGTAGCGAGGCTAAGACGTGACCGGCCTGGCCAGCATCGCGCTGCGGGTGGCGCGGGCTTGCACATCCTGCCCTACGAACGTCCGGCTACAAGGACCTCCGAGTGGCGAAGCTCAGGGGTCCCACGCCACGTGTACCAAGAACGGCGGCCGGTCGGAGGTGACCAGCGCGCCAGCTTTGCTGATGGCCTCCCGGCCTTGTCCATCTCTTCCGCCTGTTGAAAACGCAGAGATTGCGACCTGTCGCCGAGGTCGCCGGGCGGGCTGAACGCAGACGCTTGATATGGGTCATATGGTTACAGCTTCAACTTCCAATGATCGCTGGTGCCCTGATGCTTGCTCCCGGGTTCGTCTCTAAGGAGCCCAGGGCTAAAATCGAGAGAGGAGTCGGCCCATGAAACCCATCAAGCTGATAGGTATTGCCCTGTTGATCGCGTCCTCGCCCCATCACCTAGGCACCGCGGCGTTGGCAGCCGAGCGCTGGCAGGAGGAGACATTCCCACCACCGAACGGCGGGCGGATTGTCTTCACCATTACGAACGATGGAAATCCCGCCTGTGCGTCCTACGACGGAGCTAATTGCTTGTGGGGCCAATCCATGCGCGACATTGATTTCAGCCGCGTTAGACCGCTGGTCTGCGGCGCAGGGCACCGCAAGCTGTACGGCGTTACTGGTTTTGAAGATCCCAATCACTGGTGCAATCTTGCTCTCCGTGACCGCCCGGTACAGACCGCTCCGGTGATCCCCCCTCCACCTGCTGGTGGCTATCGCATGACCGAATGGTCCGGGTGGGGTCGCGCCGCGGGCGTTGAGTATCGTTATCGAGTGGGATGGGACCCGGCGAACAGCGGCCCAGGGAAGACGGTTGATGCCATCTATGAGGTCCGAAATTCGGGCGCTAGGCAATGGTCGGGAGCGGCGCGCTCGGTGAACTGCGCTCAGAATACGCTATGGGGCAGTACCGATGTCGCCCTTGCTGCTGGCCAGACAAAGGAGGTCCGCGTTCGCGCGCCAAATTGTGGCAACGCGACGAATCCCGATATTCGTCCGGATGTCGTTCGCGCCGGCAAGTTCGACTGATTTTGTCCAGTTTGTGGCAATAGGGACACGGCTGATGTGGACGCGACGCTCGCCTGCGCGGCGTACAGTGGGGCCATCGCCAAACAGGGGATCCTGCCAGGAGCTCTGACCTGTACGCCGACCGCGCGACCAGCATGTGCTCAGACCGTCGCCGAACAGCTGCTCCCCCAACCTCCCAAGCTGCCCGTCGCCATCTGGCTGAACCTACCCTGCCGGAGACAGTCATCAAGATGGACCACCTCTTCTTCAGAGAAGGGTGCGTATGTTGGCCAGCGCACAGAACTACTCATCGCTTGGGTTTAGTCTTGCCATATGGACGCGACGAATGGATTGCGTGATGAGCGTGATGATGAGCAGGACGGGCAGACACTGGCTCGCATATCAGAAGTACCAACCACTCAGTTAGGGGATTAAGATGAACAAGGATCAAGTGAAGGGCGCAGCAAAAGACTTCGGTGGAAAAATCCAGGAAGAGGTCGGCAAGCTGGTAGGCAGCACGGAGCAGCAGACAAAGGGCCTGAAAAATCAGGCTGAAGGCAAGGTGCAGGAACATGTCGGCGACCTGAAAGAGAACGTCAAAGACGCCAGAGACGCCGTCAAGGACGCGTTGAAGCAGTAATCCCGATGGGAGCACCTGGCCAGTGGTATCAGGAAGAAGCCACCAGTGGTGGCTTCTTCGTTTCCTGTGGCCACGCGCGCGGGGGCAAGGTGTCACCGCCAGGCTGCCAAGCGAACTCGTTGACCATGGCAAAGGCATCGCAGCGTCGGCCTGACATTGTGGCTCAGGGACGGTAGGATGACTTATTGTGTCGGCGTACGGCTGGACGAGGGCATGATCTTCGCGTCGGATTCGCGAACCAACGCCGGTATCGACAATTTCGCCAAGTTCTGCAAGATGACGGTTTTCGAGCGCAAGGGCGAGCGGGTGATTGTCCTGCTGAGCTCGGGCAATCTCGCCGGTACCCAGGCAGTCATCAGCGTGCTGACCCAACGCGGCGAAGACCCAGACAACAAGGCGTCGCTGTGGAACGTGCGTACCATGTTCGACATGGCCAATGTGGTTTCCGACGCTATGCGCGACATCGAACGGCGCGATGGTCCGTTCCTCGAAGCGAGCGACATCAGCTTCAATGCATCGTTCATCCTCGGCGGGCAGATCCGCGGCGAAGGGCAACGCCTGTTCCGCATCTATGCTGAAGGCAACTTCATCGAGGCCGGCGTCGACACACCCTACATTCAGACCGGTGAAACCAAATACGGCAAGCCCCTCATCGACCGCGTCATCATGGGTTCGACACGACTTGCGGACGCCGTGAAATGTATTCTCGTGTCGTTCGACTCGACGATGCGCAGCAACCTTTCGGTTGGTATGCCGATCGACCTCATCTGCTACGAGCGTGACAGCCTCGAAATCCGTATGCGACGCCGTTTTGCCGAAGGCGACACTTACTTCACGTCCTTGCACCAGAGCTGGAGCGAGGGTACGCGCAGGGTGTTTCGAGAACTTCCAGAACTCGTGTGGTGAGCTCTTGCAGCTATGACATCGTCTACGAGTGCGAGCAGACGACCCCGATGATCCTCACGCTCAAAATCCACTACTCGCGGATGAACGATGTCATGATGTCACGGTGGCCAATTACCTGCTGACGGATCCAGCGGTACCGCGGGTTGCCTATCGCAACGCCTTCGGCAACTGGTGTAGCCGAATCGTCGCGCCGCGTGGCGATATCCGTATCTTTGCCGACGGTTCGACGTGTATCTCGGTGGCCGATGGCATACCTTCGACGCCTGCAACAACGTTCCTCGCATCGGGCGCGTCCTCATTGCACGCGGCCGCGACGCTGCCGACGTCGCGATGGTCACCACCTTCTGACCGAGCGTCCTCAAAAGCTTTTGATTTCAACGTCGACGAGATCGCTTCCGAGATTCGCACCATCAACCCCTCGTTGAGTGAAGCCATAGCGCATGACATCGGTCACGGTGGCGACTCCCAAGTTGAGCAGATCGACCTGGCCAATGGGAACGTTGACGCCTCCGAAGCTGCGCGAGTCATTCTGATCGCCTCGCTCTCCAGTACACTGGGCGCAATTCACGGGCTGCGCGAGTATCAACTGGTCGATTGTCTGCAGCGGCCCGGTCGCGGCCTCTCCACCTTCAAGGCCAACGTCCTCGACAACCTGGCGACGCGCGCCTGGTATCTCCACAATTCAGCGGACGGCCGCCTGTTCTTCAAGAACCAGCAGAATCTCGCCGCCAAGCTGCGTTCAACGGCGCTCTCACTGCACGCCGAAACCGTTGACCTGATGCTCCGCAAACACCTGGAGTCCTACTTTTCCGCTTCGATCCGCGTCGAACGTTACTGCCTGCAGGCGCTGGACATCGAGAGTCGGGGCGAACGCCGCAAGGGCATGCATGAAGAGCTGGCACGCGGCTTCGGCGTCACCGATATCCGTCCGCTCCTGAAGAGCGACAAGGCCAACGGCACCCGCATGTTCACACCCGCTGGTCTGGCGGCGAGCCTGCTTGCACCCATCCAGGGCGCGGAGTCTAATCCCGCGGTACTGCCGGCACGTCGTGGCCGCGTTGGCAGCGGCGCGCCCCACCCGTTTGCCGTTTCACCGCTGCGGCACCTGATTTTCGCCATCCACGAGACCGCTGTTGCCGACAACAGCCTGGAGCCTGGCCGGCAATACCTGCGCGATACCTTTGGCCAAGGTTAATGGGGCAAACGTGAAGGCTTCATCGCACTGCTCGAATGGCTTGCTGCGCTGGCCAACGCCCTGGGAATGAGCGAATGGACCGCCGATTCCGAAGCCGCCCGTATCCTCGCCGGACGCCTGCGTAATGACCATGCCTGACTCACTGCCGCGTATTGCCTCGACACCAATGTGCTCTACGCGGGCCTCTATTCGGCTAGCGGGAAATCGGACCAATTGCTCAAAGCGATCGCCGAAGGCAGGGTGCGTATCGCGCTGTCGACGCCGTTGCTGTTCGAGTACGAGGACGTGCTCAAGGCAATCACGCGGTGTTGAGTCTGAGCGATGCCCAGGTGGAAATCGTGCTTGACAATCTGTGCGCCTTGGCGGACTTTCAGGCAGTTTATTTCCTGTGGCGGCCCTGCCTCCCCGATGCCAATGACGATATGGTTCTGGAACTGGCGGTCGCTGCACAAGTGCGGCGTATCGTGACCTTCAATGCCAAGGATTTCTGTCCGGCGATCCGGTTTGGCATTGAAGTGGTGACCCCGAAGATCATGCTGGAGGATCTGCAATGACAACCTTGAATCTGACCCTGCCCAATTCCATTCAACGCCACCTCCAGGAAATGGCCGACCTGGAAGGCGTACCCATTGATCAGTTCATCACCAGCGCGGTGGCTGAAAAAAAGATCTCTGCGCTCACTGCCGAGACGTATCTTCAAACACGCGCTGATCGAGCCGATCCGGCTGCGTTTCAAGCGATTCTGGATCAAGTTCCCCAGCGCACGCCACTGACCGGCGGCGAATGATAGCGAGAGTTCTTCAGCCCCGCGTTTAGCAATGCGCACTCGCCATCCAGCCGCCGTAGCCGGCTCGACCAGACGGTCCTGAACCAGCGTCTCGACGGGGCCGTTGCCTACGACCGCATCGCTGGCTACTTTCGCTCCAGCCTGTTCGAGGTGGCCGGGGAAGCCATCGCCAGTGTGACTGGGCCGGTGCGCATCGTCTGCAACTCCGATCTCGATCCGCAAGACCTCATCACAGCTGCAGCGGCGCAGGCCGCGCTGCGCCGAAGCTGGTGTTCCGGCAAGCCGGAGGAAGCGCCACCCGCTGCGCTGCCGCGTTACCGTGCCCTTTATGCAGCGCTGACCAGCAAGAGGACCGAAGTGCGGGTGCTGCCCGATTCGGCGTTCGGCCTGATCCACGGCAAAGCCGGGGTCGTACGGCGTGCCGACGGCTCGGCGACGGCTTTCCTGGGCAGCGTCAACGAAAGTGTATCGGCGTGGAAGCTGAACTATGAGTTGCTGTAGGAAGACAGCGACCCGGAAACGATTGCGTGGGTGCAGGAGGAGTTCGATGCGCTGTGGAACGATGCCGCGCGGTGGATCTCGCCTGTTGCCCGTTCATCGCGCAAGACGTGCAGCGCATCATTTCGCGGAAGATCATCGAACCGCAGACCTGAAGCGGATCGGGGATCCCGCAGGCGCAGCGGCTGCGGTGGAAACGCCGGTCTATCGCCGCGAACAGGGTCTCTGGCCGCACCAGAAATACTTCGCGCACCTGGCTCTGGAACGGCACCGGCTGGGAGGCGCGTCTGGTTCTGGCCGATCAGGTCGGATTGGGGAAAACCGTTCAGCTCGCCATGGCCGCGCTCCTGATGGCACTCGACGATCCCGACGGCGGCCCGATTCTGGTGCTTGCACCCAAGCCACTTCTTCAGCAGTGGCAGGATGAATTGATGGAACTGCTACTGCTGCCCTCTGCGCGGTGGAATGGTCGCACCTGGGTGGACGATCGACCGAGCCATTGCCTCGCCATCGCCATCGGCGATGCCGCAGTCCCAACGCGTGATGTGCGTGATGGCTGGCAATACGTTCGCGACCCGCGGCCGTCCCGGTTTGAAGACCCCGCGTTCGACCGCATTCGGCGCAGCCTCGATGCCAGCGACACTCGCTGGCAGTTCAACCCCGAGAGTCTGGAAAAGCTGTCGCTCGCGATCCGCCGCGTCCAACTCCAGAACAGGCTGCTCCCCCAGTATGGTGCGAACTCAACCCCTTGCTCCGATGCATTGTGCGCCGAACCCGTGCCTACCTCGAAGCGACGATCAATCCGGCCACTGGTGCCTATCTCCTGCCCAAGGTCACGGTGAAGCTGTTTGGTGAGGAAGACCAGGGCGCTCTCGTTCTCGGCGGCTACCTGCGCGAAGCGTATCAGGAGGCGGAAGCGTTTTCATTGCTCCTCCAGCAACGGGTCAGAGGAGCGGGCTTTTTCAAAGCGCTGTTGTTGCGGCGCATGGGCAGCTCGATGGAAGCGGGGCGCCGAACGATGAGTAAACTCCTCGGCGAAGAACCCGACACCCCCGACGACGAGGATGAAGATGATGCCGAAGAGGAAACGCCTCCTCAAGCTGGCCGACCGCCGCAGGGCGCCAGCGATTTCAAGAACTTCACCGATGCGGAAGTGACATCGCTACGCCGCTGCCTCGAACTGCTCAGACAAGGTGGCAGTAACGATCCAAAGTTGGAAGCGCTGGTCGGCTATCTTCGTGGGACCCATCCAGGTGTCACGCGTAGCTGGCTCGATCTGGGTTGCATCCTGTTCTCGCAGTATTACGACACGGTGCGCTGGATCGGCGATGAACTGGCAAGACGCGCCGAGTTTTCCGGCATGGAAATCGGGCTTTACGCCGGAAGCAACCGCTCAGGCGTCTGGCGCGAAGGCAGGTTCCAGCGCTGCGGGCGGGAAGTGCTCAAGGCACGTGTCAGGGCCGGAGAACTCAAGCTGCTGCTGGGGACGGATGCGGCCTCCGAGGGTTTGAACTTGCAGCGACTAGGGACGCTCATCAATATCGACTTGCCGTGGAACCCTACGCGCCTGGAGCAGCGGAAGGGCCGTATCCAGCGCATCGGCCAGGCCCGTAGCGAAATCTGGATTGCCAACCTGCGCTATCGCGACTCTGTGGAAGACCGGGTCCATCAGGTGCTGGCCGACCGGCTGGAATCCATCCATCAACTCTTCGGCCAGATCCCTGACACCCTGGAAGATGTCTGGGTCAAGATTGCGCTGGATGAGGAACAGGAAGCCCACCAGCTCATTGACCGGGCCGCGGCTACCCGCAATCCGTTTGATGCGAAATATAGCAGGGTTGAGGATGCCGACTGGGAAAGCGGCTCTTTGGTTCTCGACCCTCTGGCGGTGAAGGATCTGCTTTCTCGGGGGTGGTGATTCACCGTGAATCGGCCAAGCCAGATTCAATGATCGGGATCAGGCTAGAGCGGCTCTGAGGAGCTTCATCTCCCAGGTTTCGCAGAATTTATGCCTGTCTCAAAGGGATCGTGGAGCACGAGTATCGCCTTGGTGGGCAGAAGGAGCTTGTGCCGGTCGTTCGTGGTGGACCAAAGGTCGGCCGCAACGATCCGTGTCCTTGTGGCAGTGGCAAGAAATTCAAGAAGTGCTGCGGAGCCAGCGACGCTCCGGCCGCTTGCCATTGAGGCGTGTGAGATGAAGACGCGGCGCCACCTCGCGCATCGTGCGCGGCGCCCAGCCGCCAGGACACGCTTGACATCGTTGCCTTGCGCCAATGGTTTTCCTTCGATAAGCTGCTCTGGCACGGCTCTGTAGGAGGAACGGTTTGCCGGCAAGGGAAATGCATTCATCAACCACCGATAATGAGGAGACAAAATGCTCTACGCCGCCCCCGGCACCGCAGGTGCCAAGATCGCCTACCAAGCCCGCTACGACAACTTCATCGGTGGCAGCTGGCTTGCCCCGGTCAAGGGTCAGTACTTTGACGTCATCACACCGATCAACGGCAGGCCCTATACTCAGGTTGCCCGCTCCACTGCCGAAGACATCGAACTGGCACTCGACGCTGCGCATGCCGCCGCCGACAAGTGGGGCCGCACCGCCCCCGCCGACCGGGCCAACGTGCTGCTCAGGATCGCCGACCGCCTGGAAGCCAACCTCGAAATGCTTGCCTACGCCGAGACGGTGGATAACGGCAAGCCGATACGTGAAACACTGAATGCCGACATTCCGCTCACCATTGACCATTTCCGCTATTTCGCCGGCTGCCTGCGCGCGCAGGAGGGCGGTATCAGCGAGATCGACGAGCACACGGTCGCCTATCACTTCCACGAACCACTTGGCGTCGTCGGCCAGATCATCCCGTGGAACTTCCCGATCCTGATGGCCGCCTGGAAGCTTGCTCCGGCCATCGGCGCCGGCAACTGCGTGGTGCTCAAGCCGGCCGAATCGACGCCGATCAGTATCCTGATCATGGCCGGGCTGATCGCCGACCTGCTGCCGCCCGGTGTTCTGAATATTGTCAACGGTTACGGCCGCGAAGCCGGCATGCCGCTCGCCACCAGCCGCCGCATCGCCAAGATTGCCTTCACGGGCTCGACGACCACGGGCCGACTGATCGCGCAAGCCGCCGCCAACAACCTGATTCCGGCCACCCTGGAACTCGGCGGCAAGTCGCCGAACATCTTCTTCGCCGACATCGCCAAGGCCGACGACAGTTTTTTCGACAAGGCCATCGAAGGTCTCGTGCTGTTCGCCTTCAACCAGGGCGAAGTGTGCACCTGCCCCTCGCGCGCGCTGATTCACGAGTCGATCTACGATCACTTCATGGAGCGCGTATTGCAGCGCGTCGCGGCGATCAAGCAGGGCGACCCGCTTGACACCGAGACGATGATGGGCGCGCAGGCGTCGCAGGAGCAGATCACCAAGATCATGTCCTACCTCGATCTGGGCCGACAGGAGGGCGCCCAGGTGCTGATCGGCGGTGAGCGGGCCCACCTTGGCGGCGATCTGGCCGGGGGCTACTACGTCCAGCCGACGCTGTTCAAGGGCCACAACAAGATGCGAATCTTCCAGGAAGAGATCTTCGGGCCGGTGCTCGCCGTGACCACCTTCAAGGACGAAGCGGAGGCGCTGGAGATTGCCAACGACACCCTGTATGGGCTCGGTGCTGGCGTCTGGAGCCGCGACGGTAACGTCGCTTACCGCATGGGCCGCGCGATCAAGGCCGGTCGCGTGTGGACCAACTGCTACCATGCCTACCCCGCGCACGCGACCTTCGGTGGCTACAAGGAATCCGGCATCGGCCGCGAGACGCACAAGGTGATGCTCGACCACTACCAGCAGACCAAGAACCTGCTCGTCAGTTACAGCGAGCAGAAGCTCGGCTTCTTCTGATTTCCGCCGTTCCCTGAAGCGAGTCATCGGCCCGGGTGGGCTGCCACCTGGGCACCCGGAGGCCGACATGGTTGAAAAAGTCATTGCCACTGAAGCGGCGCTCAATCTCATCGAGTTTCTCAAGCAGAAACACGGTCCGCTGCTGTTCCATCAGTCCGGCGGTTGCTGCGACAACAGTGCCGCGAACTGCTATCTGCCGGGAGAAATCACCATCGGCGCTGGCGACGTATTCCTCGGCGAGATTGGCGGCTGCCCTTTCTACATCGGCAAGTCACAATACGAATACTGGAAGCACACCCAGTTGATCATCGACGTGATCGACGGTCATGGCGGTACCTTCTCGCTCGAAGGTCCAGAGGGCAAGGCCTTTCACACGCGCTCGCGGGTCTTCAGCGATGCGGAGGTGGCAGAGTTGGGCCGGAACGCCTAATGGTCGGAGCGTGTGTCAGATGCAGGTCTCGAAAAGGCACTGGTCAAGGAGGACAGGTTGAGACTTTCGCCCAAGATCTTCCTTGGTCCTGCGCGCGGATCGAGGCGTACCGGTTGAGCAAGAGAAAATCGCGGATCGCGAAAATGTTAGTGAGATCGGGGACTGCTCTAAGCGCTCACCCCGCAGTGTGCGCGCTTGAAACTCCTCGAACTCCGCAGTCCGAGATGTCGATCCGGGAGTACATCCTAGACCAAGATCAGGAGGGCAAGCGGCTGGATCAACTGAACTTGTGGCGCTGATTTGCTGCTTTTAGGTGGCGCAAAAGAGCCTGGGTCGCGTTAGAGACCCTTTTTAGCCGCTTTGAGCGGCTCGCTTAATGAAAGTCCCCGTCAGGGGGGAACAACGGCCCCGGCGAACCTCGCCCGGCCTCAGCCGGGCGAGGCGTACTTGCTCACTTCTGCTTTGCGGGTACGAAGTGCGCCACTGATTCGACGTCGTCGTTCAGGTCGCCGTTACGGAAAAGCAGGGGGACCGTATCGTTGGTCAGATAGCGCGGCAGCAGGTTCGAATACGACGGCGAACCCGGGATGCCACTGGTTCCCCCGGGCCAGACCGACTCCGCGCGTACGCCCGGCGTACCAGCCCGAGCGACGAAGCGGTTGACTGGACCGCTGCTGAACATGAACTCGTTTGCGCTCTGCGCCCGTGGGTCATGGTTGGATGCGTCCACGACACCAAAACCGCCGTCCGTCGGGAAGCCCGGCAAGGCATCGCCCAAGGGATTCGTGCCCGGGGAGGGTAGGTTGAAACCGCCACCCAGCGGATGCTCGAACACGATGCGATGGAGCTTGCCCCACAGGTAGTCGTCCAGGTTCGTCGAGCCACCGAATGCCAGAGCAAACTCGTTGCCTGCGAGACGCGTCAACGCGTCGGCTACGCTTTTCAGAATCATGATGTCGCGTCTGTCCTCGGCTGAAGCCGCTGGCGCGTTGAAGAAGTTTACGCCGGAGGCCCCGATGCCAGGCTGCGGTCGCTCGAACAGGCTCTTCAGGGCGGTCATCGCCAACTGGCTACCCGGCCTTGGCAGGGTTACCCCCGGTGGCAGCGGAACGCCGTCGAGCGTGGCGTCGATCGTGTTTTTGATGAACTGTCCGCGCCAGACGCTGTAGAGCGTCGCCGCGACGCTGTTGGCTTTCTCGCTATCGGTGGGCGAGGCGAGCGAGCCGTTGTCGTCGGCTGCGTCATACCCTTGCTCAATCCCGGTCGGAGCGGTGTAGTCCCATGACGCGAGCCTGGCAACGACCGCCTGGATGCCTGGTTGAGAGGCAAGATATTTCAGTACAAGGTCGCTGGAAGCCACGCCACGGGCGAGTGCTTGCCGGATCAGTGGAACGAAATACGATGCGTCCGGCAGGACGACATCCGCTTGAATCCTCTGCATGTCCTCGAAGGAGACCGATCCACGACGCTGCTGAAGCTCTCTCTGGATGAGTTCGGTGATGCGCTGGGCGCGCAAGCCAAAATCGTAGCCCGCATTGAGATAATAGAGGCCTCCTCCCGGACGAAGCTGATTGAGCGGATCATTGTCCAGTACCGTCCCAGCCGGATCGTTGTTGGCATTGACGAAAAAGCCGGCGGGTGGGTTGATCAGGTGGGGCATCTCGGCTGCAGGCAGGATCTCGTAGGGAATCGCCTGACCCGGCTGAGGGTTCTGCATCGGCAGCCATTCGTTCCCGCCGCTACCGTTACGGATGAACCACGGCGGCAGTCCAGCAACCGCGCTGGCCTGCAAGTCTTCGCGTAAAGGCACCTCTGATGCTGCGAAATACGCGATGTTGCCTTGAATATCGGCGTAGGCAAAATTCTGCGTCCCTGAGTCGAGCCACTGCAAGCCCCGCTGGAAGTCGTTCAGGTTGCGCGCACGGTTCCATGTCAACAAGGTATCCAGCTCACGCGTGCCGCTGAAGCCCGTGTATTGCACGCTGAGCGCCACACCCGTTGCCGGGTCGAGTTGCACGATCGGCCCTTTGTTCCGTCGCGGAACAATCAGCGTCGCGGCTGGGATGGGTCCTCCCGGAGGCACTGGGACTACGTTGCCGTTGCCAACGTTCACCCGATAGGTCTCCGGAATCGGAATGATCCACTCACGATTCCCTTGGTAAACTGTGCTCAGCCCGCTAGGTGAACTGGGATCGGGTACGAGCTGTTCCTGATAAACGTCGGTAACGTCCAGCGGACTGACCGTGGCGCCCCAGGCGATGTGCCGGTTGTGCCCGACAACCACGAAAGGTACGCCGGCAAAACCGCTACCCATGACATCGGCGGCGCCCGCAGTCAGATGGATCGGATAAAAGGTTGAGGGTTGGTCAAGGGCGAGGTGAGGATCGTTCGCCACCAGCGGCTCACCGCTCGGCGTGTAGCGACCGGAAATGGCCCACTGGTTCGAACCGGGGCGGTTGGACCGGTCGAGGCGATGCTTGAAGAACGGCAGGTTACGGATCTCATCGAGGTATTTCTTGCCGAGTTCGCTCGCCGGCTGAGTCGCACCGTCGGCGCGTGTCGCGTGCGGGCGCGGCGCGGTGGCACGACCCGCCGGAGCCATCGACGCGTCGGGAACCGTCGAGGCGGGATAGAAGGGTTGCGAGCGCCAGAGATCCTCACTGAACAACGTCGCGCCGGTACCCGGACCGAGCACCGGATCGAATACCGCCGTGTAGGTCTGCAGCGCGATGGTGTTCTCGATGTCATCCAGGCCGAAAGACAAGCTAAACGATATCGACTTGGCAACGGTCATCGTATCCAGGTCTGTCCATTCCTGAAACTGCGTGATACCGAGGGCTTCGTACTCCGGGGGGAGTTGGGCATGTAACTTTACGTACGCGTTTACGCCTTCCGTATACGCGGCGATGGCTCGTCTTGTCTCGGAGGATACGACCACCAGCGATCGCTCTGCCGCACGCCGGATGCCGATCGTTCGCAACTGCACGTCCGCAGGGAGTTCCGCGGGCCCGAGGAGTTCGGCGAGAGTTCCACTCGCCCGACGACGACTCACGTCTATCTGGAAAAGGCGATCCTGAGCGTGCACATACCCCTGCAGGAAGTAAAGATCGTGATCGTTGGCTGCCTTGATGTGGGCGATGCCGTAGGCGTCGCGAGTCACTTTAGACGCAGCGTGCAAGCCGGAAAGGTTGATCGGAGGGCCCTCATGGGGATTGTGGCCTCCGGCAGTTACCGAGGCCTGAGCGCTGAGTGCAAGCGCGATTGCGAGAATGGTGCGACGCATACGATGAATGCCTCCTTTGTGTTTGGACGTCAACAATATTGCCCGTTCGGTATATGGGACGCCATTCCCGTCCGGCAGATCTGTCTGCCGCATCCAAGCGGTAGCGCCGCAGATCGAACTACCCCTGCCCTTGGCCAAGCGACCATATTCATTATAGGCGACGTTCCTGCAAGCCTGCATCCCGCAGGGACGATGTTCTTGCAGCTGGAAGCTTCAGGACCTGGACCGCCTCCTCGAAGAGGGGGATTTCGCCGACAACATGTAGCGGCTGGGAGAAAGGTCGGCAAGCGTGCTCAATGCGAAAAACAGCTTGCTGATGCTGCTCAGCGACGGCGAGCTGGAAAGCGCGCGCATGCACGTCTGCGGCAGCTTCGGGCCGCTGCCCGCGGGCGCCTACAAGGAGTCCATCGGCAGCGGCGAGGGGATCGCGGGACGCGCAGTCGCGACCGGCAAGGCGGTGCTGATCGAGGACATCCTGCGATCCGAATTTGCGCCGTCGGCGTGGCGTGCAGATGATCGGCGCAAGAGCCTGCTCTGCTCGCCAGTCCCTATGTCACCCTCAGAGCAGCCGAGATGGTTGATGAAGTAATTGCCGGGTGGCGGCAGCGCTCCGGCCATGAAGTTCTCGGATCCGTTCGGGTATTGGTCGGGGCCCTCGCTGGCTAGCGCGGTCGGATTGGTCAGGACCGCGGGCAGGGCAACGAGCAGACGCTTTTGCAGCAGGTTATTCTTTCTCCGTTGTCCCCTTGCCGGTGTCCGGCAGTGGCACCATGATCGCCTGCCCCGGTGGCGAACAGCCCGCATCACAGCAGCGGCCCGGTTGGCGGTTGCGGCTGATTGGACGTGATTCGTCGTGCAGCACGCCGCGGTCGAGCAGTCTTTCGACCAGTTCCACCTTGCTGCCCAGCGGGTAGTTGCGCCAGATCTCCTGCTTCATCGCCGCGGGCGAGCCGCCGCCGTGCAGGCTGATCACCGAGTACCAGCCGCCCTGATACGAGGCAGTCAGGTCTTCGATGAAGCGGGCGACCTCGATCCGCTTGTCGTAGGGCACATCCGGGTTGGCGCGCAGCACCTCGGCAAGCGTCGCAGCGGTCGCCGGATTGTGGTCCTCGTCGGGTCCGGGCAGGGCGACGATCAGTCCGCCCGATACTTCGTGCGCCAGGCGATGCATGTCGTAGATCTGGGTGGCGAGCAGTAGCTTGCCGATGTTGGCGAATACCGGTTCGGGCATGAAGCTGCCGCTGTATGGATCCGCGGTGCCATAGACGCTGGCGGCGACGCCGCAGGCGAAAAAGCCTTCGGTGATCTTGATCAGTTCGACCATTGGTTCCCGCAGGCTGGCCTTGCGGCCCGGGTCAAAGCCGTTGGCTTCGCACATCAGGGCGCCGGCACCGATCAGCAGGTCGCCAAAACCGGCGCGGGCGGCAATGCAGCTGTGGCGATGGTGGGTCGCGTAGTGGTAGGTCAGTGATCCGGAATGCTCCCACTCGCCAGCGAAAAATACCCGCTCCCACGGGACGAACACCCGCTCGAAGACGAGCACCGCGGTCGATTGACCGTAGCGCCTCGAGAACAGCGCGGCGCCGTGTTCCAGTTTCTCACCGGGGCGGCCTGCCGGGCGCGCGACGATCGTCAGCCCGGGGGCGTCGACCGGCACCGCGCAGCAGACGGCAAAGTCGGCATCCGCTGGCCCCATGTGGCGGCCGGGCATGACCAGAAACTCGTGCATGTACGGCGCACCGGTAACGATGGCTTTGGTTCCCGAGATGATGATTCCCGTCGCCTGGCGATCGACGACGTGGACATAGGTGTCGGGGTTGGCTTGTTGGTGGGGACGCAGCGAGCGGTCGCCCTTGGCGTCAGTCATCGCGATGCCGAGCGACAGATCCCGCTCCTGCACGTCGGCGAGGTAGGCCGAGAAGCGTGCCCGATGCTCGTTGCTGCCGCGGGCGTCGTCGATCCTGGCGCTGACCTGATGGATCGCGTTCAGCGCATCGTGCGCCAGATAGCGCTGTGCGCAACCGGTCTCCTGACACAGAACGCGCACTGCTTCCAGCTTGTTCAACAGATCGCCGGCAGCTTCGTTGATGTGCAGCATGCGATTGACTACGCGGCCAGCAGCCGTTTGCACTGCCGTCATCAGCGGCGCTTTTGCCGCATCGAGGGCAAAATCGTAGGTGACTGCCAGCGCGTTGATTCCCGGCTGCAGAGTTGGCGCGTCGGCAACCGACTCGATCAACTGGCCATCGACATAGACCTTCGGCGTGTAGCGCCGCAGGGATTCACGGTACTCGGCGCCACTCAATAGTTTGCCGCGGGGTGTGGTGCCGGTTTGTGTGCTGTTCATTCAGGCTCCTGAGTGGCTTTCGATCGAGGAGGATCTCGCCGCGGTAAAGCTTTGCCGCGCTCCGGCGGCGGCGTCGGGAGACAAGATGCCTTTTTCGTCAGCGCGAGCCCCCGAACTACCCCTCGCGCGCTGCCCTTCGGCGCTCGTTGTCGGTGAGCAGGCGCTTGCGGATCCGGATGCTCTTGGGCGTGATTTCGACGAGTTCGTCGTCGTCGATGAACTCGACCGCCGACTCCAGCGTCAGCGCCACCGGGGGTACCAGGCGGACCGCCTCGTCGGTTCCCGAGGCGCGCACGTTGGTCAGTTGCTTTCCCTTGATTGGATTGACGACGAGGTCGTTCTCGCGGCTGTGGATGCCGATCACCATGCCCTCGTAGAGCTTGTCGCCGGGTACGGTGAACATCCGGCCACGATCCTGCAGTTTCCACAGCGCATAAGCCACGGCTTCACCCTTTTCGGCCGAAATCAGGACGCCGTTGCGGCGGCCAGGGATATCGGCCTTGAGTGGGGCGTACTCGTCAAAAACGTGGCTCATCAGCCCGGTGCCGCGGGTCATGTTGAGGAACTCGCCCTGGAAGCCGATCAGGCCGCGTGCCGGGATCCGGTATTCGAGACGGACGCGGCCGCGCCCATCGGCAGACATGTCCTGCAATTCGCCGCGCCGATAGCCGAGGGCTTCCATGACGGCGCCCTGGTGCGATTCCTCGACGTCGAGCGTCAGCATTTCGTAGGGCTCGCACGGCTCGCCTTCAATCTCCTTGACGATCACTCGCGGGCGCCCGACCGCCAGTTCGTAGCCTTCACGACGCATGGTTTCGAGCAGGATCGTCAGATGCAGTTCGCCACGTCCGGAGACCAGGAAACTGTCGGTGTCGGTGGTTTCCTCGACGCGCAGCGCCATGTTGGTCAGCAGTTCCTTGCGCAGGCGCTCGCCAATCTGTCGACTGGTGACGAACTTGCCTTCGGTGCCGGCGTATGGCGAGTTGTTGACCATGAAGGTCATGTTCAGCGTTGGCTCGTCGATCCGCAGCATCGGCAGCGCTTCGGGCTTTTCGGTATCGGTGAGCGTGCAGCCGATCGACAGGTCGTCGATTCCCGTCACCAGCACGATATCGCCGGCGACCGCTTCGTCCAGGGGTACCCGTTCAAGACCGCGGAAACCGAACACCTGCCCCACCTTGGCTGTCTTCGGCGGGCCATGCTCGAACCTGCCTTCCGCGTCCGCCTGTCCGTACATCACGATCACCTGTTGCGCCGGCTTCAGGCGCCCGCGCTGCAGGCGGCCGATGCCGATGCGCCCGACATAGCTCGAGTAATCGAGCGCCGAGATCTGGAGTTGTAGCGGCCCATCGATTTCAATGGCGTGCGGTGGCGGAACGTGCTTGAGGATCGTCTCGAACATCGGTCGCATGTCGGGCGATGGCTGCGCCAGATCCAGGGTCGCGTAGCCGTTGATGGCCGAGGCGTAAATCACCGGGAAATCGAGTTGGTCGTCGTTTGCACCGAGCTTGTCGAAGAGGTCGAAAGTGTGGTCAACGACCCAGTCCGGTCGTGCGCCGTCGCGGTCGATCTTGTTGACCACGACGATCGGCTGCAGTCCGAGCGCGAGGGCCTTCTTGGTCACGAAGCGGGTTTGCGGCATCGGTCCCTCAACGGCGTCGACCAGCAGCAGGACCCCGTCCACCATCGACAGCACACGTTCGACTTCGCCACCGAAGTCGGCGTGCCCCGGCGTATCGACGATGTTGATATGAATGCCGGCATAGTCGACGGCCAGATTCTTCGCCAGGATGGTGATGCCGCGCTCCTTCTCAAGCTCGTTCGAATCCATCATCCGCTCGGTGATGTGCTGGTGAGCAGAAAAGCTGCCCGCCTGGACCAGCAACTTGTCCACCAGGGTGGTTTTGCCATGGTCGACGTGAGCGATGATGGCGATGTTGCGGACGGCGCGGGACATATCGGGTCAAGCCTTTGAAGAAGGGCGGCTATTCTAGCACAGGCAGGGTGCCGCCTGTTGCGCCGCAAAAAGGCCGTTGCCGGACGCGGCTTTGCGGCCTAGGCTGGCTGGTTGCGCATGAAATCGGCCGTGTTGAAGAATGCATTGAGCAGCTGTTCGCGCAATGCCGCTTCGATACCGACCGCTTCCATCGCCAGGAACATGCAGGCGACCCACTGGTCGCGCTCGTCTTCACCGATGGCAAAGGGCATGTGTCGGCGGCGCAGCATTGGATGCCCAACGTTCTGCACGTAGAGGTCCGGGCCGCCGAGCCAGCCGGAAAGAAACATGAACAGCTTGTCGCGAGACGACTGCAAGTCGGCCGGGTGCAAGGCACGAATCGTGGCGAACTGGGGAACGGTATCCATGAGTTCGTAGAAACGGTCGCATAGCGTGGCCAGCATGCGCTCGCCGCCGATGAGGATGTAGGGGGTCTGCTCCTGCATGATTGGGCTCTTGTGCTGGTCAGAGGAGGCTGAATTCTAACTGTTGCGCGCTCGTCCTGCCGTGGGCGGGCGGTGCTGACTGAGCCGCAAGAGGGGAGCTGCTGCGGCAGCGTCGCGGTCGTCTGCTGCCCACTGTGCCGTTCATGTCAGGGGAGAATCCTCCTGTCGGGGGCGATATGTTGCGGCGCAGCAAAAAGCCTTGACAAACGCCAGTCGACAGATAGAATTGGATCTTCGCTGCGCTGCAGCAATTGACCTCGGATGGCGTGCAGGCTTGGCCGGGCTGTCGATTTCACGATCTCATGGAGGAGTCCATGTTCAATTTTCCGGAAAGGTTGACCCTTGCCAGTACGCTGGGTCTGGAAGCCGTCAGGACGATCCTCAGCACGTCGCTGGACGGTGTGAGTCGCCTGGCAGGCCTGAGCGTTCAGACGGCTCGTGCCTTCGCCGGGCGCGGCGCCAGGAACCTCGCCGCATTGTCGGAGGTCAGGGACCTGCACGGCCTTGCAGCAGTACAGACGCCGATGGTCATGGCTGCGGTGGATCAGTCGCTCGCCTACTCGCGGCGTGCGTACGAGATCTGCAGCGAGTCATCGCTTGCCTTGGTCAAGGTTCTGGATACCCATGTGACCGGCTCGGCTTGACAGCCATGGGGCAGATGACCAGTGGTCGGCAGACGGCAGCAGAGCATACGGTGATTGCCAGAACTGCATCGGCGGCGCACACTGCAGTACCTTTCCCGTTAGCAAAGGCATTTTTGAGGGTAGTCAGATGACCGAAACGATTGTTGCTTTCCTGAGAGCCAATGCTGAGCAGCTCGATGTCGACATGGCCGAGGCGCTCAACATTCCGCTTGCCGAGCTGCGCCAGGAGGTCGCTCGGCTGGCTGCATCGGGAGACGTGATCTGTTGCCGGGTCACGCGCTTCATTGATGGCCGGAAGATCGAGGGTATCAGTTGTCGCCTGTCGTGTGATCCACCGACCCCGGCCCGTGGGCGGAAGCCGGGCGTGAAGAAGGACGAGGATACGGAAGCCGGTCTGTTCTAGAGGCTTGTGTGGCGTGCGGCAGCGCTGAGCTGGTCGCCTGCGCTGCCCGCTGAGATTCACGGAATGGCCTTGACCCCGGTCGGACTGCACTTATCTGAGCAGATGCAGTTTGAAATGGCCCTTGATGAACTCCTGGAACTTTTCGACACCCTTGAGGGCGATCTGTAGTCGACCGAGTTCCATCATGTTGAGTCGCTCCAGCACGATGTAGTTATCGGGCTGGCGTCCTTCGCGGACCGCTTCCACCTGGCCGCGCAGGCGCATCAGGACCAGGAAGTCGAAGCTCTCGGCAATGGTGGCGGCCATCTTCCTGTTCACCACCTTGTCCCTGACCAGTGCTTCCAGTCGCTGGTGGGTGCTGCCTTCTAGCTTGCCGGCCTGAATTGCCAGCGCCTTGACGCCCTCGGAGATGGCAAAAATCCCCGCCTTCTTGATCTCCAGCATACCGGAATGTTCGCCGGTGCTCTCGCCCTTGATGCGGCCGAACCAGCCGATTGGCGGCGCGAAGCGTAGCGTGTTTTCGACCATCCGCATCAGGAACAGTTCGTCTCGCTGCACGTGGGTGTAAAGTTGCGTCTTGAGTTCCTGCTCGAAAGAGGGGTCGCCGTAGATGGTGCGAATATCCACGAAGGTGCCACAACTGAGGACATGCTTCGGCGTCGGCACCTTTAGCCAGCGGTCGAGCTGATCCCGCCATTTGCTCAGGCTTCGCCGCCACTCCTTGTTGTTGGCCATGATTCCGCCCGGGCACGGCGGTATGCCGATGGCGATCAGTGAATCGACCAGCGCCTGCGAAAACTCTTCGACCTTGCGGATTTCGTCGGGCCCGAGTTCGTCGCCATAGACAATGGCATTGTCCTGATCGGTGAGCAGCGTCTGTTCACCCCGCCCCTCGCTGCCGAGAACCACCAGGGCAAAGCGCTGCGGCAGGTCGGCAAAGCGGTCCTGGCGCAGCAGCGCGATCAGGCGCAAGAGGATCTGGTCGTTGAGGTGGGCAATCATGCGCACCATGTCGCGAATGCTGCGCGTGCCGGTGCCGCCGTCGCTGAGATGCAGAACCAGGCTCTGGATGCGCGAGTAGACCTCCCTCAGTTCGTCGAAATCCATCGCCTTCTCGATGTCGAGCACCAGCTGATGCGGCGTGTGCGACTGCAGGCGAATGATGTCGCTGTCGGTGATGATTCCGGAAAGCTTGCCCTTGCCATCGATCACCGCCAGGCGATGAATCCTCTCGCGCGACATGCGGTAAAGGGCTTCGTAAAGCAGATCATTCTCGCCGATCACCGACAGCGGGCTGTTCATGATCGCCCGGACGACGAGTGTCGACGGATCGGTGCCGGCAGCGACGACCTTGTTGCGCAGGTCGCGGTCGGTCATGATGCCGTGCGGCAGCTTGTTTTCGCAGACCACGACGCTCGAAATGTTCTTCTCGCGCATGATCCTGACCACGTCGACCAGAGCGTCGTCAGCGCCGCAGGTGACCACCGTGCGTTGGCAGAAATCCTTCACCGGGCGAAAGAACAGGCCTTCTTCAGCCATGATTGGCTACTCCTTGTGGTTCGATTGTTGTTGTGATCTGCTGCCTACGATGTCTTGTCCGGATGTGGGAGCTTTTCCCCGTCTCTGCCTCTGACAGGTGTGCCACTGTCGGACTGCTGGGTGCCTGTCTGCCGGTGCAGCGCCGCCTTGGCGAGCAGATGCGCCGTCACCGGTGCGGTAATGAAGAGGAAAAAGAGGATGGCCAGTTCGTGCAGGCTGATTCCTTCGTTTGTCCCGCTCGAGAAGAAGATCGCGGAAGCAAGCAGCATCGCACCGACCCCAAGGGTGGTGGCTTTGGTCGGACCGTGCAGACGGGTCAGGAAGTCGGGCAGGCGGGCGAGTCCGATCGAGCCAAGCAGTACGAAAAGTGCGCCGAGCAGGATCAGGACGGCGACGGCTGATTCGGTCGCGGTGCTCACTCGATGATGTCTCCACGCAGGAGGAACTTGCACAGCGCGACGGTGCCGATGAAACCCATGAGTGCGAGCAGCAGAGCGACCTCAAAGTAGGCGCTGCTGGCGGTGCGAATCCCGAACAGAACGATCAGGGCGATGGCGTTGATTCCCAGGGTGTCGAGCGCCAGAATGCGATCGGTGGTGTCCGGCCCACGCAGTAGTCGATACAGGTTGAGTGCCAGCGCCGTGCCGATCAGGACGAAAGCGATTTCGATGGCGGCATTCAGCATGCGAAGATCTCCTTGAGGGGCAACTCATAACGATCCTTGATTTCGCGCACTAGCGCCTGCGGGTCCGGCGCGTCGAGGGCATGCACGAGCAGAACCCAGCGCTGCCGGTCGACATCGATGGCTACCGTGCCCGGTGTCAGCGAGACGATGCTGCCGAGCAGGGTGGCGAGAAAGGGATCGCGTAGGTCGAGCGGTACCTCGATCAGGGCCGGTGAGAGCCGGTATAGCGGCCCGACGACCTGCCGCGCGACGCGCCAGTTGGCGGTGACGATGTCGGCGGCAAAGACGGCGAAAAGACGGACTGCCCGCCATGGCCGGACGAGACGCGGCGGGTCCGGCCAGAAGGGCAGCGTCAACCGCGGCACGGCGATGGCCAGCAGGCCACCGAGCAGCAGCAGAGCGAGTGATGCGGCATTGGTGATCACCGCCCAGAGCAGAAAAACGGTGGCCGACAACAGCGGGCGGGGCAGGAGCCAGCGCATCAGGGTGTCGCCTCGCGCCTATCGTTTGTCCGTCCGGGCCCGAGCACAGCGTTGACGTAGGTTCCCGGCGCATGCAGCTGGCGGGCGGCGCGTTCAGCGTAGTCGGACAGCGGGCGCGCGACGACTGCCAGCAAGGGGCCGGCGGCGACCAGCAGCAAGGTGGCGGTGGCCCTTTGCCAGGCAATCGCCTCGGCTGGCTCCTCCCTGGTTGTTGCGCGGTGCTTCCAGACCAGGTAGCAGCCGTCACGTGCGAGCGCGATCATGACCACGAAACCGGCGGCCAGCAGCACCGCCCAGATCGCCGGGCCGGCGCTGACTTCGCGTAGCGTCGTCAGCAGCATGAGCTTGCCGACGAAACCGGAAAAAGGCGGCAGTCCGGCCAGGGTGGTGGCGAGGACGAGGAAGGCAACTTTCAGCCACGTCGCTTGCGGCGGTGGCCCGGCCATCAGCTGATCGGCGGCCCGGCCGCGCTGCCCGGCGATGACCCCGGCGAGCAGAAAAAAAGCAGCGCCGGCGAGAGTCGATTGCACCAGGTAGTAGATCGCGGCTGCATCGACCTGTGCATTTGCCTGCGCCGGGGTGACCAGCAAGGTGCCGGCCGAGAGCAGGGTCAGCCAGGCAGCGAGTGCTCGCAGTCGCACCGCGGCGACCACCCCGAGGGCGGCGAAAACGACGGTGGCCAGTGCCAGTGTCGTCAGCCAGTGGCCGAGCAGATCGGGCATCGCTGGTGCCAGGGCGATGGTCTGCAGGCGCAGGATCGAGACAATGCCGACCTTGGTCATGATCGCAAACAGCGCCGCCACCGGCGCTCCGGCCGCAGTGTAGGTGTGCGGCAACCAGAACGACAGGGGCAACAATCCGGCCTTGAGGGCGAAGACGCCAATCAGCAGGGCACAGGCCAGTCTGGCCAGTGCCGGGTCGTGTCCTGGCAGCGTCAGTCGATGCGCCAGGTCGGCGAGGTTGAGTGTGCCCAGCGTGCCGTAGAGCAGCCCTAGCGCGATCAGGAAGAGCGCCGATCCGACGAGGTTGAGCACGACATAGCTGATCCCGGCGCGCGTTCGGGCCAGGCCGCCGCCGTGGGCGAGCAGCGTGTACGAGGCGAGCAGCATGACTTCGAAGAAGACGAAGAGGTTGAACAGGTCGCCGGTCAGGAATGCGCCGGTTAGGCCAAATAGCTGCAACTGGAACAGTGGATGGAAGTGCAGTCCGCGTTCGTCGAAGCCGCTACTCGCGTAGAGCAGCGAGGTGAAGCCGAGGATTGCTGTCAGCAGGGTCATGGCGGCTGCCAGCCGATCGACCACCAGGACGATGCCGAAAGGCGCTGGCCAGTTGCCGAGGGCGTAGACGCGCAACTGGCCGTCGTCGGCGAGCACGGTCAGCCAGGCCGTGATCAGGACCAGCAGCGTCGCGGCCGACAGGCCAATCAGACGCTGGCAGGCCAGGCGGCTGCAAGCCATCTGCAGCAGGGCGGCGGCAAACGGGATCAGCAGCGGCAGGATCGGCGCGTGCGCGTTCACGGCTCTTCCCGGGCGTCGACGTGATCCGCTCCCGATTCCGCCAGGCCCCGCAGGGCCAGCATCGCCAGGTAGGCAGTCATGCCGAAGCCGATGACTATGGCCGTCAGCACCAGCGCCTGCGGCAAGGGGTCGGTGTAGGTGGCACCGGCGCGAATCAGCGGTGGGGCGTCGAGCCGCAGGCGGCCGCTGGCGAACAGAAAGAGATTGACGGCATAGGAGAGCAGCGTCAGGCCAAGCAGGACCGGGAAAGTGCGTGCGCGCAGGATGAGGAAAACGCCACAGGCGGTCAAGACTCCGACGGCGATCGCCAGCAGTGCTTCCATCAGCTCGTCTCCTGTTGTCGGTGCAGGCGCAGCGAGAGTCGGCCCAGGCCCGAGAGCACGGTCAGAACGACGGTCACCACGACGATGTATACGCCGAGATCGAAGATCATTGCCGAAGCCAGTTCGATCTCGCCGAGCAGTGGCAGCTGGATGTGACCGTGTGCACTGGTCAGGAAAGGGCGCCCAAAGGGCCAGCTGGCGACGCCGACTCCGGCCGCCAGCAGCAAGCCCAGCGCCAGGAATCGGGTCGGCCGACCCGGCATGCGCGGCTGCGTGGAGGCGATGCCGTTCGCCAGGTATTGCATCACCAGTGCGACGCTGGTGATCAGGCCGGCGACAAAACCACCGCCTGGCAGGTTGTGGCCGCGCAGCAGGATGTACACCGAGACGGTCAGCGAAAAGGGCAGCAGCGGGCGCATCAGCATCGAGAGAAAGAGCGGGTGGGCATCTGTTGCCCAGCGGCGGCCATCGGTATCCGCCGGCGGGGCGTGCAGGATCAGACGGTCGAGCAGGGCATGCGCGGCCAGGGCAACCATCGCCAGCACGGTGATTTCTCCGAGCGTATCGAAACCGCGAAAATCGACCAGGATGACATTGACGACGTTGGCGCCGCCGCCGCCGGGAATCGCCTCTTGCAGATAGAATCCCGAGATGGTCTCGAACGGCGCGGCAAGCATCTTCAGGGTGATCAGCCCGAGGCCGCCACCGGCAAGCAACGCCAGCAGCAGGTCTCGGATCAGCCGCGGGGCGCTGCTCCTGGGAGCGCTGCCGGCCGGCAGATAGTAGAGCACCAGCAGCATCAGGATGATTGTCCCGGTTTCCACGGCGAACTGGGTCAGCGCCAGATCGGGTGCCGACAGGCGGATGAAGGTCAGCGCGACGACCAGCCCGACGACGCTGACCAGGATGACCGCGAGCAGCCGCTGCCGGTAAAGCAGCGTGGCGCCCACCGTCCCGAGCAGCAGGGTGAGCAGAGCGCCGACCGAGGCTTCGTCAATCGGCTGGCCGGCCACCCGGATGGTGGCGGCGGGCCCCGAGAAGAATGCCCAGCCGCCGAGCAGGACGATGAAGCTGAGGAGCAGCGCGTTGTAGCGCTGCAGTGAGCCGTTGTCGATCGCCGCCAGCGTCCAGCGCGCGCCAGTGTTGAGCCGACGGTAGAAGCGCTCGAAGGCGGTGCGCGGGTGCATCGGCGGCAACTCCGCCTGCCAGGCGAAGAGGGGAGCGCGCAACGCGTAGAGGATGACGCCGCCGGCCAGGGCCAGTACGCTCATCAGCAGTGGCTGGTTGAAGCCATGCCACAGAGCAAGCGTAAATTCCGGCAGCGGCGCCTGCAGGGCGGCGCCAGCTGCGGCAGCGAGCAGCGGCCCGACCGTCCAGCCGGGAAACAGGCCAACCAGCAGGCAAAGCAGTACCAGCAGCTCGATCGGTGCGCGCATCCAGCGTGGCGGCTCGTGCGGCTGGCGTGGCAGGTCGACCGGTTCGCCATTGAAGAAGACGTCGTGCACAAAGCGCGACGAGTAGGCGACGGCGAGCATGCCGGCGATCGTGGCAAACAACGGCAGCACCCAGGTGAGCGTTTCGAACTGCGGGTAACTGACCGTCTCGGCAAAGAACATCTCCTTGCTCAGGAAGCCGTTGAGCAGTGGTACGCCAGCCATCGACCCGGCCGCGATGATCGCCAGCGTGGCGGTGATCGGCATTCGCCGGAACATGCCATTGACCCGCCGCATGTCACGCGTGCCGCATTCGTGGTCGATGACGCCAGCGGCCATGAACAGCGAGGCCTTGAAGATGGCGTGGTTGATGATGTGAAAGATACCGGCGACCACCGACAGCGGTGTGTCGAGACCAAACAGCAGCGTGATCAAGCCCAGATGGCTGATCGTGGAGTAGGCCAGCAGGCCCTTGATGTCGTTGCGGAACAGCGCGATCGCGGCGGCATAGACGAGGGTTGCCGCGCCGGTGCCACTGACCAGCCAGAACCACAGATCGCTGCCACCGAGCGCCGGGTAGAGGCGGGCGAGCAGGAAGACGCCGGCCTTGACCATCGTCGCTGAATGCAGGTAGGCAGACACTGGCGTCGGTGCGGCCATCGCGCTTGGCAGCCAGAAGTGAAAGGGAAACTGCGCCGACTTGGTGAACGCGCCAAGCAGGATCAGGATCAGCGCCGGCGCGTAGAGCGCGTGCGCGTGGATGCGCTCGCTGGCAGCCAGGATCACCGACAACTCGTAACTGCCGGCGATATGGCCGAGCAGCAGGATACCGGCGAGCAGCGCCAGGCCACCGCCGCCGGTGACCGCCAGGGCCATGCGGGCGCCGATGCGCGATTCGTACTTGTCGCTGCGGTAAGCGACGAGGAGGAACGACGAGAGGCTGGTGATTTCCCAGAAGATCAGCAGCAGGAGCAGGTTTTCGGACAGCACGATTCCCAGCATCGCCGCCATGAACAGCAGCAGAATCGAATAGAAACGCCCGAGACGATCGCTGTCCGGCAAGTACCACGCGGCATAGAGCACGACCAGCAGGCCGATGCCGCAGATCAGCAGGCAGAAAAGCAGCCCGAGGCCGTCAAGGCGCAGGCTGAGGTCAAGACCATAAGCCGGTAGCCAGGAGATGCGTGCGAGCTCGGTGTGATCGGTCAAGGCCGCCGGTGCGAGTGGCAGCAGCAGCGCCAGGCAGGTGGCCATCACGGTCGCCGCGCCGACGGCTGCCGCCGTGCGCCCGAAACGCTGCAGCAGCAGGGGCAGCAGGCAGGCGCCGAAGGCGGTGGCAGGGATCGCTGCCAGCAGCAGGCTCGGGTTGAGGGAGGGCCCCATTGAGAAGAATCAGTCCGGGTCGTCGAGCAGGGGATTATAGCCGTCCTGGTCAGCAGCAACCGGTCAGTCGGTCGCGTGTCCACGCAAACGGCAACTTCGTCATTATCCCGTAACATTGCGGGTTCAAGCTTGCCGCGTCCATCCTGTTTTCCGAAACGAGCCCAGCACCATGAGTGATCATCTCAGCAAACAGTTCGATCTCGAACTCGAAAACGTTCGCACCCGCATCTTGCAGATGGGTGGTCTGGTCGAAAGACAACTCTTGGCGGCAGTCGATGCGTTCAGTACGGGGAATCTGGAGGAAATGCAGGGGGTGATCGATACCGACCGCGAAGTGGACTCCTACGAGGTCGGCATCGACGAGGACTGCACCCTGCTGATCGCTCGCCGACAACCCACAGCGCGCGACCTGCGCCTGGTGATGGCCATCTCGCGCATCGTCACCGATCTTGAGCGCATCGGCGACAAGGCTGCCAAGATCGCCAGGATGTCGCTGAAGCTGCATCAGTCCGGTGCACAGCGTATCCCCCGCCTGTCCGATGTCTGCCATTGCGGCCGCCTTGCCACCGACATGCTGCAGGGGGCGCTCGACTCGCTGGCGCGGATGGATATCGACGGTGCCCGCAAGGTGATTGGCGCCGACAAGACGATCGATGCCGCTTTCAATGCGATTCTGCGGCAGCTGATCACTTACATGATGGAAGACCCGCGTACGATCAGCGAGGCGCTCGACATCATCTGGATTGCCAAGGCCATCGAACGGGTTGGCGATCATGCAACCAACATCGCCGAGAATGTGATCTACATCGTCAGCGGCATCGACATCCGGCATACCGCGGTTGCTGCCCAGAAAGCGGACGACGCATGATCCGAACGGCATCCAGCCTGCCGGTGGTCCTCGTCGTCGAGGACGACAAGGGCATTCAGGAGTTGCTGCGCTTTACGCTGGTCTGCGGGGGTTACCAGGCGCTCTGTGCGGACACTGCGGAAGAGGCCGAGTGCCAGCTGCGCGAAACCTTGCCGGACATCGCGTTGATCGACTGGATGCTGCCGGGCAAGTCCGGCCTGGTGCTGACGCGCAAGCTGCGGAGTGAGCGACGAACACGCCACCTGCCGATCATCATCCTGACTGCGCGGGGTGAGGAGGCCGACCGCGTTGCCGGGCTCGAAGGCGGCGCCGACGACTATATCGTCAAGCCCTTCAGCCCCAAGGAGATGATTGCGCGGTTGCAGGCGGTGCTGCGCCGCTGTACTCCCGAGTTCGTCAAGGGTACGCTCAGCGTCGGCCCGGTCGAGCTTGACACGGTCAGTTACGAGGCGCGTGTCGGTGGTCGGCGAATCACCCTGACGCCGACCGAGTTTCGTCTCCTGCGTTTTCTGATGGCCAACCCGGGACGCGTCTATTCGCGTCAGCAACTGCTCGACAATGTCTGGGGTGACCATGTCTATATCGAGGACCGCACCGTCGATATCCATATCCGGCGCCTGCGAGTTGCCCTCGGACCCGCTGCCGAATATCTGGTCGAGACGGTTCGTGGTGCCGGTTACAAGCTGAGCTCTCCGCCCGAGCTGAACCAGACCGGGCCATGACCTCGGTGCGGCGGTGGTTTGCGCGCATCGTGCTGACCGGCGTCCTGCCGATTGTCTGCCTTGGCCTGTTCGCCTGGATCATGCATGGCCCGGCTTGGGGCTGGGCAGCAGTGGCACTGGGCTTCATGCTCCTGATCATCGCACAGAGCCGACGCCTCGCGGTGTTGGCGGCATGGATCGACTATCCGGACCACTCCGAATTCCCCGACTCCGGGGGTGTCTGGGGTGAGGTGTTCCTCAAGCTGTCGCGCAAGCTGCGCCTTGACGCCCGGACGATCGACGAGGTCGAGGCCCGACTGAGGTCATTTGCCGATGCCATGGACGCCGTTCCCGACGGCCTGGTGATCTTTGACGCCAGCCATCAGATTCAGTGGAGCAATCGCGCCGCGGGTGAGCACCTGGGGGTTCGCCTGCCGCGCGATGACGGGGCGATCATCGAGCAGCTGGTGCGCACGCCGGGCTTTGCCGATTACCTGCGCAGCCCCGATGGGGGCGCGCCGTTCATCCTCCAGTCGCCGGCCGCACGCACCCGCGTCTATGCCATCCGGGTCGTCCCGCTGGGGGAGCGCAACACCCTGCTGGTCAGCCTCGACGTGACCGATGCTCGGCGAGTGGAGGCGATGCGCAGCACCTTCGTCGCCAACGTGTCGCACGAACTGCGCACGCCATTGACCGTGGTCAGCGGCTTCCTCGAACACTTTACCGATGACGACGAGATGAGTGGCGAGCAACGGCAGCATTTCGCTCGCCTGATGAGCGACCAGACGAAACGGATGCTGAGCCTGGTTGACGACCTGTTGACCCTGTCGCGACTTGAAGCTGCGGACGCGCCGGCGAGCGAAGAAGAGGTCGACATGGAAGAACTGCTGGCGCAGCTGTTGTCCGAAGCGCAAAGCCTCAGCGCCGGCCGCCATCGCCTCGCCGTCGGCTGCAAGGGTCCGGCCTTGCGTGGCAACCGCAAGGAGCTGCACAGCGCGTTCAGCAATCTGGTGTCGAACGCCATTCGCTACACGCCGGCCGGCGGTGAGATCCGCATCCGGTGGAAGCTGCGCGATGGTGCCGGCGTCTTTTCGGTACGTGATTCAGGCGTCGGCATAGCCGCGGAACATCTGCCCAGGCTGACCGAGCGCTTCTACCGGGTCGATCGCGGCCGCTCACGCGAGACCGGCGGCACGGGCCTTGGTCTGGCGATCGTCAAGCACATCCTGCTGCGTCACCAGGCGACTCTGGTCATCGATTCGCAGCCAGGTGAGGGCAGCACCTTCCGCGCCGAGTTTCCGGGCTGGCGCTTGAAGCGGGCGATCTGAAGGCTTCCGGAGGCGCTGCGAGTGGCGTCGCTGGCGCTTTTCACCGTGCCAGCACGGGGCCCAAGGGTGCCGCTCGCTGTGTGGGCGTTGACCGAGGTTCTGTACTGCGGTATACGGCGGGGTGTGTGCAGCTTGACGGCAGTCGACCAATCAAGCCCTGCCCAGTGTCGGTGGGCCCCAGGCCGGCTCCCGATCAATTCAGAAACCTTGAGGAGCGGTGATGGAACGGGAAGCGATGGAGTATGACGTAGTGATTGTCGGTGGGGGGCCGGCGGGTTTGAGCGCGGCCATTCGCCTGAAACAGTTGAATCCCGACCTGGCGGTCATGGTACTGGAGAAGGGCTCGGAAGTCGGCGCTCACATCCTCTCTGGTGCGCTGTTCGAGACGCGCGCGCTGGACGAGCTGCTGCCCGACTGGCAGGCGCGGGGAGCGCCACTGAAGACCCCGGTCAGCGAGGACCAAGTTTATCTCTATCGCAGCGAGACCTCGGCGGTCAAGTTGCCCAATTTCGCCGTTCCCGCGCCGATGCACAATGCGGGCAATTACATCATCAGCCTGGGCAGCCTTTGCCGCTGGCTCGCCGAGCAGGCCGAAGCCGTCGGTGTCGAAATCTTCCCGGGCTTTGCCGCGGCCGAAATCCTCTACCACGACGACGGTTCGGTCAAAGGCGTCGCGACCGGCGACATGGGCCGTGACAAGCACGGCGAGCCGAAGGACAGTTTCCAGCCGGGTCTGGAGTTGCACGCCAAGTACACGCTGTTTGCCGAAGGCTCGCGTGGCCAGCTCGGCAAGGAACTGATCGCGCGCTACGATCTGGCCGCGGGCGCGACTGCCCAGCACTATGGTCTCGGGATCAAGGAACTCTGGCAGATCGATCCGGCGAAGCACCGGCCGGGCCTGGTGGTCCACGGGGCGGGTTGGCCACTCAGCGAGCATGGCGCAACCGGGGGTTCTTTTCTCTATCATCTCGAGGACTGCCAGGTGGCGGTTGGTCTGATCGCTGATCTCAATTATGCCAATCCCTACCTTTCGCCCTTCGAAGAGTTTCAGCGCTTCAAGTTGCAGACCGGGATCAGGCAGTATCTCGAAGGTGGCAAGCGCCTGAGCTATGGCGCGCGGGCGATCACCAAGGGCGGGCTCAACAGTCTGCCCAAGCAGACTTTCCCTGGCGGGCTGCTGCTCGGCTGCGACGCCGGGACGCTCAATTTCGCCAAGATCAAGGGCGCCCACACTGCGATGAAGTCCGGTACCCTGGCGGCGGAGACGGTCGGTGCCGCGCTGCATGCAGGCGACGCGGGACGAGGCGATCTGGTGGCTTATGCGGACGCCTTCAAGGGCTCCTGGCTCTACGCCGAACTCTATCGGGCACGCAATTTCGGGCCGGCACTGCACAAGTTCGGCACCTTCCTGGGTGGCGCATTCAACTGGCTGCAGCAGAACCTGTTCGGCGGGCGCATGTTCTTCACGCTCAAGGACAAGACCAGCGACCATCAGCAACTAGCGCCCGCGGCCAGCTGTCAGCCGATTGCCTACGCCAGGCCCGACGGCCAGCTGACCTTCGATCGTCTGTCATCGGTCTTCGTATCGAATACCGCACACGAGGAAGAACAGCCCGTCCATCTGCAGTTGCTCGACAGCACAAAGGCGATCGCGATCAACTTCCGGGAATACGCCTCTCCCGAGCAGCGCTACTGCCCGGCCGGCGTGTATGAGATCGTCGAGGAGTCCACAGGCCCGCGCCTGCAGATCAACGCCTCGAACTGCCTGCATTGCAAGACCTGCGACATCAAGGATCCGACGCAGAACATCCGCTGGGTCGCGCCCGAGGGTGGCGGTGGACCCAACTACCCCAATATGTGAGCGACGTCATCCGCCTGGTAGTGCCTGCCGCGCAGCCCGGCGGCAGAGCGGACCGCACCCGATCAGTCATCAGCACGATCTCGCCGCCTGGTGCTTTCCGCATGTTGCGCCAGCGCCCAGCCGACATGCTCGCGCAGCAGCGCCGATGGGTCATCCTGGCGCCCCACCAGTGCAGCGAGAACTGCTGGCGACGTTGGGGCGTTGCCGAGGGCGACGGCGATATTCCGCAGCCAGCGGCGATGCCCGATCCGGCGAATCGCGCTGCCTGCCAGGTGGGCGTTGAATTGTTCTTCGTCCCAGGCAAAGAGCGCTGTCAGGGGAGCGGCGTCGAGGCCGTTGCGAACGGCGAAGTCGGGGTCGCCGATGTGGGCGAAACGGTTCCACGGACAGCACAACTGGCAATCATCGCAGCCGTAAATGCGGTTGCCGATAAGGGGCCGGAGCGCTACCGGGATGGCACCCTGCAATTCGATCGTGAGGTAAGAGATGCACAGGCGGGCGTCCACTTCGTAGGGAGCGACGATCGCTGCGGTCGGGCAGGCGTCGAGGCAGCGACGGCAGTCACCGCAGTGATCGCCGACTGGCACGTCGGGAGGGAGTGGCAGGGTGGTATAGATCTCGCCGAGGAAATGCCACGAACCGTCGCGCGTCAGCGACAGGGTATGCTTGCCCCGCCAGGTGATGCCCGAGCGGGCTGCGAACTCGGTTTCCATCACCGGTGCCGAATCGGAGAAAACACGGCAGGCAAAGGGCTCGGCTGACGCCAGTGCCGCAGCTTCGTGACGCAGGCGGTCGACCAGTTTCTGCAGGCGGCTACGGATCGTCCTGTGATAGTCGCGGCCGAGCGCATAGCGGGAGATGTACGCGAGTGCGCTGTCGGCGAGCACCTTCTGTGCATCGACGGCGTCAGGCCAGTAGGGCAGGCGGACCGAAATCACCGAGCGCGCGCCGGGCAGCAGGCCTTGCGGCGTGGCCCGCAGCACAGCGTGTTTGGCCATATAATGCATTTCGCCGTGCCGGCCGAGTTCCAGCCAGCGCGTGAGCCACGGTACGGCCGCTGACACATCGACGCTGGCGATGCCGGTCGACGCAAAGCCAAGTTCCTGTCCCCAGTCCCTGATCCTGCGCACCATTCCGGCATAGTCGGGCTGGCCGCTCGCCGGGCCTTCTCCGCCGGCTGTTTGGGAGTCCCCTTCGTGCATAGTTCCGATCATAACCAGTCCACGCTGACCCTGCACCTGCCAGATGAAGATGCGACCGCCAGTCTGGGGCAGCAACTGGCGCCATTGCTTGCTCCCGGCATGGTGGTCTGGCTCGACGGCGACCTTGGTGCCGGCAAGACCACCCTCGTGCGCGCACTGTTGCGCGCACGGGGTCACGGCGGGCCGGTCAAAAGCCCTACCTATACATTGGTTGAAATTTATGTGATTTCGAGGATATACTGGTATCACTTTGATTTCTATCGTTTCAACTTTCCAGAAGAGTTTTTGGATGCAGGGTTTGGCGAGTATTTCCGTGACGATGCCGTTTGCTTGGTCGAATGGCCTGAAAAGGCCGAGGGTTGCCTGCCGTCGGCTGACCTCATGGTTCGCTTCCGCTTTGCCGAAAACGGCCGTGCGGTGGACGTCGTTGCGTGCAGTGAGGAGGGACAAGAATGTCTGAAAGCGCTCAGGAGCGGCTGACCGGACGCCGCCGGCTGATCAAGTTGACCGGTGCGTCGCTGCTGCTGACGGTGAGTCCGCTGTCGCGAGCGGCTCCCGCCCGCAATGCGGGCGTCCTTGCGGTTCGTATCTGGCCCGCAGCAGACTACACGCGGGTCGCCATCGAGCACGCCGCGCCCCTGAAATATACGCATTTCCTGGTCAGGAACCCCGAGCGCCTGGTGGTCGACCTCGAGGGCATCGAGTTGAACAATGTCCTGGAGGGTCTGGCCAACAAGGTGGCCCCGGACGATCCGAACATCAGGCTGTTGCGCGCGGGTCGCTACAAACCCGGCGTTGTCCGCCTGGTCATGGAACTCAAGGGCGAGGTCAATCCGCAGGTCTTCGAGCTGCCGCCAGTCGGTACTTACGGGCATCGACTGGTGCTCGACGTCTACCCCTTGAACCCGCCTGATCCGCTCCTCTCGCTGCTTGACAACAAGGAGCCATCGCCGGCGGTGGTCGAGAGCAGACCCGTCAGCAAGTCCGAGAACCGTCCGCAGGAGAATCCGGAGATCAGGCGAGAGCCGAAATCCGAACCGGTCGCCGAGCAGAAGCCGGTTGCCAAGCGGCCGGGCAAGCCAGTAGTCGATCGCCTGGTGACCATCACGCTCGATCCAGGGCATGGCGGTGAGGATCCGGGAGCCGTCGGCAGGGGCGGCAGCTACGAGAAGAACGTGACGCTGGCCGTTGCCCGGCGCCTGAAGGCCAAGATCGAGGCGGAGCCAAACATGCGCGCCGTGTTGACCCGCGATTCGGATTTCTTCGTTCCACTGCATGCCCGGGTGCAGAAAGCAAGGCGAATCCAGTCCGACCTGTTCGTTTCGATTCACGCCGACGCGTTTGTCCGGCCGGATGCGAACGGGTCTTCGGTCTTCGTTCTCTCCGAGAGTGGCGCCTCGAGTTCGGCTGCACGCTATCTGGCGCAGAAGGAAAACGCGGCCGATCTTATCGGCGGGGTGAATATCGACGTCAAGGATCCAATCCTGGCGCGCACGCTGCTGGACCTCTCGCAAACTGCGACGATCAACGACAGCCTTAAGCTCGGCAAGGCGGTGCTTGGCGAACTCGGCGGTATCAACCGCTTGCACAAGGCCAGCGTCGAGCAAGCCGGATTCGCCGTTCTCAAGGCGCCCGACATCCCATCGATTCTGATCGAGACGGCCTTCATCTCGAATCCCGAGGAAGAGAAGCGGCTGAACGACGATGCCTACCAGGACAAGATGGCCGAGGCGATTTTTTCGGGAATCAGGAAGTACCTGGCGAAGAATCCGCCGCTCGCCAAGTCGACTCTGGCCAGACTGGACTAGCGGCCGGTCATTCGAAATAGAGGTTCCAAATATCGGATGGCGCTGCTAGAATTCCGGTCCTGCAGGGCTTGCAAGAAAGCCGTGCCGCTGTAGCTCAGTCGGTAGAGCAGCGCATTCGTAATGCGAAGGTCGACAGTTCGATTCCGTCCAGCGGCACCAGTAAATCAAGCATTTAGCCCGACTTACATGGTCGGGCTTTTTGTCGGGCTAGCACCGGGCTAGCAGCAGCTGCCTTTTCTTGGGTTTGCACCAAGATTTCGTCGCCCCTGTCTCAATTTCGCGGGCGTGCGCATGCCGATAGGCGAACCGTTGCCGTTGATCGGCGTCAGAGATTTATCCCCTGCTGTACCGGCCCGACGACAGCGCCAACGCGCTGCTGGCAGCATCAGGTTGAGCCCGGCTTGGTCGGCGATCTGTCCGACGGTGCGCTGCCTCATCCCAATCTGGCCACCGCCAGCAACATCGAGGAGCCGTGATCGACACTTCGCCGTTAGGCAGTAACGCCTGGCGCCGGGTACCCGCGGCTTGAACCAACGCGCCGGACGCTTACAATCCCCTACGTACCGCCGTCGAGGCGCTTCAGTCCAACGAGGTTTATCTGCTGCGAATACGCCAGCGGCAAGGCCGAACGCTTTCGGCGCGGCAGACAAACGCTATTCGTTAGGCCTCGCAAACCACACCGTAGCAACACGCCCAGCCTCCAACCGCCCAGCTTCGCCCGGCTCCAACACACGCACACCTGCTCCGCCGGAGTGCCAAGGCGTGTGCCGAGTCTCAAACCCACGGACACCGATCCTCGCCTTGACCTACTACCGATAGAACCGATACCATCCACTTGTTCTTACGCGTTCTACGGATGGGTCACGTAGAGACAGTCGGGCGCTTCGCCAGACTTGCAATGATTGAGTGCATTTACCGCGGTGAAACCGGCTTCGGGTTCGCCTGCGGGCACTCGGAGAACCCGAAGCCGGTTTCACCGCACAATTTAAGGTAGGAACTTTTCTAGCAAGAACGTGATGAGGGAAGAACTTTTTGCAAAGATTGACCTGCAAGCATCACGGTTGAAGCCCTACGAGGGCTTCATTTTTTTGTGTGGCGGACAAACGGATGTCCTGTCACATGAGCCAGTCTCTATCCGGGATGCGATGTGCCGGGAACTGGCTAAAGACAGCGTCGTCAAGAAGCGCATACGCGTAGCAGAACATTACAAGGACTGGTCGCACGATTCCATTTACCAAGACCTAGTCTCCTTCGAGCGGCACCTCGCAGAGCTGTCATCCGTCATCGTCCTTGTACTCGAAAGCTCAGGCTCGATCGCAGAGCTTGGGCTGTTTTCAGTCGTGGAAGAGTTTCAGGGGAAGCTGCTCGTCTTCATCGAGACTGACCACTATCAGAGTTCATCGTTCATTAGGTTGGGCCCAGTCGACTACCTGGAGAAAGTGCATAGCAACTCGGCCGAATGTCATAGATGGACAATCCAAGTTGATCGCCAGCCAAAATTCGACGCGAGGGCCGCGCAAGAGCTACAGCCAGAACTAGCCGAAGCCGTCCTCAATCGAGCCAAGAAGCCCGCACCAGAGCACAAGTTCAGACCAACGTCCTGGCTGGACACCGCACTTCTGATCTGCGATCTTCTGAGCTTATGTTCAGCACTGACGCTTCGCGAAATGCGGAGAATCCTGGAGAAACTTGGCCATCCGAAAATTGAGTCAGAACTAAAGCAGTATCTATTCTTGCTTGAGAAGGTCAAACTCATCGCTGTCGAGCCGAAGGGCGATCAGCGCTTTTACGTTGGCATTGAAGAAAGGCAGTTCTATCGGTTTCACCTACGTGAGGGAGGAGTCGACTTTTCTCGCTTTAGGTCTAATCAAATGGAAGACTATGCGCAGAACGACAAGAAGCGCTTCAAAGCAATTCAAGAAGTGAGAAGGCGCCATGCTCTGCGCTAACGACCTTCTGTTAAAAATGTCGTCAGACTTTGGCATGCTTGCCGGCCACCTGCAGAGCATCGTTCGAACCGCCCCCATACGGTACAAAGTCTTCTACATACCTAAGCGTACCGGCGGGCTGCGTGAGGTGGCTCAACCTGCGCGAGAGGTGAAAGCCATTCAACGCTGGCTTATCAAGCGCCTTAAACCGCTCTTGCCGCTCCACGACGCTGCTACGGCTTACCGCTCGGGGGCCTCGATCAAGAAAAATGCCCAGAGGCACGTTGAAAGCGACTATTTGCTCAAGATGGACTTCAGGAACTTCTTCCCGTCCATCCTGATGACCGACATCGTTCGGCACCTCGAGATCCACTGTGGACAACAGTACGACCCGTCCGCGATTAAGCTGATTGCCTATGTATGTACTTGGGCGCCCAAGCGCCAGGGCCCGCTGAGACTCTGCATTGGCGCACCGAGCTCGCCACTGCTGTCGAACAGTGTCATGTTCGACTTTGACAAGCAGCTTTCGTCGGCGGCCGCATCGGATAGCGTCACCTATACACGCTATGCCGACGATCTCGCACTTTCGTCGCGGACTTCGGGCACCCTCAACAACTACCCCGGTCTAGTGGCGAAGCTGGCTGGGAGTCTGAACTATCCACAACTGGAACTGAACGAGAGGAAGACCGTCTTCGCGTCTCGCGCAGGGAGGAGGGTAATCACAGGCGTGACCCTGACGGCCGATCGTCAGACTTCAATCGGACGAAAGCGAAAGCGTGAAATTCGTGCCATGTACCATCGAATGATCCTGGGCAAGCTGAGTCCAGATGAGCAACGAGAGCTTGCAGGCCTCATCGCCTTTGCCGATGACATTGAACCCGGATTCTCCGCTTGGCTGTCAAAATCCATAGACACGTAGGCGAACGTGGCCATTCATGCAGCGCGTCAGAGCCATCGAGCAAAGGCCCTCTCCAAGCGCCGCCGGGCGAGGCCTAGGCGCACATGAAATTTCGCGATCTTCTCAGTCAGCCTTACAACAAAGATACCGAAATCATATATCCCGATGCACTTCGTATTCTTCTGCCGGAGACTCCGCTAGATGTGATTGAGCAGGTGTATTCTCACCATGGCAGGAAAGGTGAGTTCCAAGAACAATATGCAGATTTGGAATTGTCCTCCATAGCTTGGGTCTCGGCCCCAATTTTTGCCGCAGAACTCATACAGGCGTCTTTCTACCCTGGCTTTGCAAACTGGTTTCGGACTGTTGAGGCTCGCCCGTTGGCATTTGCAGAGTGTGGCTGGCGGTGCATAGACACGCGAGCGGACGTAATAGAGCATTGGACCAAGCATCAAACGTGGTCACGCGAACCGGTACTTATAAAAGGATTTCAACCAGCAGTTGCCGAGCGGCTGCACTTGGTAGAGGGCCATACTAGGGTTGCGCTTCTGAGCGGCTTGGTTAAGTCCGGTGTGCTCAGCCCGAAGTCAGAGCACCAGGTATTTGTTGGGCGTGCCGGTGCGCCTAACGAATAAGGATAGATCGTTCGAGCGAGGCGAACCCACGATCTACCCCGTCTGTTGGACGAGCCCGGTCGAGGAAACACTGGGCCAATCTGCCAACGGCAACTCGTTCAACTTCGCCCGCGTCTCCCGCCACGTCGGATAGTGCAGTCCAAGCAATGCCATGAAGCGATCGCTATGCGTGGGCTCAAGGAGGTGAAGCATTTCGTGCACGACCACATACTCAAGGCACTCCTTCGGCTTCTTCGCCAGTTCCGTGTTCAAGCGGATCGTGCAAGCCGACGGATTGCAGCTACCCCACTTGGTCTTCATTTGCTGCACGTAGAACCCGCTCACCTTGACCGTGAGCCGCGGCCCCCACGCCGCGATCAGAGGTGCCACCTCGGCCTTCAGCATCTGGCGATACCAGTTCGACACGATCGTTTCCCTGCCCGCTTCATCGGTACCAGGGCGAACGCTCACCAGCAGCGTGGAGTGACGTAGCTGCACAGTTGCTGGCTCATCCGCCTCGACCAGCTTCATTAGCACCCGCCGGCCCCAAACGTAGTGACTCTCACGGTCGATGAATTCGCGCCGGCTCTCCCGTTCCTGCTCGCGCAGCTTCTGCTGCTGCTGCTTGATCCAGGCGAGCTTGGAGATCGCGAACAGCCGGATCGTGTCGAGCTTCATTCGTTCGGGGACGACCAGCCGCACGCGGCCGGTCGGCGGGTAGACGCTCAGGTGAATGTTCCGGATGTCCTTCTTGACCACGTCCAGAACGACATCACCGAGCTCGATCTGCGTGACCATCAGTACTCTCGCTGCGCCTTGATGATCAGGAATATGCGCTCGACCTCCTGAGGATCGTTGCGCAGCAGAGGCAGCAGGGCGCGCTTGATTTCGTTCTCCTTCGCCTGGTGTCCACGCCAGTCGTCGGGCCGCACCCGTCGCACGGTTTCGTCGATGGCCAGCGCGAGTGTCAGTGTCGGGTTGTCCGCGGCGCCGTAGGCAGGGGCCGGCTGTTCGTGGACGGCATCGGCAGTGCCGAGCCCGGCCTTTGCCACCAAGTTGTCGTACAGCGCGCGCAGCCATGGCCGCGTCCTCAGGACCTCAGGGGTGTCAGGCGCCTGGCCGAGCAGCACGCGCCTAACCACTTCCGCAATGCGCTGAAGGTAGGCCTCGTAATCCACGCGCTTGGCCCGCAGGTCGGCCAGGATCTCCTCCAGCAACTTCGACATCCGGTCGTAGTAGGCCGGGTTGTTCAAGTGCTCCTGCAAGATCCGGCTGCGCACGTTGTTCGCAATGGTCTCAGCCACGGCATCCTTGTTGCCCTTGATGCCACTCGGCAGGCTGTCGACCGCACCGGCGATACCCGCCTTCACAATCAGCTCCAGCAGCGGCATGTCGCCGAATGCGGAGATCGGCCTGGGCTCGTCGGCCTCGATGAAGGTGTCGATCAGGTGCCGCATGTCGGCCTCATACGCCTTGAGGTCGATCGTCTCGCCGGCGGCCTTGCGGATAATCTCCCGCAGGTCCAGATAGCGTTGCAGGTCCTTCTTGATGCGCGTGATGTCCTCGGTGCTGTACTTGGCGGCCTCCAGGTCGTCGGCGATGGCGGCATAGGCTCGCACCAGCGACACCGTTGCCGTATACAGCGCCACGCATTGCGGCTCATGCGCGGCCAGCTCGGCCGCTATCTCGACGTTGCCGCAGAAGTAGTGGATGTGCTCCAGCTCGCCCTTCGGCGGCTTCACCGGTTCGCAGATCAGCGCTGCGGCTTCCAGCGCGCTGTCAAGCCGCTCGCGGCCCTTGGTGAGGCGGTCCTGCAAAAGCACATCGGGGCTGACGCCGGGCGCACTGTGGTCCAGCTCCGACGTATAGACCTGTAGTGCCCCAGTTCCCTTGTCGTTGACCAGCTTCCTGAACAGGTCCTTGTAGTCGACGATGTAGCCCACGACCTTATCGTCACCGTCCAGCCGGTTGACGCGGCAGATGGCTTGGAACAGGCCGTGGTCCTGCATGCTCTTGTCGATGTAGAGGTAGGTGCAACTCGGTGCGTCAAAGCCGGTGAGCAGCTTGTCCACCACCACCAGCAGCTTCATGTTGGCGGGCTGCTCCTTGAACAGCTTCTTGGCGTGGTCCTCGTAGGTCTCGGTCTTGGACTTGCCCGGCTGCGCGTCCACACCCTTCAGCAGCGCCGTGTAGGTGTCGTAGAGAAACTGCTTCTGGGTCTGCGTGTTGGCGCCGGTCTCTTCCAGCGTCACGTCCTTCGCGAGCGGATTGTACGACGTGACCACCGCGCACTTGCCCTTGAACACTGTCTTCTGGAACAGCTCGAAGTACTTGCACGCCTCGTAGATGCTCGACGCCACCAGGATGGCGTTGCCCCGCTGGCTGGCAAGGCGCGGCTTCACGCCGAAGTCGAACACAATGTCTTCGACTACGCGCTCCATGCGCGAGCGCGAGCTCAGCACGTTCTGCATCGTGCCCCACTGCTCGCGCAGCGCGGCCTTCTGCCAGCTGTTCAGGCCCTTGGTCTTGACGTCGAACCACTGGTCGATCTTGTCCTGTGAGCCCAGGCTCTGCTCGATGTCGCGCGCCTCGTACACCAGGTCGAGCACCACGCCGTCTTCCACGCCCTCGCTGAACTTGTAGGTGTGAATATAGTCGCCGAACACCTCGCGGCTGGTCTGCGCGTCCTGTTTCAGCAGCGGCGTGCCGGTGAAGCCGATGAACACGGCGGCGGGCATCAGCGCCTTCATCGTCTTGTGCAGCTTGCCGCTCTGGGTGCGGTGGCACTCGTCGACGAAGACGAACACCTCGCCCACGGTGGGGCTGGGCTGTGCGGCCAGTTCCTTGATGAACGCGTCGAAGTCGTCCACGCCTTTGCGGCCGAACTTGTGGATCAGCGAGCACAGCAGCCTCGGCGTGGCCTGGCCAAGCTGGCTCATCAGGTCGTGCCCGCTGCTGGTGCGCTTGATGGGCTCGCCGGCTTCGGCGAACACACCCTCGATCTGCTTGTCCAGTTCGTCGCGGTCGGTGACGATCACGACGCGCGCCTGGGGCCGGTTCTCGAGGATCCACTTGGCAAGCAGCACCATCACGATGCTCTTGCCGCTGCCCTGCGTGTGCCAGATGATGCCGCCCCTGCTGCCGTTGCTGGCGCTGACGCGCTTCTGCGCCGCCTTGATGCCGAAGTACTGGTGCACCCGCGGCAGCTTCTTCACGCCGCCGTCGAACAGCACGAAGTCGTGCATCAGCTCGACCAGCCGCGCCTTGGCGCACATCTTCAGCAGGTACTTGTCGAGCTTGAAGCGGCTGTTGTCGGTCTCGTCTTCCTTCCACTTCAGGAAGTACTTCTCCGGCGTGCCGACGGTGCCGTACTGCAGCCCCTCGGAGTCGTTGCCCGCAAAGACGAACTGCACCGTGCTGAAGAACCAGGCATTGAACTCTGGCGACTGGTTCGACAGGTTCTGCCGGATGCCGTTGCCGATGGACGTGCGGCTGTTCTTCAGCTCGACCACGCCCACCGCAATGCCGTTGACGTACAGCACCAGATCGGGTCGCCGCTCGTGCCCACCCAGCCCGCCGCGCAGCGTCACTTCCTCGGCGAGGGCGAAGTCGTTGGCCAGCGGCCGCTCCCAGTCGATGAGCTTGACCTGCTCGGTCACCTTGCCGGCCTCCGTCTTCACTGGCACACCGTAGCGTAGCAGGCTGTAGACGGCCATGTTTTTGTCGTAGAGGCTGCGGTTCGGGTTATCGGCCTCGGTGCGCAGCAGATAGAGGGCTCGGCCGATCTGGTCGGGCGAGTAGCCCGACTTGCCCAGCCAGGCGCTGAGCAGGCCCTCCTCAACATTGCTATTGCCGGCGCGGTCGGTCCAGTTGCCCAGCGCGCGATAGCCAAGCTCGTCGCGGAACAGGGCTAGCACGCGGTTCTGCGTGGCGCGTTCGGGAGTGCCGACGCCGTTCAAGGCACCGTCTCCCCGGCCAGAATCTCGGTGTTGACGTAGTGCCGGCACTCATCGGCATTCGTGAAGCATCGGTAGCCCGCTTGGCTGGCAACCGCGATCGTCTCGGTGCTCTCGTTCAAGAGCACGACCACGGGCTGGCTCAGCTCCTCCTGGATACCATTCGGCCAAGCCAGGTCGAAGACGGCCCTCTGTTCACCCGTGGCTTCGTCGGCAAAGTCATACGCCAGCAGCCCGCGCGGCAGCCCCTGCGCCTCCATCCAGGCGTTGAGGGCTTCAAGCTGTTCTTCTTCCTGTTCGCTGGTGATGCCGCTGCCGACCGGTGCCGCGGCGGTCACCATGGAGGCAGGGCCGGCCAGCCAGCGCGTGTCGCCGTGCAGCAGGTCCTCCATGCGCTTGTTCAGCTCGGCGGCCAGCAGTGTCTTGCGGGCTTCAAGGAATTCGCGGAAGTTCTGGATCTTCCACAACGCCGGATCGGTGGGGATCCACTGCGACGCTAACGCACCGGGATGCGCCATCTCCACTTGAGGGAAGTACTCCTCCGGCAGCCGGTCGGTAATGACGAGATTGGTGTCCTTGGTCAAGAAGCAGAAGTTCGCCAGCGCATTCACTTCCGGTCGTCGGTAGTTACGCTTGTAGAGCTTGGCCTTGGGGAAAATGTGATGCACTTCCAGCCGACTCATCTTGCCGAGCAGGCTGGATTTCAGCGGCAGCCCCGTGCCCCAGTCCCGCGCCTCGCCCATGCGCGTCATCAGGTAGAGCACCGGGTAGAACCGTGCGCCCAGGCTCCACCCCGTGAAGTGCCCCGGCTCCACACGCAGCCCGCCGTGCCACAGGCGCAACTGCTCCAGAAGCTTGTCCAGGCCGCCGTCCGGCCCTTCCAGTGCAGCCAGGTCCTGGTCGATGAAGGATTCCGTCGAGCCCGAGAACCGGCCCCACATGCCGGCCTGCACGAACCAGAACAACAGCTTGTCGCGCTCGGCAGCCGTCATCGGGCCGCTGCGGCGGTCGAGGTATCGCACCATCACCGGCACGCCGAAGCGCCCGAAGAACACCTGGTCGTGATCCAGCCCGAGCCGCCCGCTGATGAGGTTGAGGCTGGTTTCCACATGCTTGGTCGCACGCTCCAACCCGTCCTGGATCTCCTCCGCGCTCTTCTCGTGCAGGAACTGGAACTTCGCCTCTCCGGTGAGCGTCGTGTTGACCGAGCGCAGCAGCCAGTCGAGGTTGAAGTGAAAGTCCGCCTTGGCCCACTCCTTCAGCTTGGCCTTCATCGTGTCGCGAGCCTTCGGCCAGTCGGCGCAGATCTTGGCCAGCGCCAGGTCGCCCTTGGAGAGCTTGGTGCCCCCGCTGTTGACCATGTTGAAGATGTCGACGACGACATCCAGCGTCTTGTCGACGCCCGTCACTTCCTCGGTGTGTAGCTCGATGTCCAGGATGCCCAGGATGCGCGAGATTCGCGCGGAGTACTTGACAGCCTTGACGCCGACCTTGGGGTCCTCCGCAAGCCGCTCGACCAGAGTTTCGTGCCCGGTCTGCCCTTGGCTCATCAGGGCCGTCACGTCGATCCACAGCGGGTCGTCCTTCATCGTCACCGGCTGGTAGAAGGCGAAGACTTCCTGCTCCAGATGGAAGCGCAGCCCGGTGACCGCCTTGGCGTTGCCATCGAAGAACTTCGGCGGCTTGCCGCGAACCACGCCGTAGAGCGAGGTCATACGTTGCTGCCCGTCGAGCAGCAGCTTCACCACGCCGGCCGCCAATGGGCCATCACCGCGATGCGCTGCCGACTTCGACTCGGTCGCCCAGACCAGCAGCCCACCCACCGGACGGCGCAGGTAGAGCGAGGTGAACAGCTTGCGGACCTGATCGCTGTTCCACACGTAGCCGCGCTGGAACTCGGGTAGCGCCATGTGGCCGCTGTCGATGTGGTCGAGGATGGTGGAGATCTTCATACCAGGCGCGTCTTCCCGGTGAGCAATTCCTGCATCATGGCTTGCTTGAGGGCGCGGGTCTTGTCGTGGCGCTGCTCTAGCTTTTCCAGTTCACTATACATCTCGCCCAATGCGGCAGCGATCGCGCGCTGCTCGTTTGGATCGACCGGATAGTTCACGTCGAAATCGAGCAGGGCGCTCTTCTGCACATTCGGCAGACCCGAACCGACCCGAAGCGCCATGATGGCCGACTGTTGCCCCTTCAAGGCGTGATACAGGAATCGGTTGTCGATTTCATCCGGGATCACGGAATAGCAGTGGCCGCCGCACCAGTACGGCTCTCTCATGAACTGGACGAAGCCGCACGAGTTTCCTCCCTCGCTGATGGCAATGGTATTTGCTGGTGTGTTCGACTTGTTCGTATAGCCCGAGGCCGTGATGCCCCCGTTCAGGTGGGCGAATACCCCACTCTGATCGAGTTCGCTGCTACGAAGTTGGGTTCCTTTGGAAAGCGAAGCCACTTCCCCAAGTCGCCTCACCTCCCAGTCGCCGTGGAAGCCGGGGAGGCGGGTTTGGCCGGTGAGGAGTTGCTGCATGGCGGCCTGTTTGAGGTCGCGCTTCTTGGCGATGAGCCGGTCCAGCGCGCCTAGCAGCGCATCCACATCGCTCAACGCCTCCGCGATGGCGCGTTGCTCATGGAATGGCGGAAGTGGGACTGGAATCGAATTGCAGCTACCTTTGTTGAGGTAAGGGACGGCCGTCTTGGTGCCGAGACTGGTGATTCGGTCCTTTTGGTAGGCGAGCGCGTTCAATAGGAATTTCGCGTCTACACGCTCTGATGGGAGAAACACATGAAGCTGTTGATTCACGACAATCTCGTTCTGCGTCAGCGCAACAATTCCAAGTTCACCGGCGCATGACATGAGCACCGAGCCAGGCGGAACGACCTTCGAGCCCACAGCTTTGGCCTCTGAACGCGAGATGCAGAAACCAAGTCTCGACCCCGTGACCGGCTTCCCATCCTCCAAATCGGGCATCGTGATCCACGGAATGTCGCCGTCAAAGAGCTGTGGCTTGTTCCTGCCTGGAACGATGCAGCCACAGATTTCGCCAACTCTTGGCGTTTCCCATTGCATTGGGAGCACGCCCACGTCGGTCTTCTTGTACCCAGGCCTCACGCCCATACCGCCCCCATCTTCTTGAGGTGTTCATCGACGCGGGCGGCAAGCATCGCAACCTCGCCGGTGAGCTGCGGCAGCGGCACGGCGTAGCGTTCAGCGAGCAGCCGAATCCGACCCGTGAGCGTCTGTGACACCCGGTCCAGTTCGCCCTGCACCGCGGCGGCCAGGGCGGCCAGCCACCTTGTCGTCCACGACGAGGGTCTTGATCTCGTCCTCGGTGAGCTGGCCGTACTTGGCGGCCACCTTGGCCATCAGCGCATCCTGCGCGGCCTTGAGCTTGGCGCCGGTGTCGGCGTCGTGCTCGATGACGGCCAGGTAGTCCTGCAGTACCTTGCGCTCGTCAGCGGTGTCGGGGTCGGTCTTGCCGATCTCCTTCAGCCGCGCCACGACGCTGGCCTTGGTCAGCTTGTCCTTGTCATTCTTCGCATCTTCCAGCAGGCCGCCTTCGCCACCATGCTCCTCGGCCATCTCTTCCATCTGCTGCGCCAGGGCGGCGAGCTGCGCCTCCAGCGCCTCGATGGCAGCCTGCTCTTGGGCAAAGTAGCGGGCGATGACGAGCGCGGGCGGGATCAGTTCGGCGGCGTACTTCTTCTTGCCGAGCGCGAAGTCGGGCCGCGTCTTGGTCTTGCTGGCCTTGTCTTCGATGATGAGCCGGGGCTGGGCGGCCGCCACCCAGCCGTCGGTGGCGATGAGGTAGCAGTCGTCCTGCATCGTCTCGCCCCAGTAGTCCATCAGGTGCTGGTAGATGTCGTAGGCGTTCAGCAGCGGGGCGTGCTCGAAGCTGGCGAGCAGCGCCTCGGCGATGTTCTCGATCAGGGCCTTGGGGTGGCCGTCCTGGGCAAAGCCGCGCAGGTGCGGGCTGTTGGCGGCCCTCCATTGCGCAAACAGCTTCGTGGCGGTGACGATGAAGGCGGTGAACTCGGCGTGGCCAAAGATGGCGGGCTTGATGTCGGCGGGCGCGACGCGAAGCTGGCTGTAGCCCAGGCGGCTGGCGGGCTCGAACAGCGCGGCGCGCACGCTGGGGAAGACCTGCCAGTAGGGCGCCAGCGCGTCGAGGTCGCGGTCGGGGATGCCGCCGCGCAGGTGGGCGTCGATGTCCTGCAGGTCCTCGGGCCCGGTGCTGTCGATGTAGCGCGGCAGGTTGAGGTTGAAGTCGTTCTTCGGGTCGCTGATCTCGGCCAGCGGCACCCGGCGTGCGTAGCCGGGGATGTCTACCTGGCGGATGAAGGTGTCGACGATGCGGTGGATGTCCTGCTCGCGCAGGCGGTTCTTCGGGCCGTCCTTGCGGAAGCCCTTGCTGGCGTCGATCATGAAGATGCGGCCCTTAGCCGATGCGCGGGCCTGGGCCTGTGCCTTGTCCAGCACGATGATGCAGGCGGGGATGCCGGTGCCGTAGAACAGGTTGGCCGGCAGGCCGATGATGCCCAGGATGTAGCCACGCTGGACGAGGTTCTTGCGGATCACGCCCTCGGCGTTGCCGCGGAACAGCACGCCGTGCGGCAGGATGCAGGCGCCACGGCCGGTGCTCTTGAGCGAGCGCAGGATGTGCAGCAGGTAGGCGTAGTCGCCCTGCTTGGCGGGCGGCGTGCCGTAGTGCCTGAAGCGTTCGTGCGGGTCGTTGGCGGGGTCGAGGCCGGTGCTCCAGCGCTTGTCGCTGAAGGGCGGATTGGCGACGACGTAATCGAAGGTCTTGAGCTGGCCGGCGGGGTTAAAGAATAGTGGGTTGGCCAGCGTGTTGCCCTGCTTGACCAGGGCCGTGGGGTTGTCGTGCAGGATCATGTTCATGCGCGCCAAGCCGGCGGTAGCGGAGTCCTTTTCCTGCCCGTAGAGCGTGACCTTGGCGGTGGCCGCATCGCCCACCTTGAGCAGCAGCGAGCCCGAGCCGCAGGTGGGGTCGTACACCGTGGTGTCGCTGCTGGTCTTGGCGCTGGCGATGCCCAGGATGCTGGCCATCACGCGGCTGACCTCGGCCGGCGTGTAGAACTGGCCCTTGCTCTTGCCACTCTCGGTGGCGAAGTGCCGCATCAGGTACTCATAGGCGTCGCCGAGGATGTCGTCGCCGTCGGCGCGGTTCTTCGAGAAGTCGAGCGCCGGGTTCTCGAAGATGGCGATCAGGTTGGTTAGCCGGTCGACCTGCTCCTTGCCGCTGCCCAGCTTGGTGGCGTCGGCGAAGTCCGGCATGTCGGACAGCTTGTTGGCTGCGGCCAGCGGCCCGAGGATCTTCTTGTTGATCTGGTCGCCGATGTCGCTCTTGCCCTTGAGCGCGACCATGTCTGCGAAGCCGGCGCCCGGCGGAATGATGATCGGCGCGAAGGGCTGGCCGGCGAACTTGTCGCTGATGTACTTCACGAACAGCAGCACGAGGACGTAGTCCTTGTACTGGCTGGCGTCCATGCCGCCGCGCAGCTCGTCGCAGCTTTGCCAGAGGGAGGAGTAGAGCTCGGATTTCTTGAGGGCCATAGCGGGTCTTGTTCGCGTCCTGATGCCATTTGGCACAAGCGTGCGACTTTACAGCATGGACGGAGGCGGACAAAAGGAAATAAATCGAGGCAAGTCGCGATGCCACTTCGAGTGCGGTTTTGCGAAACAGATTCAGCGGCCCGGGTCATCAAGTGGTTCAAGACCCAAGCCAGCCAGCCGTCGCTTCATCAGCCCAAGCCGTTCGGCCATGCCCGCCCATGACGCATTGGTGAAAGCATCATGCTCGGCGTTCAGCCGACACGCTTCAAGCCTTCGTCCTGCTCTTTGAGCATCGCCCTCAGCACTTTCATTTCATCACGCCAGCCGCCCTTGAAGGCGTTCTGTGACGCCTTCGCCTTGCCCACTTCGGATTTCGGCCCGGTCGATTTCTCCCACGGTTTCCAGCGCCGGATTAATTCCGCTCGCAATGCTTTGTGCTCCGGTGTTCTCAAATAGCTCATAGCGTTCTCCTGATAGTTTGCTTTGTTGATTTTCAAAATTTTCCGCCTGCGAGATTTGCCCGTTATTTACCTGCTGATTATTGGCAATGTTCGCCTGTTTTACGAAGGCCACGCTTCGCGGGTTCTTCATTTCGGCTAATGCCTCGATAGTCCGCACTGCCTGCGCTTGCGCCTTCAAGCCCAGCCGCAGATAGGCGTCCATCTGTTTCAGGTAGTCCTGATTGATTGCCCGCCTTGACAGGTTGGTGAATATGGATTGCAGCGCCACTGCCTGCGAAAGCAACATGGCCTCGCATTTCTTCAGGTCGCCGCCCCACAACTTTTTGATTGAACCATTCAATTCCTCGTAGACTTCGATTAAGCCGCCTTGCTGCTCACCAAATACCGACTTTCTGTATGCCTCGATTACTGCCGCCGCATTGATCGCACTTGATAGATTGGTCTTGGCTTTGTCCTTTTCCTGTTTCGCTTTTGCGGCCTCATCTATCACCGCCGGTTGTTTCTTCGCATTGGTCGCCATCATTCACCGCCTTTCTGAACTAGTCCCGGCCAGCGTTCTGCGCCGGTTCGTTGATCTGAATCATTCGCGCCTGGTACATAGCCCACGCATCGCAACAGCCGCGCTGGGTCTGGTCGATAACCGCGATTGGCGACCACCAGCGCTCCACGTTCCGGCTTGGCAATGGTGCAAGCCCGCCCCCGCAGGTTGAGGCATTGCGAACAGGTGCGCCGGTCATCTGGGAAGGCTTCCAGCTTCGGCAGTTCCGCCGCCGCTCGCCTAGCGAAGTAGTCCCGCGCATCCGAATCCCGCTGGCACCGACCGAAGACTTCGGCAATGATCGCCTTGTCGGTTTCCTCGATCAGCGCCAACCATGCCCGGATTGCCGTTTCCTCTTCAGCGGTAAGGGGGGTGGGCGGTTGCCGGGTGGTCGGGGTAAAAGGTTCCGCCGCTACCGCGTCCGAGTGCCGATCCAGAACGTCGGCATGGGTCGCTTCGGGACAGCAGGTGACTTCCACCGGATCGCGGTCGATGAAGTGCACCAGCCAGCGCCGGGAAGCGGTCGCCGGATCGTCAGCGCCGACTCTTGCCCGGGATGCGGTTTGCCCTTGTGGGGACTTTGCGACAGCGACAGTTGCGACACTTGCGACAGTTCGCCCCCTTGCCCCTGCTTGTGTCGCAACAGTCGCAGGTGTCGCTGTCGCAAACCTGCCGGCTTGCTTCTCTCGAAGTCTGGATAGCAGGCTCATCGCATTGCCCCCACCAGCGCCGGATTCACCTTTATGGTTTTCCGCCGCCCCTCTTGTGCCACCCTCACGCGGTCAAGCTCTTCCAGTTCCCGCAAAGCCCCCGCCAGATTTTCCTTGTCGCGTATCGGCCCAAGCCGTTGCGCTTCGCGGGTCGGGACAAGATGCGTCCTCTCCCGCCGGCAATATTCGATCAGCCAGGTATCCAGCCGCGACGCATCTGCCAGTTCCGCCGGCAGCGCAATCTCGCCAAAGAAGCGCCGCGATTCGTGCAGGTGCCATGCCGCAATCAGGCTTGCACTCTCGAATGCCGCGATTCCGATCGCGCCGCCCGCCCCCTCGAACATCTGGAACAGTGCCGCCAGCCGTGCCGCGCTGTCGGCGGATTTGCTCGCCACGTCCCGCACGTCGTAAAGCTCGCCGCCGCTCGCCAGTTCGCTTTCAATGGCATCGTGATAGCTCACCCATGCCGCTTTCGCTTCCGAGGTCAGGGGCAGCATGGGCGGGGTCAAAATACCGTCATCGTCGATTGGCACAGGTTTATTGAGCAGGGCAGTAATGCGCCGATTGAATTCGGATAGAGCCGGGCTACCCGAGACGGGCGGGGTATAGAACCGCGTCCCCATCGTGCTTTCCGGCCACGCCACAAGAAACCGAGCAAGGAAGCCCGTGCCACGCGCCAGCCCCTTTGTCGCATCAAAGAATGCCCGCAGGGTTGATTCCTGAATCATCAAGCCCATCGTCAGCCGCGCTCCGCGAACATCCCGGCTTCGCTCTTCATCGCTTCGATCAGACTGATAGCGCCCGCCGTCCCATAACTTATTGAGTAGCGCGAGGTTCCGCATGGCGCTTTCCTTGCTCATGCCATGCGCCCCGAAAACAATCCCGGCCTCGTTCGATACCACGCCAGCCGACGGCCAATCCATTTGCAATTTCTTCGCCAGCCCTTCGGGGGTCGCATCCTCGCGGATCAGTTTCGGCACTCTTGGCGGTTCCGGCTTGTCGCGTTCACGCTCGGCCAGGTCGCCGCGCAGCTTATCGACGGGCTTGCCCGCTTTCGCCGCCGCCCGGATTGACGACAGAATGCCCTCGCGCTCGGCCTCCCACGCCGAAAGTGCAGCCCGGTAGTCTTTAATCAGCGGTTTGGCGATTTCGGCTTGCGCGTCCTGGTAGTCAAGTATCGGCTTGGTGAACATCTTGTCGGCCTGTGATTTCCGCTCGCCACTATCCGCAATGGTCAGGATGAAAAGCCCGACGGGAGCAGAAAGAATCTCGTCGCGTCGCACATCCGCATGGGCTTGTGCGGCCAGCGACAGCGCCGCCAGCGCCGACGATGCCACCATCGGGACAGGTGCCTTGACGAAGCCCACGACCTCTTCTACCGCTGCCCTTATCGGCAGGGGCAGGGCATCCAGCGGATAGGGTTCCGGTTCCACCTTCGCCGCCAGGGGGTGCGGATCAGGCCAGGACAGGGTTGCATTCGCAGTCGCCAGCACGCCAGAGAAATCGACTGACGGCCCTTGGCGTTGCTCCCGGGGCCTGTCTACCAGCGCCCGCACGTCCGCCCAGGACTTGTCAGCACAGGAATTGTGCTGACACTTAAAACCCAAAGCGCCGCCGGTTTTTCTGAAGATCGCCGCCTCGCCCTTGCCGTGCTCCGGGTTGAACGGGCAGTGCGCCAGCTTGTAGCGCTCGCTTCCTTCATGGGCGTCTTGCTCGAATTCGATACCCAAGCGCCCCAGGAAGTTGCCCAGGCCGAAAGCGCCGGTCCGCCCGTTGCCGGGTTGATAGCTGGCGGGTTGCGCTACCGACTTGGCCGGTAGCCATGCGCGCAGTTGATCGACTGTGACCACTTCGCGGCGCTCCGGTGTCGCCACCAGTTGCGACAATCGCCAGGGTGCCAGCGGGGTATGGTCGCCCTTGGTCGCCACCGTGCCGTACAGCTTGGTAATCCGGCCCGCATTGAAAACGCTTTGGTCGACCTCCACTTGATCGGTGTCGAACCTCGCCGCCAGCCCGACCAAGACGCCCTTGACCAAATCTCGGCTTTCGCTGTCGTTGGGAAGATCAAGCGGGTAGACCAAATGAAAGCCGTTGCCGGATTCGGCCGCGAGAGGATCAGGCCAGCCTGCAGCCTTCAATGACTGGTAGCACGCCCGCGCCACCGTCTTGGACGCTTCAAGCTGTGCGTCGGTCGCGCTCGTGTCGGTCGGTCTGGCCGGGTCGAAATCGAGCAGCAGCCAGCGCCGCCGGGTAATTTGTGCATCCGTCGTCGTGGCCGCCGCACCGAGTTCAATTCTGTTGCAGTAGCGCGCCAGCAATTGCGGGTCGATCGGGTTGAGGGTCACATAGACCGCCGCGCCGCCACTGTTCAGCCGCATCGCGTGCTCTGCCAGTTGTCGCCGGTGCTCGCCGTCGAAGTATCCCGCGTCGGTGCGCTTGCGCCCCTTGGTAAAGGATCGAATCTCGATCACGTCATCAGGCTGAAACAGCGCTGCAAGCGCGTTGAGAATTGCGGACTGGTCGGCTTGCGGCATTGGAAAGGGTGCATTCATCATTTGCGCCCTCTCTGCCAGCCGCGTTTCTGCTTCCGGTTGCGCGACGGCTTTACGGCACTGGCGAGACTGAACCAGCCTTTAAGCGGGTCAGTTGCGGTATCATAGCGATCGTCAAGTGTAGTATTTTGGGTCGCGCGGTTGCCACCGTTGCGGCCCGTTCCTTTTATGGTCACGGTCGCCGCCCCTATGCCGTTGCGCCGGTTTCGCGTGTGCGCTTTTCCAGCCAGGCGAGCAGATCGCTACGGCGGTACCGTACCTTGCGCCCGATCTTGATGAAGGGAAGGTTGTACCGACCGACACTGCGCCACACAGAGAGTGTGCCGGGTGCCACAGTCAGCAGCGCCGCCGCCGCTTGCTCGTCCAGCAGGTCGGCGCCTGCTGCGATTAGATTACAGAGATTTTGAGTAGTCATCATTCGCTCCAATTGAGAACTGCACAACGCAGGTCACGGAGCGAATGCTAGATAAATGGAAATTGGTCGAATAGCCGGTGCGGTTCAGAAAACCCGCCCCGAAAAATGGGGGTCGGGTGGGTAGGTTCCCCCGTTGGGGGTGGGTGGGTTCCAAGCCGTGCCAGCCCTGAAAGCCAGTATTGGAGCGGCTCTTGGGGGTGGGTAGATTACTCGCCGGGGGTCTTGGGTGCGCCGCCGCCGGGTTGCCAGTTCGCGACTTTCGCAACATCTTCTACGGCTTGGTTGACCGGCACTCCCTCATCGTCGGTCATAGCAAACTCCGCCGCGTGTTCCCGTAGCCATTTCATCAGGGCTTGCCTTGGATGTCTTCCGCCGGGATCGGTTACGGCTTGCCACGCCCGCACCGCCGCCGCCAACTTGGGGGCATAGCGAGAATTCTTCGGGTCAAGGTAATCGGGGGCATCGGTTGCCGTCGGGAAGAAAAAGTCAGTGCGGATACCCGCGTCTTCTAGCCATAGCCGCAGATCGGAAACCGCCACTCTTGTTTTTCCCCAGTTCGGTTCTTTGTTGATGACGTAGGTTCCTTCGTCGTCAGGCCATTGCCCATTTATCTCGGCAACATGCTCCCCACCCCAATAACCCCTTTCGTGCAGATTGTCTATGCCAGCCGTGTATCTCGGTTCCGCATCATATTGGAGCTTCGCCCTCAGCTTTCTGTCATTGATCGCATTCACCAGCGCCGCAAGCGCAGTCTGAACCCATGAAATACCGTCGCTATCATTCAGGCCGGTTTCCGGGTTCCTGAAATACATCCCGCTTGCGTCAACCGCAGTCGGGTCAAAGCCCGCAATCAGCGCCGCCGCTTGTTCCACTGTCAACGGATCGGCAAGCCGCCAAAGCTGATTAATTTCTTTGAAGTCCATAGCGCCCCTTTCACGCTCAGCCCTTGGTTCAGGATGCCACGCCAGCCGGGCAAGGGAACCCGGTTTTCTCTCCGTCGAGATAGGCGCGGCAAAACTCAGGTTTTCTCAGGTCACGCGGCCACCGCAAAGCGCCCCACGTCGATTTCCACGCCCGCCAGCGCCGCCTGTTCGGCTTGTTCCAGCAAGGCAGCGGTGACGGCCGCGTCCTGGAAGGCTTCGCCGCAGTTCTCGCAGACCAGCGCCGGGACTTCACGGAAAACGATCGTCATGCCGCCGCGTTTAAGTGGAACAGTCACAGCGCCGGGTCGGGTTTCGCCGTGTCGGCAGATTGGGCGCTTCATGGGTTTCTCCTTGTTGCCAGGTCCGCCAGCCATAGGGCGAAGTCGGGTAATCCACGCTCACGCGGCCCGGTCGCCATGCTGCGCGCGCATCAGATCGAGCAGGAATTCGGGCGCAAGGTCCGCGCCGTTTGCCCATGCCGCCGTGCGCATTACTGGATGCTGACTGGCCGTGGCGAACACGGCAGGATCGCGTAGCGCCTCGAACACTTCGCCGTCGATTTCATCAGACAAATCCACTTCGCCAGCTTCGCCGTTGTTGAACCGCAGAAACAGGCGATAGCCGGACAGCGGGGTGACTTCCGTGGTGTGCAGGATCATGATCGTTACTCCAGAGGATCAATCGGATTCAGCGGCTTCTTCTGTTGTGCAAGATTCCAGTCTGCTTCAATTTCGTTCCGATGCAGCGCCATCCATTCTCGAACCATCGACAGTGCCCGGCCCGGTAGCGAACCGGCGTATACCTTGCCGTCCAGCGTCATCAAGGCTTCATGCTCGCCGTAGACGGCGTGAAAGTGCATTGGCGGGTGCTCGCGCCAGTTCATGTAAATGACGATGCCGAAGAACCGCGAGATTTCCGGCATGACTACGCCGCGCCCCGCTTCGGCAACTGCACTATTTCCGCCACCTCTTTCATGCCGCCAGCTTCCATCATCGCCGCGGTTGCCGTATTGACGGATGCCCGCACCGGGTCAAGGTCCAGCCGGGCATAGATCGCCGTCGCTTGCTGGCTCTTGTGGTTCAAGGATTTGCCGATGATCGCCATCGATGCGCCGGTTCTTGCCTGCCAGCTTCCCAGGGTGCGCCGCAAGTCATGCAGCGTTACGCCGTTCGGGTCATTTCTGCCGTAGGGGATGCCGGCCCGCTCCATGACGCGAATGACCGCCTTCTTCGGTTCGACCATGTGACCGCTGGCTCCCGGCCCAGGGAACACGAACCCGCCGGCGGTCGCCTCCTGCCGTGCCTTGAGGATCGCCACTGCTTCCGGGCAGAGTGTCACATTCTGGGGGGTGCCGTTCTTGGTGGCGGGAATGCGCCAGACGGAGTCGGCCAGGTTGATTTCTGCCCAGTGCATCGAACACAGATTTTCCCGTCTTGCACCCGTGAGCAGTGCCAGCAGGATGAAGTCGCGCATGGCGATGTTCGGCTCTTCGGCCAGCGATTGAAAGAAGCGGGGTAGTTCATCGGCTTGCAAGAACCGATCGCGGCTCACCACGCGGCCCGCCACCTTGACGCCTTGCGCCGGGTTCGTTTCGATATAGCCCCATTCGATCGCCTTGCCGAAAATGCCAGACGCCAGCGCCCGCACAAGCCTGACCGTCGCCGCCGCCTTGCCGGCCTTTTCAACATCGGACAGCGCACGGGCAATCATTGCCCTCGTGATCGTCGTCAACTTCCGGTCGCCGAGGGATTTTTGCAGGTAGTCCCGGAATCGCTGCTGCATGTCGCGCCACACCGCCAGCTTTTCGCCGTGCCGGGTGCCGTACTCGGTGAAAAACTCCGTCAGTGTCGGTTCTGCCTTGAAGGTCCGCCGCGCCTCGGCAGGGTTCGCGCCGCTGGCAAACTCGCCAAGAATCCTTTCGGCTTCGGCTTGTGCCTTCTCTACCGTCATGTCAGGGAAGGTGCCCAACTTCACCCAGGCCATTGATGCGCCGGCCCGCTTCACGACATAGAAAGTTTTCGCTCCCGCTGAAGTTACTCGCAGGGCCAGCTTCGGCACCTTGGTATCGTAAACCGTCAGCCGCTTTCCGGCCGGCGGAAGCTCAAGCCCCTGAAGGGCAATCTTGCCGAACTTGATCTGTGCCATTCTTTCACCTCGCATAAATCGGGCTATCACCGGGCTAGCATGGGCTATCAAATTTCGTCATATTTAGTGCTAGCCCGTTAAGGTAAGTTTAGCACTAACATATTGCTGTGTATACGTTTATTAAGGTTCATTAGTGCGTAGGTTTGACGGGAATCACGCATTCGTAATGCGAAGGTCGACAGTTCGATTCCGTCCAGCGGCACCAGTAAATCAAGCAGGTAGCCCAACTCAAGAGTTGGGCTTTTTGCTTCCTGGCCATCCAGTAAGCGACTTCGCACCTCACGGTTGAGCGAAAATCAATTACAACATCGCCTGCTTAGGGTGTATGCCGTTAGCCATCGGGAAGTCGAACTCTTGCCCAAGAACATGACTGAACAGGTCGAGCGGATGTGGCTCCGCGCTGTCTCGCCCCGAGCGACATAGCGCCCGACCGGGGCCAAGCAAGCTACGGGGGCTCCACCTGCTGCGCTGCGGCTTCTTGGGTCGGGGAAGTGAAGGTGGCTGTATACTCGACCCCTTTTCATTCGGGCGCTGCATCATGTCAAAGCCGAAAAACATCGGTTTCGTTTCCCTGGGTTGCCCTAAGGCGCTGGTCGACTCCGAGCAGATTCTCACCAAGCTGCGCGCCGAGGGCTATCTGATCTCGCCTTCGTACGAGGGCGCCGATCTGGTGGTGGTCAATACCTGCGGTTTCATCGATGCCGCCGTCGAGGAGTCGCTCGAGGCCATCGGCGAGGCGCTGAAGGAGAACGGCAAGGTGATCGTCACTGGCTGCCTGGGGGCGCGAGAAGCGGTGATCCGCAAGGCGCATCCGCAGGTGCTGGCGGTGACCGGGCCGCATGCCGCCGACGAGGTACTGCAGCATGTGCACGCGCATTTGCCGCAGCTGCATGACCCGTTTACCAGCTTGGTCCCGCCACAGGGGATCAAACTGACACCGCAGCATTTTGCTTACCTCAAGATTTCCGAGGGCTGCAATCACAGTTGCACCTTCTGCATCATCCCTTCGATGCGCGGCCCGCTGGTCAGCCGACCGATCGGTGATGTCCTGCAGGAAGCCAGAACACTGGCCGAGTCGGGCGTGCGCGAACTGCTGGTAATTTCCCAGGATACCAGTGCCTACGGCGTGGACCTGAAGTACCGGACCGGCTTTGTCGGTGGGCGTCCCCTGCGCACGCGGCTGCGCGAACTCTGCGAGGCGCTGGGCGAACTGGGAATCTGGGTGCGCCTGCATTACGTCTATCCGTATCCCAGCGTGGACGCGCTGGTGCCGCTGATGGCCGCGGGCCGGATTCTGCCCTATCTCGATGTCCCTTTCCAGCACGCCAGTCCGCGCATCCTGAAAGCCATGAAGCGTCCGGCGAGTGCCGAGGACAATCTTGAACGTCTGCGGGCGTGGCGGGCCGTCTGCCCCGAGATCACGGTGCGCAGCACCTTCATTACCGGATTCCCCGGCGAGACCGAAGCCGAGTTCGAGGAGTTGCTGACGTTCATCGCCGAGGCTCGTCTCGATCGTGTCGGTTGCTTTGCTTACTCGGCGGTTGACGGTGCGGCGGCCAATGCCTTGCCGGACCCGGTGCCGGAGGAACTTCGCGAGGAACGCCGGCAGCGGCTGATGGCGTTGCAGGAAGATATCTCGGCGGAGTTGCTGGCGGCGAAGATCGGCCGCGAGATCGAGGTGCTGGTCGATGAGGTCGACGAGGAGGGAACGATCGCCCGGTCGCCAGCCGACGCACCGGAGATCGATGGGTTGGTTTTCGTCAACGACCATTTCGACGCCGAACCGGGTGATTTTCTGCGCGTCCGGGTGGTCGATGCCGACGAGCATGATCTCTACGCCGAGGTCGCGGGCAATACCGCCTGAGGGCCCACTCGGGCTCAGTGAAAGTTCCGACTGGCGGTTGGCAGGCGGCCGAGCAGGGCAGAAAGATCGACCAGGCGCTTGGCCACCAGATGGACGACCGTGCCTTCGCGCTGTACCTGTCCGAGGACCCCGAGCAGGCGAGCACCGAGAAGTTCGCGGCGTTGCTGCTCGACCAGCCGGGCGTGTACGACTATATTGGCCAGCCCGGTTTCATCTTCGAGGGTGACGAAAACAATGCCGCTGGCGGTGCCAGGCCGTTGGCGACAGGTGACGATTCCAGCAGCGCGCATGAGCTGGCGGTCGGCTGCGTTCAGTAGCTGGCTGGCGGAAACGAAGCGCTGCGCAGTCAGGCGGGCGCGCAGCAGGCTCAGCGGATGGCGACCAAGGGTGAAGCCGGTGCTGGCGTAGTCGGCAATCAGGTTTTCGGCCTCGGATGGTTCGGCGAGTTGGGTGGCTTCAGCAGTGGTCTCCGGTGGCTCGACGCTGCTCAGCAGATCGAGTTGTACGGCAACCCCGGCGACCGCCCAGGCGGCCTGCCGACGATGGCCGGCCAAGTCGGCCAGCGCGCCGGCCGCGGCGAGCAGATCGAGATCCCTGTGCGCCAGTCGGGCGCGCGTCGCGAGATCGGCGACGCTGGCAAAGGGGTGCTGCCGGCGTGCTTCGAGCAGGCGCAACACAGCGGCCTGTGAGAGGCCGCTGATGCTGCAAAGGCCCAGGCGAACGGCCGGACCGTCAGTCGCCGTGGCTGGCGTAGGGTTTTCGAGCTGCGCTTCCCAGCCGCTGTGCATGGCCGTTGCCGGTAGCACCTCGACGCCATGCCGGCGCGCGTCCTGTACGAGTTGCGACGGCGAGTAGAAGCCCATCGGCTGGCTGTTGAGCAGCGCGCAGAGAAAAGCGGCCGGATGGTGGCGCTTGATCCAGGCCGAAACGTAGACCAGCAGGGCAAACGAGGCGGCGTGTGATTCCGGGAAGCCATACTCGCCGAAACCCCGGATCTGCGCGCAGATGCGCTGAGCGAACGATTCGTCGTGGCCGCGCTGACGCATGCCGGCGATCAGTTTCTGTTCGAAGGGTTCAAGTCCGCCCTTGCGCCGCCAGGCAGCCATCGCCCGGCGCAATTGATCTGCCTCACCAGGAGTGAAGCCGGCAGCGACGACGGCCAGCTGCATCACCTGTTCCTGGAAAATCGGCACACCGCAGGTGCGGCCGAGTACAGCGGCGATCTCCGGTCGCATCGCTTCGATCACTTCCTTGCCGTGCCGGCGACGCAGGTAGGGATGGACCATGTCGCCCTGGATCGGGCCCGGTCTGACGAGCGCTACCTCGATCACCAGATCGTAGAAGTGGCGGGGCCTGAGACGTGGCAGCATGGCCATCTGCGCGCGCGATTCGATCTGGAAGACACCGACCGTGTCGGCGGCGCAGAGCATCTCGTAGACCAGCGGGTCTTCCGGTGGGATATCCTGCATGCGGTAGCCGATCAGGTCGAGCGCGCGATGGATCGCCGAGAGCATGCCGAGGGCCAGGACGTCGACCTTCAGCAGTCCGAGCGCGTCGAGATCGTCCTTGTCCCACTGGATCACCGTACGCTCCGCCATCGCGGCATTTTCAACCGGCACCAGGCGGGCCAGCGGGCCGCGCGAGATGACGAAGCCGCCGACATGTTGCGACAGATGGCGGGGAAAACCACGCAGGGCCTCCGCCAGCTGGAGCCATTTGGCGACGCGCGGTGCCGCCGGATCGAGACCGACGGCGCGCAGGCGATCGGGCAGTTGCTCGCGTTTGTCCCACCAGGCCAGCGAAGCGGTGAGGGCGTCGATCTGGCTGCTGCCAAAGCCGAGGACGCGGCCAACGTCGCGCAGGGCGCCGCGGGTGCGGTAGGTCACCACCGCCGCGGCCAGTGCGGCGCGCTCGCGCCCGTACCTGGCATAGAGATACTGGATGACTTCCTCGCGTCGCGTATGTTCGAAATCGACGTCGATATCGGGTGGCTCGCCGCGCTCGCGGGAGATGAAGCGCTCGAAAAGGAGGTTCGACCGTGCCGGGTCGACTTCGGTGATGCCAAGGCTGTAGCAGACTGCCGAGTTGGCAGCCGAGCCGCGCCCCTGGCAAAGGATATTGCGACTGCGGGCAAAATTGACGATGTCGTAGACCGTCAGGAAATAGGACTCGTAGGAGAGTTCAGCGATCAGGGCAAGTTCGTGTTCGACTCGCTCCTGCACACTCCTAGGTACGCTGCCGGAGTAACGCTGGCGCAGGCCTTTTTCCACCTCGGCGCGCAGGAAGGCTGACGGCGTCTGACCGTCGGGAACGACTTCCTCGGGGTATTGGTAGTGCAGTTCATCGAGCGAGAAATTGCACCGTGCGGCGATGCGCAGCGTTTCGGCCAGCAGGTCAGGCGGGTAGATCCTGGCCAGCCGCAGGCGGCTGCGCAGATGGCGCTCGCCGTTGGCAAAGAGTGCGTGGCCAGCAGCAAACAAGGTGCTGTTCAGGCGGATCGCGGTCAACGTATCCTGCAAGGGGCGGCGCGCGCGAAGATGCATGTGTACGTCGCCGGTGGCGACCGCCGGCAGGCCGCTCGCGGTCGCCAGTTCAAGCAGCATGGCGAGTCGCGCCGCGTCATTGGCGCCCGCGTGCAGTTCGATGGCCAGCCAGGAACGGGCCGGAAAGTGCGTTGCCAGCCAGCGGCCCTCGTCCGCGCTGGCGCCGGGGCCCGGTATCCACAGTGCCAGGCAGTCCGGGACGGCGCCGCTGCCGCCGGTGATCTGGCCGGGTGTCTCCAGATCGCCGCGGAGCAGACGGTATTCACCCTTGCACGAGCGTCTGCGTGCCAGCGTGATCAGTGCCGAGAGGTTGCCGTAACCGGCGCGGTTCTGCGCCAGCAGGACCAGCCGGAAACCTGGCCCCTGTTGACTGGCGAGACGGAAGTCGGCGCCGATGATCAGCTTCAGGCCGCGTGCACTGGCTGCCTTGTGCGCCCGCACGACCCCCGCCAGCGAGGCCTCGTCGGTGAGAGCGAGGGCGCCGTAGCCCAGATCCTGCGCCCGCTCGACCAGTTCCTCCGGATGCGAGGCACCGCGGAGGAAAGAGAAGTTGGAGCAGCAGTGCAGTTCGGCGTAGAAGGGGAGGTCGTTGGCCATGGCGTTATACTGTTATTATTTACAGTATAAACGGCATTTTCAGTCTCTTGTTCCCGCAGGCCCCGCGTTTGCACGAATTCCGGGAGGTCGCCAGATTGCGCCTGGTTTGCTGCGCATTTCTCCCCCACTTTGATATTCCTGAGTGGCGGTTGGTTCTGCCCTCTGGCGTTTCCCCAGCCCTGCCGCTTACCTGATGTTGCGCTGCGCGGCGGTACTTGGGCGCAGAGACTGCAAGCCCTTGTGGGTGAGGTGGCGCAGCAGCAGGCCAGGTGGCATACGCAGCCACTGGTAGCGGAGTACGCCAAAAAGCCCGGCAATCCGGCGCGATATTTCGGCCGGTCGATCGGGGACTCTGGGCAGTGTGCAGCGAGGAAGAACCCAGTCCATAAGCTGGATTGCGACGGCTGGCGGTGCGGCCAACGGCAGGTCAGAGGGTATTGCCGTGCCAAGCCAGGCTCGGCAGTAGCGCAGCGCGTACCACAGGGGGCGTTCAAAACCATGCTGTCGGGCACGCGCAGCAAGAGCCTGCCAGTCGCTTGCCGAGTGGAGGTGCGCACGGATCAGACCGTCGATATCGACCAGGTCGCGCAGGTTGGCAAACAGCTCGGAATCCTGGAAGAGATGAACTGCTGCGTGGAGGATCTGATCCAGCGGCTGCAGGACCAGGAATCGCTGCCCGCTAACCGGCTGTAGATTGGCAAACAGGCTTGCCGTGTCAGGCTTGAGACGGCTCGTCACGGGTGTGATCGTGTGGTGCAGATCGACCTCGACCGGATGTCCGGGAAAACGCATTGGCGGCAGTTCATGGCTCCATTCGCGGTAGTAGCGCTCGACATAGGCATCTCCGGCTTCGGCAACCCAGCCCGCGTCGTGCAGCGCAGCTTCGGCCTGATCGAGTTGCCCGCGGCTGACCAGCAGGTCGACGTCACTCGGCAGACGTCCGCGGGCGAGCTCAAAATCCTGCACGATATAGGCCGCGCCCTTGAGCACCGCCACGGGGAGTTCGACCGGCAGCGCGTTGGCCAGTGCTGCCAGCTCCATACGCAGCATCTGCACGCGATGTTCGGAATAAGCTGTCGCCGACCGCAGGTGGCCGAGCACGCAATCCGGCACCTTCTCGAGACATTCCGCCTGCGACTGAATGCGGTGAGCAAGCACGCCGAGCAGCCTGGCCTGCCGGGCGAGACGGATCGTCTTGTCCCAGTCGGCAAGGCTCACGCTGTGCGCCGAGCGCGGATCCCGAAGCAGCCCAAGCAGGCACTGTAGGCAGGGATCGGCGGGTCCCAGGCCAATCAAGCGGCTTCCCTCGCGGCGGTCGATTCGGCAAGCATTGCCCGCAACGACTCGACCGCCTCGTCAAACCTGCTGTACTCGAGGGCGAAGGCAGGACAGGAGTCGATGACATCAGCCACGGCATTGAACGAGGTCTCCCCGAGGACACCGTAGTTGAAACTGTTGAAGGCCAGGCGGGCGAAAGCGTCTTCGGCAGGCAGGCGGCGGGTGGTCAACGGTGCCCCTTCACGAAAGCTTGGGAAGATCACCAGCCGCGGATGGGCAGGGAGACGTCGTGCGTCAACGCTATCATCGGTGGGCGCCAGGTGGGCCACATCGCCCTTGCGCGTAGCCTTGTAGATCGGCCCGAGAATCGCCTCTTCGGCATAGTCGCGAATCACATCAATCGAGCGGTTCTTGAGCGCCAGAGGTTTCAGCATTGGCCACAGCTGGCCTGTCCGCGGGCATAGGACGCCAAACTCGTCAGACAACAAGCGAAAGCCTCGCAGCATCATCGCCGCGGTCAGCGTGCTCTTGCCGGAACCTGGCGGTGCAGCCATGATGACGGCCCCATCGCCAAGCGCCAGCGCGCCGGCGTGTAGCAATACGTGCTGGTTGAAGCGCTGCGCAAAACACCAGTTGACACCCCACTCAAAATGGGGGAAAGCTTGTTCCCTGGGGAACGGATCGAAAGGCTGCACGCCGTCGATCAGGAAACGGGATTGGGGCTTGAGAAAGGTGCGCAAACCTCGACCGGCGCAGATCTCGACATGAAAGTCCGCGAAAGGGATCCTTTCGGGCACGACGAACGCCCCGTAGATGCGCTGGAAGTCGCGAACGAAGATGTCAAGGCTCGAACGTACGCGGACGATTGCCGCGCCAAACTCGATTTCGATCGCCGTCTTGGCGAGGCGTGCCGCCAGCAGGGAGGGGGGGAGGTCACGGAAACGAGTCTGCTGGGCAATCATCTGCCAAGCATGCCCATCTCCTGAAGAGAACGCAACACCTGTTGCATCTCGGGTGAATCAGTATCGATGTCAAGTTCGGTGCGCAGATAATCCAGTGCGCGGCTGGTCGGCAGCGGGCATTGAATCTCGCCAACTTCAGCGAGTGCTTCAATAATGACCACGGCCGCTGGTGTCAGGATACGCGTCTGCCAGGTAGCAGGATCAAACAGTGCGCCGCCATCGCCGAGCTTGCGCAAAAGAGGCCGTTTCAAGCGTCTCTTGCTCCGGCGAGATCACCCGTGGTGATGGTGATCAGGGAATCAGGTTGGTGCCGGGCTGCGCGTTGCCACCCGGGATAATGGAGTTCCAGCACGAAGCACCGGCAACCGGCACGTAATCGTTGTCGGCGTACTGCAGGTAGTTTCCGGAAACTCTGACTTCGCCCTGAATGGTTTCCTCATACCGCCGCACCCACTTGTCGGTGGCTGCTGCCGGTGGATTCTGCGAGCCTGGTGGGCCACCTGGCAGTGGGTCCGCAATCACGTCAATGGGACCGGGTGCTCCCTTCTGGACGCAGGTCAGGCTGGTGACCGCCAGCGCAGACCCCGTCGGCAACAGGAAAATTCCCGGCGCTACAGCGGCCCTCTTGAGCAACTTCCGTCGCTGCTCGTTTCGTTCGGATGAGGTCTCTGACATGATCTTTCCCTGATAACAATGGTTGCCCGATATGATTCATTATAGCTCTCGTGGCGCTAACACCTCTGCGAACTATGTCACGCTGGTGCCGGAGAAGCAGCACAGGACCACCCACGGCGGTGGCTGCATTCTGGCTTTCAATCGAAAGAAGCAAGCTTTATGCCATTCCAGTCATCAGGAGATAAAAGACTGGTAAATCATTTACCTGCCGAGAGTCGATCAATTCTGGTTGCGGCCATGAGCCGACGAGTGTAAAAAAAATCGACACCTTCTGGTCAGTGCTTGCTTGTCCATGGCGTTGCATTCTGGCAGTAATGGCTTTATCACCGTTTCCGCGACGGCCAGTATCGTCAGACTTTCAGGCGCTCCAGCAACTCGGTTTCGAGCTTGATGCGGCTCGCCGCCTCGCCGAGGTCACCGCCGCTGATCAGGAAGGTATCCTCGACCCGCTCGCCAAGCGTCGATATCTTCGCCGTGTGGAGGTTGGCACCATGCGCGGCCAATGTCATGGCGATCGTGTACAGCAGACCGGGGCGGTCGGCGGCGCTGACTGAGAGGACGTAGTGCGAGCCTTTTTCGTCGGGCTCGATGGTGATCAGCGGTTGAATCGGGAAATGCCTGACCTGCCGCGAGATGCGTCCGCTGCCCGGGGCCTCCGGCGGACTCTGTCGACTGAGGCGTGCGGTCAGCTCGTGTTCTACGTAGCTGATCATCGTCCGGTCACTGCCGCGATCGCTGAGGTCTAGCAGCATGAAGCTGTCGAGCGCGTAGCCATGACGCGTGGTGTGGATCTTGGCGTCGACGATGGTGTAGCCGGCACGGGCAAAGAAGCCGACCAGGCGCGCGAACAGATCGCGCTGGTCGCGGGTGTAGATCATGACTTCCAGACCTTCACCCTGCGGGTTGACGCGTGCCTTGACGACCGGCTTGTCGACGCCGGTCCGATAGTGCAGGGCACGCGTGTGCCAGGCGATCTCCTCCGCGGAATGGCGCAGGAAATACACGGTATCCAGCTGTTTCCACAGGCGTTGGTGTACCGAGTCGGGAAGCGCGAAGTAGCGCAGCAGGCGCAGTGCCTGCTGTTGCCGTTCCTCGATCAAACCCTGCCTGACCGGTGCCTGACCGCCAGCGAGCAGGGTTCGGCAGGTGCTCCGGAAAAGCTGCTCGAGGAGCTGTCCTTTCCAGGCGTTCCAGACCTTTGGACTGGTGCCGCGAATGTCGGCGACGGTGAACAGATAGAGCGCCGACAGGTGACGTTCGTCGTGCACCATCCCGGCAAACGCGCCGACGACGTCCGGGTCGGAAATATCCTGCTTCTGGGCTACGGTCGACATCAGCAGATGGCGCCGGACCAGCCAGACGATCAGTTCGCTGTCTTCTGCATCGACGCCATGCTCGGCACAGAACTGTGCCGCATCGACGGCCCCCTTCTCCGAGTGGTCACCACCTCGCCCCTTGCCGATGTCGTGGAACAGCGCAGCGACGTAGAGCACCCAGCAGCGGGGAAAATCACTGATCAGTTCGCTGCACAGGGGATACTCGTGTGCGAACTCTTCGGCAAGGAAGCGGCGCAGGTTCCGAAGGACCTGCAGGGTATGCTGGTCTACGGTATAGACATGAAACAGGTCGTGCTGCATCTGGCCGACAATCCTGCCGAAGTTGGGCAGGTAGCGACCCAGCAGTCCGAACTGGTTCATGCGTCGAATTTCGTGCAGCACGCCGCGCGGTTGCTTGAGGATTTCGAGAAAGCGGCGACGATTGTCCGGGTCGCGGCGGAAGGCATCGTCAATCAGTGTGCGTGCACGCCACACGGCGCGCAGCGTCCGTGCCGTCATTCCCTGCAACTCGGGATGTTGCTGCATCAAGAGGAAGGCCTCGAGAAGGGCACCTGGGTGCTTCCTGAAGATCTCTTCGTCGACCACGTCGAGCAGGTCGTGCGTGTTCTGGAAACGTTCATTGATCGCCTGGGGCAGCAGATCCGGCGGCGGCGATATGGCAGCGCCGATGTTCAGCAGCAGTATCGTATTGATCTGTGTGACTTCCTTCGCTGTCCGGTAGTAAGCCTGCATCAGTCGTTCGCTGGCTCGGCGGGTGGCCGTTGGCTCAAACCCCAGTTGTTGCGCGAGCGCGGTCTGGTAGTCGAAGAGAAGGCGATCTTCCCGTCGGCCGACGTGCAGGTGAAGGCGAGTCCGCAGGTGTTGGAGGAAGCCCAGGTTGCGCTTCAGTTGCGCTTCCTCTTCCCCGGTGATGAAGCCGTGTTGCGCCAGATCTTCCCAGGAGTCTCCGTAGCCCGCCGCACGGGCAATCCAGAGGATCGTCTGCAGATCGCGCAATCCCCCCGGCGCTTCCTTGCAGTTGGGTTCGAGGCTGAAGGGTGAATCCTGGAAGCGACGGTGGCGCTCCTCCTGCTCTATCTGCTTGGCTTCGAAAAAGATATGCGGATTCAGGTTTTCCTTGAGTTCCGCGCAGACCTCCTGGAAGGTTGCGCTGCTTCCGGCAAGCAGGCGTGCCTCGAGCAGGGCGGTCTGAATCGTCAGATCGGCGGCGGCGGCGTGTGAACACTCTGCAACCGTACGCACACTGGGCGCGATCTCCAGCCCGATATCATAGACGAGGGCGATAGCCCGCTCAAGCTGGGCGGTCAGGACGTCGTCGGGCGGCTCTGGCAGGAGGAGCAGGATATCGACGTCGGAAGCCGGATAGAGTTCGCCGCGCCCGTAACCTCCGACGGCGATCAGTGACAGCGACCGCGGTAGCTCCAGTCCGTGCCACAAATCCCTTAGGACTTCGTCGACCAGGTGACAACGCTCACGCAGAAGCCGCGGCGCGTCACCTTCGTCGAGAAAGCGATCGCGGATGGTCGCCTGACCTGACTGCAAACGTGACCTGCAGCGCACGACGAGCGTCTGGTGATCCAGGATGGCGGTGTCCATGCCGATCATCTGATCCAGTCTGGTTGCGGCGGGGTAGCTTGCGATACGGTGAGGACTTCGTAGCCGGTTTCAGTCACCAGAATCGTATGCTCCCATTGCGCGGACAGGCTGTGGTCCTTGGTGACGATCGTCCAGCCATCAGCCATGGTCCGGATGGCCATCCTGCCGGCATTGATCATTGGCTCGATGGTGAAGATCATCCCCGGTTCCAGCCGGACACCGGTGTGGGGCCGGCCATAGTGAAGGACCTGTGGTTCTTCGTGGAAACGGGCACCGATGCCGTGACCGCAGAACTCCCGGACCACCGAGTAGCCTGATTTTTCTGCATGTTTCTGTATCGCATTGCCGATGTCACCAAGTTGTGCGCCGGCCCTGACCTGGACAATACCAAGCCAGAGGCACTCGAACGTGACTTCGCAGAGTCGCCGCGCCTGCACAGAGGTGTCGCCGACCTGGAACATGCGGCTGCTGTCGCCATGGTAGCCGTTGCTGATCACCGTGACGTCCAGATTGACAATGTCGCCGTTCCGCAGTTGCCGGTCACCGGGAACACCATGACACACCTGGTGGTTTATCGAGGTACAAATGGACTTTGGATAGGGCCGGTAGCCTGGTGGGGCATAGTTCAGCGGTGCCGGGATGCAGCCTTGGACATTGACGATGTAGTCATGACAAAGTTGGTCAAGATGGCCGGTGGTGACTCCCGATTTCACATAGGGCGTGATGTAATCGAGCACCTCGGCTGTCAGCCGACCGGCGACGCGCATTTTTTCGATTTCCTGAGGGGTCTTGATAGTAATGCTCATGCGTTGATGTCGGCGGCAAGGGGATGGGGAGCGAAGGATAAAGGAAGCCACTATCTCGGGCAATTGGCTCGGTCGCCGGTTGACTCGCGCCCTGACAGGCGTGAATCAGACTGGCACCATAGTACCCGAATTGAAATTCTGTTGCTCTTGATGGTACTATCGCCGGGTTTTGCTGGCCTGCGTCAGCGAAACTTCAAAGCGCGTCAGTTTTGATGCGCTGGGTGTGCCGAAGAGGTACGTCCTATTACGCACATTCGCCTGTTCAAGGGTGCCTGCCGGGATAAACAAGGCGGGCTGTAGGTGGGCGGATGGTGGTCCAACCCTGATATTGAGAGTAAAAATGTCCACAACAATGCGACAGATGCTTGAGGCCGGTGTTCATTTCGGCCACCAGACGCGATTCTGGAACCCCAAGATGGCACCGTACATCTTTGGTGCCCGCAACAAGATTCACATTGTCAACCTTGAACAGACACTCGCCAAGTATAACGAAGCGATGACCTTTGTTCGCAGACTGTCTGCCAACAAGGGCAACATCCTGTTTGTTGGAACCAAGCGGCAAGCGCGCGAGATCATGGCCGAAGAAGCGACACGCTGTGCTTCTCCGTATGTCGATCAGCGTTGGTTGGGCGGCATGTTGACGAACTTCAAGACGATCAAGCAGTCGCTCAAGCGTCTCAAGGAAATGGAGGCAATGTGTGACGATGGCTCCCTCGAGCGCCTCGGCAAGAAAGAGGCACTGATGCTCACGCGAGAACTCGACAAGATGCACAAGTCGATCGGTGGCATCAAGGAGATGGCCTCCCTGCCCGATGCGCTGTTCGTGATTGACGTTGGTTACCACAAGATTGCCATCACCGAGGCGAGCAAGCTGGGCATTCCGGTGGTCGCCGTGGTCGATACCAACCATTCGCCGGACGGTGTCGACTATGTGATTCCGGGCAACGACGACTCTTCGCGTGCCATCCGTCTCTATGCTCGCGGCGTCGCCGACGCGGTACTTGAGGGACGCAGCCAGTTTGTCGAAGAGATTCTGGAGGCTGTTTCTGGCGACGAGTTCATCGAGGAAGCGGGCGACGACTGATCGCCGACTGTTTGGCGGCTGGTCGCGCGTCGGGACTTGCCTGCGGCCAGTTCGTTGCCTGAATGTTGACTTTGTCTTGAGCGTGCTTAACCAGGCGCGGCGGCGACTTGCCCCCGGGTCTGCAAGTGGAGAATGAAATGGCGGAAATTACCGCAAGTATGGTTAAAGAACTGCGCGAAAGAACCGACGCGCCGATGATGGAGTGCAAGCGAGCGCTGACCGAGTCCGCTGGAGATCTGGGCAAGGCGGAAGAGATCCTGCGCGTCAAGCTGGGTTCCAAGGCCAGCAAGGCGGCCAGTCGCATTACCGCCGAGGGTGTCGTGGCGATTCACAGGGAGAGCGACGACAAGCGCGGTGCGATCGTCGAAATCAACTGCGAAACGGACTTCGTCGGCAAAAATGCGGAGTTTCTGAAGCTTGCCAGTGATTGTGCGGCGCTGGTTGCAACGCATGACCCAGCCGACGTCGCGGCCTTGTCGGCACTGCCGATGGGCGACGGCAGTGTGGAGTCGACTCGCACCGCTCTGGTCGGGAAGATTGGCGAGAACATGTCGATCCGTCGTTTTGTGCGCCTTGAAGCCCGGGGAAAGCTGGCCTCCTATGTGCACGGGGGGGCCAAGATCGGCGTTGTGGTGGATTACATTGGCGGTGACGATCAACTGGGCAAGGACCTGGCCATGCATATAGCGGCCGCCAAGCCGAGAGCGCTCGATTCGTCCGGCATTGCCGCTGATTTGATCGACAGCGAACGGCGGATCGCGATCGAGAAGGCTAGGGAAGCGGGCAAGCCCGACGCGATGATCGAAAAAATTGCCGAAGGCTCGGTGCAGAAGTTCCTCAACGAAGTGACGCTGCTCGGGCAGGTGTTTGTCAAGGCTGAAGATGGCAAACAAACGATTGCTCAGTTGCTCAAGGCGAAGGGTGCTTCGGTTGCCGGTTTCACGCTGTTTGTGGTTGGCGAAGGCCTCGCCAAGCGATCGAATGACTTTGCTGCCGAAGTTGCTGCCCAGGCTGCGGCTGCCCAGAAGTAAGGGAAAGAGCCTGATCGACAAGACTTGATCAAAGGAGTCAGACGCCGATGTCCGACAGTTCACCGAGGTATAAACGTATCCTGCTCAAGCTCTCTGGCGAGGCACTCATGGGCGCCGATGCGTACGGGATTAACCGGCAGACAATCACCGGCATCGTTTCGGAGATCAAGGCGGTCGTCGATATGGGTGTGCAGGTCGGGGTAGTCATTGGCGGGGGTAACATCTTTCGTGGGGTTGCTCCCGCTGCCAGGGGCATGGATCGCGCCCAGGCGGACTACATGGGAATGCTCGCAACGGTGATGAATGGCCTGGCGCTGCACGATGCCATGCGATCCGCCGGGATGGTTTCGCGGGTTCAGTCGGCGCTGAACATCGAACAGGTGGTCGAACCTTACATTCGCGCCAAGGCGATCCGCTACCTGGAGCAGGGGCGGACCGTGATCTTTTCGGGTGGTACGGGTAACCCGTTTTTTACCACCGACACCGCGGCAGCCTTGCGCGGCGCCGAGATCGGTGCTGAAATCGTGCTCAAGGCAACGAAGGTCGATGGAATCTACTCCGCTGACCCGAAGAAGGATCCGCATGCCAGCCGCTACGATCGCATCAGTTTTGACGACGCGATCGCGCAGAACCTGGCGGTGATGGATGCCACTGCTTTCGCGCTGTGTCGTGACCAGAAGCTGCCAATCAACGTCTTCTCGATTTTCAGGCCGGGTGCGCTGCAGCGGGTGGCGATGGGTGAGAGTGAAGGCACACTGGTCTATTGCTGACGGGAGATGGAGATGTCCATAGCAGATGTGAAGAAGACCGCTGAACACAAGATGCAGAGGTCCCTGGAGGCGCTGAAGGCTGACCTTGCCAAGGTGCGGACCGGGCGTGCGCATACCGGCTTGCTTGACCACGTGCAGGTCGAGTATTACGGCTCGCCGGTGCCGATCAATACCGTTGCCAACGTGACCCTGATTGATGCCCGTACGCTCGGTGTTCAGACCTGGGAAAAAGGCATGTCGGCAAAGGTCGAGAAGGCTATCCGTGACTCTGACCTGGGCCTCAATCCGGCTGCACAGGGGGATCTGATTCGGGTGCCGATGCCAGCGTTGACCGAAGAGCGGCGCCGTGACCTGATCAAGGTCGTGAAGGGCGAGGGCGAAGGGGCCAAGGTGGCGGTGAGAAACCTGCGACGGGACGCGATTGCGACGCTGAAAGAGATGCTCAAGGAGAAGGAGTGCTCGGAGGACGAGGAGCGCCGTGCTCAGGACGAAGTCCAGAAGTTGACGGACCGGTACGTTGCGGAGATTGACAAGCAACTCAGCCATAAGGAAACCGAGTTGATGGCCATCTAGAGACCACTGGAAGAGATTACCCGGATGATGTCCTTCACCAGTTCGACTCGGAGTGTGCCGACGACGTCAGCGGTTCCGCGACATGTCGCGATCATCATGGACGGCAATGGACGCTGGGCCAATAACCGCTCCTTGCCACGTTTTGCGGGGCATCACCGGGGTGTCGAAACCGTGCGCGCGACGGTCAAGACGTGCCTCGAGTGCGGCATCGAATATCTGACTCTGTTCGCTTTCAGTTCCGAGAACTGGCGTCGGCCACAGGAGGAAGTCAAGCTGCTGATGCAACTCTTCTTGCGTGCGCTGAAGCACGAAGTGAAAAAGCTTGACCGGAACGGTGTATGCCTGCGTGTGGTCGGAGACCTGTCACGCTTTGAACCGGAACTGCAGGCACTGATCCGTGCTTCCGAGCAGCGAACGGCACACAACAGCAGACTGGTGCTGACGATTGCCGCAAATTACGGTGGACGGTGGGATATCCTGCAGGCGGTCAGGCGTATGCTGAACAGCAACCCGGAAAAATCTGATGGATGGGATGAAAGCGACCTTGCGCCGTATCTGGCCATGAGCTACGCACCGGAGCCCGATCTTTTCATTCGTACCGGTGGTGAGCAGCGGATCAGCAACTTTCTGCTCTGGCAACTCGCGTATTCCGAGTTGTATTTTACCGAGGTGCTGTGGCCCGAATTTGATGCACTTGCCTTTGAGGCCGCGCTCGCCTCGTATCGGCAGCGCGAACGTCGCTTCGGGCGAACCAGCGAACAGCTGTCCGCCGGTTCGCTCCCGGCCGTGTCACTGACGGATACCCGAATAGATGCTTAGGACGCGGGTGATCACCGCGGTCTTCCTGTTTGCCGCTTTCTTCCTCGCCCTCTTCTACCTGCCACCGCTCGGTTGGCTGTTGTTCGTCACCGCGGTCGCTGCGGTCGCTGCCTGGGAGTGGGGAGGGCTGATGCGCTTGAGTGGGGGAGCACGGATTGCGCTGGGCGTCTTGCTGGGCATTGCCTGCGCTGTGGTGGCTGTGGTCGAACCGGCGGCGGTCGGCCTCGGAACTGAATTTTCAGAGGTGGCCTGGCGCCTGGGTGCGTATTTCTATCTACCCGCCGCTGCCTTCTGGCTGCTGCTGGTACCAATATGGCTGCGACAGCGCTGGCCGCTTTCCAACCGACTACTCGCTCTGGCAACCGGCGCGGTGCTGCTGCTGCCGGTATGGCTGGCACTTGTCCAGCTGCGGCAAGCGGGTCCGCTGGCTTTGCTGGCGATCATGAGCGTCGTCTGGCTGGCGGACATCGGAGCGTATTTTGCCGGGCGAAGCTTTGGCAAACACAAGCTGGCGCCTACCATCAGCCCTGGCAAGACCTGGGAAGGTGCGATTGGTGGTGCTGTCGCGGTTCTGGCGTATGGCCTGCTGCTGTCATCGAAGCTGCCGCCCACGCTGGCGGGAAATCTCCCTCTGTTGCTGATGGTTCTGGTGCTGCTGACAGCGATCAGCATCCTTGGCGACCTGTTTGAGTCGCTGTTGAAGCGCCAGGCGGGCCTGAAAGACAGCAGCAACGTGCTGCCGGGTCACGGGGGAGTGCTTGACCGGATCGATAGTCTCACGTCGACGCTACCGCTGGTCGCCCTCGTCTGGCTGGTGACGCGGCCTTGATGCTTTCCAGCGTCGGTACGCAGCAACTCACGATCCTCGGGTCGACCGGTTCCATCGGGGTCAACACGCTCGATGTCGTGCGCCGTCACCCGCGACGCTATCGCGTAGTCGCGCTCTGCGCGCACAGCCAGGTGGATCGCCTGTTCGAACAATGCGTCGAGTTTCGGCCGCGTCATGCAGTCGTCGGAGATCCTTTGCTGGCGGCAGAGTTGGCTGCGCGTCTGGCCGTCGCTGGTTGTCCGACTGAAGTCTCGCACGGGCCCGAAGCGCTGTTGCGCATGGCCGAGTTGCCGGAAGTGGATGCGGTGATGGCCGCTATCGTGGGCGCAGCCGGTTTGGCGCCCACTCTCGCGGCGGCCAGAGCCGGCAAGAAAATCCTGCTTGCCAACAAGGAAGCGCTGGTCATGGCTGGCCCGGTTTTCATGCGTGCGGTGCGCGAGAGCGGCGCCACCCTGTTGCCGATTGATAGCGAACATAATGCCATTTTCCAGTCACTGCCAAGCAATTACTCGGGTAATCTGGCTGACAGCGGCGTGCTTGGCCTGTATCTGACAGCGTCAGGCGGGCCCTTCCTTGGAATGGCTGTGAGCGAACTGGAGTCCGTCAGCCCTGAGCAGGCCTGCGCCCATCCAAACTGGGTCATGGGACGAAAAATATCTGTCGATTGCGCGACCATGATGAACAAGGGCCTGGAGGTGATCGAGGCACACTGGCTGTTCAATGTTCCTGCTGACAGGATTCAGGTGGTCATTCATCCGCAAAGCGTCGTTCATTCGCTCGTTCAGTATGCCGATGGCTCGGTGATCGCCGAACTTGGCAATCCGGACATGCGGACGCCGATCGCCCATGCTCTCGCGTATCCGCAGCGCATTGCGGCCGGCGTCGAGCCACTTGATTTGTACCAGGTGGCCTCGCTGCACTTCGCGCGGCCCGACCTTGAGCGTTTTCCGTGTCTGGCCCTGGCTTATCGCGCCCTCGGCGAAGGAGGTAGTGCGCCGACGACACTGAATGCCGCCAACGAGGTCGCGGTGGAAGCCTTTCTTGAGCGGCGCATCGGTTTCACCGCCATTCCAGAAGTCATCGCCGAAGTCATGGATCAGTTGCCGCTAGCCAGTCCGCTCGATTCGCTTGCAGATGTTCTGGCTGCCGACCGGAGGGCGAGGGAAACAGCCCAACGTTGCATAGCGGCGAGGTTTCCCGGATGAGCGGATTTCTCTACTACCTGGCGGCTTTCGCCGTGGCCCTGGGGATCCTCGTCGTGGTCCATGAGTTTGGACACTATCTCGCGGCGCGTTGGGTCGGGGTCAAGGTCTTGCGCTTCTCGGTCGGCTTTGGCCGGTCTCTCTGGGTGCGGCGCCTGGGCCAGGATGGTACCGAATGGGCGATTGCTGCCTTTCCTCTGGGTGGCTACGTAAAAATGCTCGACGAGCGTGAGGGTGAGGTGCCGGCCGAGGAATTGCACCGCAGCTTCAACCGGCAGCCGGTCCAATGGCGGATGCTGATCGTCGCGGCGGGGCCGGCAGCCAACTTTCTGCTGGCCATCGTGCTCTACTGGGGCCTCTTCTGGTATGGCACCGAAGAGTTCAAGCCAGTTCTCGGTGTGCCGGCCATCGCGAGTCCTGCCGCCGTGGCGGGGCTGGAAGACGGTGATCTGGTCCGCCAGGTCGGTGGGGAAAAAGTCCAGACCTGGCAGGAAATGCGCTGGGTCTTGTTGCAGCAGGCCGTTGACCACGATCAGATTGACCTCGAGGTGATCAACCCGCGCAACGAGATTTCCATCCGCCGTGTCGATGTCTCGGTCGTCCGAAGGTCGGGCTGGGAGGGTGACGCGCTTGAACGCCTCGGCCTCAGCATGTTCCGCCCCCGTCTGCCGGCAGTCATTGGCAAGGTCAACCCGAACAGTGCCGCCGAAGCGGCGGGGCTGCGTCCGGGGGACCAAATCGTGGCCATTGATGACCAGGAGATCAGCAGTTGGGCTGACGTGGTGAGCGCTGTTCGCGGGTCGCCAGGTAAGCCGCTGCTTCTGGAGGTCTTGCGGCAAGGTGAGCGAACTCGTATCCCTGTCACGCCGGCTGTCGTCGACGAGGACGGACGGGAAATCGGCCGCATGGGTGCCGGGGTCAGCAATACCGGTGAGGCGCGGGCGCAGCTGATGATCACCGTCAGCTACGGCCCACTGTCGGCGCTGAGCAAGGCGGTTGCCGAGACCTGGGACAAGTCGGCGTTTACCCTGCTGATGATCGGCAAGATGATTACCGGCGAGGTTTCGTGGAGAAACATCAGCGGACCAGTAACCATTGCTGATTACGCTGGCCAGTCGGCGAGACTGGGAGCCGACTACTACCTCAAGTTCCTGGCGCTGGTGAGCATCAGCCTGGGCGTTCTGAACCTGTTGCCGATCCCGATTCTGGATGGCGGCCATTTGTTGTATTATCTCGTCGAAATCATCAAGCGTGGGCCAGTCTCCGAGCGAGCCATGGAAATTGGTCAGCAAATCGGCCTGACTCTCCTGCTCATGCTTATGGCGTTTGCCTTCTACAACGACATCAATCGATTGTTCTCCGGCTGAGCTTATGAAGAAAAACCTGCTTGCAGGTCTGATGGCGACCTTTTTTGCTTCCGGCGTGGCGGCCATGGAACCGTTCACGGTCAAGGACATTCGCCTTGAGGGGATTCAACGTGTTGAGGCTGGGACGGTGTTCAGCTATCTGCCGGTCAAGGTAGGCGACACGATGACCGACGACAAGGCGGCGCAAGCGATCAAGGCCCTGTTTGCGACTGGTTTCTTCAAGGACGTAAGGATCGAGATCGATCGTGGGGTGGTTATCGTCGTGCTGGCTGAACGCCCCGCCATTGCGCAGATCGATTTCGTCGGCCTGAAGGAATTTGACCAGGATCAGCTGATCAAGGGTCTGAAGGAAGTGGGCGTCGCGGTCTCGCGCACCTTCGACCGCGCTACGCTCGAAAAGGCCGAACAGGAGTTGAAGCGTCAGTATCTGTCGCGTGGCAGGTACGCAGCGACCATCACGACGACGATCACGCCGCTGGATCGTAACCGCGTTGCGATCAACTTCAGTGTCGACGAAGGTGAGACGGCAAAGATCAAGCAGATCAACATCGTTGGTGTTCAGGCCTTCAGGGAGAAGGATCTGCTGGCCGTGTTGCAGCAGAAGACGCCCACCTGGATCAGCTGGTATACCAAGAGCGACCAGTATTCGAAGCAGAAGCTCTCGGCGGACCTCGAGACGCTGCGATCCTATTACCTTGATCGTGGCTACCTGGAGTTCAGCATCGAGTCGACGCAGGTATCGATTACGCCAGACAAGAAGGAAATCTACATCACGATCAGCATCAACGAAGGCGAGCGTTATCTCGTATCGTCGGTGAAGCTGGCGGGCGATCTCACCCTGCCAGAGGAGGAGTTCAGGAAGGCGGTCAAGATCAAACCGGGGGAAGTTTTCTCGCGCGAGAAACTCAACGAGAGTACCAAGGCCATCGCCGACAAGCTTGGCGCTCAGGGCTATGCGTTCGCCAACGTGAATGCCTCGCCGGAGCTCGACAAGGAGAAGCGTCAGGTCGCGTTTACCATATTCGTCGATCCGGGCAAGCGGACCTATGTCCGCCGGGTCAATGTGACCGGCAACTCGAAGACGCGCGACGAGGTGATTCGTCAGGAAATGCGTCAGATGGAAGGCGCTTGGTATGACGCCGACCGGGTCGCGGCGTCGCGCGAGCGGATCGACCGAACCAACTATTTTGCCGAAGTCAATGTGGAGACGCCGCCGGTCCCGGGGACCATTGATCAGGTCGATGTCAACGTCAATGTTGTCGAGAAGTCGACCGGCAACATCTCGATCGGTGCCGGCTACTCGAGTGCCGAGAAAGTGATTCTCTCCGGCTCCATCTCGCAATCCAACATCTTCGGCAGCGGCAAGTTTGTCGCCCTGCAGGTCAACACCGGCAAGTTGAACCGTACGCTCGGTATCAACTACACCAATCCCTACTTCACGGTGGATGGTATCAGCCAGGGCTTTGACCTTTATCACCGCAAGCTCAACCCGACCTCGCTCGGCTATGCCTTCGAGTCAACGTCAACAGGTGGCGGCATCCGTTTCGGTTTCCCGATTGACGAGAAGGAGTCGCTCAATTTCGGCCTGGCGATCGATCAGACGACGATCGACATCACGCCGATCACTCTGGCGACACCGCCCCAGTACATCCGGTTTCAGGCGGAACACGGCGACTCGAACATCACGCTGCCGGCGACCGTTTCGTGGGTCAGGGATACCAGGAACAGTGCGATTTATACGACCAGCGGCGGAGTGCAGAAGGCGGCCGTGGAGGTGGCCGTTCCCGGTGCCGACCTGACCTTTTATCGGCTGACCTACCAGAACCAACACTACTTCTCGCTGACCAAGGACCTGGTCCTGATGGTCAATGCCGAACTGGGCTACGCAGACGGTTTGCAGGGGCAGACCCTCCCGTTCTACAAGAACTTCTACGCCGGCGGGGTCGGCTCGGTTCGCGGCTATGACACCGCCAGCCTGGGCCCGGTCGATCCGTTTTATCCAGATACGCGACTCGGCGGGACACGCAAGGCCGTGTTCAACGCCGAACTGCTCATGCCGTTCCCGGGTTTCGACAAGGCGCTACGTCTTGGCCCCTTTTTCGATGCCGGCAACGTGTTTGACGAGAATGTTTACACCTTCTCGAAGGAAGGATTGCGCTATTCGGTCGGCTTGACGGCCGCCTGGATCTCGCCGCTGGGGCCATTGAAATTCAGTTATGGTCAGCCGCTCAATGAGCAAAGTAATGATAAACTGCAAAAGTTTCAGTTCCAGATGGGGACGACCTTTTAATCCAGGAGAATTAGCTTGAAGAGAACGATTGCCACGCTGCTTGTGGCGCTGATGGCCTCGTTGCCGCTGTCTTGTGCTTTGGCGGTAGAACAGCTGAAGATCGGTTACGTCAATACCCAGCGGCTTTTCCGGGATGCCCCCGCAGCGGTGAGGGCTGCGAAGAAGATCGAGCAGGAATTCGCCAAGCGTGATCAGGACCTGCAACGTTTGGCCAAGCAGGTTCAGGGCTTGCAGGAGTCGCTCGAAAAGGGCGGTCCGACCATGGCTGAATCGGAGCGCCGCGCCAAGGAGAAGGATCTCGCTGAATTGTCGAGGGAATTCCAGCGCAAGCAACGCGAATTCCGCGAGGATTTGAACCTGCGCCAGAATGAAGAGAATGCGGCGATCATCGAGAAGGCCAACAAGGCGATCAAGCAGCTCGCCGACAGCGAGAAGTACGATCTCATCGTTCAGGATGTCGTCTGGGTCAGCCCCCGGCTCGACATGACCGAAAAGGTCATCAAGGCGCTGTCGGATGCCAAGGACACGAAGTAATCGACGCCCGTTGACGGAGTTCATGTGCCAGGGGGTCTGCGGCTAGAGGAGATCGTCGCCCGTCTCGAGGGAGTACTTCAGGGTGACGGCGCCGTTGTCGTGTCGCAGGTCGGTACCCTGCTCTCGGCGGGCGCGGGGCAGATTCGCTTTCTCGCCAATCTCAAGTTCGGGCACAACATCGGTGACGGAGCCGAGCGCGACGATCAGATTCAGATCGGCCACAACGGGAGCATTGGCGACCAAGCTGCAGTGGCTGGGTGTGTTGGCGTTGCCGGCAGTACCCGGATGGACCGCCGCTGCGCCGCCGGCGCTACGGGCATGATCATCGGCTACCTGGAACTCGGCGACGATGTGCATATCTCCGCCGGCATCATGGTCACCCGGAGCCTGCCCAGAATCGGCCAGTAAAACCAGCATCTTCCTGCTTGAGGCGCACAGTGAGCGGCTGCACAATGCACCGCAGATCAAGCACCTTGCCGATCTTGAGAAGAGACTCGAACTAATGGAGAAAACCTCTTGAATGCTATGGATATACACGAGATCATCGAGCATCTCCCGCATCGCTATCCCTTCCTGCTGGTGGATCGGGTGGTCGATTGCGAGCCAGGCAAGTCGATCCATGCCTACAAGAACGTGACGATCAACGAACCCTTTTTTGTTGGCCACTTTCCGCATCACCCGGTGATGCCGGGGGTGCTGATCATGGAGGCGCTGGCGCAGGCTTGCGGTATCCTCTCGTTCAGGAGCCTCGGCGAAAAGCCCGACCTGACTTCGCTTTTCTACTTCGTCGGAATCGACAAGGCGCGCTTCAAGAAGACGGTGACCGCGGGCGACCAGTTGCACCTGCATGTCCGGATCCAGCGCCAGTTCCGCAATATCTGGAAGTTCGAAGCGGTGGCTTCTGTTGATGGGGAGACCGTAGCCGAGGCCGAGCTGATGTGCGCCAAGAGCAACCTCGCCTGAGCGCCGGGTTACTGCGGCCATGATCCATCCAGGTGCAATCATTCATCCCGGCGCACGACTGGGCGTCAACGTCCAAGTCGGTGCTTATTCGATCATCGGCGAGCATGTCGAGATCGGCGACAACACGGTGATCGGTCCGCATGTCGTGATCGCCGGCTGGACGCGAATCGGTTGCGACAATCGCATTTATCAGTTCTCTTCGCTGGGCGAGGCGCCGCAGGACAAGAAGTACGCTGGCGAGCCGACAAGACTGGAGATCGGGGACCGCAACACGATTCGCGAGTTCTGCACCTTCAACGTCGGCACTGCCCAGGATGTGGGGATTACCCGCGTCGGCGACGATAACTGGATCATGGCCTATGTCCACATAGCGCATGATTGCCAGGTCGGCAACCGAACCATCTTTGCCAACAATGCCCAGTTGGCTGGCCATGTCCATGTCGATGACTGGGCGATCCTCGGTGGCTTCACCGGGGTTCACCAGTTCTGCCGCGTGGGGGCACACACAATGATTGCCGCCGGATCAGTGGTCGTGCAGGACGTGCCCCCCTACGTGATGGCCGCCGGAAACACTGCCGGCCCCTACGGAATCAACGCGGAAGGGCTGAAGCGGCGGGGTTTTACTCCGGAGGCCTTGCTGGCTCTTAAGCGAGCCTACCGCACGATCTACAAGTCGGGGCTGATGCTCGACGAGGCGCGCGCCAAACTCGCGGAAGATGTCGTCGGACATCCGGAGATCCAGCCGCTGATCGACTTCATTACGGTATCGAAGCGCGGCATCATTCGATGACCCCGGCGGTGGTCCGCATTGCCATGGTGGCTGGCGAGGCATCGGGTGACCTGCTCGCCAGCCAGTTGATGCAGGCGCTGCAGGCCAGGCTGCCGAACGTGGTGTTCTTCGGTGTGGGTGGTCCGAGGATGCTGGGCCTCGGCTTTGATGCCTGGCATCCACTCGAGAAGCTGGCCGTCCGCGGTTACGTCGAAGTGCTCAGACACTATCGCGAAATTCTTGGCATCCGTAGAGACCTCAAGCGTCGCCTGCTGGCGGATCCACCGGATGTCTTCATCGGCGTTGACGCGCCGGACTTCAACCTGGGGCTGGAAAAGGTCCTCAAGCAGCACGGTATTCCGACCATCCACTACGTCAGTCCATCGATCTGGGCCTGGCGCGGCGAGCGCATCCACAAGATTGGTGCCGCCGTATCACGCGTCCTGGCGCTTTTTCCCTTCGAGCCAGTGCTTTACGAAAGGCAGGGAATCCCGGTGAGCTACGTGGGCCATCCGCTGGCCGACATGCTGCCACTCGAGGATGGCCGCGAGGGGGCGCGGACGCTGCTCGGCCTCTCAGCGCAGGAACCGGTATTCGCTCTCCTGCCGGGTAGTCGGCAATCCGAGCTGCAGTACATGTCGGAGCCCTTCATCGAGGCCGCTCGCAGGATACACGACGAGATCCCGGCGGCGGTTTTCCTCGTTCCGCTGGCGACTCGCGAGACGCGTGCGCTGTTCGAAAGCGCGCTGCATCGGTGCTCGGCGCAGCAACTGCCGATCCGCCTGCTGTTTGGTCATGCGCATCAGGCGATGATGGCCGCCGACCTCGTTCTGCTGGCAAGCGGGACGGCGACACTCGAGGCGGCTCTCCTGAAACGACCGATGGTCATCGCCTACAAGGTGGCACCCCTGTCCTATCGTCTATGGCGGCGCATCGGTGGCTATCTGCCGTACGTGGGTCTGCCGAATGTGCTGTCCGGCCGGTTCGTGGTGCCGGAGTTCCTGCAGGACGATGCGACGCCCGAGAACCTCGCGCAGGCGCTGCTCAATCTCTACGCGGACAAAACAGTGTGTGCCCGGCTCAAGGAGGGTTTCCGGCTGATGCATCTGCAACTGCGGCAGAATGCCGCCGAGAAGGCGGCGGCAGCCGTTCTCACCTGCCTGCCGGCAGCGCTGCGCGATCATGCTGGCCCTGCTGCAGGCTGAAGGATTGGTCTGCGGCGTTGACGAGGCCGGGCGTGGTCCGCTCGCCGGCCCGGTTGTCGCCGCGGCGGTGATCCTCGACCCGGCCCGGCCGATCGCTGGCCTCAACGATTCCAAGCAGCTGTCGGCGAGGCGCCGTGTTTTCCTTGCCGAGCAGATCCGGCGGAGCGCGTTGGCCTGGGCGGTGGCGGAAGCGAGCGTCGAGGAAATCGACCGGATCAACATCCTGCAGGCCAGCCTGCTGGCGATGCAGCGGGCGGTGACCGCGCTCGTTGACAGACATCGACTGCTCCCCGTCCAGGTGCTGGTCGATGGCAATCGCTGCCCGGAACTGGCGTACCCGGTGGCGGCCATCATCGGCGGCGATGGCAAGATCGCGGCTATCGCGGCGGCGTCGATCCTCGCCAAGACCGTCCGCGATGACGGCATGCTCGAACTGCACGCAGCCTATCCGCAGTACGGTTTTGACCGCCACATGGGCTATCCAACCGCGCTACACCTGCAGGCGCTGGGTGAACACGGCGCCAGTCCGCACCATCGTCGGAGCTTCGGCCCGGTCGCTAGGCTCAGCAAGCCATGAGACGGATCAACTCGCGCGAGAATCCGCATTACAAGGCATTGAAGAGACTCTCCGAGAGCGGCCGCGAGCGACGCAAGAGCGGTCGCGTGCTGCTCGACGGCATGCACCTGATCGAGGCCTACGGCCGGCACTGCGGGGCGCCCGAAGAAATACTGCTCAGCGACAGTGGCGCCGGCCGGCCGGAAATTGCTGGCTACCTGGCAGGCCTGCCAGCTGGCAGCCGCACGACCTTGCTTCCCGATGCGCTGTTCGCTGACCTGGCCCTGGTCGATACCCCGAGCGGGGTCATGGCCGTCGCTCCCTGGCCAACGCCTGCACGAGCCATCGACCACGCGGCGGACACCGTCGTCCTCGATGGCATTCAGGACCCTGGCAACGTCGGCTCGATCCTGCGCAGCGCGGCGGCCGCCGGCTTTCGCCAGATTCTTCTGTCGGTTGATTGTGCTCAGGTCTGGTCGCCGAAGACGCTGCGGGCGGCGATGGGTGCGCATTTTCAGCTCGACATCCACGAAGGCTGCGACCTGCCCGGTTTTCTCGGCGCCTATCGCGGACACGCTGTGGCCACTGCCCTGGCCGCGTCTACCACTCTTTATGCGGCCAGTCTGGAAGGACCGCTGGCCTGGGTCTTCGGCAGTGAAGGGCAGGGCGTGCGCTCGCCAGCACTGGCCGCGACCCGGCTGCAACTGCGCATTCCGATGCCGGGCGCGACGGAGTCGCTGAATGTCGCCGCGGCGGCGGCGATCTGCCTGTTCGAGACGGTCAGGCGTCGTCAGGAGGTCGCCGGGTCGCTGGCAGAGGATCGGTGCTAGCGCCCGTCGTTGGTAACAGGTGTTCAGCAAAACCTCGGCAGGCTATCATCGCGTCTTCCACAAGTACCTTCCGACTGGAGTTCGTATGCGACCGATACTCAACTGGCTCCTTGTGCTGGTCCTCGTGCTGCTGACGCCGGGCCGGGTCCTTGCAGCCGACAACGATCCACACGCGCTGGATCGGCAGGCGCTGATCAAGCTTTTCCGGGAAATGGAAGCCAGCATCAACGCCCAGGACGTTGAGCGAATGGTGGCGCAGATGCATCCGCAGGCAACGGTCACCTGGCTCAACGGTGAAGTCTCGCGCGGGCATGACGAGATCAGGGCCTACTATCACCGGATGGTCAAGGGTGAGAAACGCTACCTCGATCGCTATCTCACCACCGCCAAGCTTGGTGCCCCGGCACGCTTTTTTGGCAATGGCGAGATTGCCGTCGCCGACGGCACCATGGTGGACGAGTTCGTTCCGGTTGCCCGCGGGCCTTTCAGCCTGAACTCCAACTGGACGTCGACTTCGGCGAAGATCAATGGCCAGTGGCAAGTGGTCTCCATGCACCTGTCGTCGAACGTGTTTACTAATTCGTTGCTTGCCGAAGCGACGCAGGCCATCTGGTATGCGGGCGGTGGCGCAGCGATTGGCGGCCTGCTGCTGGGGTGGCTGCTGGGCAGGCGGCGGCGTTAGCGGCGTCTGCTCAGGTGGCCCAGCCGTAAAGGAGCAGGTGGAAGAAGACCGGTGCCGAGAGAAAGAGCGAGTCGAGCCGGTCGAGCATTCCGCCATGGCCGGGAATCAGGCTGCTCCAGTCCTTGATTCCCCGACTGCGCTTGGCGGCAGACATCGCCAGGCCGCCGATGAAGCCAAGCAGCGTGATCAGCAAGGAGATCATCGCCGCTTGAGGAACGGTGAACGGCGTGATCGACGCCAGCCCGGCACCAAGCGCACTGGCGCTCAGGATGCCGCCCAGGGTTCCCTCGATGGTTTTCGCAGGTGACAGTTGCGGGGCGATGGCGTGGCGACCGGCAAGCCTGCCCCAGAGATACTGCAGCACGTCGCTCAACTGTACGACGAGTAGCAGGTAAACCAGCAGGTAGGCCGGGTTGGGGCCTGGCTGCCCGGTGATCGGCAGGGTCAGAAGCGCCGGGACATACGAGATGCCGTACACGCAGCTGAGCAGGCCAAGCCGCAGCGAACGCGTTCGATCGAGGAAGTCGCGCCGCTGGCCCGACAGCAGGCCGAGCATCGGCAGCACCAGCACGACGCAGATCGGAATGAACAGCCCGTAGAGGAGATAACTGCCGTTCCAGACCAGCAGGTACTGCAGCGGCAGGACGAGGAGATAGCTGCCGAGCAAAACCCCCTGTGGGATCCTGCCGGGCGGTTCGGCGGCCACGAATTCCCGTAGCGCTGCCAGCGAGGCGAGTGCAAACAGCAACGTGACCCCGATACGTCCGGCGAGCAGCGCCAGGCCGACCAGTAGGGCGATCACCCACCAGGCCCCGATGCGGTGGTTCAGGTTGTCGATGACCGCGTGCGGTTGACGCCTGGCGACGGCGATCCTCAGCACCTGCCCGACCAGCGAGGCCAGCACGAGAAGCGTGGCAATGCCGGCAATCAGTCGCCACGCCTCATCCTGCAGCGCCGGGAGCGGATAGACGGTCATCCGGACAGGCACGCGCGCAACAGGCAGCGCACGGCGAATGGCATCGAACCGTCGGCATTCTTGGCGCAGGATGCGGCGTCAAGGTAAAGGCAAGCGACGGCAACCTGCGCCAGCGAGGCCGCCGGCCAGAGCAGCCACAGCCCGGCACCGCCCGCGTCAGCCGCCCATGCGACCGGGGGCACGGAATTGCCGTGCCCGTGCAGGTTACATCCGGGAGTCAGGTACCGCTGGTCTAGCCTGGTCACTGGCCGCTGCAGGCGCGCTTGACTCCGGCGGCGCCTGAGCGGGCGCCGGTACGAGAGCCGGTGAAAACAGCTTCATCACCCGGTCGTCGAAGTCCGGTGGAAACGCCCAGTAGCGCGTCCCCTGGGGCGCGTCCTGGGCGGTCAATCCGCGCCGCTGCGGCTCGGCGTTCAGCAGCAACAGCCCGAGCAGGTCGCTGCTGACCCATGGATCCTCATACCAGAAGGCATGGGAGCTCGGGGGAAGCTTGGGAATGGCATTGGGGTCCACCTTGATCAGGTCGAACCCGAGGCTGCGCGAGGCCTCGAGCAGGAAGCCCGATTGTTCGGGATCGAGCTCGGTCGGGTCGAGTCGACCGATACGCGAGGCGCGGTGCACGATGGCCGCCACTCGCAGCGCCGAATCGTTGAGGTTCGCCGCGTTGCTCACGCCTTTGACGATATCCACGTACATGCCCAATTCATTGATGAACTGCCGGGTGTCGATATCGGCAGCGGCAAAGTAGATGTTCTTGAGCCGCAGACGCTCGCGCAGCTGCTGCCGCGTTTCGCCGGGACGCGGCGAAGTGCCCAGCAGCGCCAGCGCCGGGCTCACCACCTGCGCGCCAGCGCTGTAGGCGAGCACATCGATAGCCGAAGCATCGGTGTGCTCGGCCAGCATTTCGACCAACCGTGCGAACGGTTTCACCGAGGCCTTGGCATTACCGACGTCGGTGAAATACCTCAGCAACGACCCCGCAGAGGGCCACACGAACGCGAGAACCACGATGCGCCGGCCCGTGAAGTGGCGCAGCTGCGCCGCCTGGGCGGCTGCGCGCGGCATCGTGTTGTTGGAACCGTGGACATAGATGACCAGCTCGTTATTATCGGTGGCCGCCAGCGCCTTGTTGACCAGGGCAAAGAAAGCTTGCGCGTCGGGCGAGTTCGCCACGGTGTCGGTCGGGCCCAGGGATACGAGCGGTTCCAGCCAGTCGAGCGTGATGATCGGGCGTTCATCACGGTCATCACTGGTGGAGAGCCGGTGCAGGGTCTCCCAGTCGAGCGTGTCGTCGCCGATGCGCACATGGGCCACCCCCATGCGCAGCCGCTCGCTTGGAAGGATGGTGTGGATCGGTTCGGGGGTCTCGACGATCGCGCCGCGGTTAGTGACATACAGCACCGGGACGTCGGTGCTGTGCGACTTCGTCCCGGCCGTCTTGAACGGATCGATCTCGCCGGTGCGAAAGCTCACCGGCGTGGGCATCAGCCGCACCGGCGACTGGCAGGCCGCGAGCAGCGTCGTGATAACCACTGCCGCCAGGAGCGCCAGCCCTCGGCCGGTGGTGCCGCGAACAGCACGATCGGCGGATGAGCCTGCCGCGCGAAGCCCGACGGGCTTCATGACCTGGCGCTGCCGGGAAAAACATCGATGCAGGCGCACTTCACTGCGGATCCTTCGCAAGGCATGCCGTGGCTTCACGCACGATATCCATCAGCATCTTCAACAGCCCAACCTGTTTCGAGTTTTCTGCATTTGCCCCCCTTTCAGCGACGATGATAACGATGGAGCCCCGGAAGCTGCAATTCGCGGGGCACCTGCTTCACTTACGCCTGCACGGTTCGTGCCCCCAGGCGCGGCGACGTCCACCCATCACGAGCCCGAGACACGAGAATCCGGCAACTGGTACAAGGATCGAAAAGCCAACGGCACCGACGAGAGTGTACGAGCCTTCATCAAGCAGCGTCAATCGCACATTTGGACGCGGCAGCCCCTGAAAAGTCATCCGCATCCCGCCCGGCCCACCGCTCGAAAAGTTGTGTCAGCGCCGGTAATCCCTCACGGATCGCCGCGGGCCCCGGATTGAGGATTACCGCTGACTTGATTTCATGCACTTGCCCGCAGACAACCGCCGGCACTCCCGCCCAGCCGGGCCGGGCGGCAACCTTCTCGGGGCGGAATTTCCTGCCGCACCAGGAGCCGATGATGATCTCCGGAGCGCGCCGGACAATTTCCAGCGGGTCGGCGATGATGCGGTCCTTGGCTGATTGTTTGGCAGCGTTTTCGCGGAAGATGTCTTTGCCGCCGGCGATGGTGATCAGATCCGATACCCAGCCGATGCCGGATATCGGTGGGTCGTTCCATTCCTCGAAATAGACTTTCGGCCGGCGCGGCAGTCTGGCAGCTGCGGCGCGTGAGTGTTCGATGATCTTCTCCAGATCGGCAACCAGCGCCATGGTTTTTCCCTCGGCGCCGACCAGTCGGCCGACGGTCTCGATCATCGCCAGAATGTCTTCGACGCTGCGCTGGTTGAAGGCGTGCACCGCCACACCGGCCTGGATCAGATCGCGGGCGATGTCGGCTTGCAGATCTGAGAAGGCGAGTACCAGATCGGGCTGAACAGCGAGGATTTTGTCGATGTCGCCACTGGTGAAGGCGAAGACTTTGGGCTTCTCCTTGCGCGCACGCGGCGGGTGAACGGTGTAGCCGCTGATGCCGACGATGCGCTCCTGCTCGCCGATTGCGTAGAGCACCTCGACGGTTTCGGTGGTCAGGCAGGCGATGCGTTGCGGCAGACGTTTCGACATCAGGGTTCACCTTCGTTGGTCAGTTATTCAAGGCGCTACGATTCGGCGTCATTAACGGGCTCGCGGCGTAAATTCAGTGGGGCACCGACGGATTGTCTATCATGATGCCTGTCCCAGCTAGAGGTGAACCGGTCATGTCCGTTATCTGCGTTTGCCTGAGCCCGGGATTCCAGCGCTCGGTAATCATCGATTCCCTGATTCCGGGTGAAGTCAACCGGCTCAAGAGTGTAGTGGTCGATGCCGCAGGCAAGGGGGTGAATGTCTGCCGGGTGCTGCAGCGGCTGGGAATCGACGCATTCTGCCTGGCTCAAGGTGGTAGCAACGCGGACGAGCTGATGTCGCTGGCCAGACGGGAAGGGCTGGATCTTCGACTCATCCCGTCATCCGGCCGATTGCGTACCTGCACCTCGATTGTGGAAACCTCCATGGTCACGGGGAGTCGGGTAACCGAGCTCGTTGAACCCTCTTCCCCGGTCGATGAGTCCTGCGTCAACACCATGACCAAAACGGTGGAGGCGATGTTGCCGTCTGCTACAGCTCTGGTGTTTGCCGGCTCGATGGCGCCTGGCTATCCGGCTGGATATCCGGCCCGTCTGGCCAGCATGGCCCGGAAGTCAGGGGCGCCTGTACTGCTTGATGTGCAGGGCCCTGTTCTCCTGGATACCCTTGCTGCCCGACCGGCCGTGGTCAAGATCAATCTCGCCGAGTTCGCCGCAACTTTTTTCCCTGGACGCTTCAGCGGCGGCGAGCATGGCGGCGTCCTGGCTGAAGCGCTGGTTTCTGCTGACATGATGAATGCCGTTTCCGAGGTATCGCGGGACCATGCCACAAGCTTCGTTCTTACGCGTGGCGCCGAAAGCATTCTGCTGGCCCGTGACGGAGAGGTACGATCAAGACCGGTACCTGCGCTTCCTGCGGAGCAAATCATCAACCCGATTGGTTCCGGGGACGCATTCCTTGCCGGGATGCTTGCGCAGCTGACGCTCAGGATCGTCCTGCTCGAAAACATTTCGCGCGACATCGCTGAAAAGCTGCGGCGGGCGACCCAATGGATTGCCGCTCTGGCCTGACTGTCCGGTACCATATGCTAGCCGTCTGGTCAATTTCGACGAGATGATTGAAACAACAGGGAAGCAGTGAATGGCCAGTATCCCGATTTCAGTCCTTGGTGTAGCCTTGCTGTGTAATCGTTCACTCCCCCTTAAGAAAAGCTGCCAGGCCAATGATTTGTATGACAGAATCCGACTCTTGAGGACGACGAGACAGAGCCGGCAGGATGCGCCTGAGCAAGCATGACCTTTTCCAAATGG
>JAFLDL010000017.1 GCA_017302435.1 Candidatus Accumulibacter necessarius
GGAATGGTCGGGCCGGCAGGGTGGCTGCCGGGGTCGTTGCATGATCCCCGGTCGAGTTGTCCTGCGTCTTGCCACGCTGGACAATGAAGCCAAGTACCACGGGGGCCCCGCTCAAGCTGTGCGCCAGTACCTGGTCATGATCAGGCAGGCTTTCAAGGGCACTGCGCAACGCGCCTTGCAGTGACCACAGCGCGGCCATTGCTCGCGGTGAAGTGCGGTCGGGCTCGGCCAGTACCACGTCGAAACCGATGGCAGCGACGCCCGCCGCATTGAGGCTTTCAACAAGTTCGGCAAGCCGCGTGCGTGGCCACGGCCACTGGCCGACGCGGGCCAGGCTTTCCTCGTCGATGTCGATGATGCGCACAGGCACCTCGGTGTACTCGCGCGGATGCCAACGCTGATACTGGTCGAACAGATTGTGGCGCAAGGCTTGCATTGGCAATGGGTCGGTCAGGAGCAGCGCCAGCCCAAGCACAACCGGAATGATTGGCAAGCAAGCGCCGAGGTGCTTCAGAGAGGTACTCTTCATGTCTTCGACCAGTCGGTGGGTTTTCGTCGACTCGCATCCGATCCAAAGACCGGCGTTCTCCAGAGGACAAATAGTACTGTCGCTCGAATGTTGCCCACAATGCACGATAACTTCCGGGTCGGGAAATGGTCCGGTGATCTCTGACAAGGGGTCGTTAGCGTTCAGTCTCGCACTTGGGCCGCTTGTTGCGCGAATCGGCTGATACGCTTTATAGGGAGCGTCTTGCAAAACTCCCCCAGCACAAAATGCTGCGGCGCAGTATGCGCTCTTTGGGAGCGCTTTCTTCGCGAGGGAAGTCTTCCCGGCCGAGCAGCTAGCCGAGTGGCGCAGTTTGCCTCATCCGGGGCGAACCCCTGCCGCATTCCTCGAACGCACAGCAGCCTCGATATGTACCCGCTCCAGCGTGTGGATGACCTTCTCCAGCTTCGGCGTCAGCGGACCCATTCCGCTTTCAACTCGGGCAGCAGCTCGTGCTGAACCACGTGCCACCGTTGCATGATCAAGTGCGGTTGGATAGTATCCATTCGGCGGGCGTCATCATGCTGGTCTCAGTAACCGTATCATGCGCGAGGTCGCCGCCAGCTTCGTCCGCTTTCGCCTCCAGCCGCAAAGAAATCAGCCCTGCAAGGCGAGCTTTGCAAGAGGCTCAAACACTAGAAGGAGAGCGAAATGACTCGATTGACCTTGATTTTTGCCCTGCTGCTTACCCCTTGCGTATGGGCCGACGAGACGTCGATCGGCTATGTCAAGAATGTCACCGGTGAAGCCTCGGTCACGAACGGCGGCAAGAGGACCAAGGCGGAGGTCGGTACAGCCGTGCGCCAGGGAAGTGTGTTGCAGACTGGTCCAAGGAGCAGTATGGGTGTCACCTTCAAAGATGAAACTGTCATGTCCTTTGGCCCGGATACCGAGTTTGTCGTGGATGAGTACCTCTATGCACCCGCACAGGGTAAACTCAAGCTCGGCAGCAAGCTGGCCAAGGGTAGTCTCAACTACGTTTCGGGCGTAATCTCCAAGCTGCAGCCCGATGCCGTAACCGTCAGGACGCCAAGTGGCACCATTGGCGTGCGCGGTACGCAGTTTGTCGTCAAGGTGGAAGAATAGGTCATGCGACTTGCCACGCCGAACCCAACTGACCGTCGCACTCCGGCTAGGAGCCTCTTTCTCGTCGCTGTTGTCGCACTGATGCTCACCGCCTGCGCGCCGAGGTCCTATGTCGTTCTGCTCGAAAGTCCGGACGGTTCCACAGGCCAGGTGGTCATCAAGGGCCAGAAAGGCGAGCAGGTCATCAGCAAGGCACGCCAGGGAGCACCAACCGACGGTTCCGTGCCGGCTGCGCCTGTCGAGACAGACCAGATCACGAAAGACTTTTCCGACGCCATGGCGGCGCAGCCGAAGATTCCGGTGCGCTATCTCCTCTACTTCAAGAGCGGTACCACGCTTACTGCCGAATCAGAAGCGTTGATCCCGAAGATCGTTGCCGAAGTGGCAAGCCGGCCGGCAGTCGATCTTTCTGTGATTGGCCATACGGACACCGTTTACAAGGCGGAATACAACGAGCAACTCTCTCTCAAGCGCGCCACCACGATTGCCCAACTGCTCAAGGAAAAGGGCGTCCCGGTTCACGCCCTGACGGTGGAATCGCACGGCAAGCGGAACCTGCTGGTCCCCACGCCCGACAACGTATGGGAGCCGAAGAACCGACGGGTCGAAGTGTCGATCCGCTGATGGCGATTTACCCTTTGTGCAGGGTGAGGTGCGTCTGATTTGAGGGTCACGCCGGGTGCGTGCAGTCGGCAAGTGTCTGGCGCCAGGACCGACGAACGCTTGATCGACGGCCATACATACTACCCCTCCAGTGCGGCCACCTCGGTCGTCAGCCGTACGGCAGTCTGGGTGATGCTCTCCAGCAGGTTGTACATCAGCCGGATCATCAGGCTCGGCCGTTCTAACTCCAGGCGCGCAAAGGCTTCGGCAGCGAGCATGCAGCATTCGACCGCGGTATCGGCACGCACGTCGGCCGACCGCACGCCGCCGGCAGTCAGCGCCGATTCGCCGAAGCCCATGCCGGCAGACAATGTCGACAGACGTTTGTAGCCGCCTTGCGGCAGCTCGACTATGACGCTGACCTCACCACGCATGAGGAAAAAAAGTGCGTCGGCGGCATCGCCGCGGCGCAGGATCGTCGTGCCGGGTTCGAACTGGCGGTGCGCGACCCTTGACTCGAGATATGCGATGTCGGCAGCACTGGCACCGGCGCACAGCCGGTGTTCGACCAGGCCGGCTATGGCCGATCCGGAACGGGCCGGCCCGTGACGCTCGAGCAACTCCCTTTCGCACCATTCGAGGCCGAGGTCGAGTTGGGGCTGGAAGCTCACCGCGCGGGCGCTACGCGGGTGGATTTCGCTGCTGAAATCGGTCAGCAGGTCGCCGCGCCGGACACGCGTCAGCACGATGTGCTGCCCACGTGCGGCGCACCCGTCCACCAGTTTCGCGAGCATGCGCGTGGCCGCACGGTCCACGTGCGAGACCCGCTTGAAATCGAGCACGGCAAATTGCAGGCTGTCGCCGGCATCGACGATCGCGCGTAACACGGGTTCGATAGTCGAGAAGCGCAGGTCGCCTTGCAGTTCATATACGGCAGTGCGCGTAGCGTATTGTTCGAGGATTCGCATTTCACTCATCGTCCTGCGGCGCTTGGAGCGTACGCCGGCCAGAGTATAGCGGGCTCGCACCGTGGACACCGAGGCGCGCGGCGGTTGAAGGAAGTGGAGTCCGAGGTCACGCGAGATCGACTCGCAGGCCTTTACCCCGCGCACGCTATTGCCGCGTTCGTCGAGCGCCGGGGAAAAGACGCCGACGCCCAGTTGCCCGGGGAGCACGGCGATGATGCCGCCGCCCACGCCGCTCTTCGCTGGCATACCGACGCGGTACACCCACTCGCCTGTGAAGTCGTACACACCACAGGTAGTCATTACGCTCAGGATCGGGCCAATGAACTCTGCGCGCACGGCGCGCAGGCCGGTCACCGGGTTGACGCCGCCATTCGCCAGAGTGGCAGCGATCAGCGCCAGATCGCGGCAATCGACGAGCACCGAGCACTGCTTGAAATACAACTCCAGCGCGGGTTCCGGGTCTTGGCTGATGATCCCGTAGTTGCGCAGCAAGTGGCCGATGGCGCGGTTGCGGTGGCCGGTTTCACGTTCGGATTCGAACACCGCCTGGTCCACGTCGAGTGGCCTTCCGGCATAGGCCGAGAGGGCTCCAACCACCCGCGCGAGGCGGGCCTCGTCGCTCGCGCCCTTCACCAGCGACGAGGTAGCGATGGCGCCGGCGTTAATCATCGGGTTCAGTGGCCGGCCAGTGCCGGGCTCGAGGCTGATCGAGTTGAACGCTTCGCCGGACGGTTCGATACCGATGGCCTGCTGCACCCTGTCCTGGCCGCGATCCTCGAGCGCCACGCCGTAAACCATGGGTTTGGAGATCGACTGGATGGTGAACCTCTCGCGCGTCGTGCCTACCTCATAGACCTGGCCATCGACAGTGGCGATGACGATGCCGAACGACGCCGGGTCGGCCTTGGCCAACTCGGGAATGTAACTGGCGACCTGGCCGGTGGTGAGCCCGGCAAACTGTTGGTGCAACTGTTCAAGGTAGGCCTGAATCGGCGACGCTACAGACGGCAATGGTGTTTGGCTCATGGAACGTGAGGAAAAGAAGACAGGACAGGAAATCCACCGGCAGCGGCAGAGTGCGGAGTATAGGAGGCGCCATCAGCCGCCGTCAATCAGCGACGCTCTCGAGGCATTCTCAATGTGACGATTTTCCGGCCTCGAAATTAAGCGAAAAACCCCGCAAAACTTGGCGCTGAGCGGGGTCTTCATTTTTGCTGCAGAGAGTTTACAGCCGGTGTCCTGGCGGAGAGGGAGGGATTCGAACCCTCGGTAGGCTCACACCTACGCCTGATTTCGAGTCAGGTACATTCGGCCACTCTGCCACCTCTCCGTCGGCCGCGAATATTAGCACAAGATCACCCGCGGATGAGCTGCTGGCAGCGACAGTTTTCGCTGCCGTTCGAGCGGTCCCCGCCCTACCGGCAGCGCCCTCTACCCCACCCGCGCAGTTGTTTCATCCAGCGCTGATTTTCTCCAGTCCGCCGAGATACGGACGCAGCACTTGCGGAATGCTGATGCTGCCGTCGGCATTCTGGAAGTTCTCCATCACCGCCACCAAGGTGCGTCCGACGGCAAGGCCCGAGCCGTTGAGGGTGTGTACCAGTTCAGTCTTGTTGCGCTCGTTGCGGCAGCGCGCCTGCATGCGTCTGGCCTGGAAGGTCTCGAAGTTGGAGCACGAGGAGATTTCGCGATAAGCCTTCTGTGCCGGCAGCCAGACCTCGAGATCGTAGGTTTTCGCCGACGAAAAGCCCATGTCGCCCGTACATAGCGTGACCCGCCGGTAAGGCAGCTCGAGCATTTCGAGGATTCGCTCGGCGTGCCCGGTGAGTTCCTCATGCGCAGCCAGCGAGTCGCCAGCGGCAACGATCTGCACCAGTTCGACCTTGTCGAACTGGTGTTGGCGGATCATGCCGCGAGTGTCGCGACCATAGGATCCGGCCTCCGAGCGAAAACACGGCGTGTGGCAGACGAGCTTGAGTGGCAGCTCGTCAGCCGCAAGGATCTCATTACGCACAATATTGGTGACGGGCACCTCGGCGGTGGGAATCAGGTACAGGGACTCGGCGTCCGCACGCAGGATCTTGAACAGATCTTCCTCGAACTTCGGCAACTGCCCGGTCCCGAGCAGACTGGCAGCGTTGACCAGGTAGGGCGCGTAGACCTCGGTGTAGCCGTGTTGCGTGGTATGGGTATCGAGCATGAATTGGGCGAGCACGCGATGCAGGCGTGCGAGCGGCCCCCTCATCAGCGAAAAGCGAGTACCGGCGATTTTTGCTGCAGTAGCGAAATCAAGTTGGCCAAGGGCTTCACCGAGGTCGACATGATCCCGGACCGCAAAGTCGAAGCTGCGCGGCGCCCCCCAGCGCTTGAGCTCGACGTTGTCGGCCTCCGACCGGCCGACCGGCACGCTGTCCTGCGGCAAATTCGGGAGCATGGCGAGAAAGGCGTCGAGTTCCTTGAGCAACTCGCCGAGGCGCACTTCGTTCGCTTCGAGGTCGTCCTTCAGGGCCGCAACCTGGGCCACGACTGCCGCAGCATCTTCACCACGGCCTTTGAGCACACCGACCTGCTTCGAGAGGCTGTTGCGACTCGCCTGCAACTCCTGTGTACGCGTCTGCAGGCTCTTGCGTTCATTTTCGAGCGTCTGGAAAGCCGATCTGTCGAGCGTAAAACCACGCGTGGCCAGCCTCTCGGCAAGCGTCTCGATGTTGTTGCGCAGCAGTTGGATGTCTAGCATGCTCAGTCCTTACGTTGGCGGTCGCCCAGCGACTCGCGAATCCGCCCTGCCCCTCTGGTGGCGCGCAGCGGTAAGCAGCTGCGCGAAGGCGGGCGATGATCTTCGGCCTAGTCCTTCTTCTGTCGCGCCTGGCGATCGAGTTCGCGCAGATGCGCCAGCTTCTCGCCAATCCGTATTTCAAGACCGCGCGCGACCGGCCGATACCACTCGACCGCCGGCATTCCCTCGGGAAAATAGGTCTCGCCGGCCGCATAGGCGTCCGCCTCGTCGTGCGCATAGCGGTAGTCCTTGCCATGGCCAAGGCTTTTCATCAGCCTCGTCGGCGCGTTGCGCAGATGGAACGGTACCGGCCGCGAGCCGTCACCGCCGATGAAGCTTCGCGCGGCATTATACGCGAGGTAGCCGGCGTTCGACTTTGCCGCCATGGCCAGGTAGAGCACTGCTTCGGCGAGCGCCAGTTCGCCTTCGGGCGAGCCCAGCCGTTCGAAGGTGTCGGCGGCGTCGAGGGCAATCCGCGCGGCCCGCGGGTCGGCTAGGCCAACGTCTTCCCAGGCCATGCGAACGATGCGCCGCGCCAGGTAGCGCGGATCAGCGCCACCATCAAGCATCCTGCAGAACCAGTAGAGTGCCGCGTCCGGCGAGGAGCCGCGGACTGCTTTGTGCAGCGCCGAGATCTGGTCATGGAAGGCATCGCCCCCCTTGTCGAAGCGACGCAGGCTCTGCGCCAGCGTCTGGTCGACGAAGGCACCGTCGACGTGGTCAACCTTGGCCGTCTGCGTCGCTGTGCCGATCTGTTCGAGCAGGTTGAGCAGGCGTCGGGCGTCGCCATCGGCGAGACCGATCAGGCGCAAACGCGCGTCGTCGTCGAAACTCAGCCCCGGCAGCGCCTGCCGGCAGGCACGTTCAAAGAGTTGCGCCATCTCGTCGGCCGACAGCGGGTGCAGCACGTATACCGAAGCGCGCGAGAGCAGTGCGGAGTTGACCTCGAAGGACGGGTTTTCGGTCGTCGCGCCGACGAAGGTCAGCAGCCCGCCTTCGACATAGGGCAGGAAAGCGTCTTGCTGTGCCTTGTTGAAACGGTGCACTTCATCGACGAAGAGAATCGTCCGCCGCCCGCTACGGGCGCGCGTCACTTCGGCACGTGCCACTGCCTCACGGATCTCCTTGATCCCTGAAAAGACCGCCGAGATGGCGATGAAGTCGGCAGCGAAGGCGTCCGCCATCAGCCGCGCCAGCGTCGTCTTGCCAACCCCGGGTGGCCCCCAGAGAATCATGCTGTGCAGCTGCCCTGACTGGAAAGCCATCGCCAGCGGCTTTCCCTGGCCGAGCAGATGCGCCTGCCCGATCACCTCGGCCAGCGTCCTCGGTCGCAAGCGCTCGGCAAGTGGTGCGTGCGATTGATTCTCGGCAGTCACGCCCTGCATCTCCCATTCTCGTTCATGGCCAGCCCGCGGCCGCAGCCCCTGCCGTTGCTCGCTCGGCAAGCCGCGCCCGCATGCTAACAGCTTTTCCGCTCTGCCCCCGGGCAGGCGTTGCTCCCTCGGCAGCCGGCGCAGCAAGGCAGGAACCGACGCCGTCGTCCGGCAGAGGAACGCCGCCGACACGGCTTCCTGGCAACGACCTGATTTGGCTAACTCGCCGGCACCGTGAAATTGCGCACGGACCAGCGCACGGGCTGCCGGTATCGTTCGCACATCACTTGAGCAACCTTAGCAGGAGGTCATTCTGATGAAAACAAAGGAAAGTCGCAGCGGAATTGACCGGCGCCAGGGCGACTTTGGTCCGCCTGGCAAGCTGCCGGAGCGCCGCCGCCGCCCCGAGCGTCGCCTCCCCGAGTTGACCGAAATATCGGATATCTCCTTCGAAGGGTTCCAGTTGCTGCTGGATGGTTTCGGCAAATCGGTTTCAAGGTCACCTTCCAACTTCATTCGTTAAAAAACGGCACCACATCGCGGGTGTCCTGCTCGGATTGGCGCTGGGTGAAGCGGCGCCAATGACGCAAACAGAGTCGAAACGGGGTGGAATCAAGCCCTGCAGCAACACGTAATCCGAGCATTAGACCGGGTGCAATGCCCGGTCTTTTTTTGCCTGCTTAGCGGCTGGCGAACTCTTCCGCGCCATACACCAGGCCAGCCAGGCACCAGAGTGATAATCGGCCAAGGCGAGGCTGCCCTCACGCCTGTCGCCGTCGGCGCTGGCGGACCCGCCGACAACTGCTCACTCAGGAAATGGGCTGGTGTGCGTCGAAAACCGACTGCTCGAGTTCGGTGAAGGCTTCAGCAACGTAGGCACTCAAACGCTCGAGGTTGGGCAGCTCGTCGGTCGCGATCAGACCAAAGTACAGTTGGCCGGCATAGCTGAAAAGGGTAATGTTCAGCAGGTTGCCGGCCGGCAGCGTACTGATCGGGTGCAGTTCCTCCAGTCGTGCACCCTTGATGTACAGGTGCTCACGGGGACCCGGCACGTTCGACACCAGCGTATTGCCTGTCGGCGGCAGATGATTGCTGAGCTTGAGCATTTCCGCAAGCTGCCCGACGACGCCGGTGAGCAGGGTGTAGGACTCGATCGCTTCAGGTGCGACGCTGTCGATCATCGAGCGTACATTGCGCAGCGAAAACCCGATGTTGCGCAGGCGGACATAGGGATCGTCGGTGGGCGGCGACAGTTCAACCTGAATGATGCCGATCTTGTTGCCCATGCTCTCCTCGCCTTCCTTGCGCAGGTTGACCGGCATCTGGATGGTGATGGGCCTTTTGAGGTCGACGCCCTCGTCAGACAGATAGCGGCGCAAGGCGCCATCCAGGCAGGTCAGCGCGACATGATTCAGCGTCGACCGGGTCCGGCTGCGAATCCGGTTGACCCTTTCCATGCTCACGCTGGCCGTCGCAAACTGCCGGCCCGCAGTGACCTGGCCGGTCAGCGGCGTGTTGCCGTCCGCAACAAAAGGCAGCGAAATGGCATTCTTGGTGAGCTTGATGCTTTCCAGCAGCAGCATCGCGGCAAGGCGCCCCACCCCCAGAACGCGTTTGCCTGCGCCCGCCAGATTGCCCAGCAGCGACTCGGCCATCTTCTGCTTGAAACGCTCCTCCTTGCGGTCGCCGCTACGGTGCGGGATGGACCAGATCGGCTTCAACTCGAGGTTGTCCGCGGTCGGCGACAACGAGTCTGCCGCCCAGCGCATCATCGTCACGCCGTCAGCGCTCGCATGATGCGTCTTAACGTACACCGCAAAACGCCCTTCGCTCAGGCCGTCGATGACGTGCATCTCCCACAGCGGGCGTGAGCGGTCAAGCATCGGCTGATGCAGATCAGCTACCAGACGGTACAACTGCTGCCGCCCATTCCGGCCGCGCGGCAGCTTGTGATAGAAGACATGCTGACTGAGGTCAACAGATTCGCAGGCGTGCCAGGTGGGCATCGCCGTCAGCGAAAAATGAATGACCCGGTTGAACGGCGGCTGGACATCGGTGAAGGTGAGAAACTCCCGGTACAGATCGACGGCAAAACCGGTCTTCGACCTGGCCGGCCGCTTGCAGATCATCAGTCCGCCCACATGCTTCGGGCTTGCTTCCGACTCGGCAATGAAGAAAGCCACATCCAGCAGAGAGAGTTTGTTCATGGGAGTTTCCTTCGCCTTTCCTGATTTGCGCTGCCACCCGAAACTTCCCGGCGAAGCGACTACTCCGCCAACCTTAAACTGCCTGCGGCCGGTCCGCACCACGCCATCTACGGTCGTCATGAGCTGTTCCTTCCTGCTCAACTGCGAGCGCGCTTCGCCTCCGAAGGCCAAGGCCTATCAAGGATACCTCATCCAGGGACCTGCTCTCTAGAGGTAAACACCCAGCCCTTTAGTGTGCGTCCTCTAGAGCTTGTCGATAGACTTTGCCCAGTGGTTGCTGATGAGCAGCTACAAGAACTTTTGACTGCACTAAGATAAAGGAGAAATACATGAGCAAGACACTGACAGCGCTGGTCGATCGGGTCAGCAATGAGCAACTGCTGGTCAAAGCTCGGGAATCGGCGCGCAAACTCTGGCTTTGCGGTCTGGGCGCTTACTCACTGGCAACCAGGAGCGGCGCACAGACCTTCGACAGTCTGGTCCGTGAAGGCCAGGCGATCACACCGAAGGCGCGCCAGCAGATCGAAGAGAAGTCCGCTGAATTGATGAACAACGCCAGCGCGACGCTTCAGCGCAGCGAGCAGTTGGTCAAGGAACGTTTTCTCCGGCCCCTGGACTTCGTCCTCCTCGCCACCAGGCGCGACATCGAACAACTCTCGCTGCGCGTGATCCAGCTCAGTACCGAGGTGCACAGCCTGGCAATCGGCAAGGCCAAGCCGATGGTGAAGCCCCTCAGCAAGCCTGCCGCCAAACCAGCCGCCAAACCAGTTGCGAATGAAGCTTCGCCGATGATCGGCAGCGCTGCCTAGAGCCCTGCAGCCACCGCCGGGCAGGTAACCGGGAACCAGCGCAAACCGGCAGCGCCGGTGCCGCAAACCTGACAAGACACAGGCGGGCATTTTCCTGGCAGAAGCCGCGTGCGCAGCGCTCACGCGGCTTCTGCCTATTCCTCGGCCACCTTTGCCGCCTCGCTACGCAACCAGTCCCGGAAAACGCTGACGATCGGACGATCGGCAACCGCCTCCGGCACCACCAGATAGTAGGCCTGCGGGCGCCGGATGACGATGTCGAAGGGCATGACCAGACGTCCGGCAGCCACCTCGGCTTCAACCAGCGGCTTTGAGGCCAGCGCCACGCCAACGCCATCAACCGCTGCCGAGAGGACCAGTCCGGGGTCGCTGAAATGCGTCCCGGCATTATTGGCATCGATGCCCGTCACCCCGGCGAGCTGCAGCCACTCCGCCCAGGTGGGACGGTCCAGCAGTTCCATGATCGATTCGTCGTGCAGAAGGTTGTGACGCCGCAGATCGCCCGGAACGTTCAAGGGTCGCATCCCCAGCAGCAGGCGCGGACTACACACGACGGTATAGGCCGGCGCGAAAAGACGATCGACGCGACAGCCGTCGTACTGGCCACGACCAAAGCGGATGAACACTTCGGTTTCGTCGTCGCGCACGTCGATTCCCGCCAGACCCGAGACGCCTGACGCATCACGGGCATCGATCGTTTCGAGCGAGGCCGCCATGTGCAACTGTATCTCCGGGTGCGCTGCGGTGAATTCCGGCAGATGGCGAATAAGCCACCGGGTCAGCAAAGCCGGCGGCGAGGTCACGAGCAGACGGCCACCGGCTTCATGCTGGCGGGTGCTTTCAATGGCCGTCGCGAAGCACTCCAGGCCCTCACGCACCTTGGGCAGCATTGCCCGGCCTTCGCGCGTCAGTTCCAGCGCCCGCGTCAAGCGATGGAACAGGTCAAAGCCGAGGTACTCCTCAAGGCCACGGATCTGGTGACTGATCGCTGTTGGCGTCACCGAAAGCTCGGCGCTGGCGTCCTTGAAACTCAGGTGGCGAGCCGCCGCTTCAAAGGCACGCAGGGCGTTGAGGGGAGGCAGGCGGTAGGTCATATGGATGAGATATTCTCACGTATCAACTGACTTTTGATCGTTTGCCGGCACACCGGGAAAGAAATACAGTAGCGCTGCAGTCTCGGATAACGAGCATAACCCAAGGAAAAACCAGATGAAAACCGACCTTACCCGTGAACAGATGATGACGCTCGTAGAGCGCGCCCGTTACCAGCGCAGCATCGCCGCCGGCGACATCATTGTGGCTACCTCCGGCAAGGCGCTGAGCTGGCTGGCAAAGTGGACCGACAGGTTCCTGCACGCATTGCTGATGTCGCCGACGGCGAGGCAGTAAGGCTGTCGCCCGATCAACTCGGGAATAAGGCTTCACGGGGGGCGTCGGCAGCGCCTGCCGCCACGTGCAACGCAGCAGCGATCCAGGCCGGGGCCGCCCGTCGGCCGTGACTCGAAACCTTGCCTGGACGGCAAGATGGCTGCAGCAACGAATGGATGGATTTCAGACCGATCGACACCCACTCGCCGGAAAAGCGAGGACAATTGCACCGTACCCTGGCAGCGGGCCGACCAGCGCCTGCTGACCGTGCCCCCGGCAGGTAATGTCCATTGCATCCTGATGCGCGAGGCCAAGTGATGCCGAGAATCCAGATCGACCTGCCGGAACGTTTCGCCTTTTCCACCGAGATCACACTCTATCTCGGCCACATGAACTACGCTGGGCACCTTGACAACGCGCTTCTGCTGGCGGTGGTTTCCGAGGCCCGGCTGCGATTTTTCAAGTCGCTCGGCTACACCGAACTCGATGTCGAAGGACTGGGCATTGTCGTCGCCGACGTGGCCGTGCAGTACAGGTCCGAGGCGTTTCACGGCGAGGTCATGGTCGTTCGCATGACCGCCAGCGATTTCGGCAGCAAGGGCTGCGACCTGCTCTGGTGCCTTGCCGAGAAGTCGACCCAGCGCGAGGTCGCGCGCGGCAAGACCGGCATCGTCTTCTTCGATTACAGCGCGCGCAAGGTGGCGTCTGTCCCGGAGAATTTTCGTACCCGGGCTGCGGCACCTTCGCTGTAGCAGCCATGGTTACGGCCCGGCAGGCTGCACTTACGCCGGCAGATACTCGCGAGCCAGTCGCCTCTGCAGATTCTGGACCTGCTTTAGCGATTCCTTGAGGATCAGCCGATCCAGTTCGTGCAGGTCATCGGGATTCACTCGGTTGGATGCCGTTGCATCGCGGTTGTTAACTTGCTGTTCGAGCCTGAGACGCTGTATGTGATGAAAAGCGTCGATCATCGCGGCCAGTGCGTCAGCCGCCGTGCCGGTCTTCTCACCGCTGACGCGCAAGCGCTCCACCGTATTGGTATCCGGTATCTGCCTGGCCAGCGCGAAGATCCTCGCCGCATCGACGAAGGGCCGTGAGCCGTGCTTCTTGAGATCGATGGTGTGCGGAAACTCCTTGTCGTCGTCGTAACGAAATCCCTTCCACCAGTTCAACGGCGACTGCCAGTTCATCGTATTCTCGACCATCGCACGCATGAAAATGGGGTACGCGGACGCCCTCTCGAGCAGCCACCTGCGCAGCTCGTTGGCCAGCGACTCCTGACCGTAGAGGGCGCGCAAGTCGAAAAAGATGCTCGAATTGAGCAGGGCCTCCGGCTGCGGGCTTTCCAGCCAGCCAGAGAAAGCCATCCGCCACTCTTCGGCCGACAGGCACCACTGCGGATTGCTGGCCATGATGTTGCCTTTGCACAGCGGGAAACCGCAGGCATCGAGCGCCTCGTTGACCGCCCGGGCAAAGGGCAGAAAGGCTTCGCGCAGGCTGGCCGCCTCAGCGTCCGAATCAGCCGCGAAGATCAGGCCGTTGTCCTGATCGGTGGCCAGCGTCTGCTCAAGCCGCCCCTCGGACCCGAACACCAGCCAGCACCACTGAACGTAGGGCAGATCGAACTGGCTGGCGACCAGTTCGATCACCTGCAGGGTCAACAAATCATTGAGCGAAGAAAGGCGGTGACAGAGCGCATCCGAATTCACCCGCTCGGCAACCAGTCGGGCAACAAAGCTCCGGATCTGGCCCGCCAAGCCAACCAGCGTATCCAGATCCCGCGCCGCCAGGATCGAGGTCACCAGTTCGGTGTTCTGGGCACCCGGCAAGGCATAAAGATCGGCCTGCGAGACGAGGTTGAAGTAGCTGCCGTCGGCTTCGGTGAGCACCAGATGGCGCACGCCACGCCTGACCATCACGACGCTGGCCTGATGCGCGCTACCATCCGCCGGCACGGTAATCAGACCACTGGTCATCACCGTGGCGATCGGCGCCTGCAGATCGCCCGACTCGATGGCAATCCGGCGCACCACATCCTGCAGGGTGATGATACCCAGCGGCATCCGGCTGCCCTCATCAAGCACCACGATGGCGTCAGCGCGCATCCGGTCCAGCAGCAGCAAGGTCTCGCGCACGCTGGCCCCTGGCCCGACCGTCAGCGGCTGCCCGCGAACCAGATGCCGCAGGGCAACGTAGGGCGAGAAAGGTGCGACGCTTCGCGCCTGCTCAGTACTTGAGTCGGGCATGGTAGGTCCTCTGGCTGGCCTCGCGCGCCTGCCGCAGCGTCCTGATCCCCATCTCGGCCAGCAACGGCAGCATCTTCAGAAAAACTTCCCCGGTGACGATCGCGTCGCCCAGCGCCGTGTGGCGTCCGAAGACCGAGACCCCGAGGCGTTCGGCGATGGCCTCGAGACGATGGCTGGTCTGGTTCGGATGCAGGATGGCCGAGAGCAGCAGCGTGTCGAGTACCGGTTGTTCGAAACGCACGCCCGTCTGCTTCTCCTTCAGTTGCAGGAAGCGCATGTCGAAAGCGGCGTTGTGCCCGACCAGCACGGTGTCGGCGCAGAAGGCGTGAAACTTGGGCAAGACGCTGTCGATGAACGGCTGTCCGACGAGCAGTTCACGCGTGATGCCGTGTACCTCGATCGACTGTTGCGACAGCCGGCAACGCGGATCGATCAGCTGGTCGAAGCACTCATGACGAAGCAGCCGACGATTGACGATCCGCGTCGCCCCGATCTGGATGATCTCGTCTCCCTGCGAAGGCTGCAGACCAGTCGTTTCAGTATCGAAGACGGTATAGCTCAACTCCACCAGCGAGCGGTCGTCGAGTTCATGGCTGGCAGCCGACCAGCCAAAGATATCGAAATCATAGAATTCGGGACGCTCACCCTCGCCTGCGGCGACGATCGCCCGCGGCAGATCCTTCGGCGGCTCGGCGGCCGGTAGCATGGTGCGGAAAAAGGCACGGTGCGAAACCCGCTCGCGCTGAAACCAGATCTCGCCGTTGCAGCGTTCGATCACATCGAGCACGCTGAGTGGCAATGACTCGCCAGCCGTCGTCATCGGATCCTGCAGCCAGCTCATCGCCGTTTCGTTGTTCATGAAGGTGCCTAGCCACGACAGATCGAACTGCGCCAACTGTCCGCTGCGAGTCAGCGACAGCCGTACCTCGCGTACCTCATATTCGTCCTGCAAGCGCAGGGCCAGATAGCGCAAGGCCTGCAAGAGTCCGAAGGTGTCCACCCGCAGCCACAGGTCATCATCGACGTCTTCGGTCTTGACGGCCAGCGCGCGCCGCTCGCTCGTGCGTCGCTCGGCGATGCGTCGCGCAGCCACCAGCAGGAGTTCGCCGCCCAGGATTTCCTCCAGCAACCAGCGCTCACGCAGATCATTCGAGAAGGCGCTCGCCGCCTTCTCGAACTGGAGCGACAGTACGGCAGCCTCGTCACGAATGACGCGCAGGAACCGGTCGCGCTGCTGACTCGGCATGTCAGAAAAGTCGGAGAGCATTTCACCCGCCGCGCGAATGCTGCCCAGGGGTCCGCGCCCGCCCTCGATCAGTGCCTGGATCAGCGCATCGCGCCGCGCATGGCGCTCGTTGGTACTGGTCACGTCTTCAAGCACGAGCACGAAGCCGGTAATCGAAAGTCCACCAACCTGGGCATGGTGCGGGCCGTTGCCACCCAGGACCGGCGACATGTGCGCGCGCAACAAACGTCCCGCACGCGTGGCGGTCACGAACTGCGCCGAGCCGACGAGTTGCTTGCTGTCTCCCTCGGCCCGCTCTTGACTGGCTTGCTGCAGACGTTCCAGCGCATGCCCGATCAGCGCGCGATCGAATACGGTGTAGATCGAACGCCCAAGACCCAGCAATTCGGCATTGCTGCCGTCTTCTCCTGCCGACAGCTCCTGTTTGGCCCGCTGGTTATAGAGCAGCACGCGGCCATCGAGGTTACAGACGACGACGCTCTGGCTGAGATCGGCCATCAGCGCCGCCAAACGACTTCGTTCCTCCTCGAGCGAGGCGCGGGCTTCGCGAACGCGCTCGGCGACATCGTTTTCGCGCGCTTCGTGCAGGGCGAGCAGTTGATTGGCGGCCTGGCCCAGGACCTGAAGTTCGCCGGCGCCATGGGCGCTCACCCGCAGGGAACCGTGCGCCAGCGTCGCCGCGAGTTCTTCGGCCATCCGCAATGGAGCGCTGACATACAGCGCGTAAAGCCGGAAAATCATCCAGCAGCTGACGGCACAGGCGGCCAGGGTCAGGACCACCAGGGCAACGATTCTTTCCTCCGGCGTCCGGCCGCCACCGCTGCCGTCAGCTTCGCCGGCCAGCATCAACGCGGCGGTCGCGGCGACGACCGCCAGCAGAAACAGGCACACCGCTGTCGCTGCCAGGACGGGCTTGCGCGCGGTCTTCATCGGCTACATTCCCAGCAGCTTGCGCACCTCGGCGAGCAACTCCTTGGTTGAAAAGGGCTTCGTCATGTAGCCATCAGCACCCAGCCCGAGACCCTTGCTCACTTCCGTATCGCGCCCCTTGGCAGTCAGCATCAGGATGCGGGTGGCGCTCAGATCCGGATCCGCACGCAACGCCTGGCAGACGTCGAAGCCATTCATCTTCGGCATCATCACGTCGAGCAGGACGAGATCCGGCCGTTCGGCGCGCACCTTCGCCAGCGCTTCCTCGCCGTCGCCGGCCACCAGTACCTCGAAGCCCTCGCGGCGCAGCAGGAACTCGATCGAGATGACAATATTTTGTTCGTCGTCGGCAATCAGTATTTTCTTGCTCATCAACACTCCGATCATGAATGAACTACGCCAAAATCGACTACCCACCCGCAGCCAGCGCGGGCGCCTGCTCCTGAACCGGGGCAAGAGGCAATGTAAACCGGAAAGTCGCCCCCTCGCCGGGCACGCTTTCCACCCACAGCCGCCCGCCGAGGTGCTCGACGATCCGTCGGCTGATCGGCAGCCCGAGCCCGGTACCGGATGGTTTGGCGGTCATCGTGTCGCCCACCTGGCGGAACTTCTCGAAAACCAGCTCCTGATCCTCCGGACGAATTCCCGGACCGTTGTCGGCCACACAGACTTCGAGTTGATCGGCCAGCCGGCAAAGAGCGACACGAACCCGGCCACTGCCCGGCGTCAGGAACTTCGCCGCGTTCGAAAGCAGATTCAGCATCACCTGGATCAGGCGATCCCGGTCAGCCAGGATCAACGGCAGATTATCGGGCAGATCAAGCTCGACGTGCGCCTCTTTCTCACGAAAGAGCTGACTGGTCGCTGCCATCGACTGTTCGATGACTTCTTTCAGGTCGAGTTCGCAGGCGTTCCAGTCCGCCCTCCCCGACTCGATCTTTGCCAGGTCGAGGGTCTGGTTGATCAGCCGCGTCAGACGCTCGGCTTCGCTGACGATCAGCCCGAGAAAGCGCACGCGGTCGGCCAGGTGCATCCGCGGATCGTCGCGCAGCAGTTCCGAGAAGGCCCGAATCGAGGTCAGCGGCGTCCGCAACTCGTGCGTCACCGAAGACATGATGTCGTCCTTGACCCGGTCGAGTTCCTGCAGACGCTCATTGGCCTCCTGCAGCTCCAGCGTGGCCGCAGTCAGCTCGCGCGACTTGCGCTCGAGTTCGCGGCTGTAGGTACGCAGTTGCGACGCCTCGTCGAGGATATGCATCACCTCGTCGATGCTCAGCGGCTCCTCCTTGGCCACCGAGGCGACCATCACCCGCGCCGAGGCACTGCCGATCGCGCCGGCGAGCAATGATTCCGAGAACTGCACCAGCCGGGCATCGGCCTCCAGCGCGTTGCCCTCGCCTACGCCGTGTCGGCGGGCATAGCCAGCAAAGGCCAGCTCGGCCTTCGTCGGGCCGAGAAAACGGCCAACCAGTTCCTGCAGATCACTCACCTTCGCGCGCCCTCGCCAGAGCACCGCACCGATCGGACCGCTTTCCTTCAGTGCGTCGACGAATACCGTCGCCTGCGTCGCCTCGGCCACCTCCGGTGGCCGCAACAGCGAAACGCCGACATAGGCGCCAATATTGGCGAGGAAACTCCAGAACAGGCAGTGCGAAATCTCGTCAATGCCGGTCAGACCAAACAGCTGCTGGGGCCGCAACAGCTCCATTCCAAACACTCCCTGCGTCAGAAAGCCATCCGGCAGCCAGCCGGACTTGGCAAACGACGGCAATAGCAAGGTGTAGCCCCAGACCAGAAAGCCTGCCGACAGACCGGCGAGGGCGCCGCCGCGCGTTCCACCCCGCCAGTACATGCCACCGATCATCGCCGGCGCGAACTGGGCCACGGCCGAGAAGCTGATCAGGCCGATGGCGACCAGCGCGTAAGCCTCGCCCGCCAGCCGGAAGTAAAGATAGCCAAGCAGCAGGATGGCGACAATCGCACCGCGGCGGATACCGAGCAGCAGACCGGAGAGGTCTCTGGCCTCTTCCAGCGTCTCCCTTTGATGGCGCAGCAGCAACGGCATGACCAGGTCGTTGCAGACCATGGTCGACAGGGCGATGGTTTCGACGATGACCATGCCAGTGCCCGCCGACAGACCACCGATGAACACCAGCAGCGCCAGCCCCTCCTGCCGCTGCGACATCGGCAGGGTCAGGACGAAGGTATCGGCATCGACTCCCTGCCCCGAGAAATGCAGCAGACCGCCAAGCGCGATCGGCAGAACGAAGAGATTGATCAGCAACAGATAGAGCGGAAACAGCCAGGCTGCCCGCTTCAGGTGCGCCTCATTGACGTTCTCGACGACGGCAACCTGGAACTGTCGCGGCAAAAAGAGAACCGCCATCGCCGACAGCATGATGAGCGCAAACCAGCCCGTGTAGCCCTGGCCGGATGGAATCGCACTCGTCAGGTGGCGCAGTTCCGGGTGGGTCTCGACATGCTCGAAAATGTCGCCGAAACCATCGTAGAGCCCATAGGTGACAAAGACGCCGACCGCGATGAAGGCGACTAGTTTGACGCCGGATTCGAGCGCAATCGCCGCCACCATGCCCTCGTGGCGTTCAGTGGCGTCAAGGTGCCGGGTACCGAAGACAATCGTGAAGGCTGCCAGGATCAGCGCTATGTAGAAGCTGATGTCGGCGGCCACCGGCAGCGTCGGACTGCGATTCGGCATGACGATTTCCGGGTAGCTGAGGAACAGGCTGACGGTGCTCGAAACGGCCTTCAGCTGCAGGGCGATGTACGGAATGATGCCCACCACGGCGATGATCGTCACCAGACCACCGAGAAGATGACTCTTGCCGTAGCGCGAGGAAATGAAGTCGGCGATCGAGGTGATGCGGTTAGCCTTGACGATGCGGATCATCTTCAGCAGCACGAACCAGCCGAGCGCCATCACCAGCGTTGGCCCCAGGTAGACCGGCAGGAAGCCGATTCCCGATACCGCCGCGCGCCCGACACTGCCATAGAAGGTCCAGGTCGTGCAGTAGACGGCCATCGACAGGGCATAGATGGTCGGGTTGGCGATGATCGAGCGTCCCTGATCAGCGCGCTTGTCACCCCACCAGGCGACCGCAAACAGCAGCCCGAGATAGAGCAGCGAGACGGCGATCAGGACCGGGGCGTCAAGCATCGTCGGCGCCTATCGGATACGGCCTTCGATCGCCCAGGCCATCAGGCCGATGACCGCGATCCAGGCGCAAAAGACATACGCGTAGACCAGGGGAATCCCGAAGATCTCGGTTGGTCGGTCGAAAAGGGAAAGCAGCGGGTAATTGAACAGCACACAGCCCACCAGGAACGCCGCGATCAGTCGGTCCCCAGCCAGTATCCTGCGATGCATCTCACCCTCCCGATTCGCAAGTGATGGCACCAGCCAGCCGCAGGCTGCCTGGTCATGGCCATCGTCAATCAGCCCTCGTCAGCCGCTATACTGCCGACAGTCACTCCTCCCTGGGGAAGCCCCCGAGATGATCCACCCCGCTCTCGACCAGCAGCCAGGCCTTGCCGGCACGGCCTGCACCGAGATCCGTCGCGATGCCGCCCAAGGCATCGCCCGCATTGTCATCAATCGGCCCCGGAGACGCAATGCCTTTCGACCAGAAACCATTCACCAGCGATGAGAATGCCTGACAAGAATAGCCGAAACGTCACCGACCCGCTGGCGCAGCTCAATCAGGCGCAGCGCGCCGCTGCCACGTTCGGCATCGACCAGCACCCAGCAGCAGCCGGCAGCGACCACCCTCCCCTGCTGGTGATCGCCGGCGCCGGATCGGGCAAGACCAGCACGCTCGCGCACCGGGTCGCGCAGATCGTCAGCCAGGGCACCGATCCCGGCCGCATTCTGCTGCTGACCTTCTCGCGCCGCGCAGCCAGCGAAATGACGCGCCGCGTCGAGCGGATCCTGAGCCGGCGAACCAGGGCCAGCTCGCTCCCGACCGCGGCCGCGCTGGCCTGGTCCGGCACCTTCCACAGCGTCGGCGCGCGCCTGCTGCGCGAGTACGCCGGCCGCATTGGTCTCGATCCGGCGTTCACCATCCATGACCGACAGGACTCGGCCGACCTGATGAACCTGGTGCGCCATGGCCTCGGCCTGTCGGCGAAGAGCAGGCGTTTTCCCCTCAAGACGACCTGCCTGGCGATCTACTCGGCGGTGCTCAACACGCAGGCGACGCTGGTCGAAGTACTGCAGTCGCGCTTTCCCTGGTGCAGCGAATGGGACGCCGACCTCAAGCGCCTGTTCCTCGAATACGTCGAGACGAAGCAGGCGCAGCGGGTGCTCGACTACGACGACCTGCTGCTCTATTGGGCGCAGATGGTCGGCGAACCCGAGCTCGGCCGGGAAATCGGCGAGCGTTTCAGCCATGTGCTCGTTGACGAGTACCAGGACACCAATCGGCTGCAGGCGGCGATCCTGCTGGCGATGAAACCCGATGGCCGGGGCCTCACCGTCGTCGGCGACGACGCCCAGTCGATCTATGCCTTTCGCGGTGCGACGGTACGCAACATCCTCGATTTCCCCCGCCACTTCGAGCCGCCGGCGCAGGTCGTGACACTCGACCGCAACTACCGCTCGACGCAGCCGATCCTGGCCGCCGCCAACCAGGTGATCGCCGGCGCCGCCGAACGCTTCACCAAGGATTTGTGGAGCGACCGCGTCGCCGCCGAAAGGCCGCGGCTGATCTCGCTGCGCGACGACGCCGACCAGGCGCTCTACGTCGTCGAACAGACGCTCGCCCGACGCGAGGCCGGCGTCCAGCTCAAGGCGCAGGCGGTGCTCTTCCGGACGGCACAGCACAGCGTCCGCCTGGAGATCGAGTTGACGCGGCGCAATATCCCATTCGTCAAGTTCGGCGGTCTCAAGTTTCTCGAAGCGGCGCATGTCAAGGATGTCCTAGCCATCCTGCGCTGGGCGCAGAATTCGCGCGACCACCTGGCCGGTTTCCGCGCCATGCAACTGGTCGCCGGCATCGGCCCGAAAACCGCCGGCCGGGTGCTGGCCAACGTCAGCACGGCCAACCCCGCTTGCCAGCTGCTCGGCGAACAGCCGGTGCCGGACACGGCAAGATCCGCCTGGCTCGAGTTCGCGGCGGTGGTCGAAGCCGGCGGCCGGGACGCCACTCCCTGGCCGGCCCCCTTCGACCGGATCTGCGGCTGGTACCAGGCACAGATCGATCGCCTGCATGACGACGCCGAAGTCCGGCAGGCCGACCTCGAACAGCTCGGCCGCATCGCCGCGACGTATCCCGGCGCGGAACGTTTCCTCACCGAACTGACGCTCGACCCGCCCGACGCCAGCAGCGACGAGGCCGGCACGCCGCTGCTCGACGAGGACTATCTGATCCTGTCGACCATCCACTCGGCCAAGGGCCAGGAGTGGACCGCGGTCACCGTCCTCAACGCCGTCGATGGCTGTATCCCCTCCGACATGGCCACCGGCTCGACGGCTGAAATCGAGGAGGAACGCCGCCTGCTGTATGTCGCCATGACGCGCGCCAAAGACCACCTCGAGATCCTGCTGCCGCAGCGCTTCTACGTTTCGCATCAGCCCGGATTCGGCGATCGCCACGTCTACGCCAACCGCACGCGCTTCATCGGCAATGCCTTGCTGCCGTATTTCGAACAGATCTCGTGGCCACCCCCAGCCGAAGCGCGGGTCGCCAATCCGCAGGCGAAGCAGCAGGCGCTCGACCTCGCGGCGCGGATGCGGGCGATGTGGAGGTAAGCCCAGGGCGCTGCCTCCACCGAAAGAGAGGCTGGAGGAGTTTCTCAGTAGCAGGAAAAGCTGTTAGCATTGGTTTCGTCTGTTTGAGCACGAACAACCAATGGACTTTAATCGCGCCAGATCAACCCATCCCGTTGGCGATTGTTCAACGCCGCAGGCTAGCCAGTGGGCGAGTGTTCCTGCCTCGGCCTTGCACGCCAAGGGCAGTCATCCAGATGGCGAGAGAAGTCGATGATGGCTAGATTGCTTGGAGTTGGATATGGTAACGATTTTCATCAGCAGCCTTCCCTTTCGAGCCGACGAAGCGTTTATCCGCGATCTGTTCAGCCCCTATGGCCGGGTCGTGTCGATTGATCTGCATGCTGACTGGGTCAATCCGACCCATGAGCCTTATGCCTATGTCGACTTGGACGCCACAGACCCGCAACTGGCGGTAGACGCACTGGATGGCCAGAAATTTGGCCAGAACCATATCCGTGTGCATGAGCGGGTGATGCCGCCAAGCCGTGAGGTCAAGGCCGTCTGAACGCCCTCCCATTCCCCACTCGTCCTTTCGGAGCGACCCGCATGGCCAAGGATATCGACCAGCAGATCCTCAATGATCTGCGCCAGTTTGACTTTGTGTCGCAGAAGATCTGGCCCCATGTGCGACGCCTGTTCAAAGGCAAGATAGCCGCGCGCTGCAGCCAATGCGTCATTTCGTCACATGTGCCCTATATCACGCTGACCGACGGCGTCTGCAACCTGTGCCACGAGCACAACAAGTTGCGCGCCAATGACGATGAAACGCTCTGGCAGAAGAAGTACGTCGAGCATCAGCGCCAGGAACTGGACCAACTGCTGAAAAGCCATCAGGGCAAAGGACGCGACCGTTACGACGCTCTCGTCCTATTCAGCGGCGGCAAGGACAGCGTGTACATGCTGTCGCGGCTACGCAAGGAATACCCTGGCCTGCGCATTCTCCTGATGACCTGGGACAATGGCTTCTATTCCATACTGTCGCTGCAACGCTGCGAGGAAGTCGCAGTCAAACTCGACCTCGACCACATCGTCTACAAACCGCGCTCGTCGGTTTACAAGACGCTGTACCGCTATACGCTGAAGAACGTCGAGATGAAGGGCAGCTATCAGACGGTCGACCGCCTGGATGGTACGCTGAACCAGATGCTGGGCTTTTATTTCGCTTATGACATGAATATTCCGCTGGTCCTGGCTGGTGTCGATTTCGCGCAGGAACTGATCATGCAGTTCCATTCCTACTACGTGATGCCGTTCGAGGACATGTGTTCGCGCATCCTGACCGACCGCATGGAGCGCCGGTCAGGCTTCAAGATTGCCGACATCTTCACTGAGGAAGACCAGAAGCTGTTCTGGGACGGCACCGGCAAGGACCCCGATCGCATTCCGCAATACGTGCTGCCCTTCGTCGCCTGGCGCCCCGACAAGGCGGCCATTCTCGGCGAACTCGAACAGGAGAGCCTGATGCCGGAGCGTGACTCATCGCCCATCCTGACAAACAATCAGGTGCTTTCGATCATGACCGCCATCGACATCAAGACGATCGGCTACTGCAGCTTTGAACCGGAGTTCGCCGAGATGATCCGCTTCCGCGAAAACGATCCGGTCTATTGGCGAAACGCCTTTGAGATGGCCGAGTTCGGTGCTCGCAACAAGATTTTCCTGCAACGGACGGTTTCAAAGGTGCTGCGCAAGCTTGACCTGACCTATCAAGAGGTGGGTCTCGAAGCCTAGCAGCCAAGCGCTTCGCGGAGGCTGGCTTGCCAGTCAGACGTTCTGCCGCAGCGCGTCCACGACAGGAATCTGTGTCACTCGTCGCGCCGGAAACACCGCCGCGGCGACGGTGGCGACAAGACCGACGCAGAAAGCAAGGATGAGTTCCCTCGGCACGACCTGAATCTGCGCCATGTAGCCGACCTCGCTGCCTGGCGGGGGAGGCATGGGAATGCCGATGGCCGAGATCACCAAGGCCAGCGCAACGCCGACGAGCACCCCGGCGGAACTGCCGATTACCCCGATCAAAACATTCTCCAGCATCACCAGGCGGAATACGTCCAGCCGTCGATTGCCGAGCGCCATCATGGTTCCGAACTCCCCCACGCGCTCGAACACGCTCATGTTGACGCTATTGGCGACACCGAGCAAAACCATGATCAGGACGATCAAGCGCAGGACGCCGAACTGCCGGTCGTAGAGCGTGACGGTCTTGTCGTAAAAATCGGACAACTCGTTCCATTTCTTGATCTCGAACTGGTCGCTGTCAAGCTGCCCCGCGAGCAGTCCTGCGATGCGCGCCGTGTCGAGGGTATCCGTGAGCGACACGACCAAGGTATTGACGCCTTTGGCATTCAGGAGCTCCTGGGCTGCGGCCAACGGAACGCGTACCGTGCGAGCGTCGTAATCCCGGGAAAAGCTCCTGAACGTCCCGACGACGTCGAACTCCAGCGTGTTCAACGCACCACCCGAAGTACTGACCAGAACGGTCACCCGGTCCCCGACGGCGATCTTGAACGCGTCAGCCAGGCCCTTTCCGAGCATGATGCCGTAGCGGTCCTGATCGTTGAGCGCGCGGCCCGATTCGATGCGGATGAAAGTGCCCAGCTTGCTTTCCCGGCTCGGCTCGATGCCCTCGCCGACGATCGAACGGTCCGTACGACCGGTGTTGAGAAGGCCGGAGAAGCTGACCCGCGCCATGACGTCAGTCACACCCGGCAACCTGGCGAACTGCTGTCGCAGCGGCTCGGCATCGTCGATCATGAATCTGTCTGGCGCTCGCGCCCCCTTCTCGAAGAACCCCTGCGCGTTGACCTGGATATGGCCGAACTGCGAGTGAATCACCGCCTCGCGCAGCTGTATGAACATGTCCTCGATGAAGCCGCCTGAAAGGACGAGGCTCATGACGCCAAAGAAAACGGCACCGAACGTCATCCCGGTGCGAAGCTTGTGTCCGAAAAGATTGCGGAGTGCGAACTCGAACATGGGTCAGCCCTGATCCATGGTCGGCGCTCAGCGGTTGAACCGTAGCGCGTCGACGATGACCATCCCCGACGCCGTCCGTGCCGGGATGATGCTGGCGATCAGTGTCGACACCACCGCGAGTATGAATGCGTCGACGGCGAGCCGGGCTGAAACCATGACCTCGCCCATGAACCCCCAGGATTGCCCGGGCGGCGGAGGCATGGGGATTCCAATGTAGGAGATGACCCAAGCAAGCATTGTTCCCAATGCCAGCCCCAGAATCCCGCCGACGGTGCCGAGCATCGCGCCCTCCACGAGGATCATGCGGAGGATGGTGCGACGTGTCAGTCCCAGCGCCATCGCTGTACCGATCTCGCCCGTCCGCTCCATGACACTCATCATCATCGTGTTGAAGATGCTCAGCACGATGATCACGGCGATGATGACTTTCATGACGCCAGCCTGCTTGGCAAGCAGCGACACCGCCTTGACATGGAAATCGGCGAGTTCGATCCATTCGGTGAAGACCAGGCCCTCGCCTGCATGGCGCTCACGCAGTGTCTGCAACGTGCGACCCGTCTGATCGGTTTCTTCGAGCAGCACTGCCCAAACGTGGGCGCCATCCACTTTCAACAGCCTCTGGGCGACCGACAGCGGCACCCTCAGGGCGACGTCGTCGTAAGCTTTCGACATCGTCGCAAAAAGACCCCTCACCCGACACTCGACCGCATTCACGCTGCCGGTCGCGGTGTTCGCCATGAGGACGACCGAATCCCCGACGTCAACGCCGAGGTTGGCGGCGAGACCCAGTCCCAGGATAATTCCTTTCGGGTCATCGAGCGAAAGGTTGGCGCCCTTGGGGACCCTCAGCGAGCTACTCAGGACCTCCTCCTTGTCCGGTTCGACGCCCTCGGCGACAAAGGACACGGTTTCGTCGCCCCTGCTCACCAGGCCGCTGAACGCCAGGCGTCGGCCGAGAACCCGCACCTCCGGGAGTCGTTCGATGCTGTCCTGTACGGGCGAAGCCTTGGCCAGGAGGTAGCGGAACGGGTCGGCCATGCCATCTTCGGAATACCCCTTCCGCGTTACCTGTATATGGCCAAACTGCGAGGTGATGGTGGTTTCCCGATGCTTGAACATGATCCAGTCGACAAAGCCGTTGGCAACGATCAGGGCGGCCACCCCGAAAGCAATGGCGGCGAGCGCGAACGCGGAGCGTCGTCGTTGTCGCGCGATACTTCGAGCCGCCAGGAAAACGTCGGTCAGCAAAGGATGGATTCAGCTCGAGCAGCTTGCATGAGCAAACGCAGTTGGGTAGGCATTGACGCGATCCAGATTGCGACAGACAAATTATGACACACCCGTGTGCCCAAATGGGCGATTGACGCGGCTTGATAGGGGCTCGTATCCTTTAAACTAGTCGCTGGATTTCCTGCCCTTTCACCGATTGGCGAAACGCAACGTGGCTAACGACAACGCAACTCCCCTCGTCAGTGCCTTTGATCCACGCAGCGACCTGCCCGGCGCTCTCGGCGAGTGGCGGGCGCTCCTCGGCGACAGCAACGTGCTCGTCGACGACCAAGCACTGACCCATTACTCCCGCACCACGTCCTCGTCCAGCCGGCGCCCCGCAGCGATCCTGAAACCGGGCACGCGGGACGAGGTCGTGCAGCTCGTGAGCATTGCACGCCGCTGCAGAACCCCCCTGTATCCGCTCAGCACCGGCCAGAACTGGGGCTACGGTGACGCCTGTGCAGTTTACGACGGACAGGTCATCGTCGACCTCGGACGGATGAACCGGATCGAGCACGTTGACAGCGCGCTGGGCTACGCCGTCATCGAGCCGGGCGTGACCCAGGGACAACTCTCCCGGCACCTTGCCGAGCAGGGCGTGCCGTACTGGATCGACTGCACCGGCAGCGGCCCGAATTCAAGCCTTATCGGCAACATCCTCGAGCGTGGATTTGGACACAGCCCCTACGGCAACCGCTTCCAGAGCTTCTCGGGCATGGAGGTGGTCCTCGGCTCAGGCGAGGTGCTGCGCACTGGATTCGGCCACTTCCCTGGCGCCAGGACCACCCACCTGTATCCTTACGGCATCGGTCCCTACCTCGACGGCATCTTCACCCAGTCGAACTTCGGGATCGTCACCAAACTCGGACTGTGGCTGGTGCCAATCCCGGAGTCTTTCTGTCCGTACATCGTGCTTTTCGACGAGGACAAGGATCTCCTCGAGGCCCTGCCGCAGCTGCAGAAACTCAGGCTTGACCGGATTCTGCAGAGCGTCCCCCACATCGGGAACGATCTCCGGGCACTGGCTTCCGACGCCCCGTTTCCCCGCGATCGACTGCCCGGGCACGCCCGCCTGACTCCGGAAGTCAGGGCAGCGCTACGCAAGGGCGCAGGCATCGGCGCCTGGTCGATGTCGGGGGCCTTCTATGGCACTTCGCGCCAGGTCGCACTGCACAAGAGGCTGTTGAAGCGCGCATTGGCGAAGGTGGACGCGAAAGTGATCTTCCTGCCACCGCACATCCTGGCCGCCGGCCAGTTGTTTGTGCGCCTCTTCGGCCATCTGGCGCCCTTTCGCGGCCTGGAGAAGAAGATCCGGCTCGGCTCGGCGCTTGCGGACATGCACAGCGGGAAACCCACCGGGGCATTCCTGCGCGGCTGCTATTGGCGCCACCAGCAAGGCGTGCCGGCAGATTTCTCCGACCAGACTGATCTCGCGCGAGAACGTATCGGCATCATGTGGATGGCGCCGATCATTCCGTTCCTGCGCGAGGACCTCGCACTACTCAACCGGGAGATGGACGAGCTTTTCGCCCGCTTCGACTTTGACTGTCACGTCACCGTGAACATGATCAATGAGCGCGCATTGGCGGCCGTGTACACAATCGATTACGACGCAGAAGACGAAGCTGAGACCCGGCGGGGAGTGGCGTGCTACGAGGCGGGCGTGCGCAGGCTGTTCGAACTCGGATATCCCTTGTACCGGGCGTCGGTGCGCGGAATGGGGCTCCTGGCCAGCGCGCGCGACGATGAGTTCGCCGGCACCGTCGCGAGGTTGAAGCGCGCGCTCGATCCGGAGGGCATCATCGCGCCGGGGCGTTACGACGGGTTTTAGTAGCGACCCGTTTAGCGGCCAGTCCCTGCAGATACCGGAACCACCCGCGCAGCCATTTCGGGGAGTCGGGGGTTGGCGGTCGCACGGATTGCCTGGCGGATAGACCTACTGGCGCAAGCCTGCTGGCAAAACGGCTGCATGAAGCAGACAGCCCCGCAGGCGGGCGCCTGCGGGGCTGTGTCGTGTCGGACGTCTCGCCCCACCAAAGCGGGGTCAAGACGCTTGGCAACCTGCTTAGGCCTTCCTGCGACGGGTGAGGCCCAGGCCGGCCAAACCGATACCGAGGAGCGCCAGGCTGACCGGCTCAGGAAGGTCCGTCGACTCAGCATTGACAAAGGTCGTGTGGCCGATGCTGAAGCGATAGTCCCCTGCGTCGAGCCTTGCCTGCACGCCAAAGTCGCCAGAACCGGTATTGACCGTATCGGCGATGTTCAACGTGCCCACCTGGCTATTCAGGCTGAACGGGTCGTCGAGTTCCGAGCAAGTCCCGGCAACGGAGCACAAGCCCAGGGAGCCCGCAAGACCGCCGTTCGGGTTCCATTCAAGGACCGGAACGAACGCAAAGAATCCCGGGGCAACCTCGATATTCTTTTCGACTTTCAAACCCCAGTTTACAACCGAATTGGCCGCAACGCCCGGCTGGGCAAGCGCCGCCCGCTGAAACAGATCGGCAGTGAAGGTGACGTTGAAAGTGTCTTCCTGAAGGAGTGTCAGGGTGAACTCTGTCGTCAGAGTCTGCGCAGAGTTGGCGCCACCCTTCGCGATGCCGTTGATGTTAACCTGGGCCTGGGTTTGGGCCAGGGTAGGATTGAGCGGGTCAAGTCCGCTACCGATGTGGTTTACCGACGACCCGGCAAACGTACCGGCGCCCAGGGTGCCAACGCCGTAGGAAACGTACGGCGTGTACGCCCCTACACTCGCCGTAACGTCGAACGAGGCCCCGGGGTTGGTAATCGGATCGATGCTCGAGGGCAGGCCCGCCGCAACGACATTATTGATGCTGGCGGTCGGAGACTGCCCGCGCACATCGGTCTTGAGGTTCGTGAAGTTGGCAGCCGTGATGTCGCCTGTAATCGCGGACTTGAGCCGGAAATTGGACACGATCAACTCCGATTCGGCATAAGCGGCCGGTCCGAACGCGACGATGTCTGCTTGTGCCGGCAGCCCGTAGCCCGCGAGGAAGGCGGTGCTCACGGCAGCGGCGATTGTATTTAGTTTGCGCATTTTCAATCCCTTTTTATCAAAAGTTACGGTTTAACGGATGGTCAAGACTTGTTGTCGCGAAGACCCCGTTCGGTCCAGGCACCCAATTGCATTAACCCCGGGCATCCTTGCATAGAGCAAAGCACATTGCATGCCATGCCCCACCAATCGCGATCTTTATCCAATTATTCAACAGCTTAAGAAATACATCGGAAAAGTCTCTGGAGGGCAGTGTAAAAAAATCCGACACCTAGCCCGTGCAACCAGCGATAAAAGGCCGATAGCGAACAGAGGGTGAGGATCACTCAGTGCCGCAAGTGTAGCGGCCCGCATCGGTCATGAGTTCCCAGACCGACCTCGCCACCCGCTTGATGTTCGGCAAAGTTTCGTTCACGTTGCCCAGGCAGGGAATTCGTTCACCGTGGTAATCGACTGCCGGGCCGATCTGATCGAATGTCGCGCCGAAGCGGCCCAGGAGTCGATACAGCGCTGGCTCCATTACCGCATAGCCATGGGTCAGGCCGTGCTCATGCATCATCCGCAACTCAGCGGCAAACAGTCCGAGCGACAGGTGCGGCAGGACGCGGCGCTCGTCCGGCTCGAAATACATATCCACCTTTCCCGAGACGCCGATCAAGCTCCCGGCTTCGCCAATCCGCTTCTTGAACGCCTTGGAAACCGCGAAGCGCGACAACTCTCCCAAACGGCGCCTCGCCTCCGGATCACGAATCGCCAGACCGTCGTAAAACGGGCAGTGTCTCTCAATGGGAAAGGGGGCCAAGGGGGCAGACAAATCGGGCAGGATCATCCGCGCGGTGGCCGCGTAAACGCCGGTGGCGCGATGCCTGAGCAGGTAGTGATCAGAGCGCTCGTCGAAGACATCTCTCTCGATCCCGTTGGGATGGTCTTCGCATCGCTCGAAACCGGTTTCCACGATGTACACCTGATAGCGCAGCCGGAACACCTCCTCGCGGAGCTGGTCGCTGTCTGCATGCAGCAACTCGAAGTACTGATTGAAAGCCGTACACAGGTCAGTTGCCAAGACAGCCTCACAGATCGCAGTAAAACGCAGGAAATTCAGCAGCGCAACAGAGGGTATCTTCCCGCCGGTGGCAACGTCAACTTGATGGCGTACCCGGCAGGCTGACAACCTTGTACCGCCGTGACCGGGAATTGGCTTTGCGAGGACGCAGCCGGCCGGCTCTGCGCCATGTGCTGCCGGCGTCCCTCTGGTTCGGCAAAGTGGCCAGCGCGCTGCCTTTTGTCACCAGGCACCGTGCCTCGACGGCAGGAAGAAGCGGGATCAAGCTTGCGGTCAATCAACGGTGCTTGCGCTGCCGGCCCGGCGCGCAACCGACTCGCCGAGACCTGGCAAGCAGTGAGGAAGCGCCTCACCTGTCGGTCATGAAGCGTGTGGCGTCTTCCAGGTCAGCATGCGTACTGCCACTGTATAGCGCATTGACGAACTTGCGCCAGATCAGGTCCGGCTCACCCATCCGAAAACCGTAGACGCCAGCCCCCGACTCCCTGGATGCCGCGACCTTGATGCGCGACACTTCAGAGGGTCCAAGTTGAATCCTCACTTCACCCCAGACATTGATCGGAACAGCATTCCGCGCGTGCGCCTGAAAACCGTAGCGCGAGAGCTGCACGATTTCGAGGTTGACCTTGCTTTCTGTCCCGTCGGGCGCATGGACAGAAAATCTGGCCGGACACCTGACCGAAAAGCGCCGATGGCGCCTGCGGGCCGTATCGTCCTGACTGTCTTCGGAAAGCGCCGGCAGAACTTCCCGGTACGCTGGCAGGTCGTAGATCGTATGCAAAAGGCACTTCTTGCGATCACTCAACTGGCTGAAGACGCTGGTGCGAACATTGAAGAAATAGTCGAGCAGTTCCGGCGTCAGCACCGGATCGTTGGTGGTATAGAAACGGCGTGCCGGCAGTTTGATGTTGGGCAGCTTCACCTCGGTGAAAAAGGCATGGAGATTTCGCTTCGGTGCTTTGGAGGAATAGTGTTTCCTGAAGATCTCCGGCGCAGTACTGAGGTCGAGCGTCGCGCCGATCGCCGGCGCGCCATTGACGAAATCGTAATTCTCGACCACATTCTGAGTCAGGCGCTTGAAGAACAGCAGTGATTCGTACATCTCGATGTGGCTGGGATTGACTGCAATCACCAAGTGCCGGGTATCAAAGAAGGTCGTGCAATATTCGTACATGAACTTCATCAGCGGAAACAGAATCGTTCCACCGGTGCGGCGAAAACGCCGGTGGATCGCCAGTGCCGACACCTCGGCGATGTTTCCCTTCTTCTCGCGCAGTGCCGTCAGGTCGAAGATTCTTTGGAGGGGAAAACCCAGGACACTCTCCCGGATCAGGGACAGGGTCCCAACCACCTCCCCGTCGTACTTCGCACAGAGAGTCGTGGTTGTCGGCAAGGCATGATAGATGGTCACCCGCATCCCGGAAGGATCCGGCCGCATGAACTTGCTACCGACATAGGCATCGTGCAGCAGGGTGAAACACGCTTCGAGTTCTTCCTGCGTCTCGGCGATCTTCAGCACCAGGCGTTCATCCGGCGCTGGATCGCAATCAACGAAATTTCGGTACACGGCAAAACGGCTTTCTCGTGGGAGAAAGTTGAACCACTTCCTCAACGTCCCGCTTAGCAGCTTTCGTGCCGGCGAGACCAGTTTTCTGATCATCACACTCCCCAGGCAGCCACTACCGTTGAAAAAAGCATGCCCGCCCGCTGGCACGAGCACTGCCGCCTTGTCCCTGGACATCCTGATGCGCGGCCAGTTTATCGCATACTTCGCGCAGAATGGCACGCACAATCGCACAGACTACGATATACCGATCCGAAAGCGAGCGAAAGCAGCACCAGGCCGATATCCCGCTCACCGCTTTTTCGCCATGCGTGTGAGCGGAATCGGCGCCATTCCCAAGACTGAATTTGGCCAGCCTGTTGACCCGTTCCGAAAGGATCTCGGCGAGGCAGATCATTGCCGGAGATGGCGACGAACACGGACTTTCCCTTGCTCATTTTCGTCCCCTGCTGACGTTCGATTGGCGAGCGTCTTGCCGGGCTCCTTGCCCAAAGATGGCTTGCCATCGGAGAACAGCGCGGCCCCCGGACGACACCGGTACCGGCCCCGGCCCCAGCGAAGGAATCGCAACCCTCAGGCAATCACGCCCCCACCAAGGCAGACCCGGCTTTCGTAGACCACCACCGATTGCCCCGGCGTGATTGCCCATTGCGGCTCGGCGAAGCGGATCAGGCACGCGTCGCCGCCGACGCGTTCGATTTCGCAGGGGGCGTCGGCCTGGCGGTAGCGCGTCCTGGCGGTATACACCCAGTGTGCATGCGGCGGCTCGCCGGCCACCCAGGACAGGTCCCAGGCGCTCAGCTCGTCGGCCAGCAGCGCCGGATGCGTGTGCCCCTGAACGACGTAGAGGACATTGCTGGCGATGTCCTTCCCGGCCACGAACCAGGCGTCGTGGTCGCCACTCGGGCCGCTCCTGCCCCCCTTGACGCCGCCAATGTGCAGGCCCTTGCGCTGGCCGATGGTATGGTAGGCAACGCCATCGTGCTCACCGAGTACCCGGTCGTCGTCGAGGCAGCGGATCTCGCCCTTCTTCGGCGGCAGATAGCGCATCAGGAACTCCTTGAACGGGCGCTCGCCGATGAAGCAGATGCCGGTCGAATCCTTCTTCAGCGCGACGTGCAGGCCGGCGGCCGCGGCGATCCTGCGCACCTCGCGCTTGTACAGGTCGGCCAGCGGGAACAGCGTCCTGGCCAACTGCTGCTGGTTGAGGCGATGCAGGAAGTAGCTCTGGTCCTTGGTGCCATCCTCGGCCTTGAGCAACTGCCAGGCGCCCTGGAACTCGCGCACGCCGGCGTAATGACCGGTGGCGATGCGGTCGGCACCGATCTTCAGTGCGTGCTCGAGGAAAGCGCTGAACTTGATCTCCGAGTTGCAGAGCACATCCGGATTCGGTGTCCGGCCAGCCTCGTACTCGCTGAGGAAATGGGCAAAGACGCGTTCCCGGTATTCGCTGGCGAAGTTCACCACGTCAACGTCGATGCCGAGGGTGTCGGCAACGCTCATCACATCGACCAGATCCTGGCGCGATGCGCAGTATTCGTCGGTGTCGTCGTCCTCCCAGTTCTTCATGAACAGGCCAACCACCTGCCAGCCCTGCTGCTTGAGCAACAGGGCTGCCACCGCCGAATCGACGCCGCCGGACAAACCGACGACCACTGTCTTTCCCTCGCTCATTTTCGTCCCCTGCTAACGTTCGATTGGCGAACCATCGCCAGGCCTCTCGGCGACCACGACCACCCTCTCGGTTTCTTCCTCGCCTTCGCCGTCGAGCCAGTTGGCCAGCGGCAGGACCACCGCCGGCTGACCGTTGTCACGAAACCAGCTGTCGACGACAAAGCGCACCGGGTCGGCCGCGAGCGGTTGTGGTTCTTTCGGTACCGGGGCGAACTCCTCGATCTGCGCCGAGAAGTGGACCGCCACCAGATAGCGGATGCGTCGCACCGGCTCCAGGACCCGGTGGAACTGCAGCCAGCCCCGATTCTCGAGCAGCCGCAACAGGCGCGTTGTGGTGGTCGAATGGTCGATGCAGTCCATCCGACCATGGACGCCACCGTCGGCCACGTTGCCGCCGCGGTCGGCGGCAATCGGTGTCTGCTGGCCTGCCCAGCCGAGCAGCCAGCCGACCGCCTGGGAGAGGTGGTCGCGCTCTTCGGCGGCGCTGCCGGCAGCGCCAAGCAGACCCCGGACCTGCGCCAACTGCTCACCGGCGTAGTGGACCTCCTCCTCGACCAGGCACCCATAGTCGTGACACACCTTCACCGTCGCAGCGGTGTCGGCGATGGCCGCCGTCGCGGCAGAGAGAAGAAGACAAAGCGTCAGCCAGCGCATGTCTCGTGGTGCAGCAACTCGAGGGGATAGCGCCTGCCGGCCAGCCAGTCCTCGATACAGCGCAGCACCAGCGGACTGCGGTGCTGCGCCTGCAGCGCCCGGATTTGATCGAGTGTCAGCCAGTGAGCCGCCAGGATGCCCTCGTCGAGCGGCCGGCCGGGATCATGCGCGCTGATTTCGCCACCGAAGGCGAAACGCAGATAGGTCACATTCCTCGCCTCGTTGCGGTAGTTGTAGATCCCGACCAGATACTGCGGATTCAGGCGATACGCTGTCTCTTCGAGTGTTTCGCGGATCACGGCATCGATCAGTGACTCGCCGCATTCCAGGTGGCCAGCCGGCTGGTTATAACAGACGCCGTACTCGGTGTCCTCCTCGACCAGCAGGAAGCGACCCTCCCGTTCGAGCACCGAAGCGACCGTCACATTGGGTTTCCAGACCATTGCAGAAGCCTTGAATTGGGGACCAAGCGCCATTTTACCGCCAACCGGGGGGCGAAATCGGCTAGAATTTCCGCTTCAGGGTTTCCGGCAAAGGGAGAGCGGGCCATGTCCATGGCGGATCGTGACGGCTTCATCTGGTATGACGGCAAGCTGGTGCCATGGCGCCAGGCCACCACCCATGTACTGACGCACACCCTGCACTACGGCATGGGCGTTTTCGAGGGCATCCGCGCCTACAAGGCCGAAAAGGGCACCGCCATTTTCCGGCTCGACGAACACACCGACCGCCTGTTCAACTCGGCGTACATCTTCCAGATGAAGATGCCTTACGACAAGGAAACTCTGCTCGAAGCGCAGAAGGAAGTTGTCCGCGCCAACCAGCTCGAATCCTGCTACATCCGGCCGATCGTTTTCTATGGCTCCGAGGCCATGGGCATCGCAGCCACGGCGGTCAGCACGCACGTGGCGGTGGCCGCCTGGCCGTGGGGCGCCTACCTCGGCGCCGAGGGGATGGAGAAAGGGATCCGCGTCAAGACTTCGTCCTTCACCCGGCATCACGTGAACATCAACATGTGCCGCTCGAAGTCGGTCGGCACCTACACCAACTCGATCCTCGCTCACCAGGAGGTGGCGCACGATGGCTACGACGAGGCGCTGCTGCTCGACGTTGACGGCTACGTTGCCGAAGGTGCCGGCGAGAACGTCTTCATCGTCAAGAAAGGCAAACTGTACACCCCGGATCTGACCTCCTGCCTGGAGGGGATTACCCGCGCCTCGGTGCTGCAACTGGCTGACGAGCTGGGAATCCCGGTGATCGAAAAACGCATCACGCGCGACGAAGTGTATTGCGCGGACGAGGCCTTCTTTACCGGTACGGCGGCTGAAGTGACGCCCATCCGCGAACTCGACAATCGCCAGATCGGTCCCGGCCACCGGGGACCGATCACGACCAGAATCCAGAGTCTGTTCTTCGACTGCGTCAACGGCCGCGTGCCGGCGCATGAAGACTGGCTCGCCTACGTCTAATTTCAGCCTGCAAGGTTGCCACAATCATGTCCCAGACCGCCCCGCAGAAGCCCATCGAGGTCACCGCTCACGACTTGCCGCTGCACTGCCCGACCAAGGATGCACCGCTCTGGGCAAGGCATCCGCGCGTCTTTCTCGACGTCACGCACAGCGGCCAAGTCGTCTGTCCCTACTGCAGCGCCCACTACGTCTTCAAGGGTGAACTGCCGACGGGGCACCACTGACCGTCACCCGGCGCGGGTAGCCGGCTGAACAGCCACCCATGAAGGCACTCATCGTCGCCCCATCCTGGATCGGCGACACGGTATTGGCGCAAGCGCTCTTCATCCGACTGCACGAACGGATCCCCGGCCTGCAACTCGACGCTCTCGCACCCCGCTGGGTGGCACCGGTCCTTGAACGCATGCCGGAGATTGCCGAGGTCGTCGATAGCCCCTTTGTCCATGGCGAGCTGTCACTGAAGGCACGTCAGCGGGTGGCTCGTCAGCTGGCGCAACGCGGGTATCAGCGAGCCTACGTGCTACCCAATTCGATCAAATCGGCACTGATCCCGTTCTTTGCCGACATTCCCGAGCGCATCGGCTTCGTCGGCGAAAGTCGCTACGGCCTGATCAACCGCCGGCACACGCTGAACAAGGCGCTGCTGCCACAGATGGCCGAACGCTTCGCGCAACTCGCCGAGGCGCCAGGGGCGCCACTCGTCAGGCCAATCCCCCAGCCACGACTGAGATCCGGCAGCGAGCAACGCGCTGCCACGCTGATCGCACTGGGGGTTGCTCTCCCCGAGAAGCTGGCCGTTTTCTGTCCCGGCGCCGAATACGGCCCGGCCAAGCGCTGGCCGACACGGCATTTCGCCGCCCTGGCTGATTCGCTGGCTAAGGCGGGTTACGCGGTGTGGCTGCTAGGCTCGGCGAAAGACCGGGCCATCGGTGAGCAGATCGTCGACCAGGCACAGCCGGCCAACCTGCCGCTCAACCTCTGCGGCGCCACCTCGCTGACCCAGGCCATCGACCTGCTGGCAGCAGCGGCGTTCGTCGTCTGCAACGATTCGGGCCTGATGCACGTCGCCGCCGCCCTCGGACGACCGCTGATCGCGCTGTATGGCTCGTCGTCCCCCGGCTTCACGCCGCCGCTCTCGGAGAAGGCAAGGATCCTCAGTCTTGAGCTTGACTGCAGCCCCTGCTTCAAGCGCCAATGCCCGCTGGGCCATCTCGACTGCCTCAACAAGCTCGACCCGCAGCGGGTTCTGGCAGCCTGCCTGGCCAGGGCGCTCGCATGATTGTCGTCTTTGCCACGCCTGAAGATGTCGAAACGGCCTTCTACGAGGCGATCGCACGTGCCGATCTGGTCGCCCTGATGAGTGTCTGGGCGGACGACGAAGAGATCGTCTGCATTCACCCCACCGGCCAGCGCCTGACCGGTGCCGAGGCGATCCGCAACAGTTGGCGCGGCATCTTTGCCAACAACCCCCGCCTGATGGTACGCCTGTCGCGCGGCGTTCGCTGGAACGGCATGCTGCTGTCGGTGCACAACGTCGTCGAGACCCTGTACATCGGCGAGGAGCGCAAACCGCAGGGCCCGATGCTGGCGACCAATGTCTTCCAGCGTGGCGCCAGCGGCTGGCGCCTGCTCGCGCACCACTCCTCGAGCGCCGCCGATCGGGACGCCGCCGATAGCAGCGGAGCCGGCGAGCGCAGCGGGCCGCGGACGCTGCATTGACCAGCTACCGTGCGCCCGGCTGGCTACCCGGTGGCCACGCCCAGACCATCTACCCGCTGCTGATCCGGCCCGATCCCCTGCCCTATCACCGCGAGCGCTGGGAAACACCGGATGGCGATTTCATCGATCTCGACTGGACCGACGCCCCGGCCGCGCGACAGCCCCGGGATTCACGCCCGCTCCTGATCCTTTTCCACGGGCTCGAAGGCAGTTCGAGCAGCTATTACGCGATCACCCTGATGGGCGCGGCCGCGGCCATCGGCTGGTCGGGCGTGGTGGTGAATTTCCGCGGTTGCTCGGGCGAGAGCAATCGCCTGGCGCGTGCCTACCATTCCGGGGACAGTGACGAGATCGACTGGATCCTGCGCCGCCTCCGAGCGCTTTTCCCACTGCGGCCGCGCTACGCCGTCGGCGTCTCACTCGGTGGCAATGCCCTGCTCAAGTGGCTGGGGGAGAGAGAAGCAGGCACCAGCGATTACCTGCAAGCGGCCGCCGCGATCAGCGCGCCGCTCGACCTCACCGCCTGCGGGCACCACCTCGCGCGCGGTTTCAACCGCGTCTACACCCGGCATTTCCTGCACACCCTCAAGCGCAACGCTGCCGCAAAACTGGGCCGCCACCCCGGCATCTTCGACGAACGCCGCATGGCTGCGGCCAGTAACCTGTACGAATTCGACGACGTCGTCACGGCACCGCTGCATGGTTTCAAAGGCGCCGAAGACTACTGGCGACGAGCGTCGAGCAAGCCCTGGCTGGCTGGCATCCGTCTGCCGACGCTGGTCCTCAACGCCCGCAACGATCCTTTCCTGCCAGCGCAGGCTCTGCCTACCCCCAGCCAGGTCGCCGCCAGCGTACAACTCGAATTCCCGCGCCAGGGCGGACACGTCGGCTTTGTCACCGGCAGCCTGCCGGGGCAACTCGACTGGCTACCACAGCGCATCTTCAATTATTTCCAGCACGAGGTCTGACATGAATGCTCCCCTGCCGGCCACGATCTTCAAGGCCTATGACATTCGCGGTATCGTCGGCACAACGCTGACGGCCGATATCGTCTGCCAAATCGGCCACGGCCTCGGGTCGCTGGCGGTTGAGCGTGGCCAGCGCGCGATCGCAGTAGGCCGCGACGGGCGCCTGTCGGGACCCGAACTCTCGGCGGCATTGATGGAAGGCATCCGCAGGGCCGGCATCGATACCGTCGATGTCGGCTGCGTGCCGACGCCGGTGGTCTACTTCGCGGCGCACGAACTGGGCTGCCAGAGCTGTGTCGCCGTCACCGGCAGCCACAATCCGCCCGACTATAATGGGTTGAAAATGGTCATCGGCGGCGAGACACTGGCCGGCGAAGCGATCCAGTCAATCAGGCAGCGCGTGGACGCCAGCCGGCTCATTCACGGCGCCGGCCAGGCCAGCAGTGCCGACGTCCGACCAGCCTACCTGGCGCGGATCACCGGCGACGTCCGGCTGGCGCGGCCGATGAAGATCGTCATCGACTGTGGCAACGGCGTGGCCGGCGGCATCGCCCCGGAACTCTTCCGCGCGCTGGGCTGCGAGCTGGTCGAGCTGTTCTGTGAAGTCGACGGCAGCTTCCCGAATCACCATCCCGACCCGTCGAAGCCCGAGAATCTGCAGGACGTGATCCGCGCACTGCGCGCGACCGACGCCGAACTCGGGTTGGCTTTCGATGGCGATGGCGACCGCCTTGGCGTCGTCACCCGCGACGGCGAAATCATCTACCCGGATCGTCAGTTGATGCTCTTCGCCGCCGATGTCCTCAGCCGCTGCCCCGGCCAGCAGATCATCTACGATGTCAAATGCACCCGCCTGCTGGCGCCCTGGATTCGTCAGCACGGTGGTGAGCCCCTGATGTGGAAGACCGGCCACGCGCTGGTCAAGGCCAAGCTCAAGGAAACCGGTGCGCCGCTGGCTGGCGAAATGAGCGGCCACGTGTTCTTCAAGGAACGTTGGTTCGGCTTCGACGATGGTCTTTACGCTGGCGCCCGCCTGCTCGAGGTGCTCGCGCGCGCGGCCGACGCCAACGCGCTGCTGAAAGCACTGCCTGACAGCAGTTCGACACCCGAGCTGAACATCGGCATGCAGGAAGGCGAGCCCTTCGCACTGATTGAAGAACTGCAGCGTCAGGCGCACTTCCTGGGCGCCCGCGAAATCATCACCATCGACGGCTTGCGCGTCGAGTACGCTGACGGCTTTGGCCTGGCACGTCCGTCGAACACCACCCCGGTGGTAGTGCTGAGATTCGAGGCCGACACCCGTGAGGCACTCGAAAGAATTCAGGCGGATTTTCGCCGTGTCCTCAACGCGGCGCGCCCCGGTCTGGTGCTGCCATTCTGATTCGCCAGGCCGTTGGGATAGCGCAGGAAAGCATGACCCACAGAGATGACTGAGCAATCGCTGAAGAACGCCTTTCTCTTCCGCCAGCCGATACTTGACCGGCAGCAAGAGCTTGCCGGCTACCAGCTGTCCTTGCGGCGCAGCGACGACCTCGCCGACGAGCGCAGCGTCAGCCGTGACGCCGCTGCGCTGTGCGCGGCCTATGCCGAACTCGGCATGCAGAGCGCGTTGGGCAATGCCCGTGCCTTCATCGGTATCGATGCCGACTATCTGCGACAGGAAGCCATCGAATTGCTGCCCGCGAGCGGCGTCGCCATCGAGCTGAACGTCGTCAGTGTGCCCGACAGGGTGACACTGACGCGCTGCCAAAACCTGCGCGAACGTGGCTACTCGCTGGTGTTGACCGATTACCGGGGAATTGACGACCGCAGCCGGCCGCTGTTGCCGATGGTCGAAGTGATCAAGATCGACGTCAATGCCGCCGACCCGGAGCAGTTGCAGAATTTCGCCGGCTCGCTGCGCAAGCTGCCGATCAAGCTGCTGGCGCAGGGCGTCGGCAGCCGCGAGCAGATGGAGCGCTGTCGCAACCTCGGCTTCGAGCTTTTCCAGGGTCGCTACTTCGCCCAGGCCGAAATCGTCAGCGGCCGCCGTCTCTCGGCCTCGCAGGCAGCGCTGATTCGCCTGGTCAACCTCGTCGGCCGCGACGTCGATACCGCGGTCATCGAGGACGCCTTCAAGCATGAACCGGCGCTGACTCTCAACCTGCTGCGGGTGGTCAACTCGGTCGGCTGCCGTGGCAGCCGCCTGGCGCAGCCAGTGACTACCCTGCGCCATGCCATCACGCTGTTCGGACGCCGCCAGCTGCAGCGCTGGTTATCGCTCCTCCTGCTGGCACCCGGCAGCGACGGTGGCGACCCGGCCCGCTCGCCGCTGCTGCAGGTTGCCGCGCTGCGCGGACGCATGATGGAGTTGCTGATCGAGCATGGTCCGTCGGGAGACCACCGCAAGCTCGCCGATCTGGCGTTCATCACCGGCATCCTGTCGATGATGCCGGTGGCGCTGGGCCTGCCGATCGCAGAAATCCTCGAACAGATTGCCGTCGAACGCGATGTCCGACTGGCTCTCTCGGAACACCGTGGCGTGCTGGGCACCCTCCTCGCCTTGCTCGAGAGCTTCGACAATGACGACGCGGCGGGCTGCGACCGGCTGCTGTCAGGCCTCCCCGGCGGCTTCGACCGGCACACCCTGAACACCTGCCTGAGCGTCGCGCTGCGGTGGTTGAATGGCAACGCCGCGTGAAGGGATGCCGACGCCACGCCGGGGGAACGCGTTGCTGGTGCGGCGCGCCGTAAAGCTACGGCGAAACAGCCTCAAGCCGTTCAGCCACGACCATCTGCCGCCGTGAAGCACCTCCCGACTTCGAGCTCGTTGCCTGCCTTGACGGCCTCGTATTTCTCCAGAAAGGAGGCGTCGATCGCCTTGAGATCGGCGCGCTGTTTCGGCTTGCGGTAACGCGTCAGATGACCGGGCCCGCCGTTGTACACCGCGTAGGTGCCGCGAGCGAGGTCGTCGGGATCACTGCTGACCGATGGTTCGCTGCGTGCGATGGCGTAGTCTCGCAGGTAGTGGTGCAGGATCTCGGCCCCTGCACGGCCGTTGTAGCCAACATCCGTCTGCAAGCCGGTGACATCATAGAAGCCCCGCCAGACCCGCGGGTAGACCTGCATCAAGCCGACTGCGCCAACGCCCGACTGGATCGGCTGTACCCTACCCTTGCGACGAACGAACTGGCGCCAGCAGCTCTCCTGCCACGCGGTCGCAAGCACCAGATGGCGGTAGAGGTTATGGAACTGCGCGTCAAGGCTGCGCCCGGCATCCTCCCGCTCATTCAGCGTGGCGTCAGCGGTGCGCTGCAACAGGCTGCGCATCTCGGGTAAATAGGTGCTCAGATCGCTGCGCGTGGGAAGCCAGTTGTTCAAGCGTTTGGCGAGCGCGGCCGTCTCGGGGTCGAGCGACGCGGCGACTGGCAAGGGCACGGCAAAAGCCGCCGGCACCAGCCAGCGCAAGGGATCGATGGACGACGGCAAGCGGCTGGCCCCCAGCAGCCGGCTGCGCTCGGCGGGCGGGAGCGGCGCACCAAAACCAAAAAGCGAGCGCAGCTCGGGGTCGACAGCGAGATCATAGGCCAGCGGATCCCCGGCCTGCTCCGGCATGACCAAGCGTACCAGTTGGCGCAGTGTATCCGGCGTGACCCGGACGCCAAGGACATCGCCAAAGCCTTGCGCCGCCTGCAGCGCGTCGCCAGCCTTGAGCAGTGCCTGGAACTGCCTGGCCGCTTGCGCATCAAGTTCGCCGCTCAGGCCGCGGAGCAGCGGCGCCAGGCGTTCCCAGCTCAGCAGGAAGAGCTCGCGCAGCGGGTCCGGGATCGCGGCGTCGCTGGCGAGCAGCGCCACGCCATCGTGGCGGCCGCTCAGCAGGACAAACAGAAACTCGTTACGCCGGTCACCATCACTCGCCTTGCCGGCCGAGCGCTTGATCACTTGTGTCAGAAAGGCGTCCCACAAGTCGGCCGACTCGACCTTCGAGACTGCGGCGCGTGGCCTGGCCTGCCCGATCGGCACTGGCTTGCCCTTGCGCAGCACGTCCCCGAGCATTTCCCAGGGCCCCGGCTCAGCGTCGCGCGCCTGGCCTGGCGTCGCCAGACCGATGAGAAGAACGACGAGCAGCGGGAGAAGCGGCTTCATGGCAATATCAGCCGTGGTGGCCGGCTTCGCCGTTTCGCCCGGCCAGGAACGCCTGCGCCTCCTCGCGGCGTTCGAAGACATGCGGCGCGATGCTGCGTGCGGAGAAGGCCTCGCCCAGCTTGGCACGGAGGAAGGCGCTGGTGGCGTAGCGGGTGATCTGGCTGAAATAATTGGCGAGAAAGTAGCGGTCCATTTCGGCATAGGCGTCGTACATGTCCTGGTTGATCCGGAACCGGTCGTAATTGATGATCACGCCGACGCGCTTGCCGGCAGCCCGGCAGCGCAGCTCGCAGATGTCCCAGATCGCCTTGACGTCCTCGACCACCCGGACATGCATGCCCTCGAAATTGAGGAACAGGATATTGCGCTCCGGATCATAGATGACCCGCTCCGGCAAGGACAGATTGAGCAGTTCAGCCTCGAGGCCCATCGGGTTGGCATTGAAGATGCGCGCGTCCATCTCGCCGTACTCACCAATGATCGGCTCGAAGTCCATGTACGGCAGGATGTCCCGCTCGACCTCGATGCCCGGCGCCACCTCGATCAGCGCCAGACCCCGGCGAACCCGCCGGAACACGCAGCGCTCGGTGACGTAATAGACGGGCTTGCCGCGATCATAGGCGTACTGGCCATTGAAAGTGATCTGCTCGACCTGCTTGACGAACTTCCGCTGCCGGCCCTCCTCGATGATCCGGAGCTTGCCGTCATTGACCTCGACCTTGAGCTCGTTGCCGGTGAAGGTGCCGACGAACACCACCAGGCGGGCGTTCTGGCTGATGTTGATGAAGCCGCCGGCCCCCATCAGCCGGCCACCGAAGCGGCTGACGCCGACGTTGCCGGCGGCATCGCACTCGGCCATGCCGAGACACGCCATGTCGAGCCCACCTCCGTCGTAGAAGTCGAACTGCTGATTCTCGTCGATCACCGCATCCATGTTGACGCCGGTCCCGAAGTTGCCGCCGCTCGCGGGAATCCCGCCGATCAGGCCGGACTCCACGGTCAGCGTCAGCAGGTGCGAGATCCGCTCCTCCTGGGCGACCGCCGCAACGCCTTCGGGCATCCCGACCCCCAGGTTGATGATGCCGTTGGGCGGCAATTCGAAGGCGGCTCGGCGGGCGATGATCTTGCGCCCGGTCAGCGGCGTCGAGACCAGGCTCGGGCTGGGAACCCGGAACTCGCCGGCGTAGGCAGCGCTGTACTGGGTCGCCAGGGTCTGCATGTGCTGGACCGGTTCGGCCACCACCACGCAATCGACCAGGATCCCGGGAATCTTGACCTGCCGCGGCGGCAGTCCGCTGCGCTCGGCGATGCGCTCGACCTGGGCGATCACGATGCCGTTGCTGTTCTTGGCCGCCATCGCCATGGCGAGATTGTTGAGCGTGAGGGCTTCACGCTCCATCGTGATGTTGCCGAAGGTATCCGACGTGGTGCCACGCACAAAGGCGACGTTGACCTGGCCGACTTTGTAGAACAGCCACTCCTCACCATCGACTTCGACCAGATTGACGATGTCCCGGGTGGTGGCCGCGTTGATCCGGCCGCCGCCGTAGCGCGGATCGACGAAGGTGTGCAGTCCGACCTTGGAGAAGGAACCGGGTTTGCCCGAGGCCAGATCCCGGAATAACTGGCAGATGATTCCCTGCGGCAGGTTATAGGCCTGGATGCGGTTGTCGAGCGCCAGTTGCGCCACCTTCGGCATGCGGCCCCAGTGGCCTGCCACCACCCGGCGCAGCAGGCCTTCGTGGCCCAGGTGATTGAGCCCCAGGGTCTTGCCGTCGCCCTGGCCAGCGGCAGCGAACAAGGCCAGGTTCGTTGGGCTGCCGGTGGCGAGGAATCGGCGCTCCAGCGCCGACAGCAGGGCCTCGGCGAAACCGGTCTGGACGAACCCGGTACTGGCCAGCGTATCGCCATCCCGGATCAGGGCGATCGCTTCGTCGGCGGTAACGATCTTGCTGCGCATGCGGCTTTCCTCCCGATCATCTTCCTGACTTCCGGCCCAGGGCCGGACGGTCCGGCACAAGCGCAGGACCGGGCACGGCCCCCGCCTTCAGCGAATGGAACGTCGGGCCGCCATGCAGTTGCGCAAGTAAAACACACTACAGGGGAGCAGACTCAATTGCCAGGAACAACTTTTCGCGCGCATCTTCCAGCGCCGCCTCGGGACGGGTGGCTCGCGCCAGGACAAGTCAGCGGCGCGCAGCCCCTGGCCGGGAATTCGGCTCCAGCCGGGTGGCTGACGATGGTCCTCGGCATCCAGGCGCGACAGCAACCCTCGCCACGACTGCCCTTTCCTGACAAGGTGCTGCGAGCTGGTGAACGTAACCCCATGCCGGATTGGCGGCCCCGGACCCTCGCTGCTCATCGCCGCCACGCCCCTGGCGCTGGCCAGGTCGCTTGCGAGAGCCCGTCTTCGATGGTAGCGTTCCCTCATTCCAGCGGTCACCTGGCGGCACTCCCTGTCCCTTTTCCCGGCCATCGCTGCTCTGGTGGCGCTGCCGCAGGCCGCCCGCACTGATAGCCCGGGAGAAGCCGATGAGCCAGGCCGATTGGCGCTGCAAGACCCTTGCTGCGAGAGGCGACCGGCTCGCCCGGGCCCACGCTGCACTTGCTGCCCGGTGCTACCGGACGGTGGTCCGTTGGTTCGACAGGGCGCCGCCGGGCAGCGGGCGGTCCGACCTCGGGGTGCCGGCAAACAGCTACGGTGGGACCATGAACCGCACACAGGGTAGTCGATGGCTGACCTGCCTACCGGCCTTGTGCACGGCCGGGCGCCGGCTGGCACGCGCGCTCCTGTTGGCCTGGCTGTGGCTGTTGCCCGCGCCGGCAGCTGTCGCCGGTAACGACACGGCAGCCTCGCTGCGGCCGCTGGCCGATGGCGCCCGCAGCACGCTGGCCGAGCGCATCGAGGCGCCGGCGGCGCGCCTGCCATTCCTGTGTACGGTGCGCCGCACTGAAGGCGCTCCGCTGCGCGAATACGTGCTGCGACAACAGTCTCAGGCGATCGAGGCGCTGCTGGCTGGGGCCACCTCGCGCGCGGAAACCGAGCGCGTCGGCCGGCTTCTCGGCGAGTTGCAGCGCGACGGGTTCGCCCGCGATGCAAATGCCCGCCTGGCCGATATTGCCCCCGGCGGGGCGATCGGGCTGCGGCTCGCCGCCAGCCTGGGCGAGCTGCCGGCGGCGCTGCACGATCGCATGCAGCCGGGCTGCGGTGGCAGCCCCTACCGTGGCCTGCTGGGGCGCACCGACCAACCTCTGGGCCAACTGGCACGCGTGGACTACGAGCGCCTGACCGAGATCGAAGCCGCCGATCCCTGGCACTGGCTGGTGCTGGCCTGGCTCGCCGGTGAGCAGGGCGAGCACGCCTTGCGGCGTAGCCTGGCCGCCGCCCAGATCGCGGCGACACCCGAAGCGCTGCGCGTGCAGGTGTTCGCCTGGCAGCAGATGGCCTGGCTGCGCCGCCAGCAGGCGCGCGGCAGCGAGGCGCAGGTGGCGGCCGAGGAGGCAATGCGCCTGGCCGCGGCCGCAGTCGCCCAGACCGGTACGGATGCGGCACAACCTGCGGCTCGACAGGCCCTGCGCGACATCGGTCAGACGGGCAGCACGCTGGCCATCGTGCTCGAGGACAGCGGCCAGACAGCCGCCGCATCCGCCGTGCTGGCCAACGTGCTGCCACTGCAGCAGCGGCTGGCCAAACGGCAGCCCGATGACCTGCCGGCGCAGTATGCCCTGATCGACACCCTGGGCCGCCTGGGCATGCTGCAACGCGCACTCGGCGCGACCACAGGCGGCGCGCCCGCCTACAGTGACCAGGCCCTGGCGCTCCACCAGCAACTGCAGGCGCGCACGCCCTTTGACCCGATCCTGAGCCGCTCGGGCTGGCCCGGCATGTTCGCCATGGCCGTCGGCGTGGCCGGCCTGCTCACCCTGCTGCTGGGCTGGGCACTGCTCTGGCGCTACCGGCAACGCGTCGCCCAACTGATGACGTCAGTAGCCGGCCGCACAGCCACAGTGCAGCCGCCCGTCAGCGCTGCCGCCCGACCATCGCGGGCGCCGTTGGCGCCGTCGGCGACTCCAGCGGCCGATACGGCGACAACGCGCGCAGCTGCCGGCGCACTGCGTCAGGCGGCCGTGGTACAGGCCGTCGCCGGGCTGGCTTTCGGCCTCGCCGCCGCCTGGCTGCAGTTGCGCGCCGACGGCACCGAAGCCAACCTCAACCGCATGGCGGTGATGAGCTGGACCTGGGCCTGGCCCACGGTACTCGCGCTCGGCCTGGTCTGGGACGGCGATCGCCGCCGCCGGCGCTGGGTCCTGGCGGCATACTTCGGCGTACTGCTGCTCATCTGCACCCGCATCGCCCTCGGCGAGACACCGCCGCTGCAGATGTTCGGCGTCAGCGTGCCGGCATTCTTCCAGGGCATGGTCTTCTGGGCGATGAGCCTGTCGTACTCGCCTTTCCTGCTGCTGTTCCTCAACCGCGCGGTGCGCAGCATCGGCCCGGCGCTGCTGGCGATGATGCTGGTGGCCGTGGTCGGCGGCACCCTGGCGATGGTGGCGGCGAGCACGCCGAGGGGCATGAGTGCGGTGGTCCATGCGCTGATGGCCGTGCACCTGCCCACCGAGTGGATGCTGGCGGCCGTGCTGCTGGCCGGCATGCTCGCCTCGGCCCCGCTGGCCTGGTGGGTCGCCCGCCGGCTGCGCGCTGCCTATGCCGCCAAGTGGCTCACCGATCAGAGTCTGATGATCGACACGCTGTGGCTCTTCCAGGCGGTACTGCTGTCGTTCAGCCTCACCCAGTCGATCGGCCCCGTGGGCTGGATGGGGCTGGGCGTGTTCGGGCTGCACAAGGTCATCACACTGGCCGGCATGTGGCCGGCGGCACGGGCGGCGCGCGCTCGTACGCCGCTACGACTGTTGCTGCTGCGGGTGTTCAACCGCCGCGATGCCCAGGGCAAGGCGGTCAGCCGGCGCGCCGACGCCGAGCGCCTGTTCGACCTCCTCGGCTCGCGCTGGCGCTACGCCGGCCCGATCCACATGATCGGCGCGCCGGATCTCGCCAGCAGCACGATCGACCCTGACGAATTCCTAGACTTTCTAGCCGGGCGGCTGCGCGAGCGCTTCATCCTCGATCCGACGGCCGTGCCGGAACGTCTCGCCGCACTCGACGAGCGCTGCGACTTCGACGCCCGCTGGCGAGTCAGCGAACTCTTCTGCGGCGACGACGCCTGGCGCGCCGCGGTACTGGCGCTGATGGCGCGCAGCGATCTGGTGGCGATGGACCTGCGCGACTTCGGCCCGGACAATCAGGGCTGCGTGTTCGAGCTTCAGGCCCTGCTCGACCTGGTGCCCGCCCAGCGCGTGGCACTGCTGGTCGACCAGAGCACGCGCCTCGACTTCCTGGATGCGACGATCGACGCCTGCCTCGCCCGCGTCCCCGCCAGTTCGCCAAACGTACAGGCCCCCGCGCGCATGGCGCAGGTGAACATCGACGGTGGCGAGCAGGCCGCGGTGGACCAGCTGCTGCACATGGCGACGGCGGCGGCCTGAGCGAACGCTACCGAAACCTGGAGTAATGCGCAAGGCTGGTTGGCCATGTCCCAGTCGGGTGCAATCAAGCCTTACACCGGCTTGAACGCCACTCTTGGGTGGTCGCTCAGTCGCTGCCCACACGAATGATCAGCTTGCCAAAATTGCGCCCTTCGAGCAGTCCGATGAAGGCTTGTGGGGCGTTCTCCAGGCCATCGACGATGTCTTCGCGGAACTTGATCTTGCCCACCTTCAGCCAGGTGCTCATCTGACTGAAGAACTCGCCGTAGCGAGTGCCGTAGTCGTCGAAGATGATGAAGCCCTGCATCCTGATGCGTCTGGTGAGCAGCGTGCGGGTAAGTAGGCCAAGGCGGTCGGGCCCTGGCGGCAGACCGGTGTCGTTGTAGTGGGCAATCAGCCCGCACACCGGCACCCGGGCACTGACGTTCAACAGCGGCAGGACGGCGTCGAAGACCGCCCCCCCAACATTCTCGAAGTAGGCATCGATGCCTTTCGGGCAGGCGGCCGCCAGTTGCTCGCGCAGATTGGCACTACGACGGTCGATGCAGGCATCGAAGCCCAATTCTTCGACGACGAAGCGGCATTTTTCAGCACCGCCGGCGACACCGACCACACGGCAGCCTTTGAGGCGCGCCAGCTGGCCCACCACCGAGCCGACCGCCCCACTCGCCGCAGCGACGACCACGGTCTCTCCGGCTTTCGGCTGACCAATATCGAGCAAGCCCATGTAGGCCGTAAAACCAGGCATGCCGAGCACGCCGAGTGCCAGCGAGGGCTGTCTCATCCGGGTATCGAGCCGGGTGAGATCGCTGCCCTTGGCGAGGGCATAGTCCTGCCAGCCGCCGTAGCCGAGCACCAGGTCGCCGGCCTGGTAGTCGGGGTGCTGCGAGGCTGCCACGCGTCCGACCGTGCCGCCGACCATCACCTCACCGAGCGCCAGCGGCGCGGTGTAGGACGGCGCATCGCTCATGCGGCCACGCATGTACGGGTCAAGCGACAGATACAGGGCGCGCGTCAGCACCTGCCCGGAGGCGGGAACCGGAACGTCGCACGCCTCCAGACGAAAGTTCTCGGCGGTCGGCGCGCCGACCGGACGGGAGTTGAGGACGATCCGGCGATTGACGGTATTGTTCTGGTTCATGTTGCTGACCTCCTGAGGGTTGTCCAATGTCTTCTGCGTCAAGGCCCACGACTTCTACAGCAGATCGTCATCAGCCGGCTATGTACGGTAGCAGACAGAATGATTGCCGGCGATTGTCTAGGATCGAATAGTTGGCAAAGCAGGCGCAAGAATAAAGCAGCAGCCAGCTTGACCGACAGATGACCCCATGATCCATAGAGGAGAATCCACATGACCAGCTATCGTACCTTCGCTTCTTCCCTGCTTCTGGCTTCGAGCCTGGGTGCGCTTGCCGCACCGGCTGTGGCTGCGCCACAGGACTGTGGTCCAGCGGGGATGCGCGGCGCCTGGGAATACCGCGGCGAGCGCATGGCGCAACATCACCAGCAACTCCACAACGCGCTCAAGCTGACGCCCGAGCAGGAAGGCGCGTGGAAAAAACTGATGGACAGCCAGCATCCGATGGCCAGAATGCAGCCTGACAAGGCCGACGACTGGGCGAAGCTCACGACCCCGGAACGGGCGGACAGGATGCTTGAACGGATGAAAGAGCAACAGTCGCGCATGACGGAGCATGTGCTCGCCCTCAAGGACTTTTACGCCGTGCTGACGCCCGAGCAGAAGAAGACCTTCGACGGCTTTCATTCCGGTGCACCGTCTGGCAAGCCTGGGAGGCACGGACCCCGCTCGATGGACAGGGCCGCACCGACGCCCTGAGCATGTCTATCCGGAAGCCCTTCGCCTGGGCCTCTTCCGAACCAATCTCGCCGGCGATCAGCAGACCAGCGGCGAGCCTGTGTCAGTCGCCGCCAGGGACGTCAGCCCCTGCTTTACCGACGGCTGCCGCTGTCGGTAGTATTGACGCGTACATCCAGGCTGCGAGGCAGTTTGCTCTACTGACGCGGGACGAAGAATTTCTTCTGGCAAGCCGTTATCGTGGAACGAATGATCTCGAAGCAGCGCGACAGTTGATTCTGTCGCACCTCCGTCTGGTGATTTCAATCGCCCGTGGCTACCTGGGGTATGGCTTGCCGCACGCCGATCTGATCCAGGAAGGCAATATCGGGCTGATGAAGGCGGTGAAGCGCTTCGACCCGAAGCGTGGCGTTCGCCTGGTTTCGTTTGCCATCCACTTCATCAAGGCAGAAATTCATGAGTACGTCGTGAGGAACTGGCGGATGCTCAAGGTGGCAACGACCAAGGGGCAGCGCAAGCTGTTTTTCAACCTGCGCAGCATGAAAACCGGCAGCGACGGTCTGGATTCGGTGCAGGCCGCAGAAATCGCCCGCATCCTGAACGTAAAGCCCGATGAAGTGATCGAGATGGACACTCGCATGTCCGGCCGCGACTTGGCGCTGGACGGCGAGAGCGATGATGACGAGGCATTTGCACCGATCCACTATCTTGCCGACCACGCGACCGAACCGCTGCAGGTGCTCGAAGCGCGTGCCCGGGACCGACTGCAGACCGAGGGATTGCAGGGCGCTCTGGCGATGCTCGATCCGCGCAGCCGCCGCATTGTCGAGGCGCGCTGGCTGATGGACGACAAGCGCGCAAGCCTGCACGATCTGGCAGCGGAATTCGGTGTATCCGCCGAGCGGATTCGCCAGGTCGAAGCGAAAGCACTGCAGAAAATGCGCTCAAGCCTGGCATCCATGGCAGCCGGGACGTGGGCGGCAGCGCACTGAGGTCCGCACGTGCCAACTCGTCCTCGACCAACATTCGGAGCCTTACGCACGGTCGCATTGGCCTCATTTCACACCCACATTACCACCTGCGCCACCCTCCGCTCAATCAAGCTCGACCATGACCTCGTTGCGTCGCCAGAACCATGGCTTCCAGGGCGGATCATAACGCGCCCACATGGGCTCGCCGTGCCAGGACAGACCCGCTTTTTCGAGCGCATCCTGCAACTTCTTCAGGTGCTCTTCGTAGCGACTCTGCGACCAGGTCCCGGAGTAAGCAAGGACTGCAATCATTCGCGCGGGGATCTCCCGCAGCGTCACGCGCGGGTCGTTGGGCTCGGGCAGCGTTTTCAGCGTCCATTCTCGCGGCATCGCGAACTGAATGAGGTAACCACCGGCCGTCGCACTCTGTGCCACTGGCGCGGTCATCGCAATCCTGACCGGGGTCTGCGCGACGGGAGCGGTCATCTCGATTCTTCGCTCCCCCTTGTTTCCGCCGAAGATGTACCCCGCCAGGATGCGAAAACCCTGGTTCCCGGCCTCTTCGGCCGTCGCGCTGACAACCGTCTCGGCCACCAGGTAAGGCTCGTAGCGGCGTACCTCGAAGAGCCCTTCGGTGCGGACGACGGTATAGCGGGGTTCATCAATGGCCATTGCGGGACTCCCGACGACAGACAACATGAGCAGAACGAAAAACTGGAAGCGAGTCATTGCGATTCCCGGTGAAATGATGTCAACAGCCCGGCCAAACCTGCCTCCGGTGGCTGGCCGGCTTTCAGCCGGCGCATTGCGCAGGCTGGGAAGCTCACCGAACCGGCGCGATGGCGCAGGCGGTTCGGCGTGCCGCCTGAAACATGCGCCTCGTATCCTGGCAGGCCAATCATGAGCCCATTCAGCGCCAGTTACCAGCGATCAATCACGAGACGCTCGAGACACTTCGCACTCAAGGCCTTGTATTATGGTCGGATCTGGAACGGATCCCTCTGATACGCCCGAAGTGAAACCACAGGAGAAGATGATGGCAGCGATAACTGACAGAATCTGGCTGAAAAACTATCCGCCCGGCGTACCCGCCGACATCGACGCTGACCATTACCACTCCATTCCGGATCTGTTCGAGGAAATCGTCGCCAAGTATGCCGACAAACCGGCTTTTCACAGCCTCGGCCGAACGCTCAGCTACGCCGAACTCGACAAGCTGTCGCGCGATTTTGCCGCTTTCCTGCAGGGACTACCGGGCATGGGCAAGGGTGAACGCGTCGCCATCATGTCGCCGAACCTGCTGCAATACCCGGTGGCGCTGTTCGGCATCCTGCGCGCCGGCATGGTCGTGGTCAACGTCAACCCCCTGTACACGGCGAGAGAACTTGAGCACCAGTTGAGGGACTCCGGCACCAAGGCCATCGTTGTCGTCGAGAACTTCGCCGCGACACTGGCACAAGTGTGGAAGAAGACACCGGTCGAGCATATCATCACGACGCAGATCGGTGACCTGCTGCCGATCCCGAAGCGCTGGATCGTCAACTTTGTGATCAAGTACGTGAAGAAGATGGTGCCCGACTGGCGGCTCGACGGCGCCCTGCCGTTCAGCGAAGCGCTCGCGCGCGGCGCCGCGGCGCGTTGCACGCCGGTCAGCATGAACGCCAGTGAGCTCGCCTTCCTGCAGTACACCGGCGGCACCACCGGCGTCTCGAAGGGGGCCATGCTCACCCATCGCAACATGCTCGCCAATCTCGAGCAGACGGGCGTCTGGATCTCGGGGAGTTTCAAGGCAGGCAGTGAAATCGTCATCGCACCGCTGCCCATGTACCACATTTTCTGCCTGACATCGACGCTCTCGTTCATGAAGTGGGGTAGCCTGAGCGTCCTGATCACCAACCCGCGCGACCTGCCGGCACTGGTGCACGAGCTCGCGCAGTGGAAGTGGAGCGTCATGAGTGGCGTCAATACGCTATTCAACGGATTGCTGAACACACCGGGGTTCAGCGCCCTTGACTTTTCTTCGTTGAAAGTGGTGATCGGTGGCGGAGCGGCGGTGCAGAAGTCGGTCGCCGAGCGCTGGAAGGAGGTCACCGGGTGCTACATCACCGAAGCTTACGGCCTCACCGAAGCGTCGCCCGGCGTCAGTGCCTCGCCCCTCGACACCCCATGGAACGGCATGATCGGCCTGCCGTTCTCGTCTACCGAGGTATCGATCCGTAGTGATGACTTCACCGCACTGCCGCCGTGGAACGGTCAAGACGACGTCGAAGCGCACACTGGCGAGATCTGCGTCCGCGGCCCGCAGGTGATGGCGGCCTACTGGGGTAACGCCAAAGAAACGGCAAAGGTGATCGAGGACGGCTGGCTGAGGACCGGCGACATCGGCCACATGGATGATCGGGGTTACGTCACAATCACCGATCGCAAGAAGGACATGATCCTGGTCTCGGGTTTCAACGTCTATCCAAGCGAGATCGAGAACGTGGTGGCGTCGCATCCGGGCGTGCTCGAATGCGGCGCCATCGGCGTGCCAGACGAGCGCACAGGCGAGGCGGTGAAGGTCGTGATCGTCCGCAAGCACCCTGACCTCACCGACCAGGCGGTGGTCCAGCATTGCAGGGCCCACCTCACCGGCTACAAGATGCCGCGCCAGATCGAGTTCCGCGATGCGCTGCCAAAGTCGCCGATCGGCAAGATTCTGCGCCGCGAACTGCGGACCCCGCCGAAGACCTAGTGCGCGCCGGTGCCGGACGGTGTGGTGCTGACCACCAGGGCACCGGCTGACGTAGCCACCGGTGCTGCCCGCCCGCCACCCGTTGTCAACCCCGGAGACCGTCATGAGTGAATCAAGACCTGCCAGCCCCGCCCCTCCGGAACCGGGCCGCCTCGCCGCGCGACGCGGAGCCGCCCAACCGACCGGCTACCTGAAGTGGCTGCCGGGCCTGCAGACCCTGCGTCACTACGAGCTGGCCTGGCTGCGTCACGATATTGCCGCCGGTCTGGTGCTGACCACCATGCTGGTGCCGGTCGGTATTGCCTACGCCGTCGCCTCGGGCGTGCCGGGCATCTACGGCCTCTACGCCACGATCATCCCGCTGCTCGCCTATGCGCTGTTCGGCCCGAGCCGCATTCTGGTACTGGGGCCGGACTCGTCGCTGGCGGCGCTGATCCTCGCCGTCGTCCTGCCGCTATCCGGTGGCGACCCGCTGCGCGCTGTCGCTCTGGCAAGCATGATGGCGGTGGTCTCTGGGGTCCTCTGCATCCTGGCGGGCGTCGCGCGTCTCGGCTTCGTCACCGAGCTGCTCTCGAAACCGATCCGCTACGGCTACATGAACGGCATTGCCTTGACCGTGCTGATCAGCCAGTTGCCCAAGCTCTTTGGCTTCTCGGTCGATGCCGACGATCCGCTGCACAAGGTCTGGGCGTTCGTTCAGGCCCTGCTGGCCGGCAAGACCAACGCGGTCGCACTGATGGTCGGCGGCGGCACGCTGGTGCTGATCATGCTCCTCAAACGCAGCAAGCGCTTGCCCGGGGTGCTGATCGCCGTGATCGGTGCCACCGTCCTCGTCGCGACGCTTGGCCTCGACAACTACGGCGTGTCGGTTCTCGGTTCGCTGCCGCAAGGCTTGCCGGCGTTCGCCATCCCCTGGATCACGCCTGCCGATGTCGTACCCGTGCTGATGGGCGGCTTTGCCGTCGCCATCGTTTCGTTCGCCGATACCAGCGTACTCTCGCGGACCTATGCCGAGAAGACGGCCAGCCACGTGGACCCGAACCAGGAGATGGTCGGGCTCGGGGCAGCCAACCTGGCGGCGGGATTCTTCCAGGGCTTTCCGATCAGCAGCAGCTCGTCGCGCACCCCCGTCGCCGAGGCCGCCGGCGCCCGAACCCAACTGACCAGTGTCGTCGGGGCTCTGGCCGTTGCCCTGCTGCTGTTACTGGCGCCAAACCTGCTGCAGTACCTGCCGAACACCGCCCTGGCCGCCGTCGTGATCGCCGCGGCGATCGGCCTGTTCGAGTTTGCCGACCTGCAGCGAATCTACCGTATCCAGCGCTGGGAGTTCTGGCTGTCGATCGTCTGCTGCATCGGGGTCGTCGTCCTCGGCGCCATTCCGGGCATTGGCCTGGCGATCCTGCTGGCCGTCATCGAGTTCCTCTGGGATGGCTGGCGACCGGACTCGGCCGTGCTAGGTCGCGTCAAGGGCATCAATGGCTACCACGATATCTTGCGCTACCCCGACGCGCGCCAGATTCCGGGCCTGGTCCTCTTTCGCTGGGCCGCACCGCTGTTTTTCGCCAACGCCGAGTGGTTCCACGAGCGCGCCCTCGACGCCGTCGCCGCCTCACCGACGCCGGTGCGCTGGCTGGTGGTGACCGCGGAACCGGTCACCAGCGTGGATGTCACCGCCGCCGACATCGTCGCCAAGCTCGACGAGACCCTGCAGGCGGCGGGCATCGAGTTGTGCTTTGCCGAGATGAAGGATCCGGTCCAGGACAAGCTCAAGCGCTTCGGGCTCTTCTCCCGGCTCGGCGCGGAAGTCTTCTTTCCGACCATCGGCGAAGCCGTGAACACTTATCTCAGAACCTATCCCGAGGTGGCGGCGCAATGGCGAGCGAGCAAGGGGTCCAGTCAGTGACCGGGGGACCGCCCGTCTGGCCGCATGGTCACCCGGTCTGCTGGCGAGCGATCACGCGCCGGGCATCAGCGCCATACCAGGCGGCGTCAGAAAACTGACCAGCTGAACGAGAGCTGCAGTAGCATGGTCTGATCACCTTTACCGGGCAAGACGCCGCATGGCGGATATTTTCCTGAGTTATGCGACCGAAGACCGCGAGAAGGCCGTCCAGGTCGCCAGCCAGTTCGAGTCCATCGGCTTCAGCGTCTGGTGGGACCGAAAGATCCCTGCGGGCATGACCTGGCGGCAGGTGATCGAGACCTCGCTCAACCAGATGGGCTGCATGGTGGTGCTGTGGTCAGAGCATTCGATCGCCAGTTCCTGGGTCAGCGAGGAGGCCGAGGAGGGCCGCAACCGCGCCAGGCTGGTGCCGGCCCTGATCGATCCGGTCATGCCGCCCCTCGGTTTCCGGGGAATCCAGGCCGCCGATCTGATCGACTGGACTGGCTCGCCCGACGAACCGGGCTTCCGCCACCTGGTGGCAGGCGTCGAGGCACTGGTCGGACGTCGCTCCGGCGTAGGTCGCGCGGCCGACTCCGCGACTTCGACGGCGCGCGCCGGCAACCGTAGTCGCCGCAAGCGGCTGCTCGCCGGCAGCGGTCTGGCGGTCCTGCTGGCGATGGCTGCCTGGGTCTGGCACGGTCAGAGGAGCGACACTGGCGAGGCTTCCCAGCCGCGCACCGTCAACGTTGGCCCGAGCCCAACGTCGCCAGGTCCGTCGCCCGCGCTCACTCCCATTGACCCAGTCGCCGCGCCCACCGCAGCCGCAGCGCCGCCGGCCGAGGCTGCCATCGAGAAACCCAGCCCGGCCAAAGAGCTGCCGCCAAAGCCCAGGACGACGGCCGTAGCTACCGCGGGCACCACCACCGTGGCAAAACCCGCGCGCTCCGAAGCGCAGCCCGGCGTGCGCACCGCTCGACCAGCGCGCTGCCGCGACATCCTCGAACGTCAGGGCCTTGGCGATGCACTGACCGCCGAAGACCGCGCTTTCTTCCAGAAGGAGTGCAGACCATGAAAGACATCGACCGGATCAGCGGCCTCCCGAAGGTCCTGTCCCACTGGCTGGCCGTCACCGCAGCCGCCATCGCACTCAGCGCCTGCCAACTGTCACCGCCGGGCAGTTCCGGACCGACGGGAGCGCCGCCAGCGGTACCTCCCCCACCGCCAATCGCCTTCGACGACGCAGTTCTGAAAGCAGCGAACGAGCTGTTCAGCAAGGTGCCATTGCCAGTGGGCAGCAGCGCGCGCCAACCGCTGGTGATCGACCCGCTGGTCGACGGGGTCACCGGTGCCCAGTCGGCAGCCACCCGCTCGATGGAGCAAAAGCTCGTCGACCTCGTGCGCCGCCGGCACCCGCGTTTCGAAGTCGAGGCCTTCACCACAGCCAACCTCGCCCAGCAGCCGCTGGTACTGGTCGGAACCTTCACGCCAATCAACAACAGCGCCGGACAGCCAACCGGCGAACGCGATGCATTCCGCATCTGTCTCGCCCTCGCCGACCTGAAGACCGGCAAGGTCATCGCCAAAGGCGTCGCCCGCGCGCGACCCAATGGCGTCGACATGGCGCCGCTGCCCTTCGATGCGGACAGCCCGGCGTGGACCAGCGACCCCGCGGTCGACGGCTACATCAAGACCTGCCAGGGGAGCAAGGCAGGCGATCCGATCAACGCGACCTACGCCGATCGGATCCTCGCCGCAGCGCTGATCAACGACGCCACCAATGCCTACAACGCTCGGCGCTATCGGGAATCGCTCGAACTCTACCGAAGCGCGCTGCGCACGCCCGGCGGTGAGCAGCTGCGCGCATACAACGGCGTCTACTTGGCGAGCTGGAAGCTCAAGCGCCGCGACGAAGCGATACAGGCCTACGCAAGAATCGTCGACTACGGCCTGGCCAACCGTCAGCTGTCGGTGAAGTTCCTCTTCCGCCCCGGCTCCACCCAGTTCTGGGCGGACGCACAGATCAGTGGCCCTTACCCCCTGTGGCTGAACCAGATTGCACAGCGCAGCGCCCACAGCAAGGCCTGCCTGGAAATCATCGGTCACACCAGCCGCAGCGGCCCCGAGCCGCTCAACGAACGGCTATCGGTCCTGCGCGCGCAAGCCATCAAGGACCGTCTCGAAGCGGCCGCAGCGGAACTCGCCAAACGCACCATCGCCAGCGGCGTGGGTTCGCGCGAGAACCTGGTCGGCACCGGCGCTGACGACGCCAGCGACGCCCTCGACCGTCGAGTCGAATTCAAGGTCATCGGCTGCTGAGGCGGACAGGACACGCTCGCCACGCCGCGGAGCCGCCCGCCGGAGGTTTCGCGGCCGGCGGCCGGTTCGGTGGGCCTTGCCAGAACTGACGTGGAAGCCGGGGTTCAGCGGGGTTCAGTACTCGACCGGCACCGGATCAAGGCTGCGCCAGAGATACCAGGTCGCCACCGAACGCCAGGGACGCCAGCGCTCGCCGTGTTCGGCAAGCAGCCGTCGCCCCGGACGCTCGCCCTGGCAATAGTGGACGGCCACCGCCTTCTGCAAGCCGATATCGTCGAGCGGAAAAACATCGGGCCGCAACTGGTTGAAGATCAGGAACATCTCCGCGGTCCACACGCCGATGCCGCGCACGCTGGTCAGTTCGGCGATGATCTCCGCATCGCTCATCACCGACCAGTAAGCAACGTGCATCTGCCCGTTCGCGAAATGCCGGGCGAGGTCAAGGACGTACTCGGCCTTGCGCACGGAGAGACCGCAGGCACGCAGCGTTTGCGGCTCGTGCGACAGCACCCCGGCCGGCGTGGGTTCGGGCAATGCAGCGGTCAAACGCGTCCAGACGCTGTCGGCGGCCTTCACCGAGATCTGCTGCCCGACGATCGAGCGTAGCAGCGTCACGAAGGGGTCGCCGCGCGAAACGAGAGCGCTGCCAGCAAAGCGCTCGACGAGACCAGCCAGAACGAGGTCATCTTGCGCAAGGTCCGCAGAAGCTTGCTGCCAGTAGCTCGGAGTCATCGGCGGCGGGTAGCGCTGGCCAGCGCTTCCATACCGCGCCAATTCCTCACAGCCTCCGAACCCGCCGCGTCCTGACGGCGAGGCTGACCACCCGGAAAAGCGGGCTCGCTCAGGCTCTCTTCCTGTCCTTTTCCCGGGCCTTTTCCTTTGCCTTGCGGCGACTCGCATCGACCTCGGGCGGACGATAGACAAGAACCGGGATACTGGAATGGGTCAGCACCCGATAGGTTTCACTGCCGAGCAACAGCGACGACAGGCCGCCGCGACCGTGCTTGGACATGAAGATCAGGTCGCAATCGTTGTCCTCGGCGACATTGACGATGGCTTCCCACAGCGTTTCACTGACCACCGCCAGCGTCGTACACTCGACTCCGGCCTCCTTGCAGAGCTTCTTGATGAAACCCAGATACTCCTTGGATTTCCCTTCCGACCCCGAAACCAGCCGGTCAAGCACCGCGGGTTCCACCAGATTGCCGACGTTTTCGGTGTTCCCGACCGGCTTCGCGTACAGGGCCGTGATTGTCGCGTTAGCCGCCTTGGCAAAAGATACTGCTCGTTCCGCGGTGTCCCGCGAGAGTTGGCTACCATCGGTCGGCAGCAGGATATGCTGAAACATTCTTGTTCTCCCACAGGTTGGCGCCATCTCTGAATCCCTCCGGACGCGCGCCTGATCATAGCCCAAAAAACCGCCCATTGGCGGCGAATCTGACCCGAAAAAACCCCAGGGACCCCCGAAAGGACCCGCCCGGCACCTGACTGAAGGGGGCAGCCATGCCCTCAGGCGAGCCACCCCGGAGCCGTCGTGGCAACGTTGCCTGAACAGCCTCTGATGCACGCGTCGGCCAGCCTATTCCTGCATGGCCATCAACTCCTTGTCGGAGTAGCGCAGTCTCAACGCCAGCACCTTGGCGACGGCCTCGACCAGATGGCAGGCAAGACGCTTGTGTTCCTCCCTGAGCTTTTCGAATTGCTCGCGCTGCAGCACATACAGTTCCGTCTCTTCGAGCGCGGTCGCATCGTTGAAGCGAGTCATCTGCGACAGGAAAGCCATGCCGCCGAAGAAGTCACCGCGTCCGTAGGTCAGGGCATGATGGTCTGCCGCCTCGCCGGCGGTCGGCAGGGTGATGCGGACGGCACCCTTGCGGATCAGGTACAACTCGTTGCCAGGGTCGCCAAACGAGTACACTTTCTCGTCTTTCGCTATCGAACGTCGCTCGAGACAGGCCTCGAGGTCGACCAGCGTCTCTTCCTTGTGGTCCTTGAAGAGTTCGAGATCGTTCAGTTCAAGCGCAGTGACCTGGGACTCCTGCGCCGGCCCCTGGCCGAGGATCTGGTCTTCGATCCACTCAAGCGCGCCATCGAGTTCGGAAAACACCTTGACGTGCTCGGTCATGGTCGTCAGTTCCATCTGATCGAAGAACTCGGCGATGTTGCGGCCATTGGGCAGGCTATGCGACAGATTGCTGAAAATCAGGAAGGCGTCACGTTCGATCAGCGAATCCCGAATCTGGCTCAGCAGGTGCACCGCCGTGACGTCAACCGACTGCACACGTCGCATGTCGAGCACGACATACCTGCGCTTGCCGAGTTCTGGTTCAAGCGCCGTGTACAGCTGATCCTTGGTACCAAAGAACAGACCACCCTGCAACTCGAGGATGACCGTCTGCGAGCCCTGCTTTTCCAGCACGGCCATATCCTGGCGCAGGCGCACCCGCTTCGAGAACCGGCTGCCGCCATCCAGCTTGCGACGAATCACGGTGCTGCTCAGTTGTTCGCGAATGAACAGGAACATCGCCAGGGCAATGCCGACACCGGAGGCAGCAATCAGGCTGTACCCGACCGCCACGGCCACCACGGCCACGATGACGATGAAGTCGAGCATGGTCCACGGCGACTCCAGCAGATGAAAGCTGTGCCGGTCGATCATGCGGACGCCGACGACAATCAGGATCCCGGCCAGCGCCCCGACCGGAATCCAGGCGATGAAAGTTCCCAGCGCAAGAAATGCGACCAGCGACAGCACGCCCTCGATGACTCCGGAAACGCGGGTCTGACCCCCACTCGCCAGATTGACCAGCGTTGCCCCCATCTGGCCGGCGCCCGGCATACCGCCGGCACAGGCCGAAGCCACATTGCCGAGACCCTGCGCGATCAGCTCGCGATTGGAATCATGGCGACTGCGGGTCAGGGCATCGAGAACGACAGCCGTCTTCAGGGTGTCAATAGACAGCAACACCGCGAGGGTGAACGCCGTACCAAGCAGGCTGCCGATCTGGCTCAACTTGAGTTCGCCGATCTCCTGCCAACGGCCCGTGATCGCCTCGAACATGCTTGATGCCGTACCGCCCAGTGGACCGATGATCAGCTTGTTGCCTTCGATGACCAGCAGCGACTCGTCCATCGAGGCGAGCCCGAAGTACGTCAGCACACCGGCCAACAGGCCAAGAATGGCCGCCGGAACGACGCGCGTGACCAACGGTGCGCCGACCATCACGGCGGCCGTCACGGCGCCGATGGCCGCGCTCTGCCACTGCCACAACTCCGGCGCGATCAGGGCGCGCCACCACGAGGTGCCACCCGGAACACCGAGGAATTTCGGGATCTGGCTACCAATGATGATCAGCCCAACACCCGTGAGATAACCGCTGACGACGGGAAACGGGATGTACTTGATGAGGCTGCCGATGCCCATGAAACCCAGGAGCAGTTGAACCAGCCCGGAAACCAGACCAAGTGCGGTCAACATCAGTACGATCGACGGCGCCGCGACACCGTGCTGTACGAGTTCAATGGCAAAGGCCGAGAGAACTGCCGCGGCGGGGGCACACGGGGCTGTGATCAGGCGGTTGGTACCACCCAGCGCGGGCGCCACCAGCCCGAGAGCAGTCGCACCGAGAATCCCGGCCAGCGCGCCGAGGCCGGCGTAAGCCGGGCCGATGGCGGCATAGATGGTGACGCCGAACGCGATCGCCGACGGCAGGGCGACCAGCATCGCGGCCATGCCACCCCAGAAATCGCCGACAAGCTTGTCATTCTTGAACCTAATTGCAAGTTCCACTGGCCCCTGCCCTCATTCAGTGTCCAACGCAAAATGGCTCGCAGCAGGCCAAGCGGCCTGCTGCGAGCACCCGTGATACGAGCCAAAAGCGACCCCGGCCGGCTGCGTGACCCGGGCCGTGTGCGACGCCAGAACGATTGGCTTGTTTTGCAAGAGAAGGCCGAAGCCGGGCAGGTAACAGCCCGGCGACCTGCGAAAGCGAAGCGAAGCAGCGCGCGAACGCGGCGGGACAAGACGAGCCGGTGGCGCGGGTCTGGCGAACAGTCAGTGCGAATCTCTTGCGCGAACCGCGGGCAGGCCTGCTGTGCGCCTGGCCCGAAGTTCAAGGTCGATGCCTTCGGCCTGGTCGGCGACGCGGTCGATTTCTTCGACGAGTTGCGCGAGCGACAGCTGCAACTTGAGGTCCAGGCTTTGATCGGCGAAAAGCTTTTTGAGAAGTTGCATCGACAGACGATCCGACTGGTTCTCGTACCAGCTCACGCTCCGCTCTCCGTCGATCGACGACGCTTGTTCCCAGCACAGCAGGGATGGACGATAGCTCTCGACCAGCGCATCCACGGCCGCGCAGACCTCGTCGGTCAGTTCCTGCACGTCCGGAACCAGGGACGCTGGAACGCTGCGGCCGGGACCGGAAAAGCCCGACTCAATGGCGAAACCGGTGATCTGCCGCCGCATGTCCTTGAGCAAACGACTGACGCCGGTCGTGGGGTCGACCATCGCCAGAACCACATCGCCGAGTACCGAGCCCGGACGCACCCCGGTCTCGAGCTTCTGCTGCAACTCGTCGAGCGTGCGCATGTGCTCTGCGACCCGTTTCGCCTGGCGCCAGCATCCCCCGTCAGGCCCGGTTTGCAGATAAACGTCGACCGCTTCCCTGAAAATCGCCGTCGCACCCGCTATTGCATCCAGATAGCTGTCGAGATCGCCTTCGATCGACCGCGAAATTACGGGCCTCTCTGCCGCTTGCACTTGAGTTTCCACAATGACTTCTCCTGCATGAAGTAAAAAACTGGAGCCCGACCCGCCTGGAGAACGCTTCCCCAAGCCGCCAGCGCTTCTTGAAATTCGCATAAATACCTTATATCAACTAAATAGCAATTGCCGTGACAGACTGCGCACGACTGCTCCGGCAGACCGGTCAAGCAAACTGGCAGAGAGTTGCCGTGACCAGCCCTTGAGAATGCTTCCTGCGTCAGCAAGCTCGTGAGCGATGCCGGCGAGAACGCCATGCAGCTCGTACAGCCACAGCGCGTGGCCCGGAGAGCCTGAGCTCGTCTCCGGACGCCTGGTGGATTGCGCCAGTTCCTGCCTCTGGTCGATCCCCTGAAAGGCCAGGCTGCGATAGCTTCCCAAGGCGTCCTTGCTACCAATTGCGGCATCAGCAGAGCACTCGGCAGCCGGCGAGCCGTCGGCCAGCTGGGCATAGCCATGCTGCAGGCTCTCGATCGCGTGTTGAATGATCAGTATCATCTGCGAGGCCACCTCATCGCGAGTTGACCGCAGGTGATCGAGACTTCGGGCGATCTGGAACAGGCCCGCTGCGGACCGATCCAGGGCATTCATGGTCCAGTCAATCTCGTCAAGTCGGGCATGCCGGTCATGCACCGAACTGACGGCCGCCTGATTGCGCCGCTGCAGTTCCTCACGACGCTGTTCCAGGTCGAGCAGGCACAGCGAATGGGTGGACTCCCTGCCCTGCAGCACCTCGCCGACGATCCGGGACAGATTCACCACCAATTTCGCTTGCCGATTGATCATCGCGAAGAAATCAGGCATTTCGGCAGCGCGCACTGGCGGGCGGACTCTACGCACAACTTGCGCAAGGGCGACGTTTGTCACGGCATTCACCTGTCTTCTACTTCTATCGGGCCTGGTGGAATAGTCATCTGCAAGAAGCTCTTCGATCTGCAAGGACGATCGATCTGTGCTTGCATACTTAATCAAGCACAAAGCGTGCCACATCCAACGAAAATCGATTTGTCGCATAAAAGCAATGCCCTGGAAGAGAACAGTAGGCGAAGGAGCGACCTTGCGGGGGTGCAACAAAACGCACTTCAATACCGACCGTAATCCTGGAAGGTGATCAAATTCGGCATTGAATACAGCCGGTTAGGCGACCTGTTCAGGAGCGGCGTCAGACCGCGAAGCGTTACACCATGATGCCGGCGAGAGGTATGGCGCGCGCCCACACCGAGGCAAACCAGAGCCGCCCGGCAAACAAGAAACGCGTTGAGACGACCGCAGCAGAGTGGCGGCAAGCGCGGGCCGACATCAGCGGTAAAGAATTCGTGCAGCAGCAAAAACGCCGTTATTCCCGCGCCAGCGGGAATAACGGCGAGCCTGCAGTGGCAAACAGCGTCGCTACTTCTCAGGCGGTCACCTGACAAGAGCAAGACCGACCCGTCTCGCCTGCCTGGCATAGGCAGAATTCATTGCGTCCGCCACGGCGCCGCCTGCAGGTGGAAGTCGCCCAGCAAGGCTTCGAGTTCCGGTAGCAGCCTTTCGGTCTGCCCTGCCAACCAACAGCACAAGGCTTCCCCCTGCGAGCCGGGAAGCGCTTCGGCGGTCAGTTCGCCGGCCACTGCCAGGTCGTTCAAGCGGCCGAGCAGTTCCTGCAGGCCACTCGCCGACTGGTGGTAGTTGCGCAGCGAATCGCCGGGAAAGAGCGGCGCGAAGAATTCGAGCGCGTAACGTAGCCGCTTGTAGGCCACACGCAGACGGTGGCGGGCCGGCGCATCGCCGCCCGCAGCCTCTGCGGCCAGCTGGCCGACCTGCGCGGCGCGTTTGTCGAGACAACGTGGGGCAAAGGCTTCGAGCCGACGCGCCTTGCCCTCGGGAAGCGCCAGTACGGCAGCCGCGAACTCGAGCAGCAGGCGAGAATAGTCGACCGACTCCAGCGCAACGCGTGCCGCCTCACGATTGATCACGCAGCGTTTTCGCGCGTACTGCGACAGACGGATAATCTCGTCGCCCTCCGGGAACGCCAGGAGGATGGACGGCAAGGTTTCGGCAAGAAACACATCCCAGTTACGCGTCTCACCGAGTTGCCTGGCCAGTGCCTGCCAGAGCGGGTCGAAGCTGGCGACGAACTCCTGTGGCAAGCTCGGCTTCCACACGCGGATCGCCGAGCGCAGACGGCGAATCGCCACCCTCGCCTGATGCACGAACTCCGGATTGTCGCTCTCGCACAGGCCTTGCTCGTTACTCTGCAGGTGCGTGAGACAGGCCAGCGCAATGGTGCGGAACCCGGCAACGGCCGTCATGCCGCCGTTTGTCTCGATCGGCAGCGCCTTGACCGGCTGCAGGGATTCGTCCAGCCGCACACGATGGCCACATGGAAGCTTGCCGGCAGCTTCCGCATGCGGCGACAAACCGGCCGGCAGTTCCGCGACGGCGGAAAACCGATCGGCAAGCAAGGGATGCTTCAGCCGCCGGCTGGCAACTCCAGGCGTTGGCGAAAGGTTGAGTTCGGTTTCAATACCCATCTGACAAGCTCCTGAGAATTGGACTGGAAACCAGTCACGTCAACATGCCCCTGACCAGACTGGTGGCAATCCAGGATCGGTCGGAGGAGTCCTTACATTCTCATATCAAGCACAAGTCATGCCAGGCATATTTCCGATGGATAATCATTTAAATTCAATCTGATAGCGCCGCGTGTCGCAGTGCTGTGGCGCTCGCGGCGGGTGTAACAAAACGAATCGGGATTGCCCCCCCAGGGCCCGTCCCGACTGCGGATTACGTCTGAGAAACAGTGTCTTACGGCCGGCTGCCGGGACGCTGCACGGCGCAGAAACGTTACACCTGCGAGCGGTATGATCAGCAGTCTGATGGTTGCCGGCAGTCAGTCGCAGAAGCGCATACCCAGCCGCCCCGCCAGCCGCGCCTGCCCCACACCGCCTGCGTGCCGTGCCTTCCCAGGCATCCGATGCAGACTCCCATGGTCACCATCCACGCGCCTGACGGCCAATGAGATGTACTGCCCCAAGAAAAACGGGGAAGGACCTTGCCGGTCGCCTCCCCGAATTCGAGCCGTCTGCTGCGGACTTCAGCAGAGCTTGACGACGATGTCCAGCAGCGTGCTGTTGCAGACGTTCAAGCGGGAGCCGGCGCTCAGAAGCTGGTTGTAGATTTCCTTGCGGCGGAAGATATTCTGGAAATCGGTATCGTTGAACAGTTCTGCGAGGGCGCGTCGGTGGCATCGCGTCAGGTTGCGCACCGCCTTGTCCGACTTCTCGGCGTCGGCGCGGCCAAGCTTCGGATCGGTCCCCAGACGGCCATAACCCGCGGCCACTGCCTCCGCCCCGTCCTTCAGGTAGACCGCCATCTCCAGGCAATACTTGTCCGCCTTCAACGCCAGGACATTGGCGTCCATCTCGGCGACCACCGTCTTGCAACTGTTGATGATCTCGTCGAGGTTGATGATTGCCCGGTGCAGGTCTTCACGGTCGATCGGCGTCGAGAACGCTTCGTTGAGCAGCGTCAGGTTGCGGACCTTGAGCCGATCCCCCTCGTGCTCGGCGTCGATCACCCGCTTGGCGACGTCCGGGCTGCCGGAGCCCATGTAGTCGACCAGTAGCGCGGCACTGAGACCTACCTGCGCGCTCTGTTCGGCGAGCAGGGCAAAAAAGTTCGGCACTTTCGGAAAGACGCGGTGCAGAATCCGGCGAGTGAAGGAGGTTGACGCAGTGCTAGCGGTCGACATGTTTAGGCCTTTCCGAGAAAGAGATTAACGAGAGCGAAAGTCTGAATGGCAACCAGTGCCGAACCCGGAATCGTGATCACCCAGGTGATGGCAATGTCCTTGGCCTTCTTCCAGCGAACGGCCTTCGGCCGCTCCGAAGACCCGATGCCCATGATCGACGTGCCAACCACGTGTGTGGTCGATACCGGAGCACCGATCGCCGATGCGGTCATGATCACCAGCGCCGAGGTCAGCTGCGAACTCAGGGCGTGAATGGGGCGTACGCGGTAGATGGCGAAACCGAGCGTGCGGACGATCCGCCAGCCGCCGGAGAGGATGCCAAGCGTAATCGCAATGGCGCAGGCCAGCATCACCCAGAAGGGAACTTCAAAGGTTGGGATGAAACCACCCAGCAGCAGGGCCAGCGTCAGCATACCCATGCTCTTCTGCGCGTCGTTGGCGCCATGCGAGAAGGCCAAACCGGCCGCCGTGACAAACTGGGCGTAGCGCAGCCCGGTATTGGCCGACGGCTTGGCAGCGAACAAGGCGATATTCATCAGGCGCAAGATCAGAAAACCGACCCAGAACCCGAGCAATGGGGAGACGATCAGGCTGGCCAGCACCTTCACGATTCCGGTCACCTGGCCGTGCATCAATTGCGAGAAGCCCCAGACCACGTTGTCCAGGCCAGCCGAGACGACGACGGCGCCGATCAGCCCGCCGACCAGTGCGTGCGAGGAAGACGACGGAATGCCGAAATACCAGGTGGCCAGATTCCACACGATGGCACCCACCAGGCCACTGATCAGGATCGCCAGCGAAAGAACAGCCTGGACATCGCCCAGGGTGACGAACTTGCCGATGGTATTGGCCACCGCCGTCCCGCCGAGCAAGGGGCCGAGGAACTCGAAGGTACCGACGATGATCACCGCCTGCACGGGCGTCATCGCGCGCGAAGCGATAATCGTCGCCACGATGTTGGCGGCATCATGGAAGCCGTTGGTATAGTCAAAAAATAGAACGATGGCGACGGTCAAGATCGTCAGAATCAATAGTGTGCTCATGAAGCGGCCCTGTGGTTGTGGTCGTGTGTTGAAGCGCGACTCTCAAGAAGGTCCAGGTGCGGCGAAACTCGCCTGCCGGGATCCGACTGGATGGTTGCCTGCATGTTCTTGCGACTCCTGTTGTTCCTCCTTGTCAAGGCCTGCCCCGGCAGGCCCAGTCCATCGACGAGCGGCTGCGCGCAATCGACCGTGCGTCCCTTTGCGGCGCTCGACCGTCGTTCCCGCAGTGGCCCTTACCGATCAGATAATGACGCGAGGCCTGCCAGCCGTCGGCACTCGGTAGCCGACAGAAATTCCGTTCACCGTTTGCAGGCACATGACATCCCCCCAGATATCGGACTTACCCATGTTTGAATTGGCGCGCCCAAGCCATCGCCGATGGCCATCGGCCAAAGCGCCAGGTCACGGGCATCCTATGGAAGAAAGCATCATTCATGCCAGAATTGACAGACGATGCACAGGCTCCGGAAAGCAGGCGCCTGGCGCCCATCACCACCACCAGGGCAGCCGCCAATGGGGTGTAACAGAATGTATGGCCCTTCACCCGCATGTCTTGTCCGTAGACATGCAGCCCTTTTATATCAGTGAATTACTTTCTTGTATGCGGCCGACCGGAATGTCAACATGTAACACCGGGGTTGGCCGATCGACCTGGCAAACCGGGCGGGCGCAGACTCAGGACTCCGGCTGCATCGCCCGCCGCGCCAGGCGCCTGTTGAGTGCCGGCCGTGACAGTCCGAGCATCGTCGCGGCAACGCCCTGGTTCCCCTTGGCGCGTTTCAGCGCCTCCCTGACCATTGCCTCCTCGACCTCGTCGAGCGTGGGGAAGCGCCCTGGAATCACGATCGGCAGGCCGTCGGACGGTTCGGCCGCGTGCTCCTCGGCACCCGTCTTCTGCTGTTTCTGGATAGCCTGGCGGAAGCTGTCCATCGCCAGCACTGACCCCCCGCGATGCAGCGCCATGGCGTTGAAGACCATCGCCCGCAGTTCGCGGACGTTGCCGGGGAAATGATAGTTGGAGAGCAGCGTGACGAGCTCGTTCGACGGCTCTGGCGCGGGCTTGTTGATCGCTGCCGCCGCCTCGTCAAGGAAGTGCTGCAACAGCAGCGGGATGTCTTCCTTGTGCTGGCGCAGCGGCGGCACTTCGACCTGATGCACGGACAGGCGAAAGAAAAGGTCCGAGCGAAAATGGTTCTGACGCATCATCTGGGCGAGATTGCAGTTGGTCGCGCAAACGACGCGCGCATCACTCGGGCGAGCGACATCCGATCCGAGCGGAAAGTACATGTGCTCCTGGAGCAGGCGCAGCAGTTTGACCTGCGACGCCATCGACAGATCGCCGATCTCGTCCAGGAACAGCGTGCCGCCGGCGGCCTGGGCGATCAGACCGGCACGCGACTGGTCGGCACCGGTGAAGGCACCTTTCTTGTGGCCGAACAAGGTGTCGGAAAAGAGCGTGTCATCAAGGCCGGCGACATTGACCTGCACGAACTGTCCGCTCAGGCCGCTGAGCTTGTGCAGCGCGTGCGCGAACATTTCCTTGCCGGCGCCGGTCTCGCCGGAGATCAGCACCGGTTCGGCGGAAACGGCAACCGCTTCGAGATACTGGAAAAGTGCTCTCATCTTGCGGCTGTTGGTGACGATGCCGGCAAAGGCCTCGTTGTTCTGCAGACAATCCGACAGCAGATAGCGCTTCAGCACCCCCATCTGCCGCCGCAACGAGTGCACCTCGAGGGCATGGCGAACACTGGCCACCAGACGGCTTTCCTCGACCGGCTTGACCAGATAGTCGAAAGCGCCTTCCTTCATGCTGCGGACGGCGGTTTCCACATCGAGTGCTGCGGTCATGACGATCACCGGCACTTCCGGGTAGAGGTGAACGATATCCGGCAACAGCTTGTTGCCGGTGATATGCGGCATGAAGAGATCGAGCAGGACCGCACTGGCCGGCTGCCGCTCGAGTGCGGGCAGCAGTTCCCGGCTGTCGCTCACCATCTCGACCTTCGCCACACCGGCACTGTGCAGCACTGCTGCGGTGGCGTGCAGGACCGACTCCTCGTCATCGACCAGGAAAACAGGCAGGCTGGCAAAGGGTTTTTCTTTCATTCACTCCTCCATGGCGATCGGCAGATCGATACTGACCGTCGTGCCGCAGTCACTGTTCGGCTCGAAGCGCAATGCCCCGCCGTGTTTTTCGACGATCGACGACGAGATGGAAAGGCCCAGCCCGGTACCGCCGCTTTCGGCCTTCGTCGTGAAGAAGGGTTCGCCGATCTGCGCCATCACGTCCTCGGCAATTCCTTTTCCCTGATCCACGACTTCGACGATGATCCGGTTGCTGGCACTGTCCAGCCTCGCTGAAACCTTGACCGACCGGCTGCGCTCGGGCAGCGACTCCAGGGCATTGACGATCACGTTGATGAACACCTGTTCCAGCTGCTGCACATTCCCCCTCACCGTCGGCAGCACCTCGGGCAGGTCCAGGACAAAGCGATCGGTGTGCTTGCGAATGCGGGTTTCAAGCAGCGTTGCCACGGCCTGCAGCACTTTCCCGATATCTGCCAGCTCGTCCATGTGCCCCCGGTCCTGTTTGCCGAGATGCTTCAGGTTATCGACGATCTTCTGAATGCGTTTGCCGTTCTGGCCAATGTCGTTCATGCCGCGCGAGATGACCTCCCGCGCCTGCGCGAAGCTCAGGCCGGCAAGCAGGAACGATCCCTGCTCCTGCTCATACTCACCGAGAATCGGCAACGCATCCTGCCAGATCCGGGCCAGCAGCGAAGCATTCGCCAGAATGGCGTGATTGGGATTGTTGATTTCGTGCGCGATGCCGGCCGAAAGCACGCCCAGTGAGGCCAGGCGCGAGCTGCGGATAGCCTGCCATTGCAGCTTGCGGTTCTCGGTGATGTCGGTGACCACCACCATGGCCGCCATCACCGCCGCCTCCGAACTGATCGGCACCATCCGGACTTCCCACCAGGTGGCATCAGTCGACCGGTACTGGAAATGCTCGATTCGCCCACTTGAGAAGACATGTCGGAGCCTCTGCAGGTATCCCGACCGCACGTCGGGCGGCAGAATCAGTTCCGATCGCTTCTCGCCGGTGCCACCCGCCGGATACGGCAGGGGCCGGTTGGTAAACAGGATGTTGGCCTCACCATCAACCGTAAAGATCAGGTCGGGGGAGTGGTTGAACAGCGTACGCAACTTCGCCTCGGAGTCGCGCAAGGCGTCTTCCGCCAGCTTGTGCTCGGTAATGTCCTCCAGAAAGCCGACGATGCGACTCAGCTCGCCGCCCGTTTCGCGCACCGGAAATCCGCAGACACGCAGCCAGCGCCGGCCACGGTCGCCACTCAACACCGGCAGGACGACGGTGAAACGGCCGCCCTCAACGCGCAGCTGGCTGATCGCCTCGACCAGCGTACGCCGGTCGTCGGCTTCGAAGACATCGAGCATCAGTGCCGGCGCGGGACTGTTGAGCCTGGCCTCACGCCCGGCAATCTGCCGGAACGCGGGGCCGATGTACTCGAGCCGCGACGCGTCGGCGTTGATCGCCCAGAACACGACATCGACCGTTTCCGCCAACTGGCGAAACAGTTCCTCGCGCTCGTAGATCGTCTGTGTCAACTGTATTCGATTGTCCAGTTCGCGCCGACTGCGTACCAGGTAGAAGCTGAGCAGGGCGGTAAACAGGATGCCGCCGAGCAGCACCGACCAATGCGCCTTGGTAAACGCTTCTGCACTACGGAAGGTATGGGTGGCAACGCAAGTGACCGTCCATGTACGGTCGCCGACGGGAATGCTGACCACCATCCGCGGCTGATCCTCGTCCCCTGCCGGCATCAGACCGCCGGCGGCGGCGGCGCGCGGCTCGAGGCGACTGGCGTAGAAGTGGAGAAACTGCGCATCAGCACCCGCCGAGTCGTCACGCACCAGCACCTCGACACCGCGCGGCTCGAGCAGGCTGATGGCGACGTGAACCAGTTTCTCGATGTCGTAAACGCCGATCACGAAGCCAAGGGGATCGGGCCGTTTGCCGGGCGCGGCCGCGGAAACAGCACCACGCGCGGCACCCGGCGCATAGACCGGCAGCGCCGCGTAGATGACGGACACCGCTTCCCCGCCCGCCCGCGCAAGTTCCATTCGTCCACTGACCGCGACATTGCCGGTCTCTCGCGCCCGCTGGAAGAGTGCCGCCAGTTCCCCGGTCGCGTTCAGATCGACGCCCTGCGCACTTCCCGGGCCAGCGCGAGACGCGGAAAGCAGTACCGGCACGCGCCAGTCGCCCGCACCCAACCCTTGCTCAGCCCGCGTGGCAGCACTCGCTGCCGGCGGGCGGCCGGGTGCCGTCCCGGGCAGCGCCTGCTGCGGGGAGGTCAGCAGCGGGGCCCACAACAGACTGTCGATGTACGGTCGGCGTTTGAGCACCGATTCGGTGAAAACCAGGAAATCCTGCTCGTCGATTCCCTGCGCCGCATGGAACAGCCCCCGGATTTCCAGCAGCGCATCCAGGCCCTGGTCAACCACCGCCCGCAGGGACTGGATGCGGTCCCCTGCGGCCCACTCGAACTCCTTGAGGTGGCTGGTCTGCAGTTCCTGCCGCACATTCCATGACGAGAGGCAGGTCAGCAGCACTCCACCGATCGCCACTGCATAGGCGGCGGCATACTTTCGCAGATTGTCAAACATGGGCGGCCATTAGAAGGTTGCTGTAGAGGGCTTCACCGGCGCAACTGCCTCAATCGCCACTACCCGATCCGAACGAGCTTAGCAGAAACGGCCGCCGCCATGGGCCAAAAGTGGCAGGACTGGAGATAGCCGGTTCGGGTCAGGATCCGCAGCCACCCTGGCCCACACCATGCCGCAGTTTGCGCTGCCGGTGTTCATCGTCATGGCTCGGCTCTCCGGCAGCAACACGCTCGGCGAAAAGCTGAGCTGAGCGGCTTCCCCTTCGGCCTTTGCCGTTCAGACAGGCGCTGTGCGATCGGGCGCCGTACGCGGCAACGTCAGGGTGAAGGTGGCGCCGTGCCCGGGAGAACTCTCGACCCCGATGGTCCCGCCCAGCACGCCGGTGACCAGATTGTACGCAATGTAAAGCCCCAGCCCGCTGCCGCCCTGCCCCAGACGGCTGGTGAAAAACGGTTCGAAAAGGCGATGAAGCGTCGCCGTCGGGATGCCCACCCCGTTGTCCACACAGCGCAGGACCACCTGTGTTTCGCCAACGGCCTGCGCCTGCAGCTCGATGCAACCCTGCTCGATACCAACGAAGCCGTGCGTCAGGGAGTTGCCGACCAGATTGGTGATGACCTGTTCGAGCGGCCCGGGGTAACTGTCCATTTCCAGCCCGGCGGGAATATCGAGTTCGATCCGGTGCTGCGTTCGTTTGAACGTCAGGCGCAGCGTGACGAGCATTTCCTCGACCGTCTGGCGCAGGTCAAACGAGCGACGGCGAGCGCTGCTCTGGTCGACCGCCACCTGCTTGAAGTGGCCTACCAAATCAGCGGCGCGGGCGCTGTTGCGCTCCAGCAGCTCGACCGCCTCGCGACCGCGGTTGAGAAATCCGTCCATCTGCGAACGCCGCAGTTTGCCCGCTTCGACCGCACCGGCGAACTCGCGGAACTGCTCGCTGAGCAGGCTGGCAACAATGCGCGTATTGCCCAGTGGCGTATTCAGCTCGTGTGCCACGCCGGCGACCAGATTACCCAGTGCGGCCAGCTTTTCCGCCTGGACAAGTTGCATCATCGCCTGCCGCAACTCGGCAGTCCGCTCGCTCACCATTTCCTCCAGGCGTTCGCGGTGGCGCTCGAGTTCCTCCTCGGCGCGCTTGCGCTCGGTAACGTCCGAGCCGACGCTGAAGACTTCCACCACCCGGCCCCAGTCATCGAAAACCGCCTTGTTGGTCCATGAAACCCACACCCGCTCGCCCCCGCGACGCATGTTCTCGGTCACCTTGCGTTCAAACTCGTCGGGATCCAGATGGATCGTCTCCACCAGAGAAAGCAGATCGTTGCTCTGGCCTGCCATCGGCGGTTGGATGGTGCCGACCACCTGCCGGCCCAGCAGTTCCTCCTCCGAATAGCCGAAGAACTTGAGGCCAAACTCGTTGATGAAGGTGATCACGCCCGCCGGGGTCCAGCGCAGGATGATGCTGTTGGCGTTCTCTACGAGTTCGCGGTACTTGAGTTCGCTTTCGAGCAATGCCTGCTCGGCGCGCTTGCGTTCGGTAATGTCGTTGACCAGTACGAGTTCTGCCGGCCGCCCCTCGAAGGAGAGGGGGTGCGAGATGATCTCCACGTCAACCAGGGCGCCATCTTTCCGGCGATGTCGCCAGAAGCCAGCGTAATCGCCCCTCTCCTCCACGGCGACGATATCCTCGCTCAGGAGCGGGCTGTCTTCGTCCGGGCTGAGGTCCATGATGGTCATGTCCTGGAACTCACTGCGGGAAAACCCGTAGCTGGCCACGGCGGCATCATTGACCGTCAGGAATGCCCGGGTTTCCGCGTCCAGAACCCACATCGCATGTGGATTGCTGTCAAACAGCAGTCGGTAGCGCGCCTCGCTTTCCTGCAGTGCCCTGTCCGTCCGGCCGCGCTCGAGCCGCATCCGCAGCACCGAGATGCCGAAGGCCAGATCTTCGGCGAGTTCGCTCAACAGAGCGACCTCGTCGCCGTCGAAGGCGTCCGCTGCCGCGGCGTAAATGCTCAAGGCACCCAGCGTCTGTTCCCCGACGATCAGCGGCAAGGCACACAAGGCGGCATAGCCACGCTCGACGGCCTCGGTACGCCAGGGCGTGAAGCGCGGATCGGCAGCGACGTTCGGGATCACGCAGGGGCGGCCGGTACGAATCGCCGTCCCATTGGCGCCACGCCCACGCTCGGCCTCCGCCCAGGTGGTATTCAGGCCCTCCAGATAACCTGCTTCATGACCGGCGTGTGCCATCGGCCGCACCGTGCGCTGCTCATCGTGCTCGGCGTAACCGACCCAGGCCATCCGGTAGCCGCCGACCTCGACGACGATGCGGCAGATGGTGCGCAGCAACTCGCTCTCGTCGGTTGCGCGAATCAGCGCCTGGTTACACTCGCTGATCATCCGCAACTGGCGGTTGGCCCGGCGAAGCGCCTCCTCGGCGCAACTGCGTTCGGTGATGTCGACGGCGACACCGATCACCTTGAGCGAACCGTCAGCCGCCCGCACCGGATTGAAATAGGTGTCGAAGAAGGTGTCGCCGAAGCGGGAGACGAACTGCAGCGCCTCGCCACCGAGCGCTCGCTGCGCCTGGGCAGCGATCTCCGGGTAGTCGCGATAGAGCGTGAACAGGGACTGGCCGACCGCCTCGCCGGGCGTCAGGCCGGCACTCGCCAGACCTTTGCCTTCGCTGAGTTCGAAAACCCCCTCCTGATCGAACTGAAAAATCATCACCGGCGCGTTGCTGATCAACGACCGGTAGCGCGCCTCGCTGGCCGCCAGGTCGCGCTCGCGCTGGCGAATGGCCAGCGACATGCGATCGAGATCGTCGGCCAGGCTGTCGAATTCCCTGATCTGCGACAGCGGCCAGGATTGATCATAGTTGCCCTCGGCAATGGCATGCGCTTGTGCCGCATAGCGGCCAATTCGCCGTGCGAAGCCACGCGCCAGCAGCAGGGTGGCGCTGGTCGCCAGGAGCAGCGCCACCAGCGCGCCGGCAGCGAGGACCCAAAAGATGGACTGAAACGGCTGCAGGGCGTCGCTGCGCGGCTGCGCGACGAGCACCGTCCAGCCGAGCTGCGGCACGCTGACCAGCGTGGCGATGAACTTCTCGCCTTCCAGTTCGAGCTCGTGGCTGACGAAGCGCCCGCGCAAGGCATCGCCGACGATCGGCAGATGACCGAGGTTGAGTTGCTGGCCGCCGAGGCGACTGTGCGAATCCGCGATGATCTGGCCCTGGCGATCGAGGATCATGGTCGACATCCCCGCTTCGGCCGGCAGGTGACCGATGAACTCGGCGAGCCGGTCAATGGCGACTTCGCCGACCAGTACCTGATTGCCCACCGGCATCGCCAGACTGACCGTCAGCCGGCCGCTGACGGCGGAGAGAAAAACGTCCGACCACACCGGCGCCTGCCGCTGGCGCGCTTCGCGCAGAACAGCCCAGCGCGAGAGGTCGACCGCCAGCAGGTCTTCCCGCAGGCGCCGCTGTCCCGGCGGCAGGCCAACCGCGTACACGGAGTCAGCCGCGTCCGCGACATAGATCGCCGCGAATACCTCGCCGGATCCCACGTGCGCATCGAGAATCGGTTCGAACCAGAACGACGCCGGCTGCAAACCCCGCTGCTGCAGATACTCGGCTACAGCCGACAACTCGCGCCCGGCACTGCGCAGGTGCACTTCGACCTGGCCGGAGATGGCGCGAGCCAGGGCCTGGTGACGGGTTTCGATCTCCGCCAGCACCTGCGGCAGCAGCACCCACAGGAGCAGCGCGGCAACCAGCAGCAACGGCAGCATGCCTGCCAGCAGGAAGCGCAGCGCCAGCCACGGTCGAAGGGGCTTTGCCCAGGACATTGATTTACCGGACCATCACGAACGGTTCATAGGACGGGCGCCCCTGCTCAATGTCCGAGCGCGGGAAAGAGCTTGATCAAACCATCGGCCATCACCTCGACGGCGATCGCCGCGAGGATCAGACCCATCAGCCTGGTCATCACGTTGATGCCGGTCTGGCCCATGAACCGGCCAATGCGACCAGCCGCCGAAAGCGCCAACCAGGTTGCCAGGCCGATGACCAGCCCATAGATGACGAGCACGCCGAGTTGCCAGAAATCGCGTGCCTTTTCGGCATAGATCACCACCGTCGAGATCGACGCAGGACCGGTCAACAGGGGGATGGTCAGTGGCACAACGGCGATGCTGGCCCCGGAATCGGCACGGCTGGCGCCGTCGTCGACGTCCTGTCCGCTTGATTCAGCTGGCTGCGCATTGAGCATGTGCATGGCGCTGATCAGCAGCAGCAAGCCGCCGCCAACCTCGAACGAGGCCAGCGAGATGCCGAAGAACTGCAGCACCTTGAGGCCCGCCAGAGCACTGGTGGCGATGACGACAAAAGCCGTGAACGCGGCGACGCGAATCGTCTTCGCTCGCTGCGCAAGACTGAAATTGCGCGTGAAATGGATGAAGAACGGGATGACGCCGATCGGGTTGACGATCGCGAGCAGCGTGATCAACGGTTTGATCGGGAAATCCATGGCCTCCAGAGCGCCCGAATGGCGACCCGGCAAGGGTTGAAAAGCGCTAGTCTAGCGCGATCGATCGCGCTCTGCCTGTGCTGGAGAGCGCTCCCGCGGCGCCAATGCCGGCCCGCGGCAGCGGCTTGGGAGTAGAATTGGCGCCGTCTCCTCTGCTGAAGCCCTGCAATGCAATCCCTGTGGATGGTCCTGGCCAGCCTGCTGTTCGCCTGCATGGGCGTCTGTGTCAAGTTGGCAGCCGCCACCCATTCGGCCGTGGAAATCGTCTTCTACCGCAGCTTTCTCTCGCTGATCCTGATGTATGCCCTGGTTCGCCTGCGCGGCGTATCGCTGAGGACGCCGCACTGGCGCTGGCAGGTCAGCCGCGGCGTGGTCGGTTTCTCGGCGCTGTTTGCCTATTTCTGGGCACTCACGCTGCTGCCGCTGGCCACCGCGGTGACGCTCAACTACACCTCGGCCATTTTCCTGGCAATCTGCCTGGCACTGTCCGGCCAGCGCCTGACTGGCGGGATTCTCGGCGCCCTGGCACTCGGCCTGGCGGGGGTTGGCCTCCTCCTCAAGCCGACGCTGCACGCCGACCAACTGGTCGGTGGCCTGATCGGCCTGGGTTCCGGGTTACTCGCCGGCATCGCGTATTTCAGCGTTCGCGAACTGGGCTCACGCGGCGAACCGGAGACGCGCACGGTCTTCTATTTTTCGCTCGTGTCGTCGATATGCGGCAGCGTCTGGCTGCTGATTTCCGACATCCACCCGGTCGACCTGCACAGCGGGGCGTTGTTGCTCGGCGTCGCGACGTTCGCCACCGCCGCCCAGTTGGCAATGACCCGCGCCTACGCTGGCAGCAGGACCTTGATGGCGGCGGCTCTGGCCTACAGTACCGTCATCTTTGCCAGCCTCTTCGGCATGCTGATCTGGCACGAAACGCACGATCTCTGGTCTTGGCTGGCGGTCGCGTTGATCGTCCTGTCGGGACTGGCGGCGACACATTTCTCGCCGGTGACGCTGGCTCGGAGACCGTGAGGCAGAGGTGTGGCCGGAAAAAACGGCCATCCCCGCGCGAGCGGCAATCGAATTCGTCGGCAGCAACGCGGACAGGCTCGCCGGAAGAGAGACTGCGGCATTCGGTGCGGTGCTAAACGCTCGGGCGCACCATGCGATCAACCTCCGAGTAAGCCGAGCGCCTCACGCGCCGTCAAGATGCGGGTGCCCTGATGACTTGAGAGGCTAAACCGGTCCCTTTTGTCACCGGTCACGAGAAGGTCGGCCTGGCCGGCCTGGGCCATCGCCAAGAGAAAATTGTCGTAAGGGTCAGCGAAACATCGAGCGTCGGCAAATTTTCGATGAGGGTTGCCAAGCGGCGGCGGTCATTGACGAGGCGTCCGGCCTCTGCTTGGTGGATGCGGAAACGGATACCTTGCCGGCGCGTGACCCGGCGAATTTCTTCAATCGTGCTCGACAGGGCGCAGGAAACACAATCCTATACATGTAGACGTGGAGCATGAGGTAACAAGGCTTGGAGGTCATCGCAGGGAACCACGGGGCGACGGATGGAAGATAACATATGGATGAATATGGGTGTAAATACGGGTAACGACGATGACTTTATGCTGAAAACTGACACCATTCAGATCACGCCGGAGTTGCTGGTGCTGATTGCCGAGGTTGACGAGTTCAAAGGCGCGTGGCTCGCCCTTGGCACCCTTGCGCCTGAGCGCTTACGGGCGCTGCGCCACGTCGCCGCCATGCGAGCCGCAACACACTCAAAGAGCATTTCAAACGATTGGGGGAACAAGCCTACCTTGTCCGCCACGGCACCGGCAAAGCGACCTGGTATGCCCTGCCTTGATTAAAACGAGAAAAATAAAGACCGATGCTTTAGGTCCAAGCGTCTCGAAGGCCTAGTCAACAAACAACAAGGCGGCGAAGTAATCCTCATCGTCCTAACGATGGCGGTGATCGCTGGCCCGCCAGGCGACCTCGGCCAAGCTCAAACCGCGGGGAAAAGGCGCGCCAGGTGCGCGTCGTAAATCATCTGCGCGGCCTCGATACAGCGCGTGTTGCCGGTCGCGAGCAGGTCGGCGTAGATCAGCACCGGCGCCACCAGGTCGGGCCGACTGACAGTGGACAGGGTCTGGCCCCAGAACGGCTTGCGCAGTTCGACAAGATGTTCGTAGGCAACGGGACCGGCAACCTCGAGGTGCTCGTGCGCAATCAGACGCGCCGGCAACTTGTCGCCGTAGATCGTCAGCATGCCGGGTAGAGGGTCGCAACCGAGCAGTGCCGCCGCCGGTTCGCCTCCCCACTGCGCGTGCGCCGGGTTCAGTTGCCAGTCCGGCCAGGCGGCGAAATGCTCGGCCAAAAAACGGCCGATCAGTGTCTTCCCGCGCAAGCCGAGCGCGTAAGCCTGTGCCCACTCGTCGAGCAGCCGTTTGCTTGCATTCAGGCGCCGCTGCCGGTCGATGACGACCAGCGATCCGTCCTGCTGCAGGTCGGCGAGCACGGTCGACATCGCCCCCAGAGCGACGTCTGCCGCGGCGGCGATCGCCCGATACGGCGCGGCGGCCAGCGGCGGATCGCAGAGCAGGGCAAAGAGAACTTTCAGCCGGGTCGTGGTGAAGCCCTTGCTTGCCCGCAGGGCGATCTGCTTCTGGTCCAGTTTGCGCCCGGTCACGTAAACGAAAAGTCCGCCACCCTCAAGGTAGGCATTGCCCGCCGCGTCGGCAAATGGCTGCTCCCGGGCGCGGAGCTGGTTCGCCAGTGGTAGTGTCACGTAGTCGGTGAGCAGTAGCGGCGGCGGCTCGCCGGCATCGGCCGGGTGGCGCAACTGGGTCACCACGGCGCCGAGAGTGCTCGGCGTCAGCCGACGTTTGACCGCCGCGGCGTAATCGATGCGGCAGCGGCCCTTGCTCACGCGCAGCAAGGCATTCGACCGCCCGTGCGTCGCCGACAGGCGTTCTGCATCCACGGAGACGATCAGGCTATGCGCGCGCAGCGCTTGTGCGGCCCGTTCGAGAAGTGCGCTTTCTTCATATGGGTTCATTCAGGCCTTGGTCGCAATTGGTGTGAACAGGCGCGAATTATGAACGCCGGCTGCCCGATCTTCAAGCGACGGGTACGCCGGGGGCAAGCACGGACGCCAGCCATGCCATAGCCGCTGCACACCGACCAGCAGGCGGTTCCGCACGGGCTGGGCGGTTTTCTCGAAGCGAACCCGCCCACTCCCGATGCCTTCCAGCAAACCCAGACCACGGCCGCGAACGAGATGACTCTGCCCCGGCGCCAGGAAGACATCGCCGGCTTCGCCTTCAATGGTCAGCCAGACCAGGCCTGCAGTGCAGGTAATGCGCACACCGCGGGCCGAGAGCAGACGAATCGGCGCATTGTCGGTGAGGCAGAGTTCGCTTTTGTAAAGATCGAGGTCCATGACTGTTCTCCCGGTATTGACAGGGCACAGTGTAAGACTGGAAAGATTCGTGATACAGTCACAAACTGATCAAATTGTTATGAGTACAGTTTTATTTATTGCAGACTGTACCCTTCCGATTGAGCGACAACTGTGCTGGTGGAAAACATGGAAAGCGAACTCCTGCGTTACGAGCGGCTGGCAGAGGATCTGAGCGGCTTTATCGTCGCCGGCAACCTGCGGCCAGGCGAGCGCCTGCCGTCAGTACGGCGGCTGTCGCGCGAGCGACGGCTCTCCATTTCAACCGTCCTGCAAGCGCTGCATCAGCTGGAGGACCAGGGTCTCGTCGAAGCGCGGCCGCAGTCAGGGTACTTCGTTCGCCATGCCGCGGCGCGGCGCGCCCAACCCAGCGCCCGCTCGACGCCAGAGGCGCCGGTACCAGTGGATGTCAGCCAGCGCCTGATGCGTGTTCTGCAGACCTCCATTCTGCCAGGGGTCGCGCCACTCGCGGCGGCCCTGCCCTCGTCCAGCCTGATGCCGCTGGCCGCATTGCAGCGACTCTACGGCGGTGTCGCGCGACGCCATCCGCGGCTGCTCGAGGCCAGCAGCCATATCAACATGGACGAACCGGCACTGGTCCGCCAGCTGGTCCTGCGTTCTCTTGGCTGGGCCGGACCGCTGGCGGCAGACGAGCTGGTGATCACCAATTCCTGCACCGAAGCCCTTAGCCTCTGCCTGCGGGCCGTCACCAGCCCGGGCGATACGGTCGCCGTCGAATCGCCCGGCTACTACCTGATGCTGCAACTGCTCGAAACCCTCGGCCTCAAGGCACTCGAAATACCCACCGATCCGCGCAGCGGCATGTCGATCGAGGCCCTCGATCTGGCGACTCGCGAAAGCCGGGTCGCTGCCTGCCTGCTGGTGGCCAACGCCGGCAACCCGCTCGGCAGCATCATGCCCGACGAGAACAAGCGCCGGCTCGCCAGGCTGACTGCCGAACGAGGCGTGGCAGTGATCGAAGACGACATCTACGGCGATCTCCACTTCGGCCGCGAGCGCCCCTGGCCGATCAAGGCGTTCGACACTGCCGGCAACGTCATGCTTTGCGCGTCCTTTTCCAAGAGCCTCTCGCCCGCCCTGCGCATCGGCTTCGTCGCCGCCGGTCGCTACCGGTCGCAGGTTGCCCTGCAGAAGACGATCACCAGCGGCGGCACCAATCCGCTCACCCAGGTGGTCCTGGCCGAGTACCTCGAATCGGGAGCCTGTCAACGCCACCTGCACGGGCTGCGGCGAAGCTACGAACGGCAGGTCGATGCGATGCGGGCGGCGGTCACCAGGCACTTCCCCGTCGCCACCCGCATCACCGAACCGCAGGGCGGCTTTGTCCTGTGGGTCGAACTGCCCGAGGAAGTGGACACCACCGCGCGCCACGACCGCGCCATCGCCGCCGGCGTCAGCTATGTGCCCGGAGAACTCTTCTCGGCCAGCGGCATGTATCGGAACTGCCTCCGGCTCAACTGCGGCAACCCGCACACCCCCGACATCGAGGACGCCGTGCGGCGCCTCGGCAACTTGATGACTCCCTGACCGCTGGCGCCAGACGCCATCAGGCGTCGATCGGCACCGCCAGGAACGCGGCGCTCGCCTCCAGTCTTGCCGCCAGCCCTTCGAGTGCCGGGTACTGGCCGGTCGGCCATTCGTGCGGCAACACGTGACGGACGAAGCCAATCCCGGCGACGGCACTGATGTCGGCCTGCGTCAGACGCCCAGCGACCAGGAAATCGCCGCTCAGGCGCTCTTCGAGCATGCCGAACGCGTCATTCATCTGGCCGCGCAGACGGCTGCTCCACTCCGACCACTGCCTTTCGGTCGGACGCTTGCGCTCGTACTCGATGGCCACCGCCTTCTCGGTGGCGACCATGGCCAGCGCCATCGCCTGCTGCACCTGCCGCCGCTCGCCGCCGCTACGCGGGGTCAGCGGCGAAAAGCCGCGCCCGGCGGCCAGTTCGTCGAGGTAGTCGAGCTGATAGGCGCTCTCGTAAAGCGTCTCGCCGTTCGGCAGTGTCAGCATCGGCACCTTGAACAGCGGATTGAGCGGGCGCATGGCGTCCATGTGCCGAAACACCGACAGCGAGACATGCGCGTAGGGAATGCCGTAGAACTGCATGGTGACCGCCACGCGGCGCACGAAGGGTGAATCGTAAAGTCCGAGAAGCTGGTGCTCCCGGCCGTTTGTCGTATCGCTCATCTCCAGTCTCCTTGGGTCAGGCTTCGTGCAACTGCAGCGAAGCAGGCAGGCATGATTGCACATCAGGAAAGCCGGCGCATCGCGCCTGGCGAAAGCGACCTCGTCGGCCCGTCCGACCTGCCAGCGCCTGCCCCACCCTTTCGCCTAGTTCGGCGCCGGGTAGTTGCCCATAGGGGTAAAGCGCAACGCCCTCGTCTAGCCCACTACGCGGGCAACGGCGAGCAAGCATTGACCTCCGCCTTGCTCAATGCCCTGCCCTATTCGGCCCGTTCAAACAGGGCGAGATGCAGGGTATGAAAGAAGGGGCTGCGGGCGAAATCCTTGACAAGCCTGAACCCTTGGCTGCGGAAATAGGCCTCGACTTCAGCGCGAGGCGTCGCCAGTTTCTGCGACGCCCTGCCGCCGAGGCCCGCCCGCAGGCGACGCTTCACTGACGTGACCGACAACGGGCTGAAATAGGAGAGCGCAACATAGCTGCCAGCCACGCGACACAATTCGGCAATGGCTTTCTGACGAATCGCCGGCGTTGGGAAATGATGGAACAGGCGAAAACAGATGACCGTGTCAACCTGGCGATTGCTGTAGGTCAGCGCCTCGATATCCTGCTGCTCGACGGGACACTCCAGGCGATTCTCCCGGACGAAGCGACGAGCAATCTCCAGCATCGCCTCGGAATGATCGGCGCAGCTCACCTGATAGCCGTTCCTGGCCAGATGCACGCTGACCCTGCCGCCGCCACACGGCAGGTCGAGGACCCGATGGGTTTTCGGGACCAATCGAAAGACCCTGTCGATCAGGGCCATTTCAGCGGCCTGCTGTCGGGGCGGGCGATCCTTGTACGCCAGCGCCGTCGGAATGTCATATTTGATCTTGCCGCGATAGCCCACAACTTCCTGCATGAAAAAGTCTCCTTGCCGTAACCATCTGCCCCGAAATGGAGCAGTGCGTATCGTTGTCTCTTGCAGATTGTGAGCCGCGGCACTGAAGGGGACCTTAAAGCGACATTCCCGATCCTCCAGAGACGAATGGTTCCCTCTGGCGCCTATCTCGCCGCCGACGCGCTGCAGGTTTCGGGAAGCCTGCGCGTGTTCAAAACCGAACTCGATGAGCGCGAACTGATTTCCTCGACCCGCGTCGACCGGCGTCAGGTCGGAGCGATCGACCCCTCCCAGGCGCCGAACTGCAGCGCCGCCAGGCGCGCGTACAGGCCACCCCGCCCGACCACCGCCGTGTGCGTGCCAGAGTCGATCAGCCGGCCGTGGTCGAGCACGATGATGCGGTCGGCGCGTTGCACGGTGGCCAGCCGATGGGCGATGACGATCGTCGTGCGGCCGGCCATCGCGGCTTCCAGTGCCGCCTGCACAACGCGCTCGCTCTCGGCGTCGAGGCTGCTGGTCGCTTCGTCGAGCAGCAGCAGCGGCGCATCCTTGAGGATCGCACGCGCAATGGCGATGCGCTGGCGCTGGCCACCGGAGAGGCGAACGCCGCGCTCGCCGACGAAAGTGGCGTAGCCCTCGGGCAAACGCCGAACGAATTCATCGACGAAGGCCGCGCCTGCGGCCGCACGGATCTCCTCGGCCGAGGCGCCGGGTTTGCCGTAGCCGATGTTGTCGGCGATGCTGCCCGAGAAGATCACCGCTTCCTGCGGCACGACCGCGACGCGCGCGCGCAAGTCGGTCAGGCGCGGCCGCCGCAGGTCGATGCCATCGATCAGGATGGCGCCGTCGCCGACGTCGTAGAAGCGCTGCAGCAGCTGGAAGACGGTAGTCTTGCCGGCCCCAGAAGGCCCGACCAGAGCCACCGTCTGCCCGGCCTCGATGGTGAAATCGAGTCCCTGCAGTACGGTCTGGGCCGGGCGGGACGGATAGGCAAAGCTCACCGCGTTGAAACAGACGTGCAGGCCACCGGCCGGCACCGGCAGGGCGATCGGCAGCGCCGGTTCGGCAATCGGCGAACGCGCATCAAGCAATTCCATCAGTCTCTCGGTGGCCCCCGAAGCGCGCAGCAGATCGCCCCACACCTCCGCCAGCACCGCCACACTGCCGGCGACGATCATCACGTAGAGCGCCGTCTGGCTCAGCTCGCCAGCGCTGATCTCGCCGGCCAGCACGGCCAGGACGCCGCCGTACATGCCGTAGAGCAGCGAGCCGAAGACACCGATGATGACGAAGGCGGTGAGCGCCGAACGCGTCCCGCTGCGCCGGACCGAGGCAGCGAAGGCCTGTTCGTTGGCGGCCGAAAAACGCGTCGCTTCTGCGCTCTCCTGGGTGTAGCTCTGCACCACCGGGATGGCGTTCAGGATCTCGCCGGCAATACCGCTGGTATCGGCCAGGCGATCCTGGCTGGCGCGCGAGAGCTTGCGCACGCGGCGACCGATGATCGCCGCCGGCAGCACGACCAGGACGACGATGCCGGCAACGGTCAGCATCAGCCGCGGAGTGGTGGTGAGCAGCATGGTCAACCCGCCGGCGAGCAGGACGATGTTGCGCAGGCCCATGCTGACGCTGGAGCCGACGGCGTTGTGGATCACCGTCGTGTCGGTCGTCAGCCGTGACAGCACCTCGCCGGTCTTCAGGGTCTCGAAGAACTGCGGGCTCTGCCGCAGCACGTGCGCGTAGACCGCCTGCCGCAGATCGCTGGTCACCCTTTCGCCGATCCAGCTCACCATGTAGAAGCGCGCCGCCGTGGCCAGGCCCAGCACCACCGCGACGCCGAACAGGAGGCCGAAATAGGCGCGGATCGAGACCAGTCGCTCAGCCAGTTCGCCGTCGGCCGGGCGCGCCAGCCCCCCGTCCACCAGCAGTTTCACCGCTTGCGGCAGCGCCAGCGTCGCGCCCGCGGCGAGGAGCAGGAACAGCAGGGCCAGCGCGACCTGCCCGCGGTAGCGCGCGACGTAGGGCAGCAGCGCGCGC
>JAFLDL010000018.1 GCA_017302435.1 Candidatus Accumulibacter necessarius
CTACATCGCCCATCACAACACCAAGCCCAAGCCCTTTATCTGGACCAAGAGCGCTCGCGACATCCTCCAGAAGGTCATTCGCGCCAACAGCCGCTTAAGCGCTAAACAGAATGCAACACTACACTAGATCACTTCCAGCATGCTGCATGATGCGTTGCAAGCACGAGGGAAAGCCATTTCACGGCATGATGCAATGATCGAAAACAAAGAACAATTCGCCTCGGCGTTCATTCCGTATTTGAGCGAATTCTTGGTCCGTGCAAGCGCAGCAAAGCCCGAGTTGGCACAAGTGCAGGTTCCTCACGAACTGCAAGGCGTGGCAAAGCAACTGGGGATCAGCTTCAAGACAAGCTTTGGGATGGGAACCGCAACCGTCATTCCTTGGCTTGCTTGCTTTCTTCCCGAACAGACAGCCGGAAAAGAGGGCGTGTATCCGGTTCTCTTGTATCGCCGCGACACAAGTACATTGAGCGTTTGTTATGGCGTAAGTGCGACAGCTCAGGCTGCGAATGGACATTGGCCGCGGTTCTGGCCAGGTGCTCTTATCAGCCAGCTACCCCATTTCGGGCATCAAAAATACCAGCAGTCCTATGAACTGCAACTCTTTCCCGCGACAGAATTGGATCGACACTCCGTAATCGTCGACGCTTTTGTCAAGGTTATCAACGACTATCTGCAAGTATCGAGAACTATGCCATCGAACCCTGCACCGTTCATGCAACTGGAGCGGGATCTGAGCTCCCTTGCAACTTCGTCGGCCAATGATATTTCTGTCGCCGGGCTGAACTTGCAGGAGGGTATTCTCGGGCGTCTGGTCGCATCCCTGCTCACCAAACGTTTGCTGATCCTCACCGGCCTGTCCGGCTCCGGAAAGACCAAGCTGGGTCATGCTTTTGCCGCATGGATCGCCGAATCGGATACCCAGTATCGGGTCGTCGCAGTAGGGGCGGACTGGACAACCAACGAGAACCTGCTGGGCTATCAGGATGCGCTGCGGCCAGAGATCTACCGCAAGCCGAACAATGGTGCGCTGGATTTAATACTGCGGGCGCGCGATGATGCAGCACGCCCTTATTTTCTGATTCTGGATGAAATGAACCTGTCGCATGTTGAGCGCTACTTTGCCGACACGCTTTCAGCCATTGAGTCTGGCGAACCGATTGCATTGCACTCGGCTACTGAGGATTTGTCTGGGGGCGACGGTGACACGCTGCCTGTACCGCCCCGACTGACCTTGCCAAAAAATCTGTTCATTGTCGGCACGGTGAACGTGGATGAAACGACCTACATGTTCTCGCCCAAGGTTCTGGACCGTGCAAATGTGATCGAATTTCGTGCCACGGCAGACCAGATCAACGCTTTCATGGATGATCCGCAGCCAATCCGCATGGCGGCGTTGGCGCACAAGGGTGCAGGGTATGGCGCGGCATTTGTGGCGGCGGCCGCTGGTGATGCGCCAAGGCTGGCTGAACTGCCAAAGACGATCCACCCCGATGGTGCGCAGTGCGCGGCCGATCTCAAGGCACGGCTGGTCGAAGCTTTCCAGGCACTGGAACCTATCGGGGCGGAGTTCGGTTTTCGCACGGCGTTCGAGATTTCGCGCTTTGTTGCCTTTCATGCCACGCTTACCGGTGCGGGTTGGCAATTCAACGATGCGCTTGATGCCCAGGTGTATCAGAAGCTGATGCCGAAGCTGCACGGCTCGGAACGTCGCCTGGGGCCGGTTTTGAAGGCGCTGGAGGGTTTCTGCACGACACACGGTTGCCCGCTAAGTCTTGTGAAGATTCGGCGCATGCAGGATCGCCTGAAGGACGGTTTCACGAGTTTTGCCGAGGCGTGACGCGCCGTGCCGGCGAACGAAACATTGGAGTTTTTCGACACGCAGGGGTTCTGCGTGGCGCGGCTGAAAATGTTCGCGCTCGACACAGACAGCCTGATCCGACTGGAACCTTCCGCCGCCCATGCCCGGGGCGAGGAGCCCGTACAGTTGCTCGAAGGTGCCCGTTACGAATACGAATTCGCAGATGTGCGCCTGCGGCTTGATGCCGCCGATGGCGAACCCGGCCGTTTGATCGAGGCCAGCCGTCTTGAGGGGCGTGCTCACAGTGGTTTTTTGTCCCCAGGGCTCAACACCGGTCGGCTGGCGCTGCTGGTGCGTGACGACACCGGGACTGTATTGGGTGCCGCCGCCCTGGAAGTGCGCTCCCGCAAACTCAGCTATCGCGAAGATTACCGGCAGATGCTGGAGGACATCACCGATCGCTGCATCGACTTGTTGATCGAGTTGCGCGCCCCGACCGCCATCCGAGCGGCACCTGACCCTGGCCACGAGCCGCGCACGCTCGCGCAGCGCTTTGCCTTCTTGAAGGCACTGCTGGGGTCGCCGTCTTTCCAGAATGCCTTGCATCGCATTGTCAGCCACCCGCACCAACGTTGGGAACCTGAAGAAGCGATGATCGACAGGCGACGAGGTTTCCGTCCCAGTGCGCGCAGTCTGCGCGAGATGGCGCGCGCAACCCGTCGTCTGCCCTTGCCGAGCAGGCATCCGCTGGCGGCTACCTTGCCGTCATTGCCGGAGCGAATCTCGCTCTACCGCAATGTGCAGACCGAGGACACACCGGAAAATCGTTTTGTGAAATTCGCGCTGCAAGCGTTTGCCGGATTCTTGGCGTTGATGCGGCAGCGATTGGATGCGATCAACGCGAACGACGTACGGCTCCGGCAGGAGATTTCAGCTCTTGCCGGGCAACTCGACGCCGCATTGGGCGCTGACGTGTTTCGCGGGGTGTCACCCCCTGACATGCTGCCTCTGGGCAGCCCGGTATTGCAGCGAAAGGAGGGTTACCGCGAGGTCTATCAAGCCTGGTTGCGCTTCGACATGGCGGCGCGCCTGACTTGGCAAGGGGGCGACGAGGTATATCGGGCCGGCCAGCGCAACATCGCAACACTTTACGAATATTGGGTGTTCTTCAAGCTGCTGGAAATAGTGACAGGAGTTTTCCAGTTGGAGCGGCCGGCTGCGGCCGAACTGATGGAGGAAACCGCCGATGGCTTCGGACTGAAGCTCAAGTCCGGTGAGCAGCTTGGATTCGAGGGCATCACCTTTGCTGGTGCACGCCCGTTGCGAGCACGCTTCAGCTACAACCTCAGCTTTACGCGCAACACGAATCGCGCAGCGACCGGTTCCTGGACGGAGCGGATGCGGCCAGATTACACGATCAGCCTATGGCCAGCCGATTTCAGCGCTGTCGAAGCTGAAGCACAGGAACTGATGGTGCACGTCCATTTCGATGCGAAATACCGCATCGACAACATCGAGCAGCTATTCGGCCGCGATGATACCGATCTGCAAGTGGCGGCCGCGGCAGCCGACTTGAACGAGGAAAAGCAGGAGCAGGAACTCGGCCGCTACAAGCGTGCCGACTTGCTGAAGATGCACGCCTACCGCGATGCGATTCGACGCACACAGGGAGCCTATGTCCTCTATCCCGGCGAAATGTCGCGACAATGGCAGGGCTACCACGAAATTCTGCCGGGGCTTGGGGCATTTCCAATCAGGCCGGGCAATGGCGAAGGTGCGCTGACCAAGTTTATTCAGGACGTGGTGGCACACGCTTGCGATCGCGCGACGGCGCGTGAGCGCCAGAGCTATCACGTATATGAAGTACAGGAAGCACCTGCCACTTACGCCGTATTGCACACCCTGCCAGAGAAGGCTGCGGGCAGTCCCCGGCGTTCGCCACCCCTGGCGGAAACCCATGTGTTGATTGGCTGGTATAAGGACAAGACACATCTGGATTGGGTATTGAAGGCTGGGCTCTACAACTTCCGCATGGACGTCGAGCGCGGTTCGCTACGTCTCAAACGAGAAGTATCCGCCGCGCAATATCTGCTGCTGCACAGCCAAAAGGGCGCGACCAGCGCAAGTCTGCTGCGGGTTGCCAAGGAAGGCCCGCGTGTCCTCTCGCGCGAAGCGCTGAAGGCGAAAGGCTACCCAGGCGAGCCGTCGCGGCCGTTCTATCTGGTCTATGACGTTACCCTGGCCGAGGGATTCGACGGTTATGAGTGGGATTACCGCAAGCTCCCGGAGCGCCTACAAAACCGTGCATCGGCAGAACCGCAAACGATTACGCTGGATGCGCTGATGACGGCGGCGGAGAGAGGGTTGGTTGTGGGGACAATACATTGAGGTTTCCCAACTGACTGGATGGATGGCGCCCTGCGTATCCGGTGATGGGATTGAGTTGCCCCGGCTTCAGATTGTGAAGAGGGATCTCGAATTCGATATAGGCGACAGCGAGTGGGTTGCTCCAAGAGATCTTACTTGAACACTGGCTTGGGCTTGAATGGCCACGATACGAAAGCGAAGGCATGGATGAACTGACCGGCAAGGCAGCGGACGAGCTGATCGAAACCCTGGTGACCATGCGGGAGTCCCCACGCTTCGAATGCAAGCGGGTCTCCGGCAAGATGGTCGGCAAGGCGCTCGAAAGCTTGTGTGCCTTCGCCAACACCAACGGCGGCACGCTTGCGCTGGGAGTCGAGGACACGGGCAAGGCCACGGGGACCGACCGCCTTCACGGTCTTGTGGAAAACCCGGAAGCGGTCGACGAACTGCGGCGAAAGACATTGACACATCTACTGCCGATGGTCGAGGGTCTGCGCTGGCGGCGTGTCGCATGCCTGCTCAGGGACGGCACGGCGGGGCATGTCCTGCTTGTCACTGTGCCGCAAAGTCCAAAGGTCCATTCCATCCTCGATGACGGCACCTGGACGCGGCTCGATGCCAGCAACCGGGAAATGTCTGCCGGCGAGATCACCGAGCTCTCCTACCGGCGTGGGGTCATCAGCGCCGAGTCCGAGCCGGTAGCGGTGCCATTCGAACTGCTGGAAACCGATGTCTGGCGCCGGTTTGCCGCAAATCGCGGCTTCCTGACGGGCGACTTGGCCGACCGGCTATTTCGCATCGGCCTGGCCAAACCGGTGGCTGGCGAACGGCAGCCGGTGCGCGCGGCGGTGCTGCTGTTCGCCGACGAACCGGGCGGCCTCCTGGCTGCTCAGCAGACCCGCGCGGACGTGCGTGTGTTTCATTACCGGGGTAGCCGTATCGAACCCGGTGCGGTACCAAACCTGATCAAGGCACCCAAGACCATCTCGGGCCCCCTGCCATTGCAGATCGCCCAGGCCAGCGCGTACGTGCTGGATGAACTGGCGGCCGGCCTTACCCTCGCGGCGTCCGGCTTCAGGACCGTGCATCGCTATCCCGAGCGGGTGATCAAGGAAGCGATTACCAATGCCGTGATCCACCGCGACTACCGACTCAACCGCGACATTCACATTCGGATTCTCGACAACCGCATCGAGATCGAAAGTCCCGGCCTGTTCCCCGGGACGATCACGCCGGCCAATGTCAACCGGGCCGGCTCTTTCGCGCGCAACCCCCTCATCGCGCGCAACCTGCGCGAGTTTCCCGAGCCCCCCAATGTCGATGCCGGCGAAGGCGTACGCATGATGTTCGCTGAGATGCGCGCGGCCAATCTCTATCCGCCGTTCTACAGCGAGAACCGCGACGCTGCGCAACCTGCCGTCGTCGTCAGCCTGCTCAACGAGGAGCGTCCGCCGGTCTGGGAGCAGGTGAGTGACTGGATGGAGCGCAACGGCGCCCTAGCGAACAGCGATCTTTGCCGGATTGCTGCGGTCGACACCCTCAAGGCCTCGAAAATGCTCAAGCGCTGGGTTGAACAGGGGGTGTTGACCCGCGACGATTCCGGCGGGAAACGCCATACCGTGTATCGTAAGCCGCTGGCGGATGGCGAGGCGAATGCCGCTTCGTCAATTTCCATGCCCCTGGATAATGGGCAGTAGATTTCAACAAAACAACGTTTAAACAGTGTATTGCGTCATTTTTTATTATCCTTGCCGTGCTGTATGCATGAGCTGGGGCGTCGGGCACGGAAACCTTCGCCTTCCGCTCGGGCCGCGCACTGCTCGAAACCATCGACCGCGTCCAGGCGTAGCTCGTGGCGGGCCGGGGTGTTGGTCAGCAGCCGAAGCGATTCAGAGCACCGAACGAGTATTCACTTGCATACGTATCGGGGGGTGATGGCTTTCGCGCCCGCCAGGTCTGGCTGTGTCGGCGATTGTCCTCAGCGGGCGGGCCGGAGGCGCTGCCAGCTCTTATCCACCGCTTACCCACATCTCTCGATCAGCGCATGGCGTGACCTAAGAGCCCAGCGCCTGATCGCGGTAGCCGCGCGCCGGCTATTCCCGTTACTTGAGGCTGCCCGACAGGAACTGCTGCAGACGTTCGCTGGTGGGCTTGGTCAGCACTTCCCTGGGGTCGCCTTCTTCCTCAACCCGCCCCTGATGGACAAAGATGACGTGGTTGGAGACTTCGCGCGCAAAACCCATTTCGTGGGTCACGACCAGCATGGTGCGGCCCTCTTCTGCGATCGACCGCATCACCTTGAGAACTTCGCCAACCAGTTCCGGATCAAGAGCCGAGGTCGGTTCGTCAAACAGCAGCGCCTCTGGTTCCATCGCTAGGGCACGCGCAATCGCCACCCGCTGTTGTTGGCCGCCGGATAGGTGCGCCGGATAGGTGTCGCGGAATTTCCAGACGCCGACGCGTTCGAGATAACGCTCGGCACGTGCCATCGCCTCCTTTTTCGCCAGGCCAAGCACGTGGATCGGCGCCTCGACGACGTTCTGCAGCACCGTCATGTGGCCCCACAGATTGAAGTGCTGGAAAACCATCGACAGACGGGTACGGATCTTCTGCAGTTGCTTCTGGTCGGCAACCTTGAGGGCATCCTTGGTGCCAGGCAGCAGCTTGACTTCCTCACCGGCGACGATGATCTTGCCGGAAGTCGGCTGCTCGAGGAAGTTGATGCAGCGCAGCCAGGTGCTCTTGCCGGAACCGGAGGAGCCGATGATGCTGATCACATCGCCCGCGTTCGCCTTGAGCGACACCCCCTTCAGTACTTCGTTATCGCCGTACTGCTTGTAGAGGTTTTCGACGCGCAGGAGTTCTTTACTCGCCTTGTGGGCCATGGCAGTCTTTCCGATCAGTTTTTCTTCGCGTCGCTGGCGCTGCGGCGCGGTTGCAGGTGAGCCAGCCAACGGTTTTCAGCGACGCGGAACAGGCCAACCAGAACAAAGGTCACAACAAGGTAGAGCAGTCCGGCAAAGATAAAGGCTTCGAACGGCGCGTAATGACGCGAGTAGACGTTGCGTGCGGCCCCGGTCAGATCAACCAGCGTCACTGCGCTGGCAATCGCCGAGCCTTGCAGCATCAGAATCACTTCGTTGCTGAAGGGCGGCAGCGCCCGGCGCAAGGCCGACGGCAGAATGATTCTGCGCAGTGCGGTGCTGCGCGTCATGCCCATTGCCTTGGCGGCTTCGACTTCGCCATTCGGCGTATTGCGGATCGCCCCGGCAAACATTTCGAGCTGGTAGGCGCAGGTGTTGAGGCTGAACGCCAGCAGGGCACAGAAATAGGCATCGCGGAAGAGCAGCCAGAATGGATTTCCCGCCTCCCACATTTGTTGCATCCATTCGCTTTGACCGATGCCGTAGTAGACCAGCAGCAACTGGACGAGCATTGGCGTGCCGCGGAAGAAGTAGGTGTAGGCGCGCACCGGAGCACTCACCCAGGGGTTCTTCGACACTCGAGCGATCGACAGCGGAACCGCAAAGCCGAAACCGATGATCAGGGCGATGCCGGTGAGATGGAGAGTCATCCAGAGCCCGCGCCAGAATTCGGGCAAACTGCCGGTCACGACTGTCAGATCAAACCATTCCATGAGTCGCTCCTAGACGTTCGCTTCTCTGACGCCGACGTTATAGCGCCGTTCCAGCCGTTGCAGCACGGCATTCGAGACGCTTGTCATCGCGAGGTAGAGGACGCAGACGGCGAGATAGAACGTGAAGGGCTGGTGGGTCGAGCGGCCCGCCTGATCGGCCAGCCAGGTCATGTCGGAGAGGCCGATCATCGATACGATGGCGGTGCTCTTCAGCAGGACCAGCCAGTTGTTGCCCATGCCCGGGAGCGCGTAACGCAGCATCTGCGGAAAAAGGACACGCCAGAAGGTCTGCCAGCCACTCATCCCGTAGGCCCGGCCGGCCTCCATCTGACCCGCCGGGACGGCCTGGAAGGCGCCGCGAAAGGTTTCAGTGAAATAGGCGCCAAAAATGAACCCGATGGTCAAAACGCCGGCGGCAAAGGCGTTGAGTTCGATCATCTCCCATTCGAGATAGTCGCTGACTTGATTGAGCAAGACCTGGCCACCGTAAAAAACCAGGAGCATCATCACCAGATCGGGAACGCCGCGTACGACCGTGGTATAGAGCGCGCTCCACCAGCGTAGCGGCGCCAGCCGCGAGAGCTTGCAGGCGGCGCCCAACAGGCCCGTACCGACAGCGAGCATCAGCGACAGAATGGCGACCTGGAGCGTCACCCAGGCGCCAGCCAGCAAGCTGGGTGAGTATTCGATCAGCGCATCCATCGGCGAGTTCCCCCTCGGATTGTGCGTCTGCTACTGCTGCGGCGGAAATACAGGAAACGCCGGCCGCGTCGGCAGCCGGCGTTTCAGAGCGAGACATCAGTTGCCGTAGATGTCCATCGGGAAGTATTTCTTGCGGATCTCATCGTACTTGCCACTGGTGCGCAAGGCGGCGAGGGCCTTGTTCAGTTGCGCCTTGAGGTCCTGGTCCTTCTTGCGGACGGCAATGCCGATGCCTTCACCGATGACGGCGCGCTCTTCGGCGTTCTTGCCGAAGTACTGGTCACCGGCAATGCTGTAGCCAGAACCTTCCGGTTTGGTCAGGAAGCCGCCGTAGGCTTCCCAGTAGTCTGCGAAGGTCGCATCGACGCGGCCCGACTTGAGATCCAGGTAGGCCTCGTCCTGCTTGGCATAGCGGACGATTTCGACCCCCTTGCCAGCCCAGTACTTGGTGGCGAAATTGTCGGAAACGGTGCCGCGCTGAACCGCGACCTTCCTGCCTTTCAGGCTCGCCAGCTCGGGTCTCAGCGGCGACCCGGTCTTGGCAATCAGAACGACCGGCGAGGCATAGTACTTGTTGGTGAAGTCAACCTTGGCCTTTCGCTCCTCGGTGATCGACATCGAGGCGACGATGGCGTCGAACTTGCGCGCGATCAAGGCGGGGATCATGCCATCCCATTCCTGTTTCACCCAGGTACATTTCGCTTTCATCTCGGTGCACAATGCGTTGCCGATATCGATGTCGAACCCTTTCAACGCGCCATCGGAACCCGTTTCATTGAATGGGGGGTAGGCGCCTTCGGATGCCATGCGGATTTCGGTCCATTCTTTGGCTGATAAACCGAAAGACGATAGCGCCAGAAGCGCCGACAGCAGAAGAACTTTTTTCACTTTTTATAACTCCTCCAAGATTGAGACAGGCCAATGGTGGCAAAAAAGCCAGCCTTAATCAACGGTTTTCTTTGCGCACGGTGCTGTGCTGCAGCAGTGCCGCGATGAGGATTTCGACTCTTTCGACGAAACGCGAAAAACGCGAAATGCCTGCCGGCCCAGGGGAGTCGTGCCTGGAAGCTGAAACAGACCATGCCAGACGCGTTGTCTCTGCGCTGGCCAGGGTCGCTGAAGCGACTAACGCCGCTTAATGGTTGAGCGGGCGCGCGAGTCCTAGTATGGCGCGGGCTTCGTCCGGCGTCGCCACGAGACGCTCCACTTCGCGGCTGATCCGGGCAATGCGGGCGACCAGCTGGGCATTGCTGGCCGCCAGTTCACCCTTGCGGAAGAAGACGTTGTCCTCGAAGCCGACACGGACATGGCCACCGAGAAGAATCGCCATCACCCCGAGCGGCAGCTGGGCCGGCCCGATGCCGGCCACCGTCCAGGTCGCACCGACCGGCAGTTGCGAGCGGAGGAACATCAGCGACTCGGGCGTCGCGGCCATCGCACCGGGAACGCCGAGCACGAGGTCGACATGCACCGGTGAATCAAGCAGTCCTTTCCTGATCCAGCGCTCTGCTGTCGTGAGCATGCCGGAATCGAAAATCTCCAGTTCCGGCTTGACGCCGTTTTCCTTCATCGTGCGCGCGAACACGGCCATGTCTGCCGGATGGTTGAGGAACACATCACCGCCAAAATTGACTGAGCCCATCGACAGGGTAGCCATTTCGGGAGCCAGTGTCACCGGCGCAAGTCGCTCTGCGGGTGTCATGCCGACTGCGCCGCCGGTCGACACCTGAATGATCACGTCGCAACGGGCACGAATAGCCGCGATGATCTCCCGATAGACCGCCTTGTCCTGGGTCGGCGTGCCATCCGGACGACGTGCGTGCAGGTGAACGATGGACGCCCCTGCCCTGACACAGGCTTCGGCCGCGGCTGCGATTTCGTCCGGCATGACCGGCAAGGCTGGTTGCTGTTCCTTGCTCACTTCCGCGCCGGTCAGGGCAGCGGTAATGATCAGTTTTTCCATTCCCGGCGCCGAGCCTAGCGTCGGATTCGCTGGCAGGCGACCGGCACCACGCAGGTGCCCGAGGCCTTACAGACGATGATCGGCTCGGCCAGCACATCGGCGGCTGACGGCTGACCAGCGATCCCGGCAGCTGCGATGACCTTGCGTGCTTCAAAGGCCATCTTGCGCGAGGTACGGCCCATCGACACGATGCGACCGCTCGCTTCGATGAAATCGCCGGCATGTACGGGGGCGAGAAACTCGATACTGTCGTAGGCGACGAACAAGCCCTCGTCGCCGTCGCTGCGGATCAGCAGCTCGGTCGCGACGTCGCCAAACAGATGCAACATTCTTGCGCCGTCAACGAGTCCGCCGGCGTAATGGGCATCGTGCGCGCTGATGCGCAAACGTATCAGGCTGGTCAGTTCTTGCATGGCGATCTCCTTAGGTTGAGTTTCTCTTGATCCATTCATGGACGGCGAACGACGCCACATCCTCGGCGTAGGTCCTGGTGCCAAAACCGGCGTCGTAACCGAGTTCCTTGGCCAGCTCGTGACTGATGCGCGGACCGCCGACGATCAGTATGACCCGGTCACGCAAACCTTCGGCTTCGAGCAGATCGGCAAGCCTGGTCAGGTTGTCAAGGTGGATGTTCTTCTGTGTCACGATTTGCGACACCAGAATGACGTCGGCCTTTTCTTCAAGCGCCCTCTTGACTAGATCTTCGGAATCGACCTGCGCGCCGAGGTTGATGGCGCGCATTTCGTGATAGCTCTCCAGACCTTTGTGGCCGTTGTAACCCTTCATGTTCATGATCGCATCGATGCCGACGGTATGGGCATCGGTTTCGATGCAGGCACCGATGACGACCATCTTGCGGCGCATTTTCTCGGCGATCAGCCGGTTGACGCCCTCCTTGTCGAGGGTCTCGAACTCGGGCCGGGAGACCTTGATGCTTGACAGGTCGACCTGGTGCTTGCACTGACCATAGACGATGAAGAAGCTGAAGTCCTGACCCATGTCTTCGGCGTGCACGACCGCGGGTTCTGCCAGGCCCATCATCATCGCCAGTTGCCTGGCGCCTTCCTTGGCGGCGTCATCGAGGGCGACGGGCAGGGTGAAGGAGAGCTGGACGCGGCCGTCGTTGAGCGTATCGCCATAGGGCTTGACCAGTTTTTCGGCCATCTCACTGCCCTCCTGCAAGCATCAGGTTCGGAAACGGGTTGAAGTAGTCGCCGGACTTGGCAATCACGCCGTCGAGGCCTTTGCCACCGTCCGCCTTGCGGGAGATTTCGGCAAACATGCCTTTGCTGATCGCTTGCGGCAGACCCATCCTTTCGATGTCGGCCAGAATCAGTTCGGTCTCGCTGAGCACACTCTGTGCGCGCCGCTCGATCTGACCGCCTCGCCTGAATTCGACTTCCGCGTGCAAATCGCGCATGGTGTTGAAGACGTACTTCGCGTTCTGCACGGCGAGGAAACGGTCCTGGATGAACGGCGTGTGGATGGCCTCGGTCATCATGCCAAGCAGGTGAATATCCTGCTGCGTCAGCGTGCTGACGACGTTGAACAGAGCATCCTGGATGTGGCCCCGGAAAATGTTGCCGGTCATGTGCTTGGTCGGCGGCATGTACTTGAGCGACGCCTCGGGAAAGACCTGGCGGACCAGTTGCGCGTGGGCAATCTCCCAGAGGAAGCCGTTCTCCATCTCGGGATTGATCTCGAAGGCGTGCCCGAGACCCATCTGCTCCGGCTTGAGGCCGGACAGATAGGCAAACTGCTCGTTGATCAGTTGCGAAGCCAGCACGGTGTGCGCTGCTTCGCAGGCGTCGGCCGTCGTCAGGTAGTTGTCTTCACCGGTGTTGATGATGATCCCGGCGTAGGCATTGACCATCCGCGAGAAGAACTGGTCGATGAAGGTTCGTTTCATGTTGATGTCGCGGAAAATGATGCCGTACATCGAATCGTTGAGCATCATGTCGAGCCGTTCCATCGCCCCGATGGCCGCGATTTCCGGCATGCACAAACCCGAGCAGTAGTTGGTCAGGCGAATATAGCGACCGACCCTGGCACCCGCTTCGTCAAGCGCCGCGCGCATCAGGCGGAAGTTTTCCTGGGTAGCGTAGGTGCCGCCGAAACCTTCGGTGGTCGCGCCGTAGGGCACATAGTCGAGCAGGCTCTGGCCGGTCGAACGGATCACCGCGATGATGTCGGCACCCTGCTCAGCAGCCGCGCGAGCTTGGATGACGTCTTCGTGGATGTTGCCAGTGGCGACGATCAGGTAGAGCCACGGCCTGCGGCTTTCGCCAACCGATTTGATTTCGCTGTCGCGCCGTGCGCGCTGCCGAGCGATATGCTCGCACATCTTGCGGGCTTCCGCTTCGCTGGCCGCACGGATCGCCTCTTCACCCTTGTGGCGCCGCATCGTCAGTTTGCCGGCGGCCACGGCTTCGGCGACCTGCTGCGCGGTACAGCCGCGTTCGATCATGGCACCGACAACGATTGCGGCGGCACCGTGCTGCAACAGGTCCTGCTCCTGCAAATGGCTCACCAGACGATTCGGAAGGGGCACCATGTTTTCATCCACGCCATCGATGCCAAGCAGACGCAGCGTGGCGCGCTCGACCGTCGTCGTGGTGAACGGCTTCATTTGCTCGAAGACACTGCGCGCAATGCGCCGCGCCGAGTCACGCGCGCGGTCGATTTGTGCCTGATCCAGATGCAAACGCGTCATCAACACACTCCTGTTTCGGTCAGTACTCGTTCGAGAATCACGTCACTGACCTCGTATTCGGGAAAGGCCAGGCGGGCGGCGCCGAGAAGGTCTTGAGCAACCATATGGCGGCCATGCGGCGAGAACGGATTCAAGGTGATGCCGGCAATATTGATCCGGCGAAAAGCCAGCAAGCGACCGCCTTGGCGGCGGAACCGCTGGACATCGGCGTGTTCGATGAACAGCTTTGTGCCGTCGGCAACCACCAGCGTCAGACCGGGGTGTCGCGCAAGGAGCGCGTCGACCGTCAGCCAGAGTGCCTTACCGACAGCACCGCTGACCGCAATCGTGCCGAGTTCCCGGTCGGCAAATTCGACCAGCGTCGATCCGGCGTTGAGAGTGGCGATATCGGCGAGGAACAGGAGTCCGCCGCTGCGGTCCCAGATGCCGACGCCGCCTGACTCAAACACGGCCTGGCAGCGCGCCAGAATTTCCGGCCCGGCCTGGGGAATGGTCAGCGTTGCCAGTCGGTCGCGCGTCTTGCGGATGACATCCTGCACGCCACCGCCGATGGCGGCGCCAGTGGCCAGAATGATTCCGTCGGCGATGGCCGGTGAAGCGTGCTGGCTGCGACCGAGAGCCCCGTCGAGGATGATCAGTGCGCAACCGCACTGTCGCAATTGCGCGATGATCTTTTGCTGATCGGAACTGCGCGACGCGCCGGCAATCTCCATTTCGCCGTGGTCCAGCGCGCGGACGATGACGATTTCGCCCATCGGGCTATCCAGTCCGGTGGCGGCAAGGAGTTTCCAGCGGACCTTGGCGCGCAGCAACGTGTCGCGGGCGGTGGCGATGATGGAATCCGACCAAACCCGCACCGGTGGCTTCGGAAAGAAGAAGACCTGATCGCGGTCTTCCCCGTCGCGCCCGATCGAGGTCACGCCAATAGCCACGCCACCCTCGGCAGCGCAAGCCAGGAGATGGTTCAAAGCCACCGTCTTGCCGGTGTTCTTGGTCATCCCCATGACGGCGAGCGTCATCAGGCCGCACTGGTCAATCCGGTGCCAGAGGGCGCTGGTACTCATGGCCGCCTGTCGGTTCAACTGAAGAGCTTGTTGGCCCATGCGACTGCTAAACGTACAAGTCTTCGAATAGCTGGCGCAGCTTCGGGCTTTCGCGCAGCAGGGCAAGTGCGTAGACGGCGTGGTCCCTGGCGTAGCCGTTGCCAACAATCATATCCACATCCTTGCCGACGCCTTCGGCACCCAGCGCGGCAGCGGTAAAGCTTGTCGCCATCGAGAAAAAGTAGACCTTGCCGCGGTCGCGGGTAGCCAGAATGCTGCCCATTTCGGTATTCTGGATGTTGACGCAGTTGATCACCACATCGGCCATGCGGCCAGCAGTCACCTTGGCGATGGCGTCCATCATCGCCACAGCATCGGTCGCATCGACCTGCACGGCGTGGTCAACCCAGCCGAGTTCGCGCATGCGCTGACAGTCGGCTGCAAATGGCGACACGCCGATTACGCAACCCGCCGGGCCGGCGCGCTTCCGCGCCTCGTACACGCATAGCGTGCCGGACTTACCGCCACCGCCAACCACCACCACGGTGTCGCCGGGGCGAACGAGGCGCGCAGTCTGCGCCGGCGCCCCCGCCACGTCGAGAATCGCCAGGGCCACCTTCTCGGGAATGTCGTCAGGCAGCTTGGCGTAAAGGCCGGTTTCGAAGAGAATCGCCTGCGCATCCACCTCGATCTGGTCCTTGTCGAGGCGAATTTCCTTGATCGTCCTGATCTGCAATGGGGTTAGGGATAGCGAAACCAGGGTGGCGATCCTGTCACCCACCTTGAGGTCGACCTTGCCGGCCAGTGCCGGACCAATCTCGGCAATCCGCCCGATCAGCATGCCGCCCGATCCGGTGACCGGATTATGATGTTTACCACGCCGTTCAACGATGCCAAGCACGATGCTGGCGATCCTGGCGAGGTCCCCGGCAGCTTCCTGCTTGATCTGGGTGAAACTGGCCGCATCGATGTTCAGGGCGGCAACGTCAATCAGGATTTCGTTGTCGTAAATCGCCATTGAGTTGTCGATCTTCCATGCACCCTGGGGGAGCACGCCGATCGGTTCGAGCACGCGGTGCGTGCCGTATGGGGAGCCGTGTTGCATGGTCGTAAGCCTGGTCAGATCTCAAAAAGGGGAGCGTCGCCACAGCGGCCGCATCGGTGCAACCGGTGTCTTGCGGCAATCAGTTGCTCAATCAGTTGCTGTGCGTCGGTAGGGCGTAGTCGCGCCCAAGACCTGGCATCTCGACCGTTTTGCCGGCGTAGTTACGGCACTTCACGGTCGTGCCCGACCCATCCGGCAGCTCTTCTTCCTTGACGTAGCTCGGAATGATCGGCAGCTTGCCGAGGCCGCCGAGGCCATCAACAATGAACGTCGGAACCGCCGGACCGCTGATCCAGCCACGGAGACCTTCGTACAGTTCCAGCATGCGCTGATACGGCACAATGAAGTGGTGGGCGCCTTCAACCATGTCGGTCGAGTACACGTAGTAGGGACGAATCCCCATTTCGATCGCTTGCAGGAACAGTTCGCGCATGACCTCCACATCGTCATTGACGCCCTTCAGGCAGACGGTTTGCAGACCCATCATGATGCCGGCCTTCTGCAGCATCTTCACCCGCTCGCGCAGCAGCGGCGTGATCTCCTTGGGGTGGTTGATGTGGGTATTGACCATCTGCAGGCGGTGCTTTTCGAGCACGGCACAGAGTTCCGGTGTGATCCGGGTTGGCAGTTGAACGATCATCCGCGAGCCCATGCGCAGAAAGCGAACGTGCGGCGCGCGACGGCGGATCTCGCCGAGGATGTAGTCGAGTCGCTCGTCGCTGAAGGTCAGCGGATCACCACCCGAGAGCAGGACGTCCTGAATCTGCGTGTTGGCAGCGATGTAGTCGATCGACCGTTCGATCTCGTCTTTGTGCACGGAACCAGCGGGCTGCGACACCATGCGCTTGCGGGTGCAGAAGCGGCACAGGGTGGCGCAGGCATTGGAAACGAGGAAGAGCACGCGGCGCGGATAGCGGTGCACGATACTGGTACCGGGGACGGTATCGCCTTCTTCGCCGAGTTGATCAAGCAGGGTGACAAAGCCGGGCTTCGTCTCTTCGGCAAAGGTCGGCATGTATTGCAGACGGATGGGGCAAGCCGGATCCTCGCGATCCATCAGCTGTGCCACATAAGGCGTGATCGACACTGCGAACTTGCCATACACGGTCTCATCGACCTTCTCGACGTTGTTGAGGACGTCGTTGAGTTCACAGTGGTGCGTGTAACGGCGCGCGAACTGCTTCTGCCACGATTCTGCCGACGGATCGTAGGCATCCAGCGCTTCCCGGGTGAGCAACTTGTTCTGGATATTGAATTCGATTGTCTGCAGCATGCGATTCTCCTCTCCGGTGCGATTGATTGAATTTCGATCAAGGCGACGACAGAGGCGCAGTTTAGGGACGGGTCGCGCCGGCAGAAACAGGCAACCTGCCTGAAACATCGCAAAAAAATCAGTCATACTGACTGATTCTGCGGCAATCCGAAGGAAAAGCAATGGCGAGAACCCTGGACAATCTCGATCAGCAGCTGATTGAACTGCTCAAGGTCAATGCCCGCCTGCCGGTCGTCACGCTGGCCAAGTCACTGGGTTGCGCCAGAAGCACCGTGCAACTGCGCCTGAAAGCACTGGAGGACAGCGGCGTCATTTCGGGCTACACGGTGAGCGTCAAGAAGCGGCAGCAAGATTCGAGCATTCGGGCGATGGTGTTGATCTCGAGCGATTCCAAGACCGAATTCGACGTCATCAAGGGACTGACACGGCGGCATGAGATCGTCAAGCTCTATTCGATCAGCGGCCGCTACGATCTGTGCGCGATACTGACGACCGAATCGACCCAGGAGCTCGATGCGGTCATCGACAAGATTCGCGCAATCAAGGGTGTGGTCGACACCTTTTCAACCATCGTGCTCTCCACCAAGCTGGATCGTCCGGAGTAAGGGCTGACCGTTGTCGTCAAAGCCTTGGCCCACGCCCTGCCAGTTGCCTCGCCGCCAGAGCCGCTGGATCAGACGGTTGACTCCCATCGTTTGTTTTGAGCTTGAAGAGATAGCGCTGCCCATCCAGGATCGACTGCAGCCAGGTGCCGAGAACGTCGACCGCCTCTGGCGCGTCGGGGCGCGTGGAACAGGCCATCCGACACGCGCCCGCCCGCCAGCGGGTGAGTCATCCCGAGACTTCGAGGAACCCGGCAAAGAGCGCCACCTGCCGCCCGCTGGCGACTGACCGCTCCCGCCAGCCGGAACATTCGGTCGACCTGCGCATCGTCGATCGCTCGTGCTGGCCAACGGCGAGGCCGACATTGCCGTGAGGGAGGCCTGACTACCGCATTGACGCTCACACCCTGCCGCTGGATTCTTATGGTTTCTTTACAGACGTCCACACTCCTTTTTCGACCATCTTGATGCCCCCCAGCCTAGCATTCAGTTGGTCGAAACACTTAAACGGAGGAATGCAATGGACGTCGTCTATCTTGCCGCGCTGGCCGCCCTGTTCGGGCTCGCCGCGGCATTCGCCAAGGGCTGCGCGCGATTGACGGGAGAGCGCACATGAGCCTGCTGACCCTTCTCGCCGGCATCTCTGCGGCCGGCCTGCTGATCTACCTGATTGCGGCGCTGCTCTTTCCGGAGGATTTTTCATGAACAACCACGCCTGGTTGTTGCTTGGTCTTTTCATGACCGTACTGCTGCTCCTGGTCAGACCACTGGGAATCTATATCTCCAGGGTGATGATGATGGAACGTCGCCAGACCCTTGTCAGCGGCTTCGAAGACGCAGTCTTCAGAGTGTGCGGCGTTCAGCGCGACGAAGACATGGGCTGGCTGAAATACGCGTTGGCCGTGCTGTTGTTCAACGCACTCGGCCTACTCGCCCTCTATGCCCTGCAGCGCCTGCAACTCTGGCTGCCCCTGAACCCGCAGGAGATGGCCAATGTCAGTGCCGATTCTTCTTTCAACACGGCGGTCAGTTTCGTCACCAACACCAACTGGCAGGGCTATGGCGGCGAGTCGACGATGGGCTACCTGGTCCAGATGCTGGGCCTGACGGTGCAGAACTTCCTTTCCGCGGCCACCGGCATCGTTGTCGTGACTGCCTTCATTCGTGGCTTTGCGCGCCATTCGGCGGCTGGCATCGGCAATGCGTGGGCGGACCTGTTCCGCGCCACCACCTGGATTCTGCTGCCGCTGTCGCTGGTCTTCGCACTCTTTCTGGCGAGCCAGGGCGTGATCCAGAACTTCGCCGCCTACCAGGACGTGACGACGCTGCAAGTAACGAACTACGAAACACCCAGACTCGGCACCGACGGGCAAGCGCTGAAGGACGAGAACGGCAATCCGGTGACGGAGCCGGCGTCCACACCCATCCAGACCCTGGCCATGGGTCCGGTTGCCTCACAGGAGGCGATCAAGATGCTCGGCACCAACGGCGGCGGCTTCTTCAACGCCAACTCAGCCCATCCCTTCGAGAACCCGACGCCGCTCACGAACTTCGTCCAGATGCTGTCGATTTTCCTGATTCCCGGCGCGCTGTGCATTGCCTTCGGCTGCATCGTCGGCGACGAACGCCAGGGTTGGACGCTGTTTGCCGCGATGGCCTTGCTCTTCGTCACCTTTGCCATTGCCGCAATCGGCTTCGAGCAGCAAGGCAATCCCTTGCTGGCGAAGGTCGGCGACGCTGACACGGTGAGTATGACTACCACCGCCTTGACCGACGGCAACATGGAAGGTAAGGAAACGCGCTTCGGCATTGCCGATTCGGCCCTCTTTGCGGCCATCACCACGGCCGCGTCCTGCGGTGCGGTCAATGCCATGCACGATTCCTTCACACCGCTCGGCGGTGCCGTGCCGCTGGTCTTGATGCAACTCGGCGAAGTGGTTTTCGGCGGCGTCGGTTCCGGCCTCTACGGCATGCTGATCTTCGCCGTGCTGGCGGTATTCATCGCTGGCCTGATGATCGGACGGACGCCGGAATACCTGGGCAAGAAGATCGAGGCGCACGAGATGAAAATGACGTCGATCGCCATTCTCGCCACGCCCCTGCTGGTGCTGGTCGGCACGGCCATTGCCGTGATGACCGAGGCTGGCCGCACCGGCATCGCCAACCCCGGTGCGCACGGCTTTTCCGAAATCCTCTACGCCCTGTCGTCGGCAGCCAACAACAACGGCAGCGCCTTCGCCGGACTCTCGGCCAACACGCCTTTCTACAATGGACTGCTGGCGGTCGCGATGTGGTTCGGCCGTTTCGGCGTGATCATCCCGGTGCTGGCGATGGCCGGGTCGCTGGCAGGCAAGAAGCGGATCTTCGTGACCGCCGGGACGCTGCCGACGCACGGCCCACTGTTCGTCACCCTGCTGATCGGTGTGGTGTTGCTGGTTGGTCTGCTCAACTATGTGCCTGCGCTGGCGCTCGGCCCGATGGTCGAGCATCTGGTGCTATGGTCGGCCCATTGATTCGCTGGAGAATTTCATGACACGCAAGACGTTTTCCCTGTTTGACCCGGCGCTGCTCAAGCCGGCCATCGCCGACTCGTTCCGCAAGCTGGACCCGCGCGTGCAGTGGCGCAATCCAGTGATGTTTGTCGTCTTCATCGGCTCGCTCCTGACGACGCTGGCGGCAATCCCCGCGCTGAGCGGTCCGGGTCAGGAGTCGACGGCGTTCATCCTCGGCGTTGCGATCTGGCTGTGGTTCACGGTGCTCTTCGCCAACTTTGCGGAAGCTCTGGCCGAAGGACGCAGCAAGGCGCAGGCTGCGTCATTGCGCGGTCTGAAGAAGGAAACCTGGGCAAAGCGGCTGCACGCGCCGCGCCCGGACGCCGAATGGCACACGGTACCCGCTGACGACCTGCGCGTCGGCAACGTCGTGCTGGTCACTGCCGGCGAAACCGTCCCCGCCGACGGCGAGGTGATCGAAGGCGTCGCCTCGGTCGACGAGTCAGCAATCACCGGCGAATCAGCACCGGTGATCCGCGAATCAGGTGGCGACTTCTCGGCGGTCACTGGTGGCACCCGCGTGCTCTCCGACTGGCTGGTCGTGCGCGTCACGGTCAATCCAGGCGAAACCTTCGTCGACCGGATGATCGCCATGGTCGAAACGGCGAAGCGGCAGAAGACGCCAAATGAGATTGCGCTGGCGATCCTGCTGGCGGCATTGACCATCGTCTTTCTCGGCGTCACCGCAACCCTGTTGCCGTTTTCGGAGTTCAGCGTGAACGTTGCCGGTTCCGGCTCGCCGGTCAGCATTACCGTTCTCATCGCGCTACTCGTGTGCCTGATTCCGACGACCATCGCCGGCCTGCTTTCGGCCGTTGGCGTCGCCGGCATGAGCCGCATGATGCAGGCCAATGTCATTGCCACTTCGGGCCGCGCGGTCGAAGCCGCCGGCGACGTCGACGTGTTGCTGCTCGACAAGACCGGCACGATCACGCTGGGCAATCGCCAGGCGGCTGCCTTCCTGCCCGCCGATGGGGTCAGCGAGAGCGAACTCGCCGACGCCGCGCAACTGGCGTCGCTCGCCGACGAAACGCCGGAAGGACGCAGCATCGTCATCCTCGCCAAGCAGCGCTTCAATCTGCGCGAGCGCGATGTGCACGCGCTCGAGGCGCAGTTCGTGCATTTCTCGGCGCAGACCCGGATGAGCGGCGTCGATGTGCATGGCCGGCAGATTCGCAAGGGGGCCACCGACGCCATCCGCCAGCATGTCGAGGCCATCGGCGGCGCCATGCCAGCGTCGGTGCTGACGGCGGTCGAAGCGGCGGCACGGCGTGGCAGCACGCCACTGGTCGTTGCTGATGACCAGTGCGTGCTCGGCGTCGTCGAATTGAAGGACGTCGTCAAGGGTGGCATCAAGGAGCGCTTCGCCGAACTGCGCCAGATGGGGATCAAGACGGTGATGATCACCGGTGACAACCGTCTGACGGCCGCGGCGATCGCCGCCGAGGCAGGTGTCGATGATTTTCTCGCCGAAGCGACGCCGGAAGCCAAGCTGGCGCTGATCCGCCAGTACCAGGCCGAGGGCCGCCTAGTAGCGATGACCGGCGACGGCACCAACGATGCCCCCGCACTGGCGCAGGCGGATGTGGCCGTGGCGATGAACACCGGCACGCAGGCGGCCAAGGAAGCCGGCAACATGGTGGACCTCGACTCGAATCCGACCAAGCTGATCGAAGTCGTCGAGACCGGCAAACAGATGCTGATGACCCGCGGTGCGCTGACCACCTTCAGCGTCGCCAACGACGTGGCCAAGTACTTCGCGATCGTTCCAGCCGCCTTCGTCAGTACCTACCCGGCGCTGTCGGCGCTCAATGTGATGGGGCTGGCCAGTCCGTCCTCGGCCATTCTCTCGGCGGTCATCTTCAATGCCCTCATCATCATCGCGCTGATTCCACTGGCCTTGAAGGGGATCCGTTATCACGCCGTCGGCGCCGCCAGCCTGCTGCGTCGCAACCTGGCCATCTACGGCCTGGGTGGTCTCGTCGCACCCTTTATCGGCATCAAGCTGATCGACATGGCACTGGCCGCCGCCGGTCTTGCCTGAGGAGATAGTCGTGAAAAACCTGCTTCGTCCCGCCATTTCGCTGTTCGTTCTGCTGTCGATCGTTACCGGGGTGTTCTATCCTCTGCTGGTCACTGGCGTCGCCCGACTGGCTTTCCCGGCTGCGGCCAGCGGCAGCCTGATCGTCATGGACGGCAAACCGATAGGCTCCGAACTGATCGGCCAGAACTTCACCGAGCCGAAGTACTTCTGGGGCCGGCCATCGGCAACCGCACCGCAGCCCTATAACGCGGCCGCTTCGTCCGGGTCGAATCTCGGGCCGCTCAATCCGGCGCTGGCCGCCGCTGTCAAGACCCGAATCGAGGCGCTGCGCGCCGCCGACCCCGGTAACCCGCGGCCGGTACCGATCGACCTGGTCACCGCCTCGGCGAGTGGTCTCGACCCGCACATCAGCCCGGCGGCAGCCGACTACCAGGCGGAGCGAGTCGCACGTTCCCGCCAGATTGATCCGCAGGCCGTGCGTCAGCTCATCGCGCAGCACAGCGAAGGCCCCGACCTCGGCGTCTTCGGCGAGCCACGCGTACATGTCCTCAGGCTCAACCTCGCCCTTGACGCGATAAAGCGCTGAACGGGCTCTCCCTCGCCCGAGATACATGACCGTATGGACCTGAAAACAGCGGAAAATGCAGGAATCCTTTCGATGGAGTCCAGCCCATGCTGATCAACTGCGTTGCCTACCGCGAAGGCCAGAAGCTTGCCGATATCGATGTTGATGAAATCAGTGACTACCTCAAGGATGCCGATTGCTTCGTCTGGGTTGCGCTGCGCGATGCAACACCGGACGAACTCGACAAGATGCGCTTGGAATTCGACTTGCATGCGCTTGCCATCGAGGACGCAAACCACGGTCACCAGCGGCCGAAGATCGAGGAGTATGGCGACGACCTGTTCGCCGTCATTCAGCTGCTCGAAATGGAGCATGGCGAGATCACCGTCGGCGAAGTGGCTATCTTTGTCGGTCGCAATTTCATCCTGTCGGTCCGTAACCGCAGCAAGCAGCACCTGCTGGGCGTACGCGAACGCTGCGAACGGGAGCCCGAGGTCCTCAAGGAGGGCTCGGGTTTCGTCCTTTACGCCCTGATGGATGCGGCGGTGGACCGCTACTTCCCGATCGTCGATGCCATCGAGTCGGCACTCGAGAACATCGAGGAGCACATCTTCGACAAGGGGGCAGCGCGCTTGCATATCCAACGGCTGTATGACCTCAAACGTCGGTTGACTGTCGTCAAGCACGCCGTCGCGCCGCTGCTGGAAGCAGTTGCCAAGCTCACCGCCGGCCGCGTGCCGCCGGTCTCCGCCAAGAGCCGCCACTATTTCCGTGACGTCCATGATCACCTGGCACGCATCAATGCCCAACTGGACACTCTGCGCGACACCATCGGCACCGCCATCCAGGTCAGCCTCTCGTCGGTGGCCATCGAACAGAACGATGTCGCCAAACGCCTCGCCGCATGGGCTGGGATCTTTGCCGTCGCCACCGCCTTTGCCGGCATCTGGGGGATGAATTTCAAGTGGATGCCCGAGTTGCAATGGGAGTACGGCTATCCCATTGCACTGACGATCATCGCCAGCACCACCATATTTCTCTACCTCCGCTTTCGGCGCATGGGCTGGCTATGACGAGCGACGGGCGTCCTGACCCCGATCAACTCCTGGCGCGTGTTCAGGAGGAGGAAGCCAAAGCTGCCCGCGGCAAACTGAAGATTTTCTTCGGCGCCTCTGCCGGCGTCGGCAAGACCTACGCCATGCTCGGCGCCGCGCGACGGCAAAAGGAGCTTGGCACCGATGTGGTCATCGGCGTCGTCGAGACCCACGGCCGCAAGGAAACCGAGGCCCTGATCACCGGTCTCGAACGTCTGCCCCTGTGTGAGATCCCCTATCGCGGCAGTGTGCTGAAGGAGTTCGATCTCGACGCTGCGCTGGCGCGGCGCCCGGCGTTGATCCTGATGGACGAACTGGCTCACTCCAACGTTGCCGGCTCTCGTCATCCCAAGCGCTGGCAGGACATCCATGACTTGCTCGCCGCGGGGATCGACGTCTACAGTACGGTCAACGTGCAGCATCTGGAGACCCTCAACGACGTGGTCAGCGGGATTGCCGGCATTCGTGTATGGGAGACGGTACCCGACCGGATCTTTGACGAGGCTGACGAAGTGGTACTGGTCGATCTACCGCCCGACGACCTGCTGCAGCGCTTGAAGGAGGGCAAGGTCTACCTGCCGCAACAGGCTGAACGGGCGATTCGCAACTTTTTTCGCAAGGGCAACCTCATCGCCCTGCGCGAGTTGGCCCTGCGCCGCACGGCCGACCGCGTGGACGACGAAATGCTGGCCTACCGCCGCGAAACCTCGGTGGCCACGGTATGGCAAACGCGTGACGCGCTGCTGGTCTGCATTGGATCGGGCACGGGGGCGGAGAGACTGGTGCGCACCGGGGCGCGCCTGGCGGGACGACTCGAGGCCCCCTGGCACGCCGTTCACGTGCATACGCACAGCTCGGAGCCGGAGGTGGAACGGCAACGCATCGTCCACGCCCTCGAACTATCCGCTTCCCTCGGTGCCGAAACGGCCACACTCGTGGCTGACGACCCGGTTACTGCGCTCGTCGATTATGCTCGCGAACAGAACCTGTCGCGCCTGCTGGTCGGACGCGATCACCCCCGACCCTGGCGGCCCTGGTACCGTTCGATGGCTGACCGGATTGGACAAGCCGCGCCCGACCTCGACGTGATTCAGGTGGCGCGAAACGAAGATGCGCGTGCAGCCCGTTCGCCATCAACCGCCGCACCGGCGCCCGGCAACTGGCTCGCGTATCTCAAGGCAGCGGCAATCTGCGCCGTTGCCACGGGGCTGGCAACGCCGCTTGCCGGAGTCATCGAGCTCACCAACATTGCGATGCTGTTCCTGCTTGCCGTACTCATCGTGGCCATGCGTCTTGGCCGCGGCCCGGCGGTCGCCAGCTCGTTTCTGGCCGTTGCCGCCTTCGACTTCTTCTTCGTGGCACCGCGTTTTTCCTTCGCCGTCAGCGATGCTCAGTATCTGATGACCTTCGCCGTGATGCTCAGCGTGGCGCTGATCACCGGCCAGCTGACCGCCCGCTACAAGCAGCACGCCGACGTGGCGACCCAGCGCGAAGCGCGCGCCCGCGCGCTCTACGAAATGGCACGGGATCTTTCGGCAGCTCTGCTACCGATGCAGATCGCCGAGGCCTGTGATCGCTTTCTGTCGGTCGAGTTCGGTGCCCAGGCCGCTTTGCTCCTGACCGATGCGGGGGATCACCTGCAGGTGGAGACGGTCAGCGCCAAAGGTCGCAGCGGCAGCCCACCGATCGTCGACGAGGGCGTCGCACGCTGGGCCTTCGATCACGGCGAGGCGGCAGGACTGTCCACCGACACCTTGCCGGGCAGCCCACTGCTTTACCTGCCACTCAAGGCGCCGATGCGGACGCGCGGCGTGCTCGCCATCGCGCCGCGTGATCCCCTGCGCGTGCAGGGACCGGAAGCCCGCCGGCAGCTCGATACCTTTGCCAGTCTGGTGGCGATTGCCGTCGAGCGCATGCACTATGTCGAGGTAGCGCAGTCCACGCTGCTGCAAATGGAATCCGAGAGCCTGCGCAACTCGCTGCTGGCGGCGATCTCGCACGATCTGCGAACGCCGCTGAGTGTGCTGGTGGGGCTGGCCGAGTCGATCAGGCTGACGCAGCCGCCGCCAACCGATGACCAGGCCAGGCTTGCCGGAACATTGAAGGAGGAAGCGCTGCGCATGAGCGTCAAGGTCAACAAGCTGCTGGACATGGCGCGCCTGCAGGCCGGAAAGATTCAGCTCAACCGCCAGTGGCAGCCCTTGGAGGAAATCGTCGGAAGCGCCCTAATGGCTACCGCGGCACCCCTCGCGGCACATTCTGTGAGCGCCGTCCTGCCCGATGACCTGCCACTGATCGAGATCGATGCCGTGCTGATCGAGCGTGTGCTGTGCAATCTTCTTGAAAACGCCGCCAAGTTTACCCCGGCCGGCACGCACATCAGCATCAGCGCGGCGGTGCGCGGCAGCGAGGTCGACGTGTGGGTGGACGACAGCGGTCCGGGCTTTCCAAAAGGGCGGGAGGAAGCCATTTTCGAGAAGTTCGAACGTGGCGCACGCGAGAGCGCGACACCGGGCGTAGGTCTTGGTCTGGCCATCTGCCGCGCCATCGTCGCGGCGCACGGCGGCAGCATTCATGCCGAGAACCGGGCTGGCGGCGGTGCTCGTTTCGTCTTTTCGCTGCCGCGCGGCATGCCGCCGACGACCGCCGAAGAAATCGTGGTTCCGGCAGACGGCGGCACGCCCTGACCGACCAACCCGATGATCAACATCGACGACTTTGATGCTAGCAGATAGATAACGTCATGACAGAGCCACTGGTCACCATCGTCGTCGTTGAAGATGAAAACAACATTCGCCGCTTCATCAAGCTGGCGCTCGAAAGCCAGGGGTTCCAGGTATTCGAGGCCGACAGCCTGCAGCGCGGCCTGATCGAGGCCGGCACCCGACGCCCTGACCTGGTGGTGCTCGATCTGGGTCTGCCCGACGGTGACGGCGTCGACTTCATCCGTGATCTGCGGACTTGGTCGGAGATACCGGTGATCGTGCTTTCGGCACGCAGCGCCGAGACCGACAAGGTAGCCGCGCTCGATAGCGGCGCTGACGACTATCTGACGAAACCCTTTGGTACCGCCGAATTGCTCGCCCGCGTACGTGCGCAATTGCGCCGTCGCAGCCGAGGCGCCACCGGCACACCACTCGCCGAATTCGGGTCGATTCGCGTGGACCTGGTGCGCCGTACAGTCGAGCGTAACGGCGTGCCCATTCACCTGACGCCAATCGAATATCGGCTGCTCAGCTATCTGATCGGTAATCCTGATTGCGTTTTGACCCATCGCCAACTGCTGAAGAACGTCTGGGGCCCCTCGCATGTCGAAGACAGCCACTACGTCCGCGTTTACATGGGTTATTTGCGCAAGAAAGTCGAAGAGGACCCCACGCGACCGAAGCACATTCTCACTGAAGTGGGCGTTGGCTATCGCTTCATTGGCGCGTAACCTGGCCGCGGCGATAAGGCGAGGCTGGCAATCAGCGCAACCTTCATCACTCGACCGGCCGCAAGAAGTCATGCCCTTTGCCGACAGGCAGGGCCGCTCCAGCCTGAGCCGAGTCTGCTATAGTTCGGCCTGCGCACCGCCAGCGGGCCCGCCTTCAAGGTCCCGACCGGCGGCTTTTGCTTTGTTGCCGCATGAAAGTCCCCTCATGAGTACCACCCTCAGCGAGTCGTCGAACGAAAGCCGGTTCCCACCCGAAATCCTGCGTGACATCGCCAGGCGTCGCACCTTTGCGATCATTTCGCACCCCGACGCCGGCAAGACAACGCTGACCGAAAAACTGCTGCTTTTCGGCGGTGCCATCCAGCTCGCCGGTACGGTCAAGGGGCGCAAGAGCGCCCGCCATGCCACTTCGGACTGGATGGAAGTGGAAAAGCAACGCGGCATTTCGGTGACCAGCTCGGTGATGCAGTTCGAGTACCAACAGCACACCATAAACCTGCTCGACACCCCTGGCCACGAGGATTTTTCCGAGGACACCTACCGCGTCCTTACCGCCGTCGACGCGGCGGTCATGGTGATCGACGCTGCCAAGGGCGTTGAGGCGCAGACCATCAAGCTGCTCAACGTCTGTCGTATGCGCAATACGCCAATCATCACTTTCGTCAACAAGTTGGACCGTGAAGTGCGCGACCCCTTCGAACTGCTCGAGGAGATCGAATCGGTACTTGGCATCGAGTGCGCACCGATCACCTGGCCGATCGGCATGGGCAAAACTTTTCGCGGGGTATATCACCTTCTCGATGACCGTCTGCTACACTTTGCCGCCGGCGAGGAGCGCCGTAGCGAATCGGAGCGGCTCGATGGCCTGGACAATCCGCTCCTTGATGCCCAGTTTCCGGCAGAGGTCGACAAGCTGCGCGAGGATGTTGACCTGATTCAGAACGCGAGCAGCCCTTTCGACCTGGTCGGCTTTCTCGCCGGGCGGCAATCCCCGGTGTTTTTCGGCTCGGCAATCAACAACTTCGGCGTCCAGGAGATTCTGCAGGCGCTGCTTGACTGGGCTCCGGCGCCACAGGAGCGCGACGGTGGTACGCGCTTGGTGCAACCCGGGGAGGCTGCCTTCAGCGGCTTCGTGTTCAAGATCCAGGCCAACATGGACCCCAAACACCGCGACCGCATTGCCTTCTTCCGCGTGTGCTCCGGTCGCTACGCGCCGGGCATGAAGGTCAGACACATTCGTCTCGATCGTGAGATGAAGCTGGGCAACGTGCTGACCTTCATGGCCAACGAACGTCTCCTGATGGAGGACGCCGTCGCCGGTGACATCATCGGCATTCACAACCATGGCAACCTGCACATCGGAGACTGCCTGAGCGAAGGCGAGACTCTTGGCTTCAAGGGCATCCCCTACTTCTCGCCCGAACTCTTCCGCGCTGCGCGGCTGCGTGACCCTCTGAAGAGCAAGCAGTTACTCAAGGGCCTGAAGGAGCTCGGCGAAGAGGGGGCGATCCAGGTATTCGAGAACCTCGCCAGCGGCGCGCTGCTGCTCGGCGCGGTAGGTAACCTGCAATTCGAGGTGGTCGCCCAGCGTCTGCAGACCGAGTACAAGGTCGACGCGATTTTCGAGTCGGCCGACATCTACACTGCGCGCTGGCTGACTTTTCCCGACGACACCACGCGACGCAATTTCGAGCGCGAGCAACTCCACCGCATGGCCAAGGATGTGGACGGCAATCCGGTTTACCTGGCGAGCACGCGCTACAACCTCGAGGTGACGAGCGAGAAGTGGGGCCGTGTCGGCTTCCATGACTCGCGGGAGCACGGGCAGTTGTTCGCTTGAACATGGACGCTGCCAGAGCTCCTCAGTCCTGCAGCGTTGCTGCAGTCAACCCCGGCCACCGCAAAGCGGAAGTCTGGGCGCCTGGACCGGCCCGTCAGACTCTACCCAACCCGAAACGGAGCCAGCCATGGCGGAATCTCCCGATAGTCCACGAGTACTGAGTTTTCTTGAGGCGCGGATACTTGGCGTGCTGATCGAAAAGGAAAAGACGACCCCTGACACCTATCCTCTGACACTGAACAGTCTGACCGCCGGCTGCAATCAGAAATCCGCACGCGACCCGGTGATCAGCGTAGCGGAAAGTGAGGTCCAGGCGGCACTCGAAGATCTGCGCAGCCGCGTTCTGGTGCTTGAAACCTATGGGGCCTCCGGTCGCGTATTGCGCTATGCGCAGAACTTCGGCAGGGTGTATGGCCTTCCCGCAGCGAGCGTCGCGTTACTCGCGACCCTGGCACTGCGCGGCGAGCAAACCGTCAGCGAATTGCGCGCCAACAGCGAGCGCCTTTACCGCTTCGACGACAGCTCATCGGTGGAGGCTTACCTGGAAGAATTGGCCGGGCGCAGCAGCGGCGCGCTAGTCATCAGGTTGCCCCGGCAGACAGGCTCGCGCGAACATCGTTGGGCACATCTGTTGTGTGGGGCCGCCACGCCGCAGGCTGAAAAGGAGGCCTCCTCGCACGCGGATGTCGAGGAACAGACCGGACTGGTTGAAAGAGTCGCCCGGCTGGAACTCGAGGTTGCCGAACTCCGGACAGCTCTCAAGGTACTCCTTTGCCAACCGGGCGAACTCGCAGATCGGGGGGACAAACCTCAGCACGGCGCCTGACGGAAGGATCGCCACTCGCTGCGGGCGTCGCCGTCACCTGGCGCCCTGGCAGGCACTGCGCGCCCTGGCCAGAATTGCCGCACGGCTGGACTACCCATTGGCCGGGGTGGAAATAGTTTCCCTGTCCGTCAGGCATCCACCGCAACAGCCTGAGCCAGAAAGTCTATTTTCTTTTGCAGATCGTCGTCCGAATCGGGATAGCGCTGGGCAATCGACCGGAACTCGTCCGCTATCTCAACAAAGGCGTCGACGACGTCGGGGTCGAAATGGCTTCCACGACCCTCGACGATGATCTGGGTCGCCTGCTCGTGTGTCATTCGATCCTTGTAGACCCGCCGGCTGATCAGAGCATCGTAGACGTCGGCCACCGCCATCAGGCGAGCGGACGCCGGGATCGTGTCACCGGCAATGGCTCCCGGATAGCCGCTGCCGTCCCATCTTTCCTGATGACAAAGGGCAATCTCCTTGGCAATGGTGAGAAACTCGACAGGCTTGCCCAGCCAGTCCTCAGCAAGCTGAATGGCATCGCGACCAAGCAGGGTATGGTTTTTCATGATCTCCATTTCCTGCGGCTCAAAACGCCCCGGCTTCAACAGAATGCGGTCCGGTATGCCGACCTTGCCAATATCGTGCAAGGGTGCCGACTTGAATAGCACCTTGATATTCTGGTCGGTGAGGAAATTCGAGAAGCGTGGATGGGGCCGCAACTTCTCCGCCAGGGCCTTCACGTACCGTTGGGTGCGCAGGAGATGTTTGCCGGTTTCCGAATCCCGGGTCTCGGCCAGCGATGCCATGGCAAGAATGGTGACGTCCTGAATCGCCTCGAGTTCGCTGGTTCGTCGGGCCACTTCGGCTTCAAGGAAGTCGTTCTGGCTACGCAGGAAATCGGCGCTGGCTTTGAGCGACAACTGCGTCGCAACGCGCGCCATCAGGATCGGCGGACTGATGGGCTTGGTAATGTAGTCAACCGCACCCAGCGCCAGGCCCTTCTGCTCGTCCTCGACTTCCGATCTCGCGGTCAGGAAGACGACGGGGATGTCGCGCGTCCGTGGGCTGGCTTTCAGCCGTCGACACACCTCATAGCCGTCGATGTCGGGCATCATCACATCGAGCAGAATCAGATCGGGGGGCGTTGCCGACGCGGCAATCCTGAGTGCCTTGTCGCCGTGGTTGGCGACCTTGACCTTGTAGCTATTCTTGAGCAACGCCGACATCAGCGACAGGTTATCCGGCGTGTCATCGACCACGAGGACGGTGGCCCTATCGTTGAAGTAGTGAGTATCCATACCAGCATCTACCCTGTTCAAATTGCGATCCCGGCAGCACCGGCGCTCGTCCGTAGCGCTGCCAGTCCGGCTTCATACTCGAAGCCCCGAACAGCACTCTCAAGCGTCCGATAGCTGCCGCCAAAAGCGGCCTTCAGCAACGCTGCCTCGGCATCAAGAACGTAGCCCGCTTCGGCATCGCTTTCGGCGAGCAACACCGCCAACTGGCGACACACCCGACTCAGCCGCCACCGATCGACGGCTGTCGCCTCCTCGCCGATCGCTTCGGACGGCAGCCAGGCGACCAGGTCGCTGATCAGTACCCTCAGCATTCTAGCGGCAGATTCAAGCAGCACATCCACGTGGATTCGCTCTCGTTTTTGGCTGATTGCTGATTCCAGTCGTTCCGCCTCGGCTCTCAGTCCGTTGGCGCCGATATTGCCGGCAAGGCCCTTGAGCGTGTGCGTCAGACGCTCAGCCGTGCCCCAGTCGCCAGCGTCGAGAGCGGCGGCGATTTCGGCGGCCACATGCTGTTGTCCGGCGGCAAACTTGCGCAGCATCGACAGGTAGAGATCTTTCTTGCCGAGCACACGTCGCAGGCCATTGACCGTGTCGAGGCCACGAACATGCCGCGCCGCTTCGAATTGCGGATCGGATTCCGTGCTTCCAGGCGGCCGCTGCGCTGGATGCTTCGGCTTGACCCATCTGAGCAGTGCTTCCCAGAGTTCGTCGGGCTCAATCGGCTTGGCAACAAAATCGACCATGCCCGCCGCGAGACATTTTTGCCGGTCAGACGGCATGGCGTTGGCCGTCATGGCGACGATCGGCAGGTCCGAGTGCTCAGCGAGCTTCCTGATCGCCAGCGTTGCCGTCGCCCCATCCATGATTGGCATGTGCATGTCCATCAACACGATGTCGTAGGCGCCCTCACGGACCTTATTGACCGCCACCGCACCGTCCTCGGCCAGGTCGACGACAAGACCGGCGCTGGCAAGCAACTCGCTTGCAACCTCCTGGTTCAGTTCGTTGTCCTCGACCAGGAGGACGCGCGCACCCTCGATGGCAGAGAGGCGCGGGTCTGCCAGCGCCGGAGAGGTCAATTGCCCAAGTGACTCGCCCTGCCCGCCACCAATCAGGCGAATGGCGCTGTCGAACAGCAGGGAGGCATTGACTGGCTTGAGGAGAATGTCCCTGATGCCGGCTGCCGTGGCGCGCCCGAGCAACTGCTCAGAGCTGTCGGCGGTGATGATGACCAGATGCGGAGCGGGCGATAGCCCCAGTGAGAGAATCTTGCGAGCGGTCTCGATGCCGTCCATTCCTGGCATCAGCCAGTCGAGAAAAACGATCTCGTACGGTTCCGCTGCCGCCGCCATGGATACGGCCTCAACGGCCGCCTGGCCAGAAGAACGGTCGCTGACGACGAAAGTCATCGCGGTCAGCAGATCGCGGATGACGCCCCGCGCGCTATCGTTATCGTCAACCACCAGGACTCGCCGACCGCGCAGGTCAGGCGTGGGCAGGAGCGTTCGTGTTGCCTGCACGGCCCGGCCTACGCGGACGGTAAACCAGAATGTCGAGCCCTTGCCATGTTCGCTGCGCACACCGACGTCACCGCCCATCAGTTCAACGAGCTTTTTGGAAATCGCCAGACCCAGCCCAGTACCGCCAAATCGCCGGGTGGTCGAGATATCGGCCTGGGAAAAGCTCTGGAACAGGCGCCCCATCTGCTCCTCGGTCAACCCTATCCCCGTATCCTGGACGGCAAAGTGCAGCAAGAGGTTCTCGCCACCGTTTTCGCGGACGCTGACGCGAATATCAACTTCACCCTCCTCGGTAAATTTGATCGCGTTGTTGGTGTAATTGATCAACACCTGCCCCAGACGCAGCGGATCGCCAATCAACAGCGACGGCACCGCGGGATCGACGTCAAAAACCACTTCAAGACCCTTGGCGCTCGCTTTGCCAACGATCAGGTTAGCGACGGTGTCGAGCACCTCTTCGAGCGCGAACTCCGTCTGCTCAACCGTCAGTTTGCCGGCCTCAACCTTGGAAAAATCGAGGACATCATTGACGATCCCGAGCAAATGCTGGCCGGAATCCTGGATTTTTTTCACGTAGTCGCGCTGGCGCGGCGTGAGGTCAGTCTTGAGAACCAAATGCGACATGCCGATGATGGCATTCATCGGAGTGCGAATCTCGTGGCTCATGTTGGCCAGAAAGCTGCTCTTCATCCTGGTCGTTTCTTCAGCCAGTTCCTTTGAGCGCTGCATCGCCTCGGCCGCTTCGCGCTCCTTGGTCACATCCTCGAACATCCATACCGTTCCCTGCGCCAACTTGGCAGCATCGACGGCTCGGCCGCTGATTCGACACCAGAAGCGCGATCCGTCCTTGCGCTGAAGTTCCATCACGCGTTTGATGATGTCACCGCGCATCAGGTCGTCGTCGGACTCGCCGATACTGTCAGGGTATTCGTCGGGCACACAAACCCGGGTCGCCTGACCAATCAGTTCATCGGGAGCATAGGCGAGCAGTTCCTCAAGCCGCCGGTTGACATTGACGAAGGTATTATTCCTGATAAAGGCGATACCGAGGCTTGCGGTGGCAAAGATTGCGGTCTGCTCTTCATGGGCTTGGCGGATCCGTTCCTCGGCTGCCCGGCGCTCGGTGATGTCGCGCAAGACCACCACCGTACCCACCAGAACACCGGCCTTGTAAAAGGGAGTCGTGGCATATTCAACCAGCAGCGGCGTACCATCCTTGCGCCACAGCACCTCGTTATCCACCTTGCGCGCTAGCCCGTCCAGCGACGTCAGATACATCGGACAGCGCTCATAGGGAAAGGCCGCTCCGTCAGGGTACGCGTAGTGTACCCGCGCGTGAAAAGGCGTACCGAGAAGCTCTTCCCTGCCATAGCCGAGCAAGCCAAGAACGGCCGGGTTGGCAAAGATCAGGCGCCCGTCGCCATCGAGACCGAGAATACCGTCGCTCACCGACCCCAGGATCAGTCTACTGTGCTCCTCCATGGCTGCCAGTTCGACCGCCTGCTTTTCCAGTTGTGCCGCCTGTTCCTGCTTCGCCTCCAGCAGCCTCTGGGTGCGCGTGCTTCGCTCGATGATTTCAAGGCTCATCGCGACGATCGGCAGCAAACCGTCGAGGACCAACCTTTCATCCTCGGAGAACGGCCTGGACGCGGCCAGCTCGATCACCGCCAACGACCGCCCGGAGCGCATCACCGGTACCAGCAGAACGGCCTTCGCCGGCGCCGACGTCTGCCCAGGACTCAAGCTGTCGTTGGCCGCAAGGGAGTCGCCAACCAGCAGCGGCGTGCCCTCTACGGCACAGCGCCCAACTGGGCCTTCACCGGCTCTGATCACCTCTGATTCGTGGGTGCGATCGGCCCCATACGTGGCGATCAGCTTCAAGATCTGGCGATCTTCAGTCACGATGAAAAACGCTCCTTCCACCGCACGGAGCAGCGGACTCAGGCTTTCCATAAGCTTCCGGGCAAGCTCGGTAAAAGAGCTGGCCTGTTGCAGTTCGCGGGAGATCGAAGCGATGTTTGTCCGTATCCAGCGTTGCGCCGCCATCCTTTGGTAAACATCCTGCAGGATGGCGACTCCGCGCCCAATCTCGCCGATCTCGTTCGGCTGATTCTGGCAGGGAATCGTCTGACCCAGCTTCCCTTCCGACAGGCTCACAATGCTGTCGCGAAGCCGCCGCAGTGGGAGAGCAATCGAGCGAGCAAGAATGAATGCGGAAAGGAGCAGCAGGATGAGGCACCCGGCAACAAAGTAGATCGCCTGTTGCCGTTCGTCGCGATAGATTTCGATCGCGCGCTCGTGCATGGCCAAGGCACTCGCAGACGAGGACTTGCTGATCTGATCAAGTCGTTCTGCCAGGAGCGGCGCCGGATTACCCGGAGCGGAATCAAAAGTTCGCCGCCGTGCGGCATCCGAAGCACCAGATCCCGAATGTTCGAGGGTCACTGCCCGGTACGCCACCAACTCTTCATAGAGCGCCTGCGCATCCGTCACGTCCTGCTGCTCCCCCGCATAGGACGCTCGCAAGCCACGCACCCCATCGAAGAATCGAGCGTCGCAGCGACCAAGCTCGCGCTCCAGTTGTTCCCGCTTTTCCTGGTCTTCTTCCCGCAGGAGATCACGCAGGAGGTGCCGCATTCTCAGCAGTTCGTACTGCATGTCCTTGACGGTACTGAGGCTGCTGTGTGGATAGTGGTAGAAACTGCGGTTGATCTCGGCCAGAGTCTGCAACTGAGGAAAGATGGACAGACCGACGGCCAGCACGGCCAGCATGGCGAGGACTGCAAAGCCGAGCATGCGACGGGACACCGTCAGTCGCTCAAGATAGGCAGTCAGGATCTCCAAGGTGTCTCCGATTGGGCTTCGCAGCGGCCGCGAGAGATGAATTCTGGGCCATTTGCCTTGCGCGGTCCACGGCCGGCCAATGCGGCGGGCGCCTCCGGTATACCGCCGAAGACGTTCTTCCTACCGGGGCTACGGCCAATCTGCTGCCGGATCGGTCAGTTACCAGCGTGCAAGGAGCACCTTCTCCGCCCAGAGAAGCCCGGTGATGGTCTTTGCATCGGTAATCGCCCCGGCGCGCACCGCTGCCAGCGCATCAGCCAGCGGCAGGCTGAGCACATCAAGAAACTCGCTGCTGTCGAGCGTCGGTTCCGCTTCGCGCTGGAGACCACGGGCAAGAAAAATCTCGATTCGCTCATCAGAATACCCGACGCAGGGGTGCATCACACCGAGATGGCGCCATTCCGCCGCGCTGTATCCGGTCTCCTCGAGCAATTCGCGCCTACCCGTGGCAAGGATTTCTTCGCCCGGATCGATCTTTCCGGCAGGCAGCTCAAGGAAGGACCGGCTTAGTGGATAGCGATACTGACGGACAAAAAGGAGCTGTCCATCGGCGAGTTGCGCAATCACCGCTACCGCCCCCTGATGGCGGACGTATTCACGCTGGCACTCCTTGCCATCCGGCAAGCGTACCCGGTCGCGACGCAGGTCAAGCAGCTTGCCGCGGAAGATCTGCGTGCTCTCCAATAGCTCCTCGTAGAGGTGACGGTCATCGTTGTGCATTCCGCAACTCCCAATTAAAACGCCCCGACTGGCGGGGCGTTCGGATCAAGTGGCCAAACCAATCAGAGCGACCGCAAGAGCGAGAAAGCGCATAGTGACATCAGCGCCTGCGGGAAGATCCCCAGCAACGCCACGGCCAGGCCGTTCGCCGACATCAGAATCTTCATGTCCATCGGTGCGACGATTGGCGCCGTATTGGTCGGTTGATCAAAGTACATGATCTTGACCACACGCAGGTAGTAGAAGCAACCGATCAGAGAGAAGAGGACGGCGACAATGGCCAGCCAAAGGTAGCCAGCGGCGACCACGGCCTGCAACACCGAGAATTTGGCAAAGAATCCGACGAAGAACGGCACCCCGGCCATTGAGAACATCATCATCATCATCACGGCGGCGAACCACGGGCTGCGCTTGTTGAGTCCCTTGAAGTCTTCGAGTTCATCGGATTCGAGACCACCTCGCGCCAGCAGCAGGATCATGCCGAAAGTGCCGGCACTGGTGAGTACGTAGGTGATGACATAGAACATCGACGAACTGTAGGCGTTGAGCGCAAAGCGCGCGTCGCCACCAACAACGCCGGTCACCATTCCGAGCAGCATGAAGCCCATGTGCGAAATCGCCGAATAGGCCAGCATCCGCTTCAGGTTGGTCTGCGCAATGGCGGCAATGTTGCCGATGGCCATTGACAGAACCGAGAGCAGGATCAGCATCGTCTGCCAGTCCTGGGCAAGGACAATCAGCCCGTTCACCAACAGGCGGATGACCATCGCAAAGGCAGCCAGCTTAGGTGCAGTGGCAATGAACAGCGTGACCGCCGTCGGCGCGCCATGATAGACGTCGGGAATCCACATGTGGAAAGGGACGACGCCGAGCTTGAAGGCCAGGCCGGAAACCAGGAAGACCAGGCCGAACACGAGGATTGACTTGTCCGCCTGCCCCGTGTAAAGGCGCTCGGCGATGGTCGTGATCTCCAGCGTACCAGTCGCTCCGTAGATCATTGACATGCCGTACAACAGGAGACCGGAAGCCAGCGCGCCAAGAACGAAGAACTTCATCGCGGCTTCGGTTGCCGGTACCGAATCACGATTCATCGCCACCAGGGCGTAGAGAGAGAGCGACAGCAACTCGAGACCGATATAGACAGTGACCAGATGGTTGGCTGAAATCATGACCATCATGCCGAGGGTCGCAAACAGTACCAAAGAGTAATACTCGCCGCGGGCCATCTGTTCCCGCTCGAGGATGTAGCCTCGCGAATAAAACAGAACCACAATCACTGTCAGGTAAAGAAGCAGCTTCAGCAGGTCACCCATCAGGTCACCGACGTACATGTTGCTGAACGTGTAGGCAATTTCACCCGAACTCGTGGCAAAGGTAACCACGGCCGCTCCAATCAGGGTCAACTGCGTGGCAACGAACGTCACCGTCCTTTTCCTGTCCTTGACAAAAAGGTCCAGGATTAGGATCAGGCAAGCCATCAGCAACATGAAGATCTCCGCGCTGGCAAGGCGGAGGTCCGGCATCTGGAACTGCATTTCGGCAAGAGTCATAGCGGCTACCAATTATTGGATCTTGCTGAGGGCGACGTGACGCAGCAACTCATTGACCGAGCTGTGCATGACTTCAGTAAACGGTTGGGGATAAAGACCCATGCCCAGCGCACCGATGGCGAAGAGGACGAAAACGAGAAACTCGCGGGCGTTGATGTCGGTCAGATCGGCCACGTGGTGATTGGCCACCGCGCCAAACACCACGCGCTTGTACATCCACAGGGTGTAAGCAGCACCGACGATCATCGTCGAGGCAGCGGCGAAGGCCACCCAGAAATTGTAATCGACTGCCGCGAGGATGACCATGAACTCGCCGACAAAGCCGGAGGTCGCCGGAAGGCCGGCGTTGGCCATGGCAAAAAGCATGAAGAAGGCGGCAAATTTGGGCATCGTATTGACCACGCCGCCGTAGTCGGCAATCTGACGCGAATGCGCGCGGTCATACATGACGCCAATAGCGAAAAACATCGCGCCCGATACGAAACCGTGCGAGATCATCTGGACCAAGGCGCCTTCGATCCCCATCGCGCTGAACATGAAGAAACCGAGCGTGACAAAACCCATATGGGCAATCGACGAATAGGCAACCAGCTTCTTCATGTCCTCCTGGACCAGAGCGACAAATCCGATATAGATTATTGCGATGAGTGACAGTGCAATGACCAGGCCAGAAAGCTCATGCGAGGCATCCGGCGCAATCGGCAGCGAAAAACGGAGAAAGCCATAGGCGCCAAGCTTCAGCGCGATGGCAGCCAGGACGATGGAGCCGCCAGTCGGCGCCTCAACGTGTGCGTCGGGCAACCAGGTATGCACCGGCCACATCGGCACCTTGACAGCGAAGGCAACCAGAAAGGCCAGGAACAGCCAGGTCTGGGCGCTCATCCCGATAGGCAGCTGGTGCCAGTCAAGGATCGCGAAGCTGCCACCCGAGTTGATGAACAGGTAAAGCAGCGCGAGCAGAAAGAGAAGCGAACCAAAGAGCGTAAAGAGAAAGAACTTGAACGCCGCGTAGACACGGTTGGGGCCACCCCAGATACCGATGATCAGATATAGCGGGATCAATGAGGCCTCAAAGAACACGTAGAAAAGGACGCCGTCAAGGGCCGAGAAAATGCCGTTCAACAGGCCAGACATGATCAGAAAGCCCGCATTGTACTGCGCGACCTTATTGTCGATGACCTGCCAGCCAGCCAGGACAACGGTGACCGTGATGAAGCTGTTGAGGATTACGAAGGGCATCGAAATGCCGTCAACGCCCAGATGGTAGTTGACGTTGAAACGGGGGATCCAGGTGGCAAGCTCGACGAACTGCATCGCCGGGGTGCGCATGTCAAAACCCGTGTACAGCGGGATCGTCACCAGCAGGCCCGCAACGGCACCAATCAGCGACAGCATCCTTGCCAGCGGTGCATTGCGATCGGAGCCCGTAGCCAGAACAACGAAACCGGCGAGAATCGGAACCCAGATGGCAAGAGAGAGAAGCGGCGTGCCTGACATATCGTTCCCAGTCTTTCTCTAGCTCAGGCGCGCGTGACCCAAAGGGTCATCAAGACGAACACGCCAATAATCATCGTAAAAGCGTAGTGGTAGATGTGGCCGGTCTGGAACAAGCGAACCACGGTCGCAAACCAACCCACGAAACGTGCGGAGCCGTTGACGATGATGCCGTCAATCAGGCCAGCGTCGCCACCCTTCCAGAGGCCCCGCCCAAGCAGGCGCGCGCCTGCGGCAAAGAACACCTCGTTGAACTTGTCAAAGTAGTACTTGTTTTCCAGGAGCGAATAAAGCCAACCGGAACGGGCCTTGATCGCTTCCGGGATATCCGGGCGTTTCATGTAGAAGAACCAGGACAGCGCCACGCCCGTGAATGCCAGCCAGAACACTGGCGTGGTAAGCGCGTGCGTAGCCATTGCGAACGCACCGTGGAAATGGGTTGCGAGTTCGGTCATGACCGGATGTGCTTCGGCATCGACGACGATGGCGTCCTTGAAGAAGTTGCCAAACAGCATGGGGCCAATCCCGATGTAGCCGATGATCACCGAGGGAATGGCCAGCATGATCAGGGGCAGCGTTACCACCCACGGCGTCTCATGCGGCTTCTCACCCGGAGCAAGACCGTGAGGATGTTCATCATGCGCATCGTCCGCATGGTGATCCTGGTCCGCATGCGAACCATCGGGCTCGGCATGCTTCTCTGCCTTCGAGTGTGCAGCATGGTCTTCGTGGTGTGGCGCCGCAAGACCGAAACGCTCCGCGCCGTGAAACACCAGGAAATACATCCGGAACGAATAGAAAGCGGTAACAAAGACTCCCGCCATTACCGCAAAGTAGGCGAATCCGGCGCCCGGGATATGCGAAAGCGCAACCGCCTCGATAATTGAATCCTTGGAATAGAAGCCAGCGAAAAATGGTGTGCCGATCAGCGCCAGCGAACCGATCAGGGAGGTGATCCAGGTAATCGGCATGTACTTGCGCAGGCCACCCATGTTACGAATGTCCTGATCGTGGTGCATGCCGATGATCACCGAACCGGCGGCGAGGAAGAGCAGCGCCTTGAAAAAGGCATGTGTCATCAAGTGGAAGATGGCGACCGAATAGGCCGAAGCACCGAGGGCGACCGTCATGTAGCCGAGTTGTGACAGCGTCGAATAGGCCACCACCCGCTTGATGTCATTCTGGATGATGCCGAGGAAACCCATGAACAGCGCGGTGATCGAACCGATGATGATGACGAAGGATAGCGCCGTGTCGGACAGCTCGAAGAGCGGCGACATGCGCGCGACCATGAAGATGCCGGCGGTGACCATCGTGGCAGCGTGGATCAGCGCCGAGATCGGGGTCGGACCTTCCATCGAGTCGGGCAGCCAGACATGCAGGGGAACCTGCGCCGACTTGCCCATCGCTCCGATGAACAGCAGAATGCAGATCGCCGTCATCAGCGCGACCCCCTCGCCTTCGCCAAACAGCGCAAGCCGGGTATCGGCGGCCAGTTCCGGCGCCTTGGCGAAAACGGCGGCGTAATCGAGCGTGCCGAAGTGGGCCAGCACCAGGCCAATGCCCAGGATGAAGCCGAAGTCACCCACCCGGTTGACCAGGAAGGCCTTGAGGTTGGCAAAGATCGCCGTCGGCCGGGTATACCAGAAGCCGATCAGCAGGTACGAAACCAGGCCGACAGCCTCCCACCCGAAGAACAACTGCATGAAGTTGTTGCTCATCACGAGCATCAACATGGAGAAGGTGAACAGGGAGATGTAGCTGAAGAAGCGGTTGTAGCCGGGATCGTCCTGCATGTAGCCGATGGTGTAGATATGCACCATCAACGACACCGAGGTGACGACCAGCATCATCGTCACCGTCAGCTGATCGATCAGAAAACCAACCTCGAAATGGTAGTCGCCCGAGGTCAGCCACTGGTAAACCGGTCCGTTGTAGGTGTTGCCGGCCATCACGTCCCTGAAGATCACATACGACGCGATGCAGGCGATCGCCACTCCGGCGATGGTCACCGTATGCGCTACCCAGCGCGGGATCACGCGACAGAACAGACCTGCAATGATGGCACCGACGAGCGGCGCCACTGGAACCAGCAGGTAGAGCTTTTGCATTTCCATGTTCAACCCTTCAGGCTGTCCAGATCATCCACGTGGATGGTCTTCAGGTTGCGGAACAGCGCCACGAGAATCGCCAGCCCGATTGCCGACTCGGCAGCGGCAACGGTCAGGATGAAGAAGACAAACACCTGCCCGGCAAGATCCTGCAAGTAGTGGGAGAAGGCGATGAAATTCAGATTCACCGCCAGCAGCATCAGCTCGATCGACATCAGTATGATGATGAGGTTCTTGCGGTTGAGGAAGATGCCGACGACGCTGATCGCGAACAGGATCGCGCCCAGGATCAAAAAATGGGACAGTGTAAGCAAGGTGCCTCCCTGATTCCTTCTGCATGAGGTGGGGCGTCGCCGCCGCCACTCCGTCTTATTCTGAGTCTTGGTGATTGCCTCGAACGCGTCCTCAGTCGCTCTTCTCGGCGGGCATCTGCAGCACGCGTACGCGATCCCCGGCTTTGACGAAAACCTGCTGGCTGGGGCTGACCGACTTGTTCTTCCGCTTCCCGCGCTGGGTCAGCGCTACGGCGGCGATAATCCCCACAAGAAGAATCACCGAGGCCAACTCGAAGGGATAGACGTACTCGGTGAATAGCAGTCGCCCGACTGCCTGCACATTGCTGTATTCGGCACTAGACTGGGGGACTGAATTCTCGAACAGCCCAAGGTAATTCCCGCCAAGAACAAGTCCCATTTCGGCGACCATCAGTAACGCGATGATCGAACCAAGCGGCAAATAGCTCCAGAACCCTTCGCGCAGACGATCCAGATTGATGTCCAGCATCATGACCACGAACAGAAAGAGAACCATCACCGCGCCAACGTAGACCAGCACTAGTGCGATGGCCAGGAACTCGGCCTGCAACAACATCCAGACACCGCTCGCAGTAAAGAATGCGAGCACCAGGAACAGCGCGGCGTGCACCGGGTTGCGTGCAGTGATCACGCGCAGCCCGGCAAATACCAGAATTGCCGAGAGAAAGTAGAAAACGAAAGTCTTGAATTCCATCGCGTCGGCCTGTCAGCGATACTTCGAGTCGAGTTCGCGGTCTGCTGCGATCTGCGCTTCGTAGCGGTCGCCATTGGCCAGCAACATCGGCTTGGTGTAGTAGAGGTCACCACGCGTTTCCCCGTGGTACTCGTAGATCCGCGTTTCAACGATGGCGTCGACCGGGCAGGCCTCTTCACAGAAACCGCAAAAGATGCATTTCGTCAAATCAATGTCGTAACGCGTCGTGCGGCGCGAACCGTCATCACGCTGATCCGATTCGATGGTAATTGCCAGCGCCGGGCAGACCGCCTCGCACAACTTGCACGCGATGCACCGCTCCTCGCCGTTCGGATAGCGTCGCAACGCGTGGAGGCCACGGAAGCGAAAGCTCTGCGGTGTCTTTTCTTCCGGATACTGGACGGTGATCTTGCGGGCAAACATGTAGCGCCCGGTGACCGACATCCCCTTGAACAGTTCCTTGAGCAGGAGACTGTTGAAAATTTCCTTCATCGAACCCATGGCTAGCCTCTCATTTCCAGATGTTCAGCGGCGACATCATCCAGCAGCCGACGACGACGAGCCAGATCAGGCACAATGGGATGAACACCTTCCAGCCAAGACGCATGATCTGGTCGTAGCGATAGCGGGGAAACGTGGCGCGAATCCAGAGGAAAAAGAACAGCACTGCGGAGATTTTCAGGAAGAGCCACAGGATGCCGTCCGGCAGGAAGCCGATCGGCGACAGCCAGCCGCCGAGGAACAGAATCGATGTCAGCGTCGACACCAGGATCATGTTCGCGTATTCGGCAAGGAAGAAGACCGCAAAAGCCATTCCGGAGTACTCAACGTGGAAACCCACTATTTCGGACTCGCCCTCCGCCATGTCGAACGGCGCCCGGTTGGTCTCGGCAACGATCGACACCAGATAGACGACAAACATTGGCAGCAGCGGCAGCCAGTTCCACGAGAGGAACCCGAGCCCCTTGTCGGCAAAGTAGCCCTGGCCCTGGCCCCTCACGATATCCCCGAGGTTGAGGCTGTTTGAAACCATCAGCACCACCACCAGCGCCAACCCCATGGCCACTTCGTACGAAATCATCTGCGCCGCAGAACGCATGCCGCCAAGGAAGGCGTATTTCGAATTCGACGCCCAGCCGGAAAGGATGATCCCATAGACACCGATCGACGTGATTGACATGATGTAGAGCAGGCTGGCGTTAACATTCGCCAGCACCAGCGTATCGTTGAACGGCACCACTGCCCAGGCGGCCAGCGCCGGTGCAAAGGCGAACATCGGCGCGATCAGGAAAACGCCCTTGTCGGATCCGGTCGGGATCACGACCTCCTTCAGCAACAGCTTGAGCCCATCGGCGATCGGTTGAATCAGTCCCCAAGGCCCGACACGGTTCGGTCCGATACGTACCTGCATCCAGCCGATGACCTTGCGTTCCCAGAACGTCAGGTAGGCAACGGCAAGCAGAAGCGGCGCGATGATCAGAACAATCTTGAGCAGTGTCCATACCAAAGGAAAAGCCGACCCGAAAAGTCCCTTTAACAGTTCCTGCAGCGCATCGACCATCATGCACGCTCCACGTTGATCGCACTGAACATGTCACCCAGCGCTGCCGTCGAAACATGTGCTGCGGCGATTCGAAGGCAGGCCGCGGGCACGGCCTCGTCCACCCGTACCGTGAGAACAGCCTCGCCGCTCGCCTGCCAGACCCGCACCGTGGCGCCATCGGTGAGACCAAGCGCCTGCAAGGTTTGCCCACCCATTCGCGCGGTCGGCGCAACGGCATCGTGCGTTTTCTGAAGTGCCGGAGCACGCCGCGCGAGGGGGTCAGCAAAATAGATCGGCACATCAGCCACGCGCTGCAGAAAACCGACCGCAGCAGGCAGAGACAAAGGCACGCCGTTGATGCTGTTGTTCAGACCATCGACAAAGCCTTCACCCGCCGGAACGATCTCGTCGCGTACCTGCTCGCTCGAGTCCTGGTCAAAACCGGGCAGCCCCAGCAGATTCCCCAACACGCGCAAAACCTTCCAGGCTGGACGCGAATCACCGAGGGGACGAACGACACCGTTGAAGCTTTGAAGACGGCCCTCGGTGTTTACAAAGGAGCCTGAGGTTTCGGTAAAAGGCGCGATCGGCAGCAGGACATCGGCGTAGTCACGCGCAGCACCATCGCTGAAAGACGTCAGCGAAACCACCAGTGCCGCCCCCTTGAGCGCTGCAACCGCCTGTTGCGGGTGATGGCAATCCAGTTCGGGCTCGACGCCGAGCAGGATGTAGGCTTTGCGCGGCTGGGCAAACATTTCGTAAGCGTTGAGCGCGGTCGGAAAGGCCTTCGCCACGTAACCGCCGACACTGTTCGCTGCTTCGCCGATGAAGCCGCAACTGGCCCCGGTCAGCCGGGCAAGTTCGCTTGCCAGGGCGTGCAGTTGGGCCGCATGCGGATTCTGTTCGGCAGCGTTACCCAGAAAGATCGCCCGCTTGTTACCCTCGAGCAGGCTCCTGGCAATTGATTCGCTGGTCGGGCAGGGTTTGACGGCTTCGAGTCCCGCAGGCACCGCCTCGCCCTTGAGTTGAGCAACCGCCTTGACAACCGCCGCCAGCGCAAGCGGCAGTTCAGCAGGAGAGACCGTCACTTGCGCGTGCAACTTGATGAGCGGATCGTCACCACTCACCGAAAGCAGGCTGACCTTGCCCCACTTCTTGGCAAGCTGACGCAGACGTTGGGCGAACAGGGGATGGTCCTTGCGCAAGAAACTGCCAACCACGACTGCCGCGTCGAGATCCTTGATTTCGGACAGTTTCAGGCCGAGCCACGGCACACCGCCAAGCTTGCTATCGGCCGAAAAATCACGTCGCCGCGGCCGGAAGTCGATGTTGCCTGAGCCAAGCCCACGAGTCAGCTTCTGCAGCAGATACAGCTCTTCGAGCGTCGCCTGCGGTGATGCCAGAGCCGCCAGCGATTCGGCGCCGCTGTTGCTGACGACGTCCTTGAGCGCATGCGAGACATAGTCAAGTGCGACGTTCCAATCGACTTCGCGCAGCGCGCCGTCCACCCGAACCATCGGCTTCCGCAGCCTGGCCGGCGAATTAAGCGCTTCGTACGAGAAGCGCTCCTTGTCCGAGATCCAGCACTCGTTGATGTCCTCGTTGTCGCGGGGGAGAATACGCAGCACGACATTGTTCTTGACCTGCGCGGTCAGGTTGGCGCCGATACTGTCGTGCGGGCTGATCGACTTGCGCCGCGACAGCTCCCAACTGCGGGCCGAATAGCGGAAGGGTTTGGAGGTCAACGCACCCACCGGGCAGAGATCGATCATGTTGCCCGACAGCTCTGAATCGACTGACCGGCCGACGAAGGTCGTTATCTCCGAGTGCATGTTGCGACTGGCCATGCCGAGTTCCATCACCCCGGCAATCTCCTGCCCAAAGCGAACACAGCGAGTACAGTGGATGCACCGGGCCATCTCCTGCATCGAGATCAGCGGACCGACGTCCTTGTGAAAGACGACCCGCTTGTCTTCATGAAAGCGGGAGGCACTGCCACCGTAGCCGACCGCCAAATCCTGCAACTGGCATTCGCCACCCTGATCGCAGATTGGGCAGTCGAGCGGGTGGTTGATCAGCAGGAACTCCATCACGCCCTTCTGGGCCTTGACTGCCAGCTCCGAATGCGTAAACACCCGCATGCCGTTGGTCACCGGTGTTGCGCAGGCCGGCAGCGGCTTCGGCGCTTTCTCGACCTGCACCAGGCACATGCGACAGTTGGCGGCGATCGAAAGCTTCTTGTGATAACAGAAATGCGGAATATAGGCACCAAGCTGCTGCGCGGCATCCATGATGGTACTGCCGTCAGGCACATGGGCCACCTTGCCGTCGATTTCGATTTCCATCGTCTCGTACCCTAAACCGTTGCCGTAAAGAAGCCACTGCCGGCGCGCTGGACATCAACGGGCACGAGGCACTTCCTGTGTTCGATGTGGTACGCGAACTCGTCGCGAAAATGCTTGATGAAGCTCTGTACCGGCATGGATGCGGCGTCGCCAAGCGCGCAAATGGTGCGACCCATGATGTTCGTGGTGACGCTCGAGAGCAGATCAAGGTCATCGGGGCGACCTTTTCCGTGCTCGATTCGGTGCACCACCTTGTACAGCCAACTTGTGCCTTCGCGGCAGGGGGTGCATTGTCCACACGACTCTTCGTAGTAGAAGAATGAGAGCCGCTCGAGCGCTTTCACCATGCAGGTCGTCTCGTCCATGACGATGACCGCGCCGGACCCCAGCATCGAACCAGCCTTGCTGATCGAATCGTAGTCCATGGTGCAGTCCATCATCGCGGCAGCCGGCACCACCGGCGCTGACGACCCCCCTGGAATGCAGGCCTTCAGTTGCCGGCCACCGCGCATGCCACCCGCCATTTCCAGAAGGGTGGCGAAAGGCGTCCCGAGGGGAATCTCGTAGTTACCGGGCCGATTGACGTGCCCCGAAACCGAGAACAGCTTGGTCCCGCCGTTGTTCGCCTTGCCCGCTTCGAGATAGGTCTCGCCGCCCAGGTTGATGATGTAAGGTATCGAGGCAAAGGTTTCGGTGTTGTTTATCGTCGTCGGTTTGCCGTAGAGGCCGAACGAGGCAGGAAAAGGTGGCTTGAACCGGGGCTGTCCCTTCTTGCCTTCGATCGACTCCAGCAGTGCCGTTTCTTCACCACAGATATAGGCGCCGTAGCCGTGATGCGCAAAGAGATCGAAGTTGAAACCCGAACCCAGGAGGTCAGAACCGAGAAAACCAGCCGCCCGTGCTTCATCCAGCGCTTCCTCGAAGCGCTGATAGATCTCCCACACTTCGCCATGGATGTAGTTATAGCCACGCGCAGCGCCCATCGCATAGGCGGCGATCGCCATCCCTTCGATCACCGAATGCGGGTTGTAGCGCAGAATATCGCGATCCTTGAAGGTGCCGGGTTCGCCTTCGTCCGAATTGCAGACGACGTACTTGTCGCCCGGGAACGAGCGGGGCATGAAACTCCACTTGAGGCCGGTTGGAAACCCCGCGCCACCCCGACCGCGCAGAACCGATTTCTTGACCTCGTTGATCACGTCGCCCTGCGGCAGCTTTTCTTCAAGAATGCGCCGCAGCGCCGTATAGCCGCCACGTTTGACGTAATCTGCCAAGCGCCAGGCATTGTCGCCATCCAGACCGACGCTGAGCATCGGGTTGAGTGCACCGAGGATCGCCATTACTTGAGCTCCGCCAGCAGTTTGTCGATTTGCTCGGGTTGCATCCAGCTGCACATGCGACGGTTGTTGACGATCATCACCGGCGCATCACCGCAGGCGCCCATACACTCACCTTCCTTGAGGGTGATCAGGCCGTCGGGCGTCGTTTCGTTATATCCGATGCCCAACTTTTTCTTCAGGTAGTCACCGGCATCGACGCCGCCGCTCAGCATGCACGGCAGGTTGGTGCACACCGAGACCTTGTACTTGCCGACCGGTTTCAGGTCATACATGTTATAGAAGCTGGCCACCTCGTAGGCGGCAATCGGTTCCATGCCGAGGTAGTTGGCCACCGACTCGATGGCTTCGCTCGACAGCCAGCCCTGCTGTTCCTGCGCAATGGCAAGGGCCGCCATGACCGCCGACTGCCTTTGGTCAGCCGGGTACTTGGCAATTTCGCGATCAATTCTCGCAAGGGATTCTGAAGTCAGCATCAGCGGTCAATCTCGCCAAAAACAACGTCCTGGGAACCTATGATCGTCACCACGTCGGCCAGCATGTGGCCCCGCACCATCTCATCCATGGCCGAAAGGTGCACGTAACCCGGAGCGCGGATCTTCAGTCGATATGGCTTGTTGGCCCCGTCCGACATCAGATAGATGCCAAACTCTCCCTTCGGGTGCTCAACCGCTGCATAGGCTTCGCCCTCGGGTACGTGGATACCTTCGGTGCACAGCTTGAAGTGGTGAATAAGCTCTTCCATGTTTGACTTCATGGCTTCGCGATCCGGTGGCGCAACCTTGTGGTTGTCCGACATCACGGGCCCCGGGTTCTGCCGCAGCCAGTCGATACACTGCTTGACGATGCGATTCGACTGCCGCATTTCTTCCATGCGGACCAGATAGCGATCGTAGGAATCGCCGGTGACACCCACCGGGATATCGAAGTCCAGCCGGTCATACACTTCGTAGGGCTGCTTCTTGCGCAGATCCCAGGCAATACCTGAACCGCGCAGCATCGGTCCGCTGAAACCGCGCTGCAAAGCGCGCTCTGGCGAGACGATACCAACGTTCACCAATCGCTGCTTCCAGATCCGGTTGTCAGTAAGCAGCGTCTCGTACTCGTCGAGCAACTTCGGGAAGCGACTGACAAAATCGTCGAGGAAGTCGAGCAGCGAGCCACTGCGCGCTTCGTTGAAGGGCTTGATCTGCGCAGCACTCTTCCATTTCGATTCCTGGTACTGCGGCAGGCTGTCAGGCAGATCACGATAGACGCCACCCGGCCGATAATACGCCGCGTGCATCCGCGCACCCGAGACGGCCTCATAGGCATCGACCAGATCCTCACGCTCGCGGAAAGCGTACAGCACCATGGTCATCGCACCGACGTCGAGACCATGACAGCCGACCCAGAGCAGGTGATTGAGGATACGGGTGATTTCGTCAAACATCACCCGAATGTACTGGGCGCGGAGTGGGACCTCGATCTGCAGCAACTTTTCCACGGCCATGCAATAGGCGTGCTCGTTGCACATCATCGAAACGTAGTCGAGCCGGTCCATGTACGGCAGCGACTGGATCCACGTCTTGTTCTCGGCCAGCTTTTCGGTCGCGCGATGCAGCAAGCCAATATGTGGATCAGCGCGCATCACCACTTCGCCATCAAGCTCGAGAACCATCCGCAGCACGCCATGTGCTGCCGGATGCTGCGGTCCGAAGTTCAGGGTAAAGTTGCGAAGTTCAGGCATTTTCGACATCCCCGTAAGTGGCTTCGCGGACGATCCGCGGCGTCACCTCGCGCGGCTCGATAGTCACCGGCTGATAGGTCACCCGCTGCTGTTCCGGGTCATAGCGCATTTCGACATAGCCGGAAATCGGGAAATCCTTGCGGAACGGATGTCCGACAAAACCATAGTCGGTCAGAATCCGACGCAGGTCTTCGTGGCCCGGGAAAACAATCCCGAACAGGTCGAAAGCCTCGCGCTCGAACCAATTCACGCTGTTCCAGACCGAGCTTACGGAAGGCAGAGAAGGAAAATCATCCTCCGGCGCAAAGCAGCGAACGCGCAGTCGCCAGTTCCGAGCAATCGACAGCAGATGACTGACGGCGGCAAAGCGCTTGCCCTCTCGGGGCACGTTGGCATAGACCGAATAGTCGATCCCGCAAAGGTCGATCAGCTCTTCGAACGCCAACTCGGGCTCGTCACGCAGAGTCTGCATCACGGAGAGGTAGTCGGCCGCATCGACCTCGATGGTCACTTCACCGAGCGCGATCTTCAGGGACTTCACTCGATCGCCGAGATGCTTTTGCAGGTTATGACTAAGCGCTTCCAGCTTGGCGGACATGACTCACTCTCGGTTGGTTTGGGTTTGCTCAGCGGGCGATGGTGCTGTTCCGACGAATCTTGTTCTGCAATTGAATCAAGCCGTAGATCAGCGCCTCGGCGGTCGGCGGACAGCCCGGAACATAGATGTCGACCGGCACGATCCGGTCGCAACCACGCACCACGGAGTAGGCGTAGTGGTAGTAACCACCGCCATTGGCGCAGGAACCCATCGAGACCACCCATCGCGGTTCCGCCATCTGGTCGTAGACCTTGCGCAGAGCGGGTGCCATCTTGTTGGTCAGCGTCCCGGCGACAATCATCACGTCAGACTGCCGCGGGCTGGGACGAAAGACGATGCCGAAGCGGTCCAGATCGTAGCGCGAGCAACCGGCATGAATCATCTCGATGGCGCAGCACGCCAGCCCGAAGCTCATCGGCCACAGCGACCCGGTACGGACGTAGTTGATCAACTTGTCCGCCGTCGTGGTGACGAAGCCTTCCTGGAGAATCCCCTCAATGCCCATCGCTCACTCCCAATCCAGAGCGCCCTTGGCCCAGGCGTACACATACCCCACGACCAGGATGGCGATAAAAACCAGCATCTCGATGAAGCCAAACCACTTCACCGAATCGGTTTGGACGATTTCCTTGAAGATTGTCGCCCACGGCAGCAGAAAGGCCACTTCGAGGTCGAACAGGATAAAGAGGATGGCGATCAGGTAGTAGCGCACATCGAACTTCATGCGCGCATCTTCGAAGGCTTCGAAGCCACACTCGTAGGGAGAAAGCTTTTCGCTGTCCGGCCGATGCGGCGCAACGATCAGACCAGTGACGACGGGCGCAATACCGAAAGCGACGCCAATCAGTATGAAGACAAATACCGGGAAATAACCTTCCAGCATGATCCGCCCCACAAGCCCTTCGATTCAGACTACAGCCACCCGCACCGGATGGCTCCTCCTGGTGCCGACGATGAGACTCGAACTCATACGACCGAAGTCACTACCCCCTCAAGATAGCGTGTATACCAATTTCACCACGTCGGCACTGCGATACACAGAGGACGATCCGATCGAGGAATACTGCCCGTCCCGCCCCTGCCTTGAAACCAAATTACCTGGGAATATCTTTCGCCTTAGAATCAGGATCCGCGGGGCTTTTTCCCTGGTCAACACCCCCTGTGGCAGGTGCTGGAACCGGCGCTGATTTTATCGCATCCTGCATCACACTGCCAGCCGTTTTTGGTTTGCTGGAGGCAAGATAAGCCAGAGAAAGGCTAGTCACAAAAAATATCGTCGCCAGTACCGCCGTGGCACGGCTGAGGAAATTCGCCGAACCGGTGGCACCAAAAAGACTGCCCGAAGCGCCGCTACCGAAAGCGGCACCCATGTCGGCCCCCTTGCCGTGCTGCACCAGGACAAGACCGATGACACCGATCGCCGCCACGATGTGCACCATCAGAGCCACTGAGAAAAGATAGTCCATATACCCTCATATTCGAGCCGGCGCCTGGGAGGTCGCGAATTCAGAGCCTAGCCGCGCCACGGCGATCCGGTCGCTTGTTCCTAGTCCTGGTGCATCGCCTTCACTGCGCCGAGCGCACCGAAAAAAACTTCCGCAGTATAGTCAGTTTGACCTGCTATGGTCAAATGACGGTCGCCACCTTCACGCCGTCGATCCCCTTGCAGAGGCAGGATGTCGGGCGTTGATCGCCAGCAATAGCCCTTTCTGACTCGATCCGACCGACACCGCCCGAGCTGAGTCCCCCGAACTGGTTTTCTTCAGGCCGTGGCAGCGCGAGGCGCCCGCACGCGTGCCGGCTCGTTCTGCCCGGCATGGTCCACACCGGGCACGGGTTTCGAGACAATAGCCGGTAGAATGCGGCTGCCTGGAGAAGAACCTCATGCGTGTCCTGCTACCGATAATCGTTGAAGATTCCTGAACATGAATGCGCGTACCCGTTTTGTCATCTCGGTCATCATTCTCGGTCTGCTGATGACCGGACCCTTCGTGATTACGGCGCTCCTGATCTGGGTAGGTGCGCAAGCCGACGAGCAAGCCCTGCTCGTCCAGTTGATTCTCCCACACCTGTCGCTTGGCGCCCTGATGACCACTTTTGGCTTCGTCCTGGGTTTGCTGGTCATCCGTTACCTCTTCCGTCAGTACGTCCAGGGATTGCTCAAGATGGTGGAGAACCTGCGCCTGATGCTGTCGGCGAACCGCAACTTCCGGGTCACCGCGGAGGGGCCGCCCGAAGTCCAATTGCTGGCCCAGGCAACCAACGATCTGGCCCAGCAGCGGGATGGCCTGATGGACGATGTCGAGGCTCAGATCGCTGCTGCCAAGGCCTCGGTAGAGGAAGAAAAAAACCGTTTGGCCGCACTGATGTCGGAGTTGGCGCAAGCGGTGGTCGTGTGCAATCTCGATGGCCGTATTCTGCTCTACAACAGCCGTGCTCGCCTGCAGTTTCGTGCGTTGGCACAAGGCAGCACGGCCGTCGCGGGAGGCGCGTTGATTGGCCTTGGCCGTTCCATCTTCTCGATTCTTGAACGTAATCAGATCGACCACGCGCTGGAGGTCGTGCGCCAGCGCCTGCTCAAGGGCGCAGCGACTGCGATCGCGAACTTCATTACGACGGCACGGGGCGGGCAACTGCTGCGTGTTCAACTGGTACCCGTGCTGGCGACCGGGGATCCTTTGCGCGAGCGCGAGCTGAGCGGCTACGTGCTGACCGTTGAGAACATTACCCGCAGCCTGGAGCAGGAATCCCGTCGCGATCAGGTGCTGCAGTCGCTGACCGATGGTAGCCGAGGCAGCCTCGCCAACATCCGAGTGGCCGTTGGCAACCTGATGGACTATCCGGATATGGAAGCAGACATACGCGAGCGCTTCGTCAGCATCATCAGCGACGAAGTGGTGCGAATGAGCCAGCGCCTCGACCAAACGATGAGCGAATTCGCCGATTCACTGAAGACGCGTTGGCCGCTGGAGGACGTGCAGGGGATGGATATCATCGCCGCCGCCCAGCGCCGCATAGAGACAGAGCTGAAAGTCACCACCAAGACCGAAGCGATCGACGAGGGCGTCTGGCTGAGAGCCGAGAGTTTCTCACTGGTGTTCTCGATATGTTTCCTGGCATCCCGTCTGGTCGAGCATTATCAAATCAGGGAACTGCGCTTCCGGCTACAGCCTGTCGGCAAGCTGGCCTACCTGGACATCATCTGGGCCGGGCACGCCATGTCGTCGGAGACCTTCTACACCTGGGAAACCGATGCCATGCACCTCGCCAAGGAAAGCTCGCCCCTGTCACTACGCGATGTCATTGACCGCCACGGCGGGGAAATCTGGTACGAGCGTGAAAAGGCTGCGCATCGTGCCTTCTTTCGCTTCGTGCTCCCTGTTGCCTCGCCGGACTCCATGCCGCAAAGCGAGATGATCGGTGACATCGCCACGCGACCGGAGTACTACGACTTCGACCTGTTCCATTTCCGCGATCAAAGCATTGATCTTGACCGACCGTTAGCCGATCTCACCTACACCGTATTCGATACCGAAACGACTGGCCTTGAACCAGCGGCTGGAGACGAGATCATTCAGATTGGCGCCATACGCATCGTCAACGGCCGTTTGTTGCGGCACGAGAATTTCGACCAGCTGGTCGATCCGCAGCGTTTTTTGCGACCCGAAGGAATCCGGATCCATGGCATCACCGATGACATGGTGCATGGACAGCCGCAGATCGACATCGTCCTGCCGGCCTTCCATGATTTCTGCAGCGATACCGTGCTCGTCGCGCACAATGCTGCCTTCGACATGCGCTTCCTGCAATTGAAGGAAGCCGAGACCGGGGTGGTCTTCAGTCAGCCAGTGCTCGATACTTTGCTGCTGTCGGCCGTGCTGCACGCCAACCAGGACTCACACCAACTCGAGCCCATCGCTGAACGGTTGGGAGTCACGATCAGCGGCCGCCACAGTGCGCTAGGCGATGCCTGCACGACCGGCGAGGTGTTCCTCAAGATGCTGCCTTTGCTGGCCCAGATGGGAATCGTGACGCTGAGGCAGGCGCTTGATGCGTCCGAAAAAACCTACTTTGCGCGCGTAAAGTACTGACAGGATGCCAGCTCAGCGTGCCCTGAGGCCTTGCTGACGATGACGAGCCAGCCAGTCGACGACTATGCCAACGGCAGGTGATGCCAGACAGGCAACCATGAAAAGAATGGTAATGCATGCGCCCAAAACCGGAATGCCCGTTTCCACTTTCCTTCTCCTTCTGTTCGTAAGCGATCGCGTCGCAACCGAGGTCGGTCCTTGTTTCCGTGTTGCCTGAGCAGTTTTGTCTGGCCGAGCATACGGTAGCCAATCTAGGTGGTTGTTCCCGTGGCGGCAAACGATAAAATCTCATGCAATGCGTGAGATTTTTTCATTCATCCGGCTGGTCTCCTGCCGCCACGCAGTTCAAGCGGAAACCCGATTCGCCCTGACGTGATGCCGGCTCATGGAGGCGATTTCCGGCCCCATCCCTGCACCCGCGGCGATGGACCTGCGCCGGCCAGGTGCCGCAACGCCTGCCCTGGTTCTTTCTCTTCCCCGACGGACGTGCTGATCAAGCTGCTGCTCCTGTCGCTGGCCACCCTGCTGGCTGCCATCGCTCCTCTGCCCACGCCCCTGGATATCCTGCTGGCGGGGGGCCTGGTCGGCTGGCGGGACTGCGACAGGCCTTTGGCGTCATGGAGGCGGTGTCGCAGGGTCGGCTTACCGCCGGCGAGCGGTCCACCTTCCAGCCGGGCCCCGAGAGAAAGAACCTGCCATGGAACCTGCTCGCCATCTTCCTGATCTGGGGCGCCCTGATCGCCCTCGTCGGCGGGGTCAGCACCACTCTGCACTGGACCATCCTCATCTTCTTCTGCCTCGGACTGCCAGCCAGCGTCATGACCCTGTCAGTCAGCAACAGCTTGCGACAGGCGCTGAATCCGGTGAAATGGGTTTTCCTCATGCGGCAGGTGGGCAAGCCGCATCTGCTACTGCTACTGCTATTCCATCTGTTCCTGCTCGCCAAGGGTGCGCCCTACGCCCAGCGCCTGCTCCTCCCCCGGCTCGGTGACTGGCTGATCCTGCCGGCCCTGACCTGGACCCTGCTCTACTTCACCGTGATCATGTTCGCCATGATGGGTTACGTCCTCTACCAGTTTCATCGGCGCTCGGGCTCAAGGTCCGGATCAGCTTCGCCCGCTCGTCGAGCAATCCCGCGGCCAGGGCAGCCATCGCCCAGGCTGACCCGATGGCCAAGGCGGTCGCGAACAAGATCGCCATAGGTGAGCTGGATGCGGCGATCGATATTGCCGATGAGCAGCGGCGACAGTATCCGGAGGATCTGGCCATCCAGGAGCGCTGCCAGATGCTGTTGCTGGCAGCAGGCAGGACGGAGCGTGCGCTGGCGCACGGCCAGACCTATCTGGGACTATTGCTGCGCCTGGGGCGCGCCGAGCAGGCATTGGATCTGCTCAAGCGCCTGCGCGGCGTGGACGGGGCATTCTTGCCCGAGCGGCCGGATGCGGTCCTGCCGCTGGCCGAGGCGGCCTTCGGCCGGCGGGATGCCGACACCACGGTGGCGCTGGTACGTGGCTTCGACAAGCGACACCCGCGCCACCCGGATATCCCGGGCGTCTATTTCCTCTCTGCCCGCCTGATGAGCGAACTGCTGCGCCGGGAAGCCATCATCCGTGGCCGCTTCCGGCAGGTCCACCGTCGTCACCTGATGGCGCCACCGGTACCACGCGATCAACAGCGCGCCTGTGACGAAGCCGCCGGCGTGGGCCATGTAAGCCACGCCACCCTGGCCGTCGAGCTGCTGCTGCACCAATTCGTGGGCGATCCAGACCGGCAGGAGGATGATCGCCGGCGCCTTGACGTAATCGAAGTAGAACAGGAACTGGTAGAAGAAGCGAATGCGTCGGCGGCCGTAGAGGCTCACGTACATGGCCATCAGGCGGATCCGGACGCACGATCCTGCCGGCATGCAACGCGGCCTGAAAGTCGCGGTCACGTTCCATCAACCTCAACAGGTGCTGACTGTCGTCACCACTCGCCAAGTGCTCGATTCTGCCGGCAAGTTCGCGCCGTTGCGGATTGTCGCTCTGGCGCAGGTAGTCGGCATAGCGCGGGAACTCCAGCGCGGGCAGATCGGACTGCGTGTAGAAGTCGACGCCTCGCTGTCAGGCCCGCTCGTCGGCGCGCTGCGGACCAAAATAGACGAGACAATTGAGCAGAATCAGCAGGACGGTCATCCACGGCGGATTGAGCCAGTCGGGCTTGCTGCTGAGAGGGAAGACGAGGAACATCGAGAGGATTATGCCACGGCCGTCAGACACTCGGCGGCAGGGCTCAGGGGCGTCTCGAAGCGCCTTCGGTGTTTACGGCAGCCTGCCCGGCAGTCCTTCCCGGGCGGTAGTTCGGCCATTCCCGCGCAGGCGGGAGTTCACCCATTCCCCGCCCATTCCCGCGCAAGCGGGAATCCAGTCCAGAGTCTGTTCTACAACCGGCCGAACGGTGGCTCCCCGCTTTCGCGGGGATGACGGCTGTCGCTTATCGGTGTTTCAATCTCTGGAAATCGCTTTGCCCTGGCCGCCTGGCGCTGACTTTCGTTGGCCTCGGCCAGGCACCGTCGGGCATAAGTCGCGCAGCTGCCACATTCGCTGGTGACGCCGAGATCGCGCCGCAAGTCTTTCAAGTTGCGGGCGCCAGCCGCGGCGGCTTCGCGGATCTGGCGGTCGGTGACGGCCATGCAGACGCAGACGTACACGGAGATTCTCCAGGAAAACAGGGGACCGCAGAGGTGGCCAGCGAGCGGGCGGTCACGCGCAGGCGCTTTCCTTTCAGTCGCCGGCCGGATCGATGTGTGCCTGCAGATAGTTTGCCAGCGTCAGGTCGTCAATCAGGCTGTGCTGCGTCTCCAGCCAGTCGATGGCTTCTTCGCAGTGCTCCAGCAGGTCTTCCAGCAGGTCGCGGCTGACGTAGTCCTGCAGCTCTTCACACAGTGCAATACTCTCGATCAGCAGCGGGCGCTGGAGCTCGCCCTCGTACTTGAGGTCGCACTGCAGACATTCGACGACGTTTTCGCCAATCAGCAACTTGCCCAGGCTCTGCAGGTTGGGCAGCCCCTCGAGAAAGAGGACGCGATCGATCAGTTTGTCGGCTTCCTTCATGACCCGGATGGACTGCTTGTAGCGGTAGTCGTTGAGCTTCTCCAGGCCCCAGTGGCGGAACAGGCGGGCGTGCAGGAAATACTGGTTGATCGCCGTCAGTTCGTTTTTCAGCACCTTGTTCAGGGCGCCGACAATTCTCTTGTCACCTTTCATCGCTGCGCCTCTCTATGCCGGGTTGCCAGAGTCGATCTGGCTCTGTTGATAGTTCTTGAGGCCGACCAGCTCGATCAGGCGAAGCTGCTTTTCGAGGTAGTAGGCGTGGTCCATCTCGGTGTCGTCGAGTTGAATGGCGAGCATGTCGCGGGTGACGTAATCCTGGGCCTTCTCGCAGGCGGCCATCGCCTTCTTCAGCTCGCCGACGACATGGTATTCGTAGTCGAGATCTGACTGGAGCATTTCAGGCACGGTCCTGCCGATCTTGAGCACACTCCGCTTGCTCATGTCGGGCGTGCCTTCGAGAAAGAGAATCCGCTGGATGATCGCCAGGGCGTGCTGTCGCTCGTGTTCGGATTCGTGCAGCGCCTTTTCCGCCAGTCGGGTGAAGCCCCTGTCCGCATACATTTCGCCGTGGATGAGGTACTGGTCGACGGCGGACAATTCCCCAGCCAGAAGGGCGTTAAGGATGTTGATGATTTTTTCGTCGCTCTTCATGAGGCTCTCCGAAAACTGTTGAAACAAGGATTGAAACCGCAAGGATTGAAACCGAATGGCTGGCGGAAGAAACAATCAAACTGCCGGCAGCGTGCAGTCGAGCCATTGACCGTCATACCTGCCAGTCCCGCCCAATTGACAGCATACGCCGCTGCCAGTTCAACCGCATCGACCGGCCTTCCTGGCCACTGGCAGACGGCGGTCAACGCGTTTTCCCGCCACCATCTCGCTCAAAAGCCTTCCCACATCTTCTGCAGGCGTTTGCTCGACACCGGCACCGGCGTCCGCAGTTCCTGGGCGAACAGCTGGACGCGCAATTCCTCGAGCAGCCAGCGGAACTGCTCGAGTTGCGCGTCGCTGACGCCCTGCCTGGCGAGCACACTGGCGCGGCGCTCGTAATGGGTCCATAGCGGCGCCAGCTCGGCCAGCAGGCGCGCATCACGCGCCGCGCCCAACGCACCGCCCGCTTTCAGCTTGTCGAGACGCAGCGCAATCGCCCGCAGATAGCGCGGATAGTGCTGCAGACGCTCGAAAGGCGTCTCGATGATGAAGCGCTGGTTGAGCAGCCGCGCCAGTTGCCCGTCGATGTCCTGCACCGTCGTGGCAAAGGCCTTGAAGGCCGGCAGCTTCTTCTGCAGTGCCTGCCAGTCGCTGAGGATCTGTCCGACCAGGCGGCAGATCTCCTGCGCCAGCAGGCCGATCCGTGGCTTCGCCTCAAGGCAGCGCGTGCGAAAACCCGCGGCATCGGTCGGCCAGGGTTCGACCAAGCAGGCGCGCGCGCAGCTCAGGTCGATCAACTGCCGCCGCAGTTCATCAAGCGTGCCAAGCGCCATGAACTGCATCGCCATCTGGTTGAGCCCCGGCAGGTTCTTCTCGAGATACTTGAGTTGTTCGCGGAACTGCAGCATGAACAGGCGCAGCAACCCCGCCCGGTGTGCCTGCTGCGCCTCGGCCGGCGTATCGTAGACGCGCAGCGAGACGCTGTCGCCGTCGTCGACCAGGCCGGGGTAGCCGAGCACCCGCTGACCGCTACCGACGCTCACCTCCATCAGCTCGGGCAGTTCGTCGAAGGTCCAGTCGCGCATCCCGGCATACTCGCCCGGCGTTTCGTGCAGCTCCGAGAACTCGTGCTTGGCTTCGCGCCCCCACTCGGCGCGCAGTTCGTTCAGCTGGCGGCTCATCCCGAGCTGCCGCCCGTTCTCGTCAACCAGGCGAAAGTTGAACGACAGGTGCGCCGGCAAGGCATCCGGGCGAAAAGCGTCGGGGGTGATCTCCCAGCCGCGCGCGTTGAGCCCGCGCGACTGCAGAATGAAGTGGATCAGCGCCAGGACCAGCGGCTTGTCGACCGGCGGCACCTGCGCCACGAACTCGGCGGCGAATTCGGGCACCGGCACCAGCTTGGCGCGCAGCCGCTGCGGCAGCGTCTTCACCAGCTGCACCACCTTCTCCTTGAGCAGGCCGGGCACCAGCCACTCGCAGCGCGCAAGCGGAATCTGGTTCAACTGCGCCAGCGGCACGGTCAGCGTCACGCCATCGCGCGGGCTGCCGGGTTCGAAGTGGTAGGCCAGCCCGTAATCGACCCCGGCGAGCCGCAGCTGATGCGGGAAGGCCTCGCTGGTCACGCCGGCGGCCTCGTGCCGCATCAGGTCTTCGCGCTGCAGGTAGAGCAGACGCGGCGTCTCGCGCTCGGCCTCGCGCCGCCACTTGTCGAAGGCAGCGCCGCTGTAGAGGTCCGGCGGGATCAGGCGGTCGTAGAAGGCAAAGATCAACTCGTCGTCGACCAGCACGTCGGGCCGGCGGGACTTGTGCTCGAGCGTTTCGATCTCGAGCATCAACTGCTGGTTGTGCGTGTAGAAACCCCAGCGACGCTCGAACTCCTCGCTGACCTCACCGCCGACCAGCGCCTGGCGGATGAAAATCTCGCGCGCCGCCGGCGGATCCAGCGGCCCGAAGTTCACCCGCCGGCGGGCATCGACGACGATCCCATACAGGGTAATCCGCTCGAAAGCGATCGCCTGCATCGCCTTCTTTTCCCAGTGCGGGTCGAACCAGCTGCGCTTGAGGAGATGCGCGCCGACCCGTTCCAGCCACTCGGGCTCGATGCGTGCGACGCAGCGTGCAAAAAGGCGCGTGGTCTCGCTGATCTCGGCGGCAACGATCCACTTGCCGGCCTTCTTCTGCAGCGCCGAGCCCGGATGGATCAGGAACTTGATGCCACGCGCGCCGAGATAATGCGCCGACTCTTCGGATTTGCAGCCGAGGTTGCCGAGCAACCCGGCGAGCAGCGCGCGATGGATGGCGTCGTAGGTCGCCGGCAAGGCGTTCTCCTGCCAATGGTGCTCGGCCGCCAGCGCGTGCAACTGGCTGTGGATATCGCGCCACTCGCGCATGCGCAGCGCCGAGAGGAAATTCTCGTGGCACGCCTCGACCAGCTTGCGCTGTGACTTGCGGTGTTCGACCTCGGCCTGGTACCAGTCCCAGAGCCTGAGCCAGGAGAGAAACTCCGACTTCTCGTCGGCGAACTTGCGGTGCGCGGCGTCGGCCGTTCCCTGCCGCTCCTGCGGCCGCTCGCGCGGGTCCTGCACGGACAATGCGGCGGCGATCACCAGTACCTCGCGCAGGCAGCCCTCGTCGCGGGCGGCGACGATCATCCGCCCGAGCCGCGGGTCGAGCGGCATCTTCGCAAGTTCCTGGCCGGTCGGTGTCAGCGCATGTTCGGCCGTCACCGCACCGAGTTCGAGCAGCAACTGGTAACCGTCGCTTATCGCCTTGCGCGGCGGCGCCTCGAGGAAGGGAAAATCCTCGACGTTGCCCAGACGCAACGCCTTCATGCGCAGGATCACGCCGGCCAGCGACGAGCGCACGATCTCCGGGTCGGCATACGTTGGCCGCAGGGCGAAATCCTGTTCTTCGTACAGGCGGATGCACACCCCCGCCGCCACCCGGCCGCAGCGCCCGGAACGCTGGTTGGCCGAAGCCTGGGCGATTTTCTCGATCTGCAACTGTTCGACCTTGTTGCGATACGAGTAGCGCTTGACGCGCGCCAGCCCCGAATCGACGACGTAGCGGATTCCCGGCACGGTCAGCGAGGTCTCGGCGACATTGGTCGCCAGCACGATGCGGCGGCCGACGTGCGGCTTGAAGATGCGGCTCTGCTCCTCGGCCGACAGGCGGGCAAACAAGGGCAGGATCTCGGTGTGCGGCGGGTGATGCTTGCGCAGCGCTTCGGCCGCGTCACGGATCTCGCGCTCGCCAGGCAGGAAGACCAGCACGTCGCCCGGCCCGACGCGATGCAGCTCGTCGCAGGCGTCGGCAATCGCGTCGTAGAGATCGCGTTCGTCGTCCGGTGCGGCGTTGCTCGCCGCGTTCGCCACCGCATCGCCTGGCGCCTTCTGCAACGGGCGATAACGCAGCTCGACCGGAAACAGCCGGCCCGAAACCTCGATCACCGGCGCGCCACCGAAGTGCTGCGAAAAGCGCTCGGCATCGATCGTCGCCGAAGTGATGATCAGCTTCAGGTCGCGCCGCTTCGGCAGTAGTTGCTTGAGATAGCCGAGCAGGAAATCGATGTTCAGGCTGCGCTCGTGCGCCTCGTCGATGATCAGCGTGTCGTATTGCTCCAGCCAGGGGTCGCCCTGCGTCTCGGCGAGCAGGATGCCGTCGGTCATCAGCTTGACGAAGGCATCGGGCGAGCTGCGGTCGCTGAAACGGATCTTGTAGCCGACCAGGCGGCCGGGTTCGCTCTGCAGCTCCTGCGCGATGCGCGCCGCCGTCGCCCGCGCGGCGATCCGCCGCGGCTGCGTGTGGCCGATCAGGCCAGTCGTTCCGCGGCCGAGTTCGAGACAGATCTTCGGGATCTGCGTCGTCTTGCCGGAGCCGGTTTCGCCGCAGACGATGACCACAGGGTGCTTCGCGATCAGCGCCGCGATTTCGTCGCGGCGAGTGTTGACCGGCAGGTCGTCGGCAAACTCCGGTTTTGGCAGGCGCGCCCGGCGCGCCGCGACCGCCGCGCGCGATCTGCCGAGCAACTCGTCGCGCTGCGCCTGCAGCGCATCGCGCTTGCTGCCGAAAACGTGCCGCAGGTCGCGCGCCATCGACCGCAAACGGCGCTGATCGAGTGCCAGGCAGTCGGCCAAGGGGTCAGCCGGCAGGGATGGCATTCGCGCTTGCGGAGAAGGGGAGCGGACTGAGGATCATCGGTCGAGGAAATTGGGCGATAGGAGCCAGACCTGTGCGGCAAGGCTCCACGGTCGCGCCCGGCACATGGGCATCCGGGCGCCGCGGCACGCTAGGGTCGTAGCGTCGTAGGTTGGGTTAGGCCGCAGGCCGTAAGCCAACATCCCACGGAAAAAAGTCCGCTTACGCTGCGCCAACCCGACCTGCGAAGGTGCCCGCGCATGCCCGTGAAAAGTCTCACCCGCGCATTCTACACCAGTGCGTCGAGCGGACTCCGAACCCCTCGTCCACCGCTGTTGAGCACGTGCGTGTAGATCATCGTCGTGGCCACATCCGAATGACCCAGCAGCTCCTGCACGGTGCGAATGTCGTAGCCGCTTTCGAGCAGACAAGTGGCGAACGAATGGCGCATGGTGTGCGGAGTGGCCGGCTTGCTGATGCCGGCGTGGCGTAGCGCGTTGCGCATTGTGCGCTGAATACTTTGGGCCTCGACATGGTGTCGGCGTACCGCTCCGGAGCGTGGGTCGACCGATCGCCTGGCGGCGACGAAGACATACTGCCACGCCCATTCGCATGCGGCATGCGGATACTTTCTCGCCAGCGCCCACGGCAGGTAGACTTCGCCGCAACCTGCGGCAAGGTCTTCATCGTGCAGCGCCGTCACCCTTGCCAGATGACTTTTCAGCGGGGCGGCCAGCGTATTGGGCAACATCGTCACCCTGTCCTTGAAACCCTTCCCCTCGCGCACGAGGATTTCGCCGCGCGCAAAGTCGACATCCTTCACCCGCAAGCGCAGACACTCCATGATGCGCATGCCGGTACCGTAGAGCAGCCGCAGGATCAGCCCGGCGGTGCCCTCGATCAGCACCAGCAGGCGCTGGACTTCGTCAGGCGTGAGAACGACTGGCAAGCGCTTCGAAGCCTTCGCCGATTCAACGTCATCCAGCCACGGCAGCTCGGTCTCCAGCACCTCCTTGTAGAGGAAAAGCAAGGCGCTCTTCGCCTGGTTCTGAGTCGATGCCGAAACACGCCCGGCGACCGCAAGGTGAGTAAGAAACGCCTCGACCTCGTGCGCCCCCATTTCACGAGGGTGCCGCTTGTTGTGAAAGAGGATGAAGCGTCGTACCCAGCCGCAATAGGCCTGCTCCGTGCGTATGCTATAGTGCTTGAAACGGATGCGGTCGCTGAGTTGATCGAGCAGCCGCCGGGGTGGTTGCGGCGCCTGGGGGACATTGACGCAATTGCCGGAAATTTTAGTGGACCGGTCCATGGCACACCTCATTGTTTTGTCAGAGACTTTTTCGTTTGCTGTACATGTGTACAGTATAATGATGCAAAGCTTTGCGTCAAGTAGGATTGCTACTTCACGTTAGCCCTGCCGATGGTCCTGCGCGCAATCCTCCGGCCTCTCGTATGGCTCTACCTCTGCGCTGTATCGCTGACGGTCTGGGGCGAGAGTACCTGTTACGGATCCGTGAGTAACGGCCGACTGGAGAATGGAGTCGGGCTGCCGGGGAACGGCCGAAACTTCAGCGCCTATAGCTCCGCTGCGGGAGTGCTTCGGCGGACTTATGTTCACTCCAAGGTCGCTGAGATCGTCTCTGCCGCGTATAGCGCGCTTGAGAAGACAGCTCCTGGTAAGGTATTCGTCTACGGGGAGACCGGTTGGCCATCCGGAGGTCGATTTCGGCCGCACAAGACACACCAGAACGGGCTTTCGGTGGATTTCATGGTGCCAGTTGTCGACAGCGCCGAACGGTCGGTGGCATTGCCGGGCAACGCGCTTAACCGGTTCGGGTACGACCTCGAGTTTGACGAAGTCGGGAAGTATCAGACTCTGCAGATTGATTTCGAGGCGATGGCGGAGCATATCTACCAGCTGCAACTTGCCGCACGCGCTCGCTCGGCGGATATTGCGCTAGTGATCTTTGATCCGCGCTTCCTGAAGTCACTACTCGCCGCGCCCAGGGGGGCATACCTCAGGCAGAATGTGAAATTCCTTCAGGGGCCGGCCTGGTGGAGACATGACGAGCACTACCACATTGATTTCGCGGTCCCCTGCAGAACAATGCAGGGCTAACCAATGCGTCAACCGGAGGGTACCCGCCGCGTTACGCGCCGGCGCCCGGTTACGCATGTCGTTGGGCATCTGAATAATGACTAAACGCCAAGTAGCAGTTGGTCACCTGAGGACAGGAAAACCCTTACACTTGATTGCGCAAGAAATGGATGTATCGTTCCAAACGATCGTCCGCTACATGAAACTACAAGTTGCCGAAGGCGGCGTAACAGCTTCAGAAGTGTTCTTCGGAATCGATCCCGCACGCCGGAATCAACTTCACAAACTGTTAGAAGGCTCTGATGGCAAGGCCAGCAAGTCGTATTACCGAGACGCAGCCGCTCAGGGAATATCCTGGGACGAGGCCAATCTTTACTGGGCTATGGCTTTTTCGACAGCAAACCGCGGAGACATGTACGAGCGGGTTGCTGACCTCGAAGTGGGTCTCCATCAACACATAAAGGATGTTCTCATCAAGGAGTTTGGCGACGCTGAGTTGGCTTGGTGGCGAAACGGCGTTCCGCTAGCTGTTCGCAAAGCTTGCGTTCAGACCAGAGAAGAGGACGCCGAACCCGTGGATAGCCCATTCGCCTATACAACTTTCATCCACTTGTCAGAAGTTATTGAAAAGAACTGGAAGCTGTTCTCCGTAAATCTTCCAAGAACATTCGTTGCCAATAGGCAGGAACTTCTCGCTGACCTCAAGAAACTGAACTCAATCAGAAATGCCGTTATGCACCCTGTTAAGGGCAAGTCGTGGGACCAAGATGATTTCGCCTTTGTAGGGAAACTGCTCTCGGAGTTGAGTCTCTATTTGAAGAAGAGTGGAAAGACATCTGCACCAATTCACCGAACGGTCGTATTCGGTACGCATCGCTAGGAATTAGCTATGTGCGGCATATGCCCAACCCATCATTGCACCGGTCCTGCGCGAAAAGCCGCGCAGGTCCGGTGAATTCAAACGTTGGGCGTGCGAGGCCAAATCATGACCCAAGGCTGTCGCTTCCGAAGGCCTTGCCCGCAGGCTGGCGCGTTGCCGGGCGCGGCGCTCGCCGGTCGTCGCCTCGTCGCGGCTGGCGTAGCGGCATGCTGGGCGGCCGTTCCTGAGCTACGGCCTGGTCGGCTGACGCGCTTGCGGTGCCGCGTGGTCGGCTCGGAGGCTGGCCAGTGGCCGCGTCGGCATGCCGGTCAGCGGTGCCTGGGCGTTTGCCGGTTCTTCGCCCAACCCTTCGCTCCAGCGGGGCGCTGCGCGATCAAGCCGCGCAGCGCCCCTGAGCTTTCACGTTAGCTCTTCCGTGACCGATACATCAATCTATAGCGAGATCGCAAAGGCCGTTCCTGTGGTTATCGGTGGCCTCCTAGCGATCGGGGGTGGCCTCATCGGCCATTTCGTTACGCATCACCTCACATCGGAGCGTGAGCAAAGCACGCGTCGTCGTGAGCGTTTGGAATCTCTCGTAAAGGCTCTTTATGCTCACTCGCAGTGGCTTGATGACAAGCGCAATAGCATGATCTTTCGCAACGAGGATCACGACGCACCATCCCCTCTCTACGAAGCAAGGATGCTTCAAGGCCTTCACTTTCCGGAACTGGCAGAGGAAATCTTAGCCGTCCAAAAGGCGCAACTGCCCATACTTGAGTTCATAAGCGAGCAGCGCATCGCACGGATGAAAGACCAAAATGCGTGGATAAGCTCTTGGAGCAATGAGCCCTATAACGAGGCGTACGAGCTTTACCTGCTCGCCATTCAAGCCACAACGCATAAGTGCCGAAAGTTACTCAGTGCGCAGCCAAAGAGCTAACCCGGCGGTCGCCCCGTTCCCTTCGGTCACTGGACGCTGCGCGATGAAACTGCGCAGCGCCGGTCACCTCCACGTTAGGCAGCACTTGCCTGACATGTTTTTACGAAAGATGTGGTTGGATGACGTCGGTGGCGCTAATGGCTAACTATCAGGTGGGCGCATTTCTTACCCGTTGTTTTATCCAGAAGCGAATTGAGCTACGTCCTGGGGTCTCTGTGATCCCTCTATCGCAAACTGGGACCAGCGGGGAAATTCACGATACACGACACCTTCTTGATCAGGTTGGGTTTCCGTTCCTAAGAAGGGATTTCGAAAAGTGTTTAGCGCAATACCGGGATACGGGACAGACCGTCGTCGTGTTGTTTTCCGATGTCGAAGCGAACTCCTGTGGATCGGCAATTGATTCTATTGAACTGCACGTAGAGGCAATCGCAGGATCGTTGGCGGTAGTTTCTGCTAATCCGGTGTTGCCGTTATGTGCATATGCAAAAGGAGCCCCGGGGAATGGGGTCAAGTTCTACATCCCCTGTGATCGAATTATTCGCCATGGAACACACATACAGGATGGACCGCTCCTCCACGGCTTTCTTGACGTGTTACCTGATCTTGAAAGAGCCGCAGCCTCCAATAGCAAGCTCGCACTCCTTCTGAGGTTGTATCGGGCTTCTTTGCGGGAACGAGAGCCTGACTATCAGATTCTCTTTCAACTCGTTCTCTTGGAAGAAGCATCTGATAACGAAACGGGTGGTAGTTTTGCGGCGCGTCTACGAAGCTTTAGTGAAAGGCACGAGATCAAAGCGGACTTGGATCACGTTGCGATTAAATTAGGGCTTACTTTCCCAGAAGGTAAAGACGTTATTGATGTGCTTGTAAAACTACGTAATGCTGCTGCCCACAATGGGAAGATCGATGAAGAATCCTTGCGTCAATATGGTGGTGACTGGGTTATTCCGATCATTGATGACAAGTCACGGCTTCACAAGCTCGTTGGGGATGCACTTCGGTATATGTTTTGCTGTTTCGTTGGTCACAATCGAGATGCAAAGGCGACAACACTTCGGGCCACCGAAGACAACCAAGTATTTCAGGTCAAATTCGACTAATTGCCAACATACGTAGACAGTTACACTGGCCGGTCGGGGAGATAGGTAAAAAAAAGATGTCTGAGAAAATGGGTTACAACCAATTGGTCAAAACGGTTGAAAATGGCCTAACTTTAGGTTCAGCGGACGCCTATCGGCGCCGTTGACCATGACGTTAGCCCCTTCATACTCGATGCATATTCCCTATTGGGAGGAAATGTTCATGTCACTTGAGCTTCGCGCACAGAACCTACATCTCGCTCGCCATTTGTGTGGTGGCTTGGGCAATCTAGCAAAGGAACTTGTCCCGGAAACAAATGAGGCCGCGCTGATAAAAATGGGCCAAGGGAAGAAGGAGATATCGGATGCTACGGCTCAATTGATAGAGCAGAGACTTGGCCTGCCAGCTGCATGGATGGACCGTGATAACGAGAGTCTCATCCGAATGTCGGCCCAGGAATATGCAATTCACAAGGGCGTTTCGGTGCTTCCCGAGGAAGCCAAGCAGAGCCTTCTGATTCTTATATCTTCCCTGCCCGTTGCCAAGTAGCCGATAAAGGAGCCCCAGATCATGAAATACGTCGCGACGCTTCTGTTTATCGCAATGCTGCCGCATTTAGCTATTGCCGGTTGCATCGGCCCGGTGATTATGGGCGAGTGCAAAGGTACGGTTACTCCATTTGACACGAACGGCGGTATGCAGCAACCGTCCGGGCAAGCAGAGGCTCTGCGACCCAATGTTTATGGGCCAGGCGTGCACGAAAACCGATACGGCCGGCCCATAACGCTTGAGCCTCAAGGTGGCGGAGTTCCTGGCGAACAACTCAAAATCAAACCAGATGCCTATGGCCCGGGTATTCATATGGATCAGTATGGCCGGTCCGTGCGAGAAAGGCCGTGGCGGTAACCGGGGCTAACCCTGCGTTGCAGGCGACCTTGCGCATAAAGCCGCGCAAGGCGCCTGAACTTGAACGTTGGGCGACAGAACTGCGGATTCCTTTCCACTCTGCTGCCTTCGTTTTTAACCACAAGTAAAATTTGGGAGAATTTGATATGACTAAACTCTTTAAGGTATGTCTTGACATCGAAGGAAACGATCGAGGTCTAGCAGTTACGACTGTTGCTGCTAATAACAAAGATGAAGCCATCGAAAAAGCTAAAGGCCATGTTGGCGTTACTAATCAAAATGTGAAGCCACGGATAATTAACGTAAAGGGAGTAAGAGAGGTTGGAGATAATGGTTGCCTTACCGACCAGTACATACCGCGAGAGTGGATGTAATTTTTCGCTGGTTGCGCTTGGCAATGTCGCCCAACCCGGCGCTCAACCTCGCTCCCTTTGGTCGCTGGACGCTGCGCGATAGAGCTGCGCAGCGCCGGTTAGCTCTACGTTGTGCCCCTTGAGATCGCCATGAACCGAATTGAACATATTTGCCTGATGGCCGAGTACAACGAATGGATGAATGCCAAACTGTATGAGGCTGCAAAAGGACTGCCGGACGAAGAACTTAGTGCCAACAGAAATGCATTCTTCGGCTCCATTCTCGGAACACTCAACCACTTGATTGTTGGCGATACCATTTGGCTGAAGCGCTTCTCAACTCATCCAGCCAACTATTCAGCGCTTGCAGCAATAAGGAGCCTGCCTGTTCCGACGAGCCTTGATCAGACCATCTTTACTGACATCCAAAGCCTTTCAGAACATCGAAAGTTACTCGATCAGACAATCAGGGATTGGGCGCGCTCAATGAGCCTAAAGGGGCCACCCATTAGCCGGCCCGTGTCAAGTGTGCAAACAAAACTCTCGCGTCAATAGCGCGATTGGTATTGGAATGTCCGTCGCACGGTCGGCTGCCGATTGTCTCGGAGCGGGGTCAAGGGCGGGCTGCGTTTTTTGCAGCCTGGCGAAGCGCACCCTTGACGCCGCGTAGAGACCGTACGCTGGATCATGGCTGCGGGCGAAGCAGTTCCGCCCGCAGCCATGATGACCCATGCGATGGTCGATTATCCCAATGTCTCAAGCTCTCCCGTTGCAGCATCTGAACCGCGCCCGTTTCTTCAGATAATGGCTGCGACGAATCGCGCCAGTCACCCATCAGGATCAAGCGATCAGCGGTGCTCTGCCTTCGCCCTGGCGGCCACGCCGCCCCAGAAGAACCTTGGTGCCGTTTCGTGTCCACTGGATTGCACAGACTCGTGGCTGCCGGTTTCCCGGCGCCAACCCCTTGCTGGCTCACGTTACGGGCGATCCGCGTTGCTGCCCGGGTGACGGACAGCGGCATCCCATTCAGGCTCATGGCTCGTCGTCCAGGCCCCTTACCGGGCTTGCCGCCGCCGTCGTGACTCATGCGAAGCAGCGCCTCGTGTCGAAGGGTGCGCGCTCCTTCAGGATGTGGAAGCAGGCTCGTGCCAATTTGTGCGCCAGCGCCTTGGTCGCCACCACGTTATTGGTTCTGGCCTTCTTGCGTTCGTAGAAGCGTTTGGCTTCGGCATTGAAGCGCAAGGCGAAGTTGGCGGCTTCGACAAAAGCCCAGACCAGGTACTTGTTGCCATTCTTGGCGTTGCCCTCGCCTTTCTTCTTGCCGTTGGACAGGCGCTGACTATCGACGCAGCGCGCGTAGGACGCGTAATTGCCCACCGCATCGAAGCGTTCGATCGGTCCGGTCTCCAGCAGGATGATCGCGGCCAGAATGCGGCCGATGCCGGGAACGCTGGTCAGCAAGGCGTATTCGGGTCGTTCCCCGAGCTTCTCTTGCAGACGCTTTTCCAGCAGTTCGATTTGCGCACCGAGCGTGGTCACCACCGCGAGGTTGCTTTGAACGGCCAGTGCGACATCCGCCGACAGTCCCATCTGATCCACGTCGACCGCCGTCAGGCGCTTGATCTGGTTGCTGGTGATCTTGACCGCCCGTTCCCGCGCCAAGATGTTCTCGATGGCCAGGATGTGACTGGTGCGGCTGCGTACGAGTTGCATGCGCTTTCTGGCCAGATCACGTGTCGCTCTGTGCTCCGGCGGCAGAATCGTACCCGTGGGCAGGATCCCCAAGCGCAGCAGGTGCGCCAAATGTCGGGCGTCCGCCTCGTCGCCACTGTGTTTGAGGCCGTCGTATTTCTTGATGGCGCCAGTGTTGGCCAGTTTCACCTCAAACCCCGCTTCCTGCAAGCCATCGACCAGCCAGTACCAGTTGTAGGTGGATTCAACCACCACGCCCGCCAGTTCATCGCGCCAGGGCAGCAAGAATGCGACAATCTTCGATAGGTCATTCGGCAGCCGCTTCTCCGCCACCACCCGATCTCCTTCGTCCGTCACCGTCACTACGCTGTTGTTTGAATGCAGGTCAATTCCGCTATATTTCATGTCCGGCCTCCTGTGGTTAATGCAAGTTCGCAAACTCACTTTAACCCCACCGTCTCACTTGGTGGGAGGCGGTGGGAGGCCGGCTAGATGATTTTCAGGGTCGATTAAGGGCCCAACTTTTCATTCAACCTGGACTTGCGCGATATAACCGCGACAGCCGGTTAAATCAGTCGTTGGGCCTCTTGATAAGTGAGTATGGCTATGCTCTTTAGGCGTATAGTCCACAAATCCTCAGCGTCGTCGAAACGCTACTGTTTGAACGCCAAAGGCGTCACTATTGGAGCGAAGAGGAGCGCGGCGAGTTTGCTGCGTACATCGCAGAGAACCCAGCCGCTGGAGATGTCGTGCCCGAATCCGGCGGAATTCGCAAAGTGCGTTGGCGGCAAGCAGGCTCGGGCAAGCCGGGTGGTGTGCGGGTGATTTACTTCACTCGCCGCACTGAAGGTGAGGTGGTCTTACTCACTTTGTGTATGCGAAAGCGAAGACCGACAACCTCACCGGCCCCAAGTTGAAGGAGATCCGCCGTGCCCTTGAAGAATAAGCCCCTTACCAAGGCTGAACTTGAAGCCTACGAAGCAACGCGCGACCTTGCTGAAGAGCTTTTGCAGTCGGTGCGCGAGATGAAAGCCGGTCAACTTTCCGTCGTCACGTCGCCGGTCATTGAGGCGCGTAAGAAAACCGGCCTGTCACAGTCACAGTTTGCGGCACTGCTGGGTGTTTCTGTTCGCACCTTGCAAGGATGGGAGCAAGGGCGCAAGCAGCCGAGCGGTGCCGCTCGTACATTACTGGCCATCGCGAGCACGAATCCGCAAGCAGTGTTGGCCGTTGCAGCAAAATAGCGTCCGGTCGGAGCGGGGCCCAATCGGGTAGCCGGAGGTTTCTCTCCTTCGTCCCCCACACCACCCACAGAGGGCGGTTCAACGAGTTGGCGCGCTCGACGAAGTAACTTGAGCCGAGTAGCCCTGGGCCTTGCACCACAGCGCCTTGTCGCTCCCGCGTATCTTCGTGCCGCGCAGGGTGAATCCGAGGAAACGGCAGTCACTCATCGGCGCCACCTTGCTTTTGGCAGGATTGACCTTGAGTTTGAGGCGGGTCTCCAGGTAACGCGTGAGATTCTGCATCACGCGCTCCCCGGCCCGCTGGCTTTTGACCAGAATGACCCTATCGTCCGCGTAGCGGGCAAAGCGATGGCCCCGCCTTGCCAGTTCCTTGTCGAACTGGTCCAGCAGAATGTTTGCCAAAAGTGGCGAAAGCGGACCGCCCTGGGGCTCGATGCCGAGAAGGTCGGCCCGAAGATCGGTGTCAGGACGTGCGCGATGGCTTGCTGGATGACCCGGTCCAGGATGGTCGGGATGCCCAGCAGCCGTTCGCCCCCGTCCGGCTTCGGGATGGCTACCCGACGCACCGGCTGCGGGGCGTATCGCCCTTGTTCGATCTCCTCGCGCACGTCCAGCCAGTGGTTCCGGGCGTAGGCGGGAAAGTCCTCAAGGCGAACGCCATCGATTCCTGGCGCTCCCCGGTTGGCCTTCACCCGCTTCCACGCCCGCAACAGGTTGTCGCGGGCCAGTACGGCGTCGAACAGATCGTGTCACGTAGCTCACTTCGTCTTGGTTCAAGGCTCGGGTCGCGCCAGCCGCCGCGCCAGGCCTCTTCGCTTCGCTCGCTGCCCTGTTCGCTCGTCTGCGGCCGGCAGCTTGCCGCAACGCCAGAACCTTCTTCCATAGCAGCGGTCCGCACTGCTCCTGCGAAAGGTCGAGTCCTCGCGCGCCGATCAGGTCTCCCCAGGTAAGAACGAGATGTTTCCGCGCACCAGCGCTGCATTTACCTTAGGCGCCGTACCGGTGGGCTTCGCTGTCCTGTGCCAGCTCGCCTCGGCTTTCTATGCAGTTCCTGTCCGTCGCCGCGCACGTTTGCGCTCCGGCTGGCAGCCGCTCACAGCGCTCGCGTCGTTCAAGCGGGCAGGCGCGTGCGCCTGCAAACCCCGCTTTCACCCTTCAGACAAGTCCTCGCGGCCTTGCCCTTGCCTTCGGCTAGTGGTTATCATGGCTTCATGAAGTCATGCCGGTACTCCCACAGGGGACTTCCACCCCATCACATCGCGCCCATGCTGGGCGCACACCCATCATCCTAAATTCCTCTGTTAGCCCATTGCGGCAGCCAGACCAGGGGGGGCCAGGGCCGTCTGCCGCGGCATTTTGGGCCTGACGGCGATGATTTTGTCGACGATGTAGCGAACCAGTGCAGGCCAGCGGGCGGCTTTCGGCAACTGAGGCGCAGTTGCCCGAACATGGTCAAGACCCTTGCGGATATTGGCGATCATCGCCTTGATCTGATCCCCCGCCGCATGGGAAAGTGTGAGCAGCAGGCGGGATTGGCCGGCGTGCTGAGTCAGGCGGGCGACACCGGCGAGCAGCAGGGGGCGGCTGGTGATTGCCTCCAGGCGTGCCTTTGGATGCGCCAGGCGGACATACCAACTCCACCAGTTGTAAATCAGTGCCACCGCTCGCGCCGAGAGGTTGCAGCGCTCCAGGTCTTGCGTGGTGTAGCCGCCCCAGCCCCATTGATTCTTCAGTTCGTCGAAGCCGTTCTCGCAATCGGCTCGATCCCGGTAGAGCTGGTCCATGGCCTCAAGGGAGTAGTCCGCGTTGGTCACCAGGACGGCGTACTCCCATACTTTGGTCGTCTCCGAAGGGTCAAGGAACTGCAGTTCTGGCTGTCGGCTCTTGCGGCTTGCCTGGGCAACCAGACTGGACTTGACTGGCTGCCGCAGCACGACTACACGCCGCGCAGCACTCCAACCCGCCAACCGGAGCTCGCCTTCAACCGCCTCAAAACCTTGGCCCACGCCCTGCCAGTCGCCTTGCCGCCAGAGCCGCTCGATCAGACGTTTGACTCCGGGCGTTTGCTTGAGCTTGAAGAGATAGCTCTGTCCAATCGCTTCCATCTCGGCCATCACTCGTTCATTGCCGAAACCAATGTCGCCGCGCACCAGGACGGGACGTTCCTCGGGGGCGAGCCCCTCGAGCAGCTCCCGCAGACGAGGCAGGCTATGTTTGGCCGCATGGGCTTTGCCGCCCTGTACTTCCACATCGAGCACCAGGCGCAGGTTGCCAATCCAGTAGGTATGCAGGGTATGGCTGGGACGTCCCGGCTTGGTGGGGTTGTACCCGATCTCGGCACCCGCCTGGTGGCCATAGAGCAACTTGACACTGGTGTCGGCGTCGAGAATCCAGGGCGTCCGCAGGGCTTCGCGCGTGCTATCCGACAGCGCTGTGTCCATCCAGGCCGTACTCCTCGCCAACTGGGCGGTGCGCGCGGCGCGTTCTTTGTCGCTGCAGAGCTTGGGTTGGTTCGGGGCCAGGTGCGCCAGTGCGCGGCGCAGGCTTTCGTCGCTGATGATCTTCTTCATGCCGAGAATCTGTGGCGCGACTTCGTCGCCGCGTAGCCCAGTCACATGCGCATAGCGCCGCTGCCCATCCAGGATCGACAGCAGCCAAGTGCCGAGAACGTCGACCACCTCCGGGGCGTTGGGGCTCGTGTAGGCCATCGGACAACCGTCCCGCCACCGGGCGAACAATCCCGAGACGTCAAGGAACTCAGCAAAGAACGGCAACTGCCCCAAAGCCGTGGCGCTTCCACCTTCGTCCCAGCGAACATGAAACCGCCCGCCGGGGGTAGCAACCCGTATTTCCACCATCGCTTGTTCCACTTCCTGCAAGGCGGCATCGACCGCTTTGACCAGCGCTTTTCGCTCAAAGTCCATCTCACCCATCGGGTGACCCTCCCTCTTGGCCGCAAACCCTCATCAATGCTCAGTTTGCACCAATTCTGGAAGGTTCAACTGAGGAAAATAGGATCATTCCACCGGACGCTGCGCGATAAAGCCGCGCATCGCCGGTGAATTCAAACGTTAGACCCCGCGAGCTAGGACATGGACGCTTTCTGGGCCGAATCGAGATACTTCACAGGGCCCCTTCTCACGGAGGGGATGATTCGCGCGGCAGAACGTGGCCTTGGCTACAGGTTGCCGGAGGCTTACCTCCGGCTCTTGAAGTCTCAGAACGGCGGTGAGCCTCGGCGAGACTGCTTTCCAACTTCCTCTGCAACGTCATGGGCCAAGGACCACATTGCCGTCGTCGGCATTCGAGGCATCGGGGGCGAATGGGGAATTGACTCTCCCACGTTGGGCAGTGCCGCGATGATCGAACAGTGGGGCTATCCAAACATAGGCGTGGTCGTCGGAGAGTGTCCGTCTGCGGGTCATGATGTTGTAATGCTCGACTACAGCGTTTCGGGACATCAAGGCGAGCCCCGCGTTGTTCACGTGGAGACCGAATGCGAAACGCCGTGCGTCACGCTACTGGCCGAGGACTTTCAGTCGTTCATTGAGGGGCTTGTAGATGGCGGCGTCTATGCGGGCGAGGTCTAACATCCCGCTCCAGAGGGACGCTACGCCGGCAAGCCGGCTTCGCGCCTCAGAGCTAGCCCGTTAGGCGTCACAGGAGACACCCTTGCACCTCGATCTCTGGCTAGCGTTTATCGCCGCCGCGATGGTTCTGCTTGCGATCCCCGGACCTACGATCCTCACCGTGATCAGCTACTCAGCCTCGCATGGCAAGAGGGCCACATTGCCTCTCATCGCAGGTGTCGCCCTTGGCGACTCAACTGCTCTCTTCCTCTCCTTGGTCGGTCTTGGCGCGCTCCTTGCCGCTTCGGCACTCTGGTTCAACGTCGTCAAGGGGGCTGGTGGGCTCTACCTCCTGTATCTCGGGTTCAAGATGCTTCGCGCAGGAACCTCGGGTCAAGCAGCCGTGACCCCTCCTGCTCCAGAGTCCATGCTGCGCCTGTTTCTGAACACGTATGCGGTTACCGCGCTCAACCCCAAGGGCATCGTCTTCTTCATCGCGTTCCTGCCGCAGTTCCTCAATCCAACCGCGCCCGCGGCACCGCAGCTTTGGGTACTTGGCACGACGTTCGTCGTTCTCGCGGCCATCAACGCCACGCTCTATGCCACGTTCGCGAGCGCCGCTCGTCGCATGCTTGAGTCCCCCCGGGCCCAGCGTAGATTCAATCTTCTCGGTGGCTCTCTCATATGCGCGGCTGGCGCGTGGGCACTGCTCGCCAAGCGCCAGCCGCAGTGACGCCAACAACCGCATCAACTCGGACTGGCAATTCCGCTGCTCTCCATTGCCATCCGGTTATGCGGAGCGTTGGGCTCCACAAAAATCTCGCCACTTGAGGCTGAAATGAGTTCATGATTTATCAAATCTGGTTGGCGCTTGGTGATTATTCGTGGAATACCAAGGAGTTTCAGTTATGACTTACTCTGGACAGTGCTTATGTGGCGCCATTCGCTATCAGCTCTCGGGTGAACCAAAGGTCGTTGCCTTGTGCCACTGCAGCGACTGCCGACGAAGCGCAGGCGCGCCCATGGTGGCTTGGGCGATGTTTCCCGAAACTGCCTTGACCTTGATGAAAGGGCAGCCGAAGACGATTAACTCGTCAGGTACTGCTCTGAGGAGTTTCTGCGCAGACTGCGGGAGCGGGTTGTTCTACCGGAATCCAGGAGTACTCCCTGGAATTGTCGACGTACAGTCCTCAACGCTTGATGATCCTGAAGCACTACCACCAACAGTGCAAATACAGACGGCCGAACGACTCAACTGGATGAAGCATATTCATGAACTTCCTGAGTTCGAGAGATTTCCAGTGTAGGCCGAAGGTGACGCCCAGCCCGTCGGTCGACCCCGTCGCTTCGCTCTCTGGACGCTACGCGATAGAGCCCCGCAGCGCCGGTCCCCTTTACGTTAGACATCGCAGGAGCCCTCGTGGAAGTCATTCTCAATTCCAGCCATAAGGCGATGGCAGAGCGAAGCGTCCTCTGCTGGCTGGCAACCGCTGACGAAAGCGGCCAACCCAATGTTTCTCCGAAGGAGGTTTTTGCAGTTGCGGATGACAAACACATCGTCGTAGCCAACATCGCGTCTCCGGGATCGGCGAAGAATATCCATATCAACTCAAAGGTATGCCTGAGCTTTATCGATGTGTTCGCCCAAAAGGGATTCAAGGTTTTCGGCGTAGCGAGTGACGTAACGCCAGAAGCAGCCGAGTATTTCCGCTGGGTAGAACCGCTGCGCATGATGGCAGGCGACCGCTTCCCAATTCACAGTGTTTTCGTGGTGCGAGCGACAGCAGTTGAACCGATCATTGCACCCAGTTACCGGCTTTACCCTTCGGAGACAACGGAAGCATCACAGGTTCAGGCAGCACTTCGCACCTATGGAGTCAGGGAAGTGGGCGGCAATGTCTAACATCCCGCGCCAGAGGGACGCAGCAATTCCTGGAATTCGCCTAATCGTTCGGCGTCACGGCAATTACCGTTCCTCTACCACCTGAAAGGGAATGCCATGGCCAAGCTGCCAGGTCGCTCTAAAAACGATCCGTGGAAGCTGAAGACGGCTCCGGGTACTTCCGAGTACACGATGCATACCGACGACAAGGACGGCAGCAAGATCCTCGTCTGTACGGTGGGCAATACAGTGCTGCACTACGATGCGCGGTGCTGTTACGTCTGCCTCTCCCAGCGGGCTGAGGTGCACGCTCATCCCGCGAACGGAGAGGGCTTGAGAAGCAGCAGGTTCTGAAGAAGGCTGGGAGACTTCGGGAGCAGGGAGGGCTGGAGAACCTCTGCTATCGTGGGAAGTTTGACGACCACCCGGAGAGAAAGGAGCCCAGCCCATGCGCCGAATGGTAGCCGGCATCACCACGCTTGAGGAACATCTGGAGACGATCCGGCAGAAGCCGGAGGTCTATCGACCGCTGTCGTGCCCGCACTGCGGGATCAAGCACCTGCGTCAGCACGGGTACTACTACCGGAAAGCCGATCGGCGCGCGCAGCGGCCCCGGCTCGACCCGGTGCCGATCAGTCGTTACCGCTGCGCCGGTTGCCGGCGCACCTGTTCGCGCCTGCCCGAGTGCATCGCCCCACGGCGTTGGTTCCCCTGGTCGGTGCAACAGCAATTCCTATCGCCTCGAGTCGGCGCCGCTTCTGCCGGATGCGGTGACGACGGACAGCCTGCCGCGCGGAGTATCGGCCGCTGGTGGTGGTGGCTCCGGGATCGCGGACCGATCTTCGCGTTTCATCTGCGGGCACGTTTTCCCGAATTGGGTCGGGCCAGTCAATTCTGCGGTTTCTGGCGGCAAGTGTTTTCTTCGCTTGGCCTGCCGCGTGCCATGGCGTGGCTGGACCAGGAGATCCGCGTCCCATGATCGGCTGATCCCGGAGCGGCGGCAGACAGTGGGGGCCCCGCCCGGGCGGGGCCCCCACACACTTTGCAGCTGTCATTGACGCGGCGATTGCGGTTTGATGGCGACTCCCTTTTCTTACGAGGAGTCCCCATGAACGAAATCGATCCGCAAGCGCTGTTTCGCTTCTCCGTCCTGGGTCCGCTGATCAGCCAGCGCCGCCTGCCGCGGGGCGAGTTGCAGAAGATCCTGCGTGAGCTGGCTGCTCGCGAGTACGTCATTCCCGGTACCGACCGACGCTCTCTGGGGGAGAAGACGATCGAGGGGTGGTATTACCGCTACCGCGCTCGCGGCCTCGACGGACTGGTCCCCACGGTGCGGGCCGATCGCGGCCAGTCGAAACTCTCCGCCGCCATCCAGACGGCGATTCTCGCCGCCAAGCGCGAGAACCCCCGCCGCTCGATCCGCCAGATCCAGCGCCTGCTCGAAGTCGCTGGCACCGTCGCGAGGGGGACCCTGTCGCGTTCGAGCATCCACCGCCTGCTCCAGCAACACGGCCTGTCGCGGATCGCCGGCTCGGCGAGCCTGCCGGAGGAGAAACGCAGTTTCGTCGCCGCTTGCGCCGGAGAGATCTGGTACAGCGACGTGATGCACGGCCCGCGCGTGCCGATTGGTGGCCGCCTGGGCAAGAGCTATCTGGTGTCGCTCTTCGACGACGCTGCAAGGCTCGTTGCCCACGGCGCTTTCTGTCGTGGCGAGACGGCACTCGACATCGAGGGCGTCCTCAAGCAGGCGCTCCTCAAACGGGGCGTCCCGGTCAAGCTGGTCGTCGATAACGGCGCCGCCTATGTCGCGCACACCCTGCAAGGGATCTGTGCCCGTCTGGGCATCGTGCTGGTCCATTGCCGGGCCTACTCACCGGAGAGCAAGGGGAAGCTCGAGCGCTGGCACCGCACCTGCCGCGATCAGTTTCTCAGCGAGGTCGATGAACGCCATATCCTGAGTCTCGACGATCTCAACGCGCGCCTGTGGGCCTGGCTGGAGCAGGTCTATCACCGCACCCCGCATGCGGGCCTCGATGGCCAGACGCCGCTTGCCCGCTACCAGCAGGACCTGCCGAAGATCCGTTCGCTGGGACCGCTGGCGGCGAAGCTCGATGCGCTGTTCCTGCACCGCGTCCGCCGTCTGGTGCGCAAGGATGGCACGGTGTCGTACCAGGGCGGGCGCTTCGAGGTGCCCTTCGAGCTCGCTGGCAAGACCGTTCGCCTGCTCGTCGATCCGCATGCCGAGACCGTCGTCGGGGTGGAGAACGACGCCGGCGAGTCGATCGGTCAGGCGACGCCCCTCGATGCGCTCGCCAATCGCGATCGGCGGCGGCGCAAGCCTGATCCGGTGGACGCGGTTCCGGTCAGGAGCCCGAGTGCTGGGCCGAATCTGGTCGAACTGGTCCATGCACAGTATTACGGCGGCCAGGAGGACTGACGATGGAACTGCAACATTTTGGGCTGCGCCATCCGCCGCTCGGCAAGGAAAGCACCGAACTGTGGGATGACGGGATGCTGGCGCGTTTGCACGAGCGTTTCCAGTGGTTGCTGCAATCGCCGGGCGTCGGGCTGCTGACCGGTGAGGCGGGGGTGGGCAAGACGGCGGCGCTGCGGGCTTTGACGGCGAAGCTCAATCCGCATCGCTATCAGGTCATCTACCACGCGGAGACGGACTTCGGGCGCCTCGATCTGTATCGTTGCCTGGCGCAGTCGCTGGGCCTGGCGCCGAGTTATCGCCGCGCGCTGTTGTGGCGGGAGATCAAGGCGCATATCCATCATCTGGCGGATGCCAAGCAGCTCCTGCCGGTGTGGATCCTCGACGAGGCGCAGAATCTGCCGCCGGACTTCTTCCGCGATTTCCCGGCCTTCCTCAACTTCGCTTTCGACTCGCGCGATCTGATGACGGTCTGGCTGGTCGGCCATCCGGTGCTGGCGCAGACGCTGGAACGAGCTCCTTATGCGGCTTTGGCCGGACGCATCCAGGCGCGCGTGCACTTGCCTCCGGTGTTCGAGCGCGAGCGCTTCGCGCGACTGGTCGAGCATGGATTCCAGCGCGCCGGCTGCACGCATACGCTGCTCACCGATTCCGGCCTGGAGATCCTGCGTCAGGCGAGCAAGGGGCTGCCCCGGCATGCGGCGCGCATTCTGCGTACCGCCATGCGTCTGGCGGTGCCGCGCGGGCTCAATCATCTGCCCGACGACCTGTTGCAAGTGGCCATCGAGGAACTCCGATGAGCCGCCGCCGTAACCGCCTGTTCCCCGACGGCCTCTCCGACGAAACCGCCGTGGCGCTTTGCGATTTCCTCTTCCAGCTCGCTACCGCCTGCGAGAGCTACTACCTCGTACAACTGCGCCGTCATCACGATCGCCACCAAAGGAACCTCTACGATCCCGAGGAGCCCTGGCGCTTCCCGCCCAGCGATCCCCGATCCCGATAGGCCCCTTGTCCCACGCTGATGCCGCGGAAAATCCGTCCGACTACAGAGTGGGACTTTCCTCCTGTCTCACCCCGGAATAGCTCGGGACGAAGAGTCTCGTATAGGGCGGGACGTAACAGGTGCATTGACGACCTGCACGCCATGCTCACGAAGGCAGGCGACTGGGTGGAACTTGGCGGAGCCGATGAGCAGAAGCCAGCCAAAGAAGGAACCGTAGAGGCCTGGGGGCGTTCTGAAGCGAACCCGGTCGGTGGCTGGTATGGCCTGAAGAAGGGCTTGCGCGGCCGCTTCGGAGTCTATTTTCTGGCAACGGGCGACAGTCATCCCTGCGCCACTCGCTGAAACCGCTGCCGGGCGAACCTCACGAAGAGGCCGTCCGTCGCGCTGGCGAGGTATCTATCCCGACCCGCAACCCGTACTCGCCCCAGCCGGCTTGCCATCGATCTCGCGCAGGGCAGCATTCTCTCCGCGTTCAAGGTTGATTACACTCTGGCCTTCATGAGCTTCTGAACGGAACGGTATGTACCTACCGCAGCATTTTGAAGAAACGCGGGCGGAAGAGCTTCACCGCGTGATCCGCGAGTACCCGCTCGGGGTGCTCGTAGTCAATGGGCCACGCGGCCTCGATGCCAATCATCTGCCTTTCGAGTTGAGACCGGATGACGGCGAGCGCGGACATCTGCTCGCTCATGTCGCGCGGGCCAATCCCTTGTGGCAGGAGGCGACGGATGGCGACGAAGCGCTCGTGATCTTTCGTGCTGCCAATGCCTATATCTCGCCCAACTGGTATCCGAGCAAGCACGAATTTCACCGGCAAGTGCCAACCTGGAACTACCAGGCGGTGCACGTTTACGGAAGGATCAGGATTCGCGATGACGAAAGGTTCGTGCGCGGTGTCGTGGCCCGCCTCACGCGGGTGAATGAGGCGCGCACCGGCTCCGATAAGCCCTGGAAGATGACCGATTCGTCACGGGAGTATATCGATCAGATGTTGTCAGCCATTGTGGGCATCGAGATCGAGATCACCCAGCTGGTCGGGAAGTGGAAGCTTAGCCAGAACCGCGAGGAGCGAGATCGCATCAACGCCGCCGAGGAGTTGCGCCAGCGCGGCGAGCACCCCACGTCCGCGGCGATGCTGGCTGCGTCAGGCAATGGAAGCTGATGCCGCCCGCTGAGCGTCGGCGTTGGACGCAAGGCCTGCCCGAGTTCTGAACCTTCGCATCCACCCCCAAGCCCCCCGGCCTACCACTCTCGCTGCAGGCGCTTAAGGCGCCCTGTTACCTGCACCGGGCCACACAGTGGAAGGTGTCGGCCCTGCTGGGCCTGACGCTGGCGCTTGTAGTCGCCGGCCTCGCGTATGCGGAATGGAAGTGGTACGCTTGCAACAGAGGCAGGCTGTATCGGAGCCTCATGGCCGATGGCGGCATCCTTTTGTGGGAACCGGATCCAGGAACCTGCGGTCCAGGTCCAGCGCAATGCGATAGGCTGCCTTGACGCCGGTCTGTAGCGGCCGAATCCCCTGGTATGCGGCTGGGTCGGAATCCGACGCTCGATGCCGAGAAGGTCGGCTCGAAGATTGGCGCAAGCACCTGGGCGATGACTTGCTGGGTGACCCGGTCCAGAAGAATCGGCATGCCCAGCAGCCGCTCTCCCCCGTCTGGCTTCGAAATGGCTAGCCGCTCGCAGCGCTCGCATCCTTTAAGCGGGCAGACGCCTGCGCCTGCACCCCCCGCATTCCCCCTTCATACAAGACCTCGCGGCCTTGCCCTTGCCCTTGCCTTCAGCTAGTGGTTATCATGGCTTCATCATGAAGTGACGTCGACACGCCCCCAGGGGACGGAACTCCTGGACGGTTTGCGTTCTTTTCTGGGTTGAAGCATCAGATCCGTTCAAGGAGAAAGCACGTGCCCTTAATCAATCGCAGTTCGATGTCGATCTACTGGCGTATCTTTACGCCAGTAGATCGGACTCGCGCGTCGGGTATTGCCCCCGCTTATGAAGGAATGCTCGCGCCTGGTGGCCAGGCCGGAATCGGTTACAGCGCTTCGCAGTTTCAGCTGGAGATTCGTGATCGGCCACCGCTTTCATTGATTCCACCAAGTCGCATTCTCGTGCCCGCGGGCCCACCGGGAATCGTTGGCGAACTTTATCGCTCCAGCGACCTGCTCGAGTACCTGGGTGGAGCCGAGTTGCGCTTGACGACCCAGGAGCGCGCCGACGTGCCAGGCTTTCTGCCGAGCACCCACGGCTTCAGGTTCACCAATAGTTTTCCCGTCAACACGGCGCACGTAAGCGTTCGCGTTGGCAATGTGGACATGGCAATCGGCGATGCGGCGAACGGGCTGTGCGGCGGAATGGTGTACGCGGTGCGTGACTATTTCCACGCGGGCATGCCGATCCCGTCGCACAAGGCGGGGCCGGTCTCGGGAGTGCTCTACGACTACTTGGTCAGCCGTCTGTACGACAGTTTCGACGGCCTCGGATGGACGGAGTACCTCCGTTTGATGAGCCCGGGGTGCGGCGCTGGCGAGCGGGCACGAACAGCGTATTTCACCGCGCTGCACAGCATCGAAACCAATATCAGGAATGGTGCGCCGTCGCCGATCGGCCTCGTGCAGGTGAACACCGACGATCCTTTGCAAGTGGGCAACAATCACCAGGTCCTGGTGTACGGCTTCGAGAGAAACGGGCGCCGCGTACGTTTGCGAATCTACGACCCGAACCACCCTGGGCGCGATGACATCACGCTGAGCTTCGACACGGGCGTAACCCCGCCGATCTTCTCCTATAGTGTGCCTCCAGGCGGCGATGGAAGGATCTACACGTTCTTTTCCCACCAGTATCACCAGCGGCAACCTCCGCCTGCCGATCAGGTCCCGCCCTGGATCGACTTTCCGGTTCCCAACCCGCTGGCCGAAGGCACGAGCAATATCATCGTGGCAAATAACTGGTTGGGCCTGCTGCGGATTGAGCGGGCATTCGGAAGCCGGTTCAACGGGACCCTTTATGGTCAACGCATGGAAGGTGAGTGGAATCCAAGTACGCGCGCCATTCGCTTGACACGTTTTCTTGGCCCTGGTTACGAGCAGATCTATACCGGTACCCTCGAGATGGACCCTTCGACACGCACTTTGACGGGCACACTTTCAGGGCACTTCCAGGAGGTTCGCAACGGCGTGACCGAGCCGACTGCCTATGCTTGGCGTGCCGCACCACGCTTGCTGGTCGACGGCAACGGCTGGCTCACGGAATTGCGCCTGCACCACATCGATGGCAATGGCGCCATCGCGGGTGAGATGTACGGTGAAGCAGTGACCGGACGCTGGGAGCAAAGTGCCCAACGGTTGTACCTGACGCGCCGCTCTCCGGATCCCAACTACGTGCAGGAATGGACCGGCCGCCGCACTGATGGCTTGGCTTTCGCAGGTGACTTCCAGGAGGTGCTCGGCGGCATTCGGCAGGCGCGCCAGTATCGCTGGATGGCCTTCGACCGGCGTTGAAAGCATAAAGGCCTTGTTCAACCAGGTGCACCAGGACCGACGCATGGCGCGGCCGAGAGCGCATTGCCCGGATGCCAACCGGTGGCGCCTGATCAATCGCTTCCTGAAGGCGGGCGTGCGCACCGCGGGTCAGTTGCACCCGACGACTCCCGCCCTGCCTCAAGGTGGTGCTCTCTCGCCGGTGCTGGCCAGCGCGGTGCGGATGCTGCACGATGAAGCCGCAGCGCCGGTCAATTGAAACCTTTCCCCGGTGGCAGGCAATCGGCGCGTGCCGAACGCGTCGGAACTTCAGGAGGGCTGTTGATGGCTGGTCTGGAAGTGCATTATTCTGCCGGTGATATCGAGGCGCGAATCCTGGCGGCCGTCCGCGCAGCCGGATTGAATCCCGAGCAACGGCTGCTGCCCAGGGAACTGGGGGCGCTTGACCATTTCCACACCGGCGGAGTCCGCGCTTCCCGCGAGCTGCTGGCGCTGGCGCAGATTCGGGCCGAAGATCGCGTGCTCGATATTGGCGCCGGACTGGCCGGTCCCGCCCGGCTACTCGCTTCTGTGCTCGGCTGTCGCGTCGATTGTCTCGAAATGTCGACCGATTTCTGCGCCGCTGCGGTACTGCTGAATCGGCTGACGGGCCTTGACGAGCGAATCAAAGTGCACCAAGGCAACGCTCTCGGCCTGCCTTTTCCAGACGACTCGTTTGATGTCGTCTGGATGCAGAATGTCGGCATGAACATCGCCGACAAGCAGAAGCTCTACGGGGAGATCCGCCGCGTCCTCAAGCCTGGCGGCCGGTACGCCTTCCAGGAGATGGCGGCTGGCGAAGCGGCGACGTCCTATTTTCCGCTTCCGTGGGCCACCGACCCGGCCGACAGCCTCCTGGTCTCGGCCGAAGAGATGCGCTGGCTGCTCGGCGAGCTCGGGTTTATCGCTGAACTCTTCGAGGATACCAGCCAAGCCCACTTGAACATGGCTGCCGCAGACACTGCGCCGAACCCGCTGACTTTGGGGGTGTACGTCGACAATCTCGCGCAAAAGGCAGGCAACGCGAGGCGCAGCCTTCAGGAGGGCCAGCTTCGCCTGATCAGAGGGGTCTTCCGAGCGAAATGAGTCAGCGCGCGGCGTCCGGCACGCCCGAAACTCCACCCGCAGCAACGGCTGCTACGCTGATCCAGCCTCTCGCCTGCCCATCACAACGTCTTGAGATACTCCACCAGAGGCTCCTTCTCGGCCGCCGATCACCGGCGAATCCTGTTAGCGACTCTGGTACGGGTTGAAGGAGGAACTGCGCGGGCGCTTTGGCGTCTATATTTTGCCGCTTATGGAATAATTTGGCCTCCGTGAGCTGGCGCACAACGCCAAAAAAAATCGCAGGCGAGCCAAGTGATGCCCCAAAACCCGCGCTTCCGGGGGGCGTCCACCCGAGGCCCTTGCTGGCGGGTGCCATTGATGCTCGCCATAATGTGCGGCATTATGGAGCAACCACCCCGAATCTCTGACGAGCCCCACGGCGGCGGCGAACTTTTTTCTGACGGGCTCACTCTGTGAGCCCGTAGAGTCTTACACTGATCCTCATGACCCACCCCCATGA
>JAFLDL010000019.1 GCA_017302435.1 Candidatus Accumulibacter necessarius
GGCGGCAAATCGTTCCTCGCGAATGTCGACCGGAATGCGCTCCGGCTGGCACAGATCGCGCAACTCGCGCACACAGGTCTCGATGAACGCGAGTCTCTTCTCGACGAGGTCGGTGTCGGTCATCGCACTGGCTGTCGCGCGGCTTGCCTGTACTCGCGCAAATAGGGCAGGAGATCGAAGTACGCATTGCGTGCCTGAACCTCGAAACGGATTCGCGCCGAGCGATCGCGTTCGCAAACCAGGACGCCATTGCGCAACACGCGATGGATCAGGTCCGCCGGCGCACGGTTGAGCACGACGAGATCGACGTGGCGACCGATTGCTGCTTCCAGATCGGCGGCAAGGTCGATACCCAGCCCTTCCAGGGTTCTGGGGGGATCGGTGGCAAGCAACACGCCAAGGTCAACGTCGCTGGCCGGACCGGCGGTACCGCGCGCCTGGCTGCCGAAGAGATACACGCACGCCAGATCCTCACCCCGGCTGGCGAAGAACTGGCGCAGCGACTCGATCAATGCGGCTGACTGCATGGCGTCACGATCAAGGGAACGGGTGGGAACTCACTCGCGGGCAGTATAGGTGGCGGCAGCGATCACGGTCAACCGTCAGGTGCGTAGATGAATCGGTTCCATTGCCTCACCGGCTGGCAGCACGCGACCGATGCAGGCGGTCCGTGTGTAGCCCAGACGACGCAGCGCCGCGACGCAGTCGGCGGCGTTTGCGGCCGGCACGCTGGCGAGCAGGCCGCCGGCGGTCTGCGGGTCGAAGAGCAGCGGATAGTTCGGGTGCTGCCGCGCCTCGGGCTGGTTCTGCAGCGCGCGGCGCAGCCGCACGTTGGCCGGCTGCAGCGAGCTGAGGATTCCCGCCGCGGCAGTCTCGGCGGCGCCGTCGAGCAGCGGCAGCGCGGCGAGGTCGATTTCGGCGTCCACCCCCGACGGTCGCGTCATTTCGATCAGGTGTCCGAGCAGGCCGAATCCCGTGAGGTCGGTACAGGCGGTTACTCCGTGCGCGATCAGGCACGGCACGGCCAGCCGGTTCGATTGCTGCATCGAGGCCAGTGCAGCGTCGATCCAGCGGCCGCGCGCCTGCAGCCGGGCGTGCGCCGCGAACAGGGTGCCGGTGCCGATCGGTTTGGTGAGGATCAGCACGTCGCCCGGCTGCATGCCGCCCTTGCGCAGGACGTTGAGCAGCGTCTCGTCGATCAGGCCGTTGATCGCGAAACCCAGCGCCAGCTCGCGGCCCTCGCCGGTGTGACCGCCGACCAGCGCGCAGCCGGCGTCGTTGAGCACTGAAACGGCGCCGGCCATCATCTGGAACACCGTGTCCTCGACCTTGCTTTCCAGCCCGGGCGGAATCGTCGCGATCGCCGTCGCCGACTGCGGCGCGCCGCCCATGGCGAAGATGTCGCCGAGCGCGTGATTGGCGGCGATCTGGCCAAACAGCCAGGGATCGTCGATGAAGGCGCGGAAGAAATCGACGCTATGGACCAGCGCACTGCCCGGCGGTACGCGCAGCACTGCCGCGTCGTCGGGGGAATGCAGGCCGATCAGCACGTCGGCGCGTTCGATCGGGTGAATGTTGGCCAGCGCCCGCGACAGCACCGTCGCCCCGACCTTGGCGCCGCAGCCGCCGCAGCGCATGGCGATCGCCGAGATGGCCTGGGTCTGCTCGGCCTCGTCGAGCGGAATCACCGCGGCCGGCGGCGCGGCGCCTTCTGCCATCGGCGCGAGTTCGCAGAAGCGACGCATGAAGCGGCGGTCGATCCAGTCCTTCCAGCGCCACACCCATTCGCCGCGCGCAAAAAGCCAGCCGCGCGAGGCGACCGCGTGCCGGTCGCCGGTGCTGATCAGCGCCAGCCAGCGCCGCTGCGGGCGATAGGACAGCAGCGGCTGGTGCAGCAGGCGTCGCCGCAGGTTCGCGGCCAGCGGCTGCCCCATGCGCACAGCGAAGACCCCGGCCTTTTCCAGCGGCCGGTCGATCACTGATGCGCAGTCGCCGGCGGCGAAGATCAGCGGATCGCTCTCGCTCTGCAGCGTGTCGCGGACGCGGATGAAACCCTGGCCATCCAGAGCCAGACCGGTGTCGCGCAGCCATGGCGCGCCGCCGGCCTGCGTCACCCAGACGATCTCGTCAGCGGCCAGCGTGTCTCCGTTGCGCGCTCGCAGGCAGCCAGCGGCGACGTCAACCACTTCCGCGCCGCGGTGGACCACCACCCGGCGCTCGGCCAGTACGCGCTCGAAGGCGCCGCGAACCAAGGCGTTGTGCGTCGGCAGGATCGTCGTGTCGGCGGAAAAGAGGTGGAAGCGCAACTCCTCCGGATCACGCCCGAGCGCCGCCAGTTCGCCGCGCAGCCGGTACTGCATCGCCAGCGTCAGCTCGACGCCGCCGGCACCGGCGCCGACGACAGCGATCGTCGTCTTTCCGGCATGGGCCTGGACGCGCGCGAGCAGCGCCAGCCAGCGTTCGTTGAAGCGGCGGATGGGCTTAACCGGCACCGCGTGCTCGGTGGCGCCAGGGACGCGCGCGAGCTGCGGTGTCGAGCCGATGTTGATCGACAGCAGGTCATAGGGTAGCGGCGGCCGCGTGCGGCACAGCACCTTGCGCGCGCGGCGATCGATGCCGACCACCTCGTCGCGGAAATAGCGCGCGCCGGCAAACTCGGCCAGTCGCCGCAGGTCGATGTGCACCGCATCGAAATCATAGTGCCCGGCTATGTAGCCGGGCAGCATGCCCGAGTAAGGTGTGTCGGTGTCGGTGCAGAGCACCGTCAACCGCACACCGGCCAGCGGCTGCATGGCAAACCTGCGCAGCACGACAACGTGGCTGTGACCGCCGCCGATCAGGACAATGTCGCGGACGATGGGAGTGCCTGTCGCCTGCATTCAGCTCGCTTCCAGCAAATCAGCGACCAGCCGGCGCAGCTCGGCGCGCTCGCGCGTCGGGGTGAAGAGCCGCACCCTTTCGCCGAACTGCGCCCTGCACGACCAGACGTTCTTACCGTGAACATCATCGCCGCTTCGCACGGTGGCAATCATGGCAGGCTCCATCACGAGGAATTCTTGATGTTTCATGATAGGGAAAGATGGAACAAATGACCATGACCACCCGCAGCGCTTGCCCGCCGGCAAACAGCAGGCCTGGATTCCAGACGTGCCTTGGTCGCAATTGAAAGCTGGTGCTTTTGGCGTTTCCCGAGTTTCTACGGCAGCCAGAAGACTGGCCTGGAGGCGGCGCGCGACGCGGGGCGCCGGCTGCGCATCTTCGGCGAGATGAGTCCACGATGGCGCTTGTTCGGCAGCGAGATTACCGGGGACTGCCGGCAAGAGACGCCACGCGGGCCACTCGCCACAGCGTGCAGCAAGGTTTCGCCCGGACGCTGCTCGGCCGCGTAGTTCTACGGAGCAGCGGGTAGTTTTCCGGATAGCGGGACAGCGATTGCCCGGCTAATCTTCAGCGTGCCCAGGTTGTGGCCGGAGCCCCGGTGGTACGACGCAAGGCTTTCTATGCGGCATCGTCCCGGTTCAGGCAGGGCGCAGATCTCTTGTCGTGGCGACGCGAGCTCTGCGACATCCAATGTTCGCCGCTGTCCTGCAGCAGTGCTTGCGGAGCACCAGCATGAAAGTACCGAAAATCCTCCCGTGGCTTGCCAGTCGGGCCGGTATCAGTGAAGACCTTGCGCTCGAGTTGTGGCGCTGCGCAGCGAGAGAAACGGAAATGTCGATCGCCGACTGCGACAGTTCGGACTACTATGGACGGGCCATCGCTCGCCTTGTTGACCTGGCGGAAAGCGAGGGCAAGCAGAGCATCGTGCATGGCACGGTTGGCGGCGAGACACGTCTTTCCTGCCGTGGCGCCACCAGAACCGGATCTCGAAAAGTCAACTACCTGCCGTGCAGAACATTGGAAGGCTCTGGCAAGCGAACTTGAATGACTTCATCGGCTTTCACCGGCACGCCCGATGAACGGTTGGGACCCCGGTTCGCTGGCGAGCGGACATGGGAGCGTGGGTCGAGGGTTCTGTGGGCCAGGGCACTGGCGAGCATCGCTGGAGCCTTGCCACTGAGTTGCCCAATTTGCCACAGTCAAATACGGATCACGGCCCGGAAGTCATGATCCGCGCAAGCATCCTGAAAGGCTGGTTCTATGTCGGGGCTACTGGGTTGCTGCTTTAACTCCTGGTCGCCCGCCTGCTCGACGGACTGAACGCGTTGCACCAGCGCGAAATCGACAACTACCGAGAAATGCAGCGCACTCATCCGCTATCCTGCCAACGGTAAGCGATCGCGCTGGAACTACCTGCCAAGTGGATCAGTCTATTGAAAGCAAATTCATAGAAGGATCTATCTTGACCCTGTCCAGCAGTTCTCTGATCACCGCCTGCACTGACGGCAAGGCCGCCGTCACCGACAGCATCGTGCTGGGCATGGGCTGTTTCTGGGGTGCCGAAAGGCGCATGGCGGCCATTCCCGGCGTGCTTGATGTCGAAAGCGGTTACGCCAATGGCGAGATCGCTGGCACCTACGATGCGGTGCTGGCCCACGAACGGATGCTGCAATGGGGCAGGACTACCCGGCGCAACCATGCCGAAGTGGTCAAGGTCACCTTCGATCCGGCCCGGGTCAATCTGGAAAAGGTGCTGATCCAGTTCTGGGAAAGCCACAACCCGACGCAGGGTGACCGTCAGGGCAACGACGTCGGCACCAACTATCGCAGCGCGGTCTATACCAACAGCGAAGCCCAGCAGGCCATTGCCCTGAAAACCCGCGAGGCCTACCAGGCCGCGCTGACGGGCGCCGGTCACGGCAGGATCACGACGGACATCGCGCCGCTGCAAAGGTACTTCCTGGCCGAGGAGTACCACCAGGACTATCTGGTCAAGAACCCGGGCGGCTACTGCGGCCTCGGTGGGACTGGCGTCAAATACCCCGCTGACGTCGATACGTAAGGGATCCACCAGCCTGGCCGAAGATGGGGCTACGCCTCGGCATTGCGCCAGGCTGCCGGCGTCGTGCCGAAGGCCCGCTTGAATGCCCGGTTGAAGGCGGCATCCGATTCGTAGCCGACTTCGGCGGCGATCTGCGCCGTTGCTGCCGTGCTTTCGCGCAGGCGCACGGCGGCCAGTTGCAGGCGCCAGTGGGCCAGGTAGCGCATTGGCGGCTGGCCGATCAGGGCGGTGAAGCGCTCGGCAAAGGCGGAGCGCGACAGGCCGACGGCGCGTGCCAGTTCCTCGGTGGTCCACGGATGCGCGACGCGGCCGTGCAACAGAGCCAGGGCGCGGCCGATCAGGCGGTCGCGCAGGCCGGCCAGCCAGCCGCTCTGGCCTTCTGGCAGGGCTGCCACGTAACGGCGCACGCCCTCGACGAACAGCAGCTCGGCCAGCTTGCCGAGCACGGCGGCCGAACCGCTGCTGCTGCCGGCGAATTCTGCGGCGGCATGGCGGAAGGAGTTTTCCATCCAGGCGCCACCGGCGCCGTCGCGTACGCCGAGTTTGAGCATCGGCGGCAGGGTTTTCAGCAGCAGGTTGTCCGGCATGTCGCAGCCGAGATAGCCGCAGATGATGTGCGTCGGCTCGCCGCCACCGCCGTGGCGCAGCACCGCGGGCGTCCGTTCGCCGGGCGCCTGCACCTGGTCGTCGATGACCACCGGTCGCAGGTCGGCGGCGCTACCCAGGACATGTGCGTCGTTGCGCGGCAGCAGCACGATCTCACCGGCAAGCACCGGTAGCGGGGCGTCGTCGCCGACGCGCACCAGCAGCCGGCCATCAATCACGTAGTGGTAGGCGATCAGGTGTGCCGGCAGGCGCCCCTGGGCCGCCAAATCCTCAGGCCCCACCTGCGATACCACGCACCACGGCGCGGTGAATTCGGCGTCGAGAAACACACCGCCGGAAACGCGCACCGCGGCAAACACCTCGGACAGGACATCCATCTTCCACCTCCTTGAACAAGGCCCCGGCGTTTCGGTCAAATCTTTAGGCGCCTCGGGTCTGTCAGCGCCCCTGGCTAAGGATTATCTTGGCACTGCGCGCCAACCCCGGCGCCCACCACAAGCAAAGTCATCCAGCCAAAGGAGAAACCCCATGATCCTGCAAGACGATCTCACTCTGACCTATTCCGGCGCCAGCGCCGACAGCCTCGCGTTCTACCGCCGCGCCCTGCATCAATTCGCCTGCTACATCGAAGATCCGGTCGCCAGCGTCGATGCCGCCAGCGCGCAGCAGCCGGATTTCGTCATGGCTCACGTGCTCAAGGCCTACCTGCACCTGCTCGGCACCGAACCGGCCGGCCTCGCGGTCGCCCGCAACTGCCTCGACGCCGTCCAGCGGTTGCCAAGCAACCCGCGTGAACGCGGTCACATCGAGGCGGTCAGCCAGATGCTCGACGGAAAGTGGCATCGCGCCGGCCGCCTGCTCGAAGACCTGTCGATTGAATTTCCGCGCGACAGCCTGGCGCTGCAAGCTGGCCATTTGACCGATTTCTACGTCGGCAATTCCCGCCTGCTGCGCGACCGCATCGCCAGGGCGCTGCCCGCCTGGTCGCCGGGCATGCCGGGCTATCACGCAATCCTCGGCATGCACGCCTTCGGCCTCGAAGAAATGGCCGACTACGCCCGCGCCGAAGCGCAGGGCAGGGCGGCAGTCGAACTCGAACCACGCGACGGCTGGGCGCAGCATGCGGTCGCCCACGTCATGGAAATGCAGTGCCGCCCGCGCGACGGCATTGCCTGGATGCGCGCCAACCCGGCCGCCTGGTCGACCGACAGCTTCTTCAAGGTGCACCTGTGGTGGCACCTGGCGCTCTACCACCTCGAACTGGGCGAGATCGACGAAGTGCTGGCGCTGTTCGACGGCCCGATCTACGGCGAGCGCTCGACGGTTGTGCTCGACATGATCGATGCCTCGGCGCTTCTGTGGCGCCTGCACCTGCGCGGCATCGACGTCGGCAGCCGCTGGCAGAGCGTGGCCGATGGCTGGCAGCCGATCGCCACTGCCGGCAACTACGCCTTCAACGACCTGCACGCGGTGATGGCCTTCGCCGGCGCCCAGCGCCCGGATGCCGTGGCGGCAGTGCTGGAAACCCAGCAATGGGCGATGCAGCACGGCAACGACAACGAAGCCTTCACCCGCGAGGTCGGCCATCCGCTGACGCTGGCCATCAAGGCGTTCGGCCAGGGGCGCTACGATGAATGCGTGCGCCTGATCCGCCCGGTCCGCGAGATCGCCCAGCGCTTCGGCGGCAGCCATGCCCAGCGCGATTTGATCGACCTGACGCTGATCGAAGCCGCGCTCCGCGCCGGCCAGCACCACCTCGCCGCCGCCCTGTGCGCCGAACGTCTGCCGATGCGCGGCCACAGCCCGCTGACGCGGCAGTTGCTGGCGCGGAGTGAGCCGTTGCGGGCTGCTGCCTGAGCTGCACTGCCGGCGCCGGCCGGGAATCACCACCGGCGGCGCCGGCGTCCGCCCGATACCTCATCCATAGGAGAAGCAAAATGCTCAGCAAGAACACGATTTGCCTCTGGTTCGACGGCAGCGCACTCGAAGCCGCACAGTTCTACGCCAGGACATTTCCGGACAGCGCGGTGGGAACGATCCAGCGGGCGCCCGGTGACTATCCCTCTGGGCGGCAGGGCGACGTCCTGGTAGTCGAGTTCACCGTGATGGGCATCCCTTGTCTTGGCCTGAACGGGGGGCCGGAGTTCAAGCACAGCGAGGCGTTCTCGTTCCAGGTGGCGACCGACGACCAGGCCGAAACCGACCGCTTGTGGAACGCGATTATCAGCAACGGCGGCCAGGAAAGCGCCTGCGGCTGGTGCAAGGACAAGTGGGGCCTGTCGTGGCAGATCACCCCGCGCGCCCTTACCGCTGCGATTGCCGATCCTGATCGGGCAGCGGCCAAGCGCGCTTTCGCGGCGATGATGCAGATGGGAAAGATCGACATCGCGGCGATCGAAGCGGCCCGGCGGGGGTGAGGCTCATCAATCGTGCGGTGAGGCGAGATTCGTGGATGTCGGGCGCATTGACGGCTCGGTCAGACTTCGCCGCGCAGCGGTCAACGTGTGGGCGTGGTGCCTGAACCAGTATGACTCGCCGGACGATACCCCCTACGCGGCTCGCCCCCGCGCGTGGTGCGTGGCGGCTCCCGGACCTCAACCGCGACCTCGCGCGCTGCAGGCGCTGCAGACGGGTAAGCCGCCAGGGTCTAACATTCCAACATTCCTTCGGAGGCGTTCGTCCGCCACGATCGTGGGAGGGAGGCGGCACCCGGGCCCAATGCGAGAATGACGCCGTTTGATGAAGGCACATCTCTTCTCGTTGGCACCGTTCGATTTCTTATCCTTTGAGGCTGCGCGGGCCAGCGCGGACCACAACCGGGATTGACCGCGGTTTGCGGCGCTGCCTATACTGTCGGGTGCCGGGTCGAGTCGCCGCCCGCGACCCGCTGCCTTACTGCAAACAGCCGCCGCCATGTACATCACTCCAAAGCGCTGTCCGCGCTGCCGCTACGAGCGCCGGTCGACGGACACGGCACCCGATTGGCAATGCCCGTCCTGCGAGGTCGCTTACAACAAGGCCGAAGAGGCGGCTTACGTTCGGCCGATCGTCACGCCGGTTGCCACGCCGACCCGGCGCAGCGGTGGGATGCTCGGGTTCGTGATCGCGCTGGTCCTGCTCGCTGCCGGCGGCATGTATGCCATGCAGGACAGGCAGCGTGAGCAGGGCGCCGCGACCCGTGCCGCCACCACCCAGCCGCAGGTCGTCATGTACGCCACCACTTGGTGCGGCTATTGCACCAGGGCACGCGCCTTCTTTGCCGAGCACGGCATCAGCTATGTTGAACTGGACATCGAGCGCGATGCTCGCGCCGAGCAGATGAACCGCTTGCTGGGAGGAGGCGGGATCCCGACGATCCTGGTTGGCGAGGACGGGCTGGTGCGCGGATTCGACGAGCGAGCACTCTCCCGGATGCTGGGTCCCTGGATGAGAACGCCCATTGCATCGAGTCGGTGAACACGACGAGCCCGCTCTTTCAGGTACGCGAAAAGGCCCAAGCGGCTGGACGTTTTCGGTTCCGCAGTCCGTTCGGACTTCAACCCGGCATCAAGCGATCTCGATTTTCTCGTCGAGTTTGACGACCTCCCGCCGGCCCGGTATGCGGATGCCTATTTTGCACTGAATATCCGGTTTGCATGGAGACATTTTGTCGGGCATGATCCAGAGCGATATTCCTGATCTGCTGCAACAACTACAGCAGCTCAGAGGACTGTTTTCCTGACTCTTGCGTTACGCTACCAACAATTCGTGCAGCCGGGTGGCCGTTTGCTCTTGCACCTCCACAGCCTCGAAAAGAGAAGCCGGGTAACGAAAGTCCTCGCCGGAATCGTCAATGATCCGCAGCATGCCGTGGTTGTCCGCCGGGGCAAGCACTTCATAGAGCCGCCCGAGCGTCAGATCATCCGTGGAGAACTCGCCAAATCCTTCGCGAGACAGGCAAACCACAAACCTCATAGCCATTCATTTATCTTGAGTTTCACCTTGCCGATGCCATGCGCCTCATACCAGTGAAGTTCGGCCCTTGCGGTCGTTCCATCAAGAAGGCGCACAGTGGCGATCCCCTTCTTCCTGCGCCAATAGCCAACCCCGTATCGCTGCCGCAGCAGGGCAATCTCCCGAATACCACTGCCTTCGGCGATGGTCTGGATATCCGAGATCTTGCCGACAATACAGAATTCCATCGATCGGTGCTACTCCGATTCTCTGACTTGCCAATGCCTTGACGCACACATCGGGACCCAACCACAAAGAAAGGGGGTGGAGCCATTTTTCATCATCCCGACCATCTCCGCGGGCTTTCATCGCCCGTCGTTGGATGACCACAGGCACTAAGCGGGGCGAGGTTCGTATGACCCTTCACGGGCTCCCGTGCCCAAGTGCGAGATTGACGCGTTTGATGAAGGCTCATATACCCTGGTTGCTACCGTTGGATTTCCTATCCTTCTTTCAGTTCGCTCCCAGCAAGTCATTGACCAGCCGGCGCAGCTCGGTGCGTTCACGCGCCGGGGCGAAGAGCAGCGCCAGCTGGCGACACTGCGACGCCAGGCGCGACCAGACGTTCTGTGGTCCCAATTGATCGCAGGCGCTTTTGATCGGATGACGTCATCTGCGCCGCTATCAATAGGCGTCCCCTGTAAAATCAGCCACTTGCATTCTTTCAAGGCGGGCCTAGCGCTTGCCGCCATTGGTTTCTTTTGATTTTCCAGCGGGATGCCGGCCATCGGCGGGGATCCATTTCGGCCAGCGCCGGCTACCCCGATTGACGATCACGCCGGTTTCGGCCAGCTTGCGCAGCAGGTTGTGGATACGGTTGAGCTTCTGCTCGGGAGTCAGAACCTCCGGCAGTTTGTCCAGGAGAAAGCGGTCGATGTCTGCCCTTGTCACGGGCTGATGCTCGCGGACGAGCGCGACGACCATGTCCTCGCAGTATTGGCCATCCAATCCGCGGTCGCGAATGTGCCGCGCTTTTTCGCCGACTGCCGCAGCAACCCGGCCGGCGACAAGCAGGTTCGGGTAGCGCCCTTCCACCAGGCTCGCTGCCTTGAGCCGTTTGCTGTCGTCTGTCGAGATACGCTGTCGCTTCTGCACCTTGTCGAGCAGAATGATCAGACCGAGGTCGAGGTCAGTGCGGGCCATCAGCATTCGCGTATAGCGCTCGTCGAGAACCCGTCCGCGCAGGGTCAGCTTGACCCGCTCGGGCTCCGACAGGTCGTAGTCGGGCATTGGAAAGAAGCGTTGCCGCTGCTTCTCGAACATGCGCTTGATACCTCCACCCTGCGTGTCGATCATGTTCAGGTTGACCATCGCCTCGGCGAGGAAGGGGTTGCGGTAGATTTCCAGTGGTGCGCGTCCTGCTCGATCACCGCCTCCACGCTTCCCGGCAGGAAGCCGCCGACGTTGGTCAGCAGCAGGGCACCGGGCGTTTCGACGACCTGTACCCGCCCGCGCAGGCCGTAGTCCTGATGGGCGATGCAATTATGCAGCGCTTCACGGATGACCCACGGATCGTATTGAGTCAGCTCGACCGGGAAAAGCGTACCTTCCCGCAACTCGCGCACCGTGAGGTTGCGGATACAGGCCAGCACCGTGTCCACGTTGAGCAGTAACGGCGGTCCGAAGTGCTGATAATCCAGCTCCTCGTTGCGCTCGTTCTTCAGCAGCCAAGTGATGCGCGTAACGGCTGGCGCCAGCAGGGTCGTCGACTCGGGATGGCCAAGGAGCAGCAGAGCGGCATTCGTCACCGCGCCGCGAATCGTCAGCTTCGCCTTGTTGAGGAAGGTCGCGTCATCCCATGCCGCCACCGCCGCCGCCTGGGCTGGGGACTTGGTGGTGAACTCCGCACGCGCCTTGGCGATGGCACGCCGGTCCAGATCGTCCAGCGTCGCCTGCTCGCAGATCTGCGCGCTCCAGTCCACGCGGCGGTGCCAAATCGCGCGCTCCTTTTCCGGGTACTTCGACAGCTCGGTCTTGCTCGTGCCGTCGCGGACATACGCCGTGCCGTAGAAATGGACCGGACGATCGAAGGCCGGATGTACTTCGAACAGCACCACCCGTTTGCCCTGGTAGGTGAAGATATGGGTTTCAAAGCCGACATTCGGGTGCAGTCCGAGCGACAACCAGAGCGAGAGCAACTGCCTACCCTTGCCGGGTTCGGCATGCGGGTCGAAGGTGGTGCCCACCACCGCATGGCTGCCGTCCTCAATGCCGAACACCAGGTAGGCGCGCGGTTTGCCGAGCAGGCAGGCGGAGTTGGCCAGCGCTGACAGGTATTGGCCGAGTACTTGCGGTTCGTGGCGATTGGCCTTGAATTCCAGCCACTCGGTTTCGCGTGGCTCCGCGCGCAGGCGGTCGAGCAGGGCGATGAGTTCAGCGGTGTTCATGTGTCAGGTGGTTTGCAGAATGCGGATCACCCGGTCGTCGCCACTGCTCAGAACGCAGGCCCGGGCAACCGCGGAGAGTTCCTTGTCGTCGCAAATCATCTCTCGCAGTGCGCGCAGCGCTTGCTTGGAGCTCTCCCTGGCAATGCCATTCGTGCAGTCAGTGTGATACCGGCAAAGTTCCGTCAAATAACGTTGTATCTGTTCCCAGCAATTTGCCCAAACCACCTTGCGTTTGTCCATGAGCGGCGGAAAGTCGAGGTTGTACCGCGCAACCGAATACTCGACGCGAGACTTCTCCCAGTCCTCGGTGACATGTGGCGCGGGAATCGCTCGCCCTTCCAGGTTGAACGAGATCAGCGCCGGATCGTCCGGGTCGACAGGGTCGAGCAATAGCGGGTCTTCATGCCGCAGATCGCCGTGCGCTGCGCATCGAGGACAGCCCGCACGCAGCGGAAAGTAGGTGCCCTTCTTGCGGTTGCCAGCGTTGCCGCAGATTCTCAGGTTGTGCCAGTCGAAGGCGAGCCACCAGTAGCCTTCGTGTGCCGTGCCGTCCGCGTCCCTGGCTGATTTCTTGGGCCGGTAGTGCTCGACGTCCCAGTGGTTGAAGCCGTCCTTGGCCTCGGAGAACCAGCACTTCTGATGCGAGAGAGAAAGCAGCCACTGCTTGATTTCGCCCCAGACCGCGCTGTTGGCGTCGATGATTGCATTGCGCGTGGCGGCATCGGGTGCGGCGTCGAGTTGGGCAAGAATCTGATTGGCCCTGGTGACCCAGGCAGCGCCCGGTGCGTGCCGGTGCACAATGTGCCTCATGCCTTCGCGCCATGGTCCACGGCGCGCTCCTCGGCAAGAATTTCGTTGAGCATCTCGTCGGCCAAATCGCCTTGTTCTTCGATCTCCCGCTTGGAGAGTTCGCTACGACGTTCGGGTGTACGCCGCCTGGCCATCGCCGTGGCGAAGGTCTCGAAGTAGGGATTCGGATGCGTACGCGAAACGCCCAACTCGTTCAGTTCGCTCGCCAGGCGCATCAATTCGGTGTCTTCGGTGTCCGACCTATCCGTCTTGCCGAGCAGCGTGTAGTGGCGATCCAGTTTGAGCAGCACCTCCGGCGCCAGCGTCGAGCGCAGCCCATACAGCTCGGACTTGAGCAGTCCTTCGACGCCGATTCCGATCGGGTCGTACTCGGGTTCGGCGGCGCCGACCCCGCTCTCGGTCTGCGTGAACAGGCGCACCTGATTCCTGTGCAGGCCGCCGATCATCAGCGGGTTGTGCGTGGCGACGATGAGCTGCCCCTTCTCGGCACGGATGTTCTGCTGCAGCAGATTGAGGAAGTCATAGGTCCACACCGGGTTGAGGTGCGTGTCGGGCTCGTCCAGCAGGTAGAGCGACTCATCGTCCTGGGTGAAGAGCAACAGACCGAGAACGGTCAGGAGCTGCTGTTCTCCCTCGCTGAGTTGGACGAACTTGACTCGACTGCCATCGGTACGTTCGACGGTCACCCGAACCTCGTCGATCAGGTCGCAGAGGAACAGGCTTTCCAGGTAGCCGAAGAGCGTCTTCGAGTTCTCGCCGTCTGCCCGGAGAGCGGCCAGTTCGGCCTCGTTCTTGATGAACAGGTACAGCCGCTCGGTGCTTTCACCCTGCCGGCGCACGTCGCGTTCTATCGCTTCGGTATTGCGGATTGGCGCCAGCGCGCGGTCCCAAAGCCGGCCGAGAAAGCTCTTGAACGCCCCGCGCGCGTACCAGAACCTCGGGTCACCCTCCGCCTTCTGCGTCCTGTTCGGCGCGCCGCGGCCACGCCACCAGGGCGTCTTGAGCACGAACAGCGCCGCCTCGAAACGCTTGATGCCCAGGTACTTCTCAAGTAGCGCTCGCGCCGCAGGGGAGGGTGCGAGGAAGAAAGCCAGCAGCACGAGCTGGCTGTAATCCCTGCGACAGAAGAACAGCCGGCGCAGCGGGAGTTGGCTGTCGGGATTCTTCAGGATGCGGTCGTAATGGCGACGCGTCGGGCGGTCGAAGTGCCGTTCCAGGCGGCTGCTCCAGCCCGAGTAGTAGGCGAAGATGTAGTTCGGTAGCAAGCTCTCCAGGTCGCGCTGGAATGCCGCCTGCGTGATCGGCTGGCCATCGACGCTGATCTCCAGTCGTTTGCTCAGACGAGCGGGATCGGCGTCGATGCGGATCGCTCGCTCGCGGCAGACGTAGTCGAGCGTGTACGCAAAAGCCGGCGCTCCGCCCAGCTCCAGCTCGCGGAAGATCTCGACGATCGCCTCGATCAGATTCGACTTGCCGGTGCCGTTGCGGCCGAGCAGCACCGTCGTCGGCTGCCGTTCGTCGAAGTCGATCTCGAAACCCCGCAGGTTGCGGTAGTTCGGGATGCGCAGGCGATCGAGTCTCACGCCGCCGCCGCCAGCAAACGCTGCATGGTGGGGGCGTCACCGCGGCATTCCTTCAGCAGACCCCGCGCTTCCTCGTCCTGGAGCTGGTCGTAGAAGTCGTCGATGTCGAGCTGCGAGGCGGACCACAGCGCTTCGGCGGTCAGCGGGCCACGCTCCCGCAGGATGTTGAAGAGATGCGCGTCGGGGATGTCTCGTCGATTCAGCATGAGGATCTCGGCTTTGTGGGTTTTCATTTGGCGCCCGGTACCCTGACGTGATCTGGGTTTCGGCGGTGCCGCCGCGCGCGCGGCCCGGATGCGTTCGAGCACTACGCTCGCCGGCTCATCGTCGGGGTCCTGCGGCACCAGTTCGCCACGAAAGGCTTTGGCAAGCAGGGCGGGCGTGAGGCGTTCGACCTGAGCGCGGGCGGCGGCGTAGCGGGCTTCGACGCGGTCGGCGTAGGCGAAGAGTGCTTCGACTTGGCGGACGATTGCCTGCTGCCTATCAAGGCTTGGTAGTACGATCCTCAACGCCAGCAAGATGCGTTGATTCAGATTGACCATTGTCGACCCCACAGCATCGGCTTCGAGCATGGCAACTGTCGTAGGTGACGACAAAAACATCTGCAAGTATTGCGAGTCGAGCTCCGCTTTCGGACGCAAGACCATTGAACCTGTGCCGCAGAGCCAACCGTCTTGTTCTAGGGTTACTACGGCACATCGGCCCATAACGCCTCGCCTCGCTATCACCACATCCCCCTCGCGTAGCGCGAACTGCGATAGCTCCCTTGCCTTGGCTGGAGATACCGCCATCTCTGCCGACGGCGTGATTACGCCGCGATTGATGTGCATCGGATTGACAAGGGGAATTCCACCGACGACGTAATCAGACTTGTGAAGCGCACTGCCAAATGGTCCTGTAACGAACTCCTCTATTCCATCCGCCAGTGGCCGAAACGCGGATCGCGGTTGTGGTCGCTCATTCCCTTCAAGATCCGCCTGGATATCGCTTGAAGTGGCGGCAGCGAGGACGGATTGGCGGAAACGTTTGAGGATGGCGGGCACGCGGTCCAGGCGTTCGCGGCAGGCGTCCACGCGCGCGAGGAGCGCGTCCAGCTTGTCGGCGATGCGCTGCTGTTCGTGCGGCGGCGGCAGGGCTAACGCGACTTTGTAGGCATCTGTTCTGTTCAGGCCGGGAATAGCCGTTGCCCGGTTTAGGCTACCAAGGTCCAAGTACTTGAGCGCAAAGTACCAGAACCGAATCGGCATGTGATGCAAGTCGTCGATATAGTAGGTCGTGTCGATTGGCCAGGAAGGTCCCTTGGCGTGGTGGACTGCTCCAACACTGCCTTTTCTGCCAACGATAATACAATCCCCTTGCACAAGTGTTTCGTCGTGAGAGCCAACAACCCCATTAGACCCAAACACAGGGAATCTCCCCCGGCAGCGGATCCTACTAGGAAGTCCTTTTCCGTACTTGAAGACCAACAGATCGCCAAGGGTTGTCGGGGTCCAGAGCCGAGGAAGATGGATCACGCTTCCAGTTCCTCAACATCCTCGCCCAGCTCGTCGAGAATCGCACGCAATTCATCGATCGCCCCGTCGAGTTCGTGAATCACCTCGCGCGCCAGCGCGGCAGGTTCGGGCAACTCGTGGTTACCCGTGTCGCTCGCGTCCTTCAGCCAGGAGATGTCCAGACTGTCGCCGCGTGCGGCAATCTCGTCGCGGGTGAAGCGGCGGAAGCGACCGGCTTCGCCGGTGTCCCTGCGCTTCGCCAGGCTGGCAGCACCGCCCAGCGGGTCGTCGCCGAACGCCGCTTCGAAGGCGGCAAAGTGTTCGGCGGTGAGCAGGGTGCGCTTGCCGAATTGCGGCATGTTGGCGCGCAGGTCGTAAACCCAGACTTCCCTCGTATGACCCTTGTCCGTCTCGCCGCGGGTGAAGAACAGGACGTTGGTCTTCACCCCCTGGGCGTAGAAGATACCCGTCGGCAGGCGCAGGATGGTGTGCAGGCTGCACTTGTCCATCAGGTCGGCGCGGATCTGGCGGCCGACATTGCCTTCGAAGAGGACGTTGTCGGGCAGGACGACGGCGGCGCGACCGTCGGGCTTGAGGCCACGATAGATGTGCTGCAGAAAACAGAACTGCTTGTTGCTCGTCGGAAAGGTGAAGTCGGTGCGGGTTGGCAGGCCGCCACCCTTCTTCGTGCCGAAGGGTGGATTGGTCAGGATCAGTGTGGCCTGCGGGAGCGCCTGGCCTTCGGGCGAGAGCGTGTCACCGTAGCGGATGCCGGCGCCGTTGGGGTCCGAGTCGAGGCCGTGCAGCATCAGGTTCATCAACGCCAGACGGTGCGTATCCTGGACATGCTCCATGCCGAAGAAGGAGCGAGTGTAAAAGCGCTTCTGCGCGGCCTCGCTGAGCCCGGCGATGTCGTGCCGCGCGCGGAGGTAGCGGCTGGCGGCGATCAGGAACCCGCCAGTGCCGGCAGCCGGGTCCTGGATGATGTCGGCGAGCGTCGGCTGCATCACCGCGACCATGCTGTCGATCAGCCGCCGCGGCGTGAAGTACTGGCCGGCGCCGGATTTCTTCTCGTTGGCGTTCTTTTCCAGCAGGCCCTCGTAGAGGTCGCCGAGTCCCTCGTGGCGCGCACTGTACCAGTCGAGCTTGTCGATTTCGGCGACGAGGGTGGACAGCGTCGTCGGCTTCTTGATGAACGAGCTGGCGTTGCCGAAGATCTGCTGCACCAGCATCGAACCATGGCTGCCGAGGTGGATCAGCGTCAGCTTGTAATGTTCCAGCCGGTCCGGCGCCGGCCTGGCTTCGAGATCGTCCCAGCGATGCCCGGCGGGAATCTGGTCCTCCGTGCCGGTTTCCTTGGCCATCTTGAGGAAGAGCAGCCAGGTCAGCTCGGTGACGTACTGGTGGTAGGTGACGCCGTCGTCCTTGAGGACGTTGCACAGGTTCCAGAGCTTGGCGACGATGTCGTGGGTGACGGTGGTCATGCGGGGGTGTCGTCCTTCTCAGGCAGCAGGCTGCCATAGTGTATCGGTGAAAGTGTCGAGGATTTCGGCCAGTTGCCCGTCAAACAGGCGGTCGAGGCGGTTGAAGCCGCCGCCTTCCCGCCGGAAGATCAGGTCGGGTTCGTCGAAGGCGGCGCGATCGACGACGAGGTTGGCCCTGGTCTGCGCGCCGATGCGGTGCAGCCACTGACGCTGCGGCGTCGTCCAGCGACGCGAGGCGAGCAGCTTCTGCAGGGCGTTATCGACCCGCTGCTCCCAGGGCTGCAAGGGGTCGCCGATGGCCGCCTGCCGGATGTAGCCGACGATGCGGGCGGCGATGTCCTGGTTGGTCATTTCGCGCCAGGCGGTTGCCAGCGTGGCCTCGCTGAAGCCGGCCCGGTCGAGCTCGAGCACCAGTTCGCGGAGTTGTTTGCGTGTCAGGTCGCGCGGGCGCGTCAGCACGGTCAGCAGCGCCGGGATGTCGTTGCGGTGACTGTTGATGAAGTCGCTGAAGGCCTTGAGGTAGTCCTCCGGACGTTGCGCCTGGCCATAACCCCGTTCGCTGCCGAGCAGGCGGTCCGGGTGGTTGGAGACGAAAACCGGCGAGCCGGGTTCCTCATTCTTCCGGTCGAGTATCTCGCCGAGGTCCGGGCACTGTGTGAACCAGGCGGCGATGTCGGCGAGTGGCATGCCTCGCAGCTTGCTGATGAAGGCGTCCGGGGAGAGGCCGCTGCGGGTTGTGAAATCGCGGGCTGCGTCTTCTCTCAGGTGGCGCTTCTTGCGCTGCAGTTTGGCGATGAACTGGTCGCGCACCAGCCTGCGTTCTTCGTCGCCCGGCACCGTTGCCAGTTCGGTGGCAAGTTGCGTGAAGGTGATTGCCGGGTCGATCACCACAGGACGCATGGCGGTGAGGTTCTGCAGGGCTTCGTAGATTCGTACCGCGTCGAAGATGCGGAAGGTCTCCTTGCCGATCGCGTCACACGGGCGCGTGGCGCGTCCGAGCATCTGCTCGAACAGGATACGGCTGCACACCCGTCGTAGAAAGACGAGGTTGCAGATCTCGGGCACGTCCACGCCAGTCGTCAGCAGGTCGACGGTGACGGCTACGTTGGGGCTGCGCTCGTTGCGGTAGCGGCGAATCAGTTGCAGCGGCTTGTCGGCGGTGCCGGTGATCTTGATCACCGCGTCGTCGTCGACGCTGCCGTAGTGGTCATGAAAGGCCTGTTTGAGCAAGGCGACGACGAGGTCGGCGTGCGCGTCGGTGGCGCAGAAGATCAGCGTCTTCTGGCGTGACGCGGGGTCGAGTTCGCGCGCCAGGTACTCGCAGACGACGCGATTGAACGGCTCGGTGATCACCTTGCGGTTGAAGTCCTCGATCTCGAGCTTGATGTCGTCGGGAGTGGTGAACAGGTCGACCGCGTTGCGGCGTGCGTCGTAGACCGGTATCCGCTCGCCGGTTTTCCAGACGATGCCGTTGGACGACAATTCGGTCTTGATCTGGACGGGCGGTTCGTGGTCGACCAGGTAGCCGTCGATCACCGCTTCACGATAGCCGTAGGTATAGATCGGTGCGCCGAAGATTTGCGTCGTGTGCAGGGCCGGCGTGGCGGTGAGACCGATCTTCGTGGCATCGAAATAGTCGAGAATGCGCCGGTACTTCGAGATGTAGTCGTCAAAACTGCGGAAGCTCAGTTCGCTGTCGGAGAGTTCGCGGTCGAGCAGGTAGCCGCGGTGACACTCGTCGATGACGATGCAGTCGTAACGATCGACGGCGGGTGGTGTGGTGTCCTCGCCGGTGTAGAGGACACGCTGCGCCATGCCTTGAACCGTCGCGATGTGCAGCGCTGTATCGCTATCGGGGGCCTGCTCGTTCAGTTCCTTGATGCCGAAGACCTCGGCGAAGGTCTGCAGACTTTCCATTCGCGTGTCCTTGAACGCGTTGGCCGCCTGTTCGCCGAGTGCGGACCGGTCCACCAGGAAGAGCACTCGCCGGCAGCGCTGCGTTTTGAGCAGGCGGTAGATCAAGGCAATGCAGGTCTTGGTCTTGCCGGTGCCGGTGGCCATGGCGAGGAGCATCTCGCGCTGACCCTGGGCGATCGCGCTCTCCGCGGCCTGGATCGCAGCCTGTTGGTAGGGGCGAAGCGAAAAGCCATAGGTGAAGGGCTCACTCTGAAGTTGCGTGTCCGCACGCTTTTCGTCGCGTTTCAGGAGTGCGCTCAGGCCCTCAGGCGTGTACCAACCATCGAGCGCGCGGCCAAGGTTGTCTGGCCGGCGCAGATCGCAGAACCAGACGCCGCTCCTGGTGGCAAGCTGGCGGAGGTACGGGCGGCCGTTGGTGGCGAAGGCGAAGGGTAGGCGGCAATGGCTCCTGCTGTTTGCGGCGTCGGTCTGCGTCGAGGTCGCGTCGCTTGCCGTGAAGTCGCGGCTGTAGCGTTTGGCCTGCTGCAATGCCGCCGACACGTCGATGTTCCTGCGCTTGGCTTCGACCGCCGCCATCGGCTGCAGCCCGACAAACAGGACGTAGTCGGCCGGGCCGCTGGCGGTCGGCCACTCGGCGATCGCCAGATTCCTTCCTTTCTCGGGACGCGCACCCTTGGTATACCGGAGACGGGTCGAGTCTACCGTCCAACCCGCCAGACGAAGCTGCTCGTCGATCAGCTTGCGCGTCTCGGTCTCGTCGAGGACCAAGTTCGCAGCGGCCGCTTTGGCCGCCGTCACGAAACCGGCAACTCTGTCCTTCGTTTGCGTCGCGGATTGGGCTTGCATCGCAGCCAGTTTTTCGCCCAGGGCGGCTTTGGCGTTCTCCGATTCCTGCGCCAGCTGCTCCCAGAACGCCTGGTCGTCGCGCACCTGTCGAAGCTTGTCGTCCATTGACTGTGGCTGCTGTGCGGCCTCACAGTGGGCTTTCTGATAAGTCGCGAGTTCTCCGCTCAGGCGATCCAGTTCGGCGTGAAGTTCGCCGAAGTCGTCGGCAGGTGCCGCAGGGGGGATGAACGGGCCACTCCTGAAACCGGGATCCTCGAAGCTACGGTGAAACCACACGCCGAGTTGCCAGGTGATCTTGAGCGTGGCAAGCGCGCTGCGGTGGTCGCCGGCCAAGGTATGGCTTGCCGCGTTGCCGGCGCGCCGGACTTCGCCGAAGAGCTGGGCAATCTCGCGGGTGAGGATGCCCTGTTCCAGCAGGCGACGAATCAGATCGTACTGCGACTCCTCGGCAGAGACGAAAAGTCCGATACGCGTTGCGACGTGCTGTGCGAGCAATTCCGCCAACTGCCTCAACTTCAGCAGCGACGTATTGGGGTCCTCGGTGAAGTAGCGCTCGGCCAGCAAACCCAGGCGCAGGAGTTGCTCGTCATGCGCCTTGAGGTGGGCAAAATTGCCGGCGAGCGATGCGAGCGGCTTCACTGGCGACGCTCCGCGAAGAGCGTCAGGACTATGCGAGCGCTTGTCGGCTGCATTCAGTTCGTTCCCAGCAAATCAGCGACCAGCCGCTGCAGCTCGGCGCGTTCGCGCGCCGGGGCGAACAGTGGCGCCCGATCGCGGCACTGCGTCGCCAGTCGCTGCAGGAGGTGCTCACGCGGCGCGTCATCGCCGGCTGGTGCCGCAACCGTTTCCCGGCAGCGCAGCAGCAGTGCCACCAGTGCCTCGACGTCGTCGCACGGGAAGTAGCCCGCGTAATCGGCCCCCAGCATGCCGATGTTGCCGTCGACGGCCGAGGCGACTACCGGCGTGCCGCTCGCCGCGGCTTCCATGATCACATGCGCGCCGCCCTCGATGCGGCTGGCGTGGATCAGCAGGTGCGCGCGCTGGATTCGCCGGCGCACTGCCTCGTGTGGCAGACCGCCCAGCCAGCGATAGTTTGGCGCCGCCGCCATCGTTGCGCGTGCTTCGTCGCCGAGCGCCGGATCGAGTGCCTCACCGATGTGATCAATCAGGATGTCGCGCCGGCCCGCGAGTCGTCGGGCGGCGCCGAACAGCGTTTGGGGGGACTTCTCCTCGCGCAGGTGACCGACCATCAGTGCCCGCAGATAACGCGTCGACCGGGCCAGCGCTTGCCGGGCAGTGGTCGATTGGAAGATCACCCGCGCCTTGCCACGCACCGGCTCCGGCAGTGCCTGCGGCGCGAGCTCCTGCAGCACGACCAGCGCCTGCGCCAGCGCCAGCGAGCGCTGCGCGGCGGCGTCGGTGACGATGTCGCGATAGAGGTCGGTGCCGGTGAGGACTACCGCCAGCCCCCGCTGCGGATGCGCGGCGCTCCAGGCGGCAATCGCCTCGGCCGAGCGGCGGGCGTGCAACGCGATCATCACCGCGTCGCCGGCCGCCTGCGCATCTGGCCAGGTCTTGCTGATGCGCACGCGGCAGAGGCCGGCAAGATGCCGCTGCCAGCGGCGGGCGGTCTGCCAGTTGCCGTTGTTGGCATCGCGCAGCGCCGGACTGATGATCACCAGTTGCGGCATACTGGAGGCCCTGCTCATCGCTTCCGCTCCGCCAATGAACACCAACCATGCCGAAGCCGCCCGCCGGGGCGGCCGCCAGATCCTCGCCGCAGCGCTGCAAGACAGCCGGGCGCGCACGCTGGCTCTGCTCGATGCCTACACCGCTGCGCTCGGCGATTCACTGCCGGTCCCCTGTTCGCCGCAGTTCAATCCGCCACTCTGGGAAGTCGGGCACGTCGGCTGGTTCCAGGACTACTGGCTTGCCCGCAACCGCCAGCGTGCGCATGGTATCGACTGTGACCCCGATCACCCACGTCCCGCCGGCCGTCTGCTGCAGGCCGACGCGCTGTATGACTCGAGCCGGGTCGCACACGCCACGCGTTGGCAACTGGATTTGCCGGATCTTGCTGCGACGCGTGCCTATCTGGCCGCGGGCCTGGCCGAAACGCTGTCGTTGCTCGCCGCCACAGCGGAAAGCGACGAGGCCTTGTACTTCTTCCGTCTGGTGCTGTTCCACGAGGACATGCACGGCGAAGCGGGCATCTACATGGCGCAGGCGCTCGACATTCCGCTGCCCGGCGCGTTGGCCGACGCGCTGCTCGCGCCCATTGTGGCGCCGCCGGCAGCGAGTTCGCTCGCCCTTCCTGCGCAGCCCTGGACGCTCGGCTGGCAGGGCGAAGGATTCGCCTTCGACAACGAACTGGCGCCGCAGCCAGTCGCGGTCGCCGCGTTCGAAATCGATGCCGAGGTCGTCAGCTGGCGACGCTACCTGCCCTTCGTCGAGCAGGTCGGCGCCGCGCCGCCGCGCTACCTGCGCCGGCAGGACGGCCGCTGGCAGCGCCGCGTTTTCGGCCAGTGGCACGACCTGCCGCTCGACGCGCCGGCAACGCATCTCAGCTGGAACGAAGCCGACGCCTGGTGCCGCTGGGCCGGTCGCCGGCTGCCAAGCGAGGCGGAGTGGGAGATAGTGGCGCTGACCCGGCCCGAGTTTCACTGGGGCGAGGTCTGGGAATGGACGGCCAGCCGCTTCCTCCCTTATCCCGGTTTCGTGGCACACCCTTACCGCGACTATTCGGCGCCCTGGTTCGGCGACCGCTATGTGCTGCGCGGTGCCAGCCGGGCGACCTCGCCGCGCCTGGCGCACCCCCGCTACCGCAACTACTTCACGCCCGAGCGCAACGACCTGCACAATGGCTTTCGCAGTTGCGCTGCCTAGCGCTTCCGTCCATGTCGCGGCCAGCGGCACTGGCTCACGCATGCGCCGCGAACACGGCAAACCAGCCACGCGCATCGCACCAGTGGCGCATCGCGGAAAAACCGGCGGCTGCGAGCAGCGCGGCGAAATCCTCCCGGCGCCACTTGTACGAGTTCTCGGTATGGATGCGCTCGGCCGCAGCGAAGCGCCGTTCACCGCCGGCCCAGCGCACCGTCGTCGCGCGCAGCGCTTCCAGATGCATCTCGATGCGTGACTCGGGTGCGTTGAAAAAGGCGACGTGGCGCCAGTCGGCAAGATCAAAGTCGGTGCCGGCGAGCCGGTTGAGATTCAGCAGCAGGTTGCGGTTGAACGCCGCGGTGACGCCGAGCGGATCGTCGTAGGCCGCTTCCAGGATTTCGGTTTCCTTGATCAGGTCAACGCCGATCAGCAGCGACCCGCCGTGACACTCGGCGTGCGCCTGGCACAGGAAGGTCAGCGCCGCTGCGGGCGTGAAATTGCCGATGCTGGAACCCGGGTAGAACAGCGTCCGCGGCCCGGCGCCGGCTTCGGCCGGTAGGTGCAGCGACGACGAGAAATCGAAACCGATGCCCAGCATCTCGATCGCCCGGTACTGCTGCTGGAGGTGCTGCAGCGACTCGCGCAGATAGTCCACCGAGATGTCCACCGCGACATAGCGCTGCACCCGCAGCGCCGCAAACAGCCGGGCAGCCTTCTCGCAGTTGCCGGCGCCGAGGTCGACCAGTGTCCGCACCGGGCCGAGTGCCGCCGCCATGCTGTCCTGGTGTTCGGCGAAGATCGTCGCCTCGGTGCGCGTCGGGTAGTACTCGGGCAGCTCGGTGATCGCGGCAAAGAGCCGCGAGCCGAGTGCGTCGTAGAGGTACTTGGGCGCGATGACCGCTGTCGGCGCCGACAGGCCGGCGAGCAGTTCGGCGCGGATCGCCGCCGGCTCGTCGTGCGCAAGCTGCAGCAGGCTGGGCGAAATCACCGCGCGCCGTCCTTTGCCGCTTTGTTTCGGGTAACCGCCCGCGCCAGCTCTTGGTCGGGATGCAGCAGAGGGTTCATCGGGGGCTCTCCAGCGAAAGCGCAGGCAAGGGTAGCGGCTGATTGTAGGCTGTTTCCGCCGCCGGGTGCGCATAGGGGATCGTCCAGCCGAGCAATCGGCTGGCCGCCTCGCAGCGGGCACGCAGGTCGTGCGCGTCGTGCCCGCCCAGATGCAAAATGCCGTAACGGTAAGAGCCCAGCCACTTGAAATCGCGGGCGATCTGCGCGGGCGTTTTGGCGAAGCGGAAGAGCATTGCGTCGGGGAACTGCTGCGCCAGTTCGCGACGCTGCCACAAGCTCGGCATTGGCGGCTGCGCCGCCAGCTCGAAGCTGCGATAGACGAAGCTTGCCGCCGCCCCGGCGCTCGCTTCGGCACGCGGCAAGAGGCGTGGGTCACACCCGTGAGCAAGTTCCAGGGCGACGCGGTGCAGATCGACGCCATCGACGCGCAGGTAGAGATCGGAAAACTGCGCGGCCATGCGCGGGTTGAACTCGATGACCGTCAGCCGGTCCCGTGCAGCGTCGTGGAAGAACTCCATGTTGAACAGACCGTGCGTGAAGCCGACGGCCTCGAGAAATCGCCGTGCGACGTCGACCGCCTGTTGGCGCGCCGCTGCCGGCAGCGCACAGGGATAGTCGAAGCGCATGAAGGCCTGCGTACCCGGATACATCACCGATTCGACGAAGCCGAGCGCGTACAGTCGGCCGGCAAAGACGTAGCCGTCGAGGTTGTACTGCTGCCCGGCGACCGGCGCTTCGAGCATCAGCCGATGCGCGCTGCCAGCGGCCGGCAGGCGCACGCTGGCGATGCGCTCGAAGGGTTCGACCAGATGGCGGATCACCCACAGCTCCCAGGCACCGAAACGGGTCATTGCAGTCAGCTCGGCGCGATTATGCACCTTGCGCGCGAGCACCGAGAAGGCCGCTTTCACCGGCTTGATGAAGATCGGGTAGGCGATGCCGTCCGGTATCGGTTCACCGTAGCGCGCCGGCAAGGGCTCGGCCCACGTCGTCGCCTCCGGCGCCACCTCCTGCAGCACCCGTCGGGCGTGCAGCTTGTGCTGACAGGCGAGCACCGCCTGCACCGGCGTCCCCGGCCAGCCCATGCGCTCGGCGAGCATCGCCGCGGCCAGCGCGCCGAATTGCTCGTGGTTGGAAGTCACCGCCTGCCAGTGTTTCCGTCGGGCCTTGCGCGCCAGTCGGTCGACGAAGCGCTGCAGGTCGAAACCGGCAAGGCGGGCGTTGCTGGGGAAGGTGAACAGGTCGAAACCGGCGCTGTCGGCTGGAAATTCCGTCTGCCAGCGGGAGAAACCGAGACGGTCCCAGTCGAAGTTGAACAATAGCAGCGTGCGCGGCGAAGCGTCCCGCCGCTGCTTCCCAGAAACGAGCTGGGACGCGGCGCCTTGCGCCTTCTTCGCCGGCGTCTTCAAAGCCAGTCTCCCGCCACGGTTGCCTCCAGGCCCGTTGTCAGACCGCCACGAATTATAGGCGATCCCCGGTTGCCGGAGAGCTGGCCACTGCGGTTTCCTGCTTCAGCAGCGGTCGATGGGTTCTTCCTGAGCCATCGCACCGGGAAGGACGCCGCCAGCGCGTCGACCGGTTATCATGCCGCTGTCCGCCGGGATCAATGCCAGTCCTGCGTTTTCGCACGCGGTGCCCGGCAAGACGACTGTTGCCACCCAATCTGTTCCATGACCGTGCCTCCAGAACCTCTCTCCGACGACGTCGTGCGTGCCCGTTCGCTGGCCAGGTATTGCCGGCGCGCCGCAAGCTATGACAGTACCTGCGGCCCGACCTGGCCAATCCGCGAGCGCGCGATCGCTTCGCTGCAGTTGCAGCCCGGACAGGTGGTCCTCGATGTCGCCTGTGGCACCGGCCTGAGCCTGCCGCTGCTGCATGCCGCGGTGGGTGAAGCGGGCCGGGTCTACGGATTTGACCAGAGTCCCGAGATGCTGGCGCGGGCAGTTGCCCGGGTCGATGCCGCCGGCTGGCACAACGTCTGCCTGATCGAAACGGCGGCGCACGCGCTGGACCTGCCCGAGGCGATCGACGCGCTGCTCTTTCATTACACCCACGATATCCTGCGTTCGCCCGCCGCCGTCGACCGGCTGCTCGCGCTGGCGCGTCCGGGAGCCGTGGTGGCGATTGCCGGGATCAAATATTTTCCGGGTTGGCTGGCACCGCTCAATCCCTGGGTCTATTTCAAAAATCGTGGCTACAACGGCAGCCCTGGCGAACTGAACTCACCCTGGGACCGCATCGCGCCGCGTCTGACGCAATGGCAGTGGGTGCCGACCCAGTTCGGCATGGGGTATCTCGCTTCCGGTCGGGTCGACGAGCCGTCCGGGCGCGACCGATGACCGCGCCGGCCGGCGGTCCGGCAACGCTAATCACGGGCCGTCCGTGGCGGCGCGCCGCCGTCGCAGTGCTCGCGCTGCTCTTCCTCAACGGCATGCTCAGCTTCCGGGACTGGTGGCCGACCCCGGGCATCCTGCCGGACCACCGTCTGGCACCCGAATTCGTCCTGCTGTGGCTTGCGCTGCTGGCAGTGGTAGCCTGGCGCGGCAACCTTTCGCCACGCGCGCTGAGCCTCTTTGCGCTCGTCGATCTGCTCCTGGTGCTCGGGCGCTACGCCGATGTGACCGTGCACAGCCTGTTCGGGCGTCCGATCAACCTTTACTGGGATGGCGTGCAGATTCCCCGCTTCCTCTGGGTTTCGGCGCAGGAACTGGCGTGGTGGCAGAGCACGGCCGTGCTGGCGGCGGTCGGTGTGCTGTTCGGGATCCTGTTCTGCTCGCTGCGCTGGGCGGTCGCCGTGTCGGCACGCGACGCCGTCCCCTTTGCCCTGCGGACTCCCTGGGCCTGGGCGATCACGCTGGCGAGCGTGCTGTTGGTGTCGGCGAATCTGGCAGGCGTGCGCGCGACCTGGCCGATCGTCGCCAAACCGGTCCTGCCGACCTACTGGCGGCAGGCACAACTGCTGGCGACCGCCTTTTCGCCGCAGCGGCAGGCCAGCCTGCTGCCTGCCTCGACCGCGGTCGATACCGCCCTGGCGGCTGCACCCGGAAGCGCCCTGGCCGCGCTTGGCGGGCGCGATGTCTACCTGATCATGCTCGAATCGCTTGGCGCGGTGGTGTACGACGACGCGCGCGCCGATGGCGCTCTGCGTGCAAGCCGCGAGCGCTTTGCCGCCGACATCGCGGCCAGTGGCCGGCAGGTGGTGTCGGCCTTCTTCCGCTCGCCGACCTTTGCCGGCGGGTCGGACCTGACGCATCTGGGCCTGCTGTCGGGCATGGATCTCAGCGACCCGATGCGCCACGATGTCTTGCTGACCACGCGGCGGCCAACGCTGAACGCCCTCTTCCGGGCGCATGGCTACCAGACCTTCGGCCTCTATCCGGCGCTCGACTGGGAGTGGCCTGAACGCGCCTTCTACGATTTCGACGTCTTCCTGGCCCGCCGCGATCTGGGCTATGCGGGGCCCTCCATGGGCTTCTGGCAGGTGCCCGACCAGTTCAGCGCGGCACGCTTCGAGCAGCTTCACCCACGCTGGAACGGTGCGCCGCCGCGCTTCGTTTTTTTCCCGACCATCACCTGCCACCTGCCGTTCAGCCAGGTGCCGCCCTATCAGCCGGACTGGTCGCGGGTGCTTGGACCGCAGCCCTTCGACGCGGCGGCAGTCCGCCGCGCACAGGCCGAGCAACCGAACTGGCTCAACATGTTCCCTGATTTTCTGCGCATGGTGGCCTATACCTACCAGTGGCTGGGCGCCTATCTGCGCCAACCGTCGCCGCGCGAGGCGATCTACCTGCTGGTCGGGGATCATCAGCCGGCGGCAAACATCACCGGTGAAGTGGCGTCCTGGGATGTGCCGGTGCATATCGTCAGCAGCGATGACGAACTGCTCGCCCGCTTCATCGCGCAGGGTTTCCAGCCCGGGCTCGAGCCACCGCGGCAAGCGCTGGGCCCGCTGCACCTGCTGACCGGGATGATGCTGCAGGCCTTCTCGGCGCCGGGCTATCGCCCGCCGTCATCGCTGCCGCTCGCGCAGGCGCGGCCTTGAGGCCAGGCAACGGCGGCCGCCAGGGTGAGCCAGATCAGCGCCTGACCCAGCGCCTGTGTATTGGTGAGGCCTTCCTGTGCGACCAGCCACACGGCCGCTACGGCACCAATGGTGGCCAGGGCACGCTCCAGCCACGCCCCGCGGTCGACCGGGTCGCCGAGCGCGGTCAGGGCCAGCAGCAAAGACACCGGCGCTGCGAGCAAGGGCCAGACGAGCGGGCGGTAGCGGCCGTCGAACAGCAGTCCCAGCGCGATCAGCACGACGCTCCCGAGCAGCGCCGCTTGGGCGAGCGCCAGTCCCCGTATGGCCGGGGTGCTGGCCGCGCGCAGGGCGGCGACCACCCCCGGGCGGGCGGCAGGCGGACTGTCGCCGTCGAGTATCCGCCCGAGCCGCGCGGTCGCAAGCAGCGCACACAGGCCGGCCGCGACGGCAACGCTGCCGCCGAGCAGCCAGTCGAGCGGGCGATGACTCCAGTCGACCAGCATCTGCCATTGCAGCAGCGTCAGCGCGCCGATCGCGGATCCCGCGAGGCCCGTCGCCGCGGCAGCCATGACCCGGCAGCGAAGCCTGGTGCCACTGGCGTCGGGCCGTCGAATGCCGCGCCGCAGCTTCCACAGCAGGCCGGCGCCACTTCCGACGACCATTGCCAACGGTATCCGCCACCAGTGCGGATCGGCGACGACCGGGCCGTGCAGGCTGACCCGCTGCTGGCCATCGGCGTCGAAGACGCCCCAGTAGCCGCCCATCGCGCCTTCCTGTCGGCGTTTCCACGGCTGGTCGAAGCCCTCGATCAGGTTGAGGCGTGGCCAGGCTCCGGCCTCGGAACCAAGCGGCGCGCCGGCATCGGCGGCGAGGAGTTCGCGCACGAAACGCGTCTGCTGCAGCCGCCCGGGCACCGCCGCTCCGCGCTGGCGGCCAGCCGCCGGCCAGCCGGTTTCGCCGATGAACACCGGCAGCGGCGCAAAGACTGCCTGGAGGCGCGCGTTGATCGCCGACACGTGGGCGATCGCCTCGTTCAGTGCCACCGGGTTGTCCTCCCAGTAGGGCAGCACATGGGCGGCGACGACATCGACGTGGTCGCGCAGCACGTCGGCATGGCGCAGCCAGAACGCCCAAACGTCGGCGTAGGCGATCGGTACGCTGGACGCGTGCTTGGCCCGCGCGAGCAGCGAAGCCAGCGCAGCCGGCGTCTGCTCGCCGCGCAGCAGGACCTCGTTGCCAATCACCAGCAGGTCGATCACGTCGGCGTAGCCGCGGGCGAGCGCCAGTGCCCGCTGCAGTTGCGCCGCGTTCCTCGCCGCATCGCCATCGATCCACGCCCCCAGCACCACCCGCATGCCCAGCTTTCGGGCGATCGCCGGCACCGCATCGAGTCCGTGGTCGACGCCATAGGTACGCACGCAGTCGGTCATTTCGCGCAGCTGTCGCAGATCAGCTTCGATCTGCAACGCTTCGATGTGCAGTGCCGGGTCGGAGGGGGCGTGGCCGGGTCGGCGGAAAGGGGCATAAGACAGGCAGGGCACGCGCAGGTCGCCGGCATCGGGCAAGGACACCGGCCGGCCCTGCAGAACGGCCCAGGCGAGCAGCACCAGGACGCCGAGCGCGAGCCCCGCCACGGCGGTCACTTGACGCCAGGGTGCGGGGGCTTGTCGTGAAGGCATCGCGGTCATCTCAGCAGGCACTCCTGGCGCGGGAAGGAAAGCGGCGTTCGGGCGCCAGTGTGGGGGAGGTTGCGGCCATCGTAGCGCAGAAAGTGGGCGAGACCGGCAGTCCGCCGTCTTGCCCGCGGGCGGCTCCCGCGGCGGACCCGGCGCCGCACCCGCCCGCGCCCGGTCGAGGCAACGCTTTACGCTGGGCCAGCGCGCTGCTCATCGCCGCCTTGGTGGCGATCATCAATTTGCTGCTCTGGCGGGTCTTCAATCCGCCGCTGACCGCACCGGACGTGCCGTCGCGGGTTGCCGGGCTGGCCTACAACGGCTTCCAGCGCTGGCAAAGCCCGCTGAGCCAGCGCTTTCCGAGCGATGCTGCGCTGGCTGACGACCTGCAGCGGCTGGCCGGCCTGACCACCCGGCTGCGGACCTACAGCGCGAGCGAACTGCCGATGCTGCCGGAGCTGGCCGCGCAAGCCGGCTTGCGGCTGAGTGCCGGGGTCTGGCTCGACAGTCGTCGGCCGAACAACGAGCGGGAAATCGCTGCCATCATCGACGCCGTTCCCCGCCACCCCGGCATCGAGCGAGTGATCGCCGGCAACGAAAGCCAGTTGCGCGGGGTGCTTGCGCCGAGCGAGCTGTACGGCTACCTCGACCGCCTGCGGGCGGCGCTGCCAGTGCCGGTGTCGACCGCCGAGCCCTGGCATGTCTGGCTGCGGCAGCCGGCGCTGGTCGACCATGTGGATTTCATCACCGTGCATCTGCTGCCCTACTGGGAGGGGCTACCCGTCGAACTGGCGGTCGATTATGCGCTGCAACGCCTGCGCGAGTTGCGCCAGCGATTTCCGGGCAAGCCGGTGGTGATCGGCGAAATCGGTTGGCCGAGCCACGGCGACCGTGTGGCGGCGGCAGAGGCGACGCCGGCTGCGCAGGCCGGCTTCGTGCGTGCCTTTCTCGAACGGGCCGCCCGACTGGATGTCGATTATTATCTGCTGGAGGCGGTTGATCAGCCGTGGAAGCGCGCCACCGAGGGCGCAGTCGGTGCTCACTGGGGGCTGCTGGACGCCGCGCGGCAGATCAAGTTCGCCTTCACCGGCCCGCTGCAGGCGGATCCGTTCTGGCCGGGCAAGGCGCTGGTCTCGTCGACCCTGGGCCTGCTGGCGATCCTGCCCTGGCTGATCGTTTTTTCGCCGATGCGGCTGGCCGGTCGAATTTCCTTTGCGCTCAGCCTGCAGGCGGTGCTTTCCTTCGCCGTGCTGCTCGCCACAGCGTTCCTTGCGGACTACCTGCGGCCGCTCGACCTCGTGCCGCTGGCCTTGCTGCTGCCGGCATTGGCGATGATCGCCGCGATCCTGTTGGTGCAGGCCTTCGAATTCGCCGAGTTGTTCTGGCCCGGGAGCCTGCGCCACCAGGCGGCGCTGCGCCCGTTGCCGGCCGGCGCGCCAGCCCCCTTCGTCAGCATTCATCTCGCCTGCTGCAACGAGCCGCCGGCAATGGTCATCGCCACCATCGATCGCCTGCTGGCACTCGATTGGCCGGCCTTCGAGGTATTGGTGGTGGATAACAATACCGGCGACCCGGCGCTGTGGCAGCCGGTGCAGGCGCACGTCAACGCCCGTCTGGCGGCCGCGCGGAGGGCAGCGCCGACGACCTCGCCCGGCCCAGGCCTGCGTTTTCTCCACCTGCCACGCTGGCCCGGCTACAAGGCAGGGGCCTTGAACGTCGCGCTCGCTCAAAGCGACCCGCGCGCCGAGTGGGTGGCGGTGGTCGACGCCGATTACCTGGTCAAGCCTGGCTGGCTGCGCGCCCTGGGTGGTCATTTCGCCGACCCGACGGTGGCCGTCGTGCAGTCGCCGCAAGCCCATCGCGACTGGGCGGGCAGCCGTCTGCGCCGGATGATGAACTGGGAGTACGACGGCTTCTTCCGTATCGGCATGCATCACCGCCAGGAGCGTGACGCCGCGATCCAGCACGGCACCATGACCTTGATCCGGGCGGCGGCCCTGCGCGGCGTCGGCGGCTGGGACGCCGGCAGTGTCTGCGAAGACACCGAACTCGGCCTGCGCCTGCTGCGCCAGGGCTTGCGGGTGGTCTATGTGGACGAGGTGCTGGGCACTGGCCTGGTGCCGAGCGATTTTGCCGCCTATCAGCGCCAGCGCCGGCGCTGGGCGCAGGGGGCGATGCAGATCCTGCGACGGCACCGCGCAGCGTTGCTCGGCCGATCCCGCTTGCGCCTGGCGCAGCGTTATCATTTCGTCGCCGGCTGGCTGCCCTGGCTGGGTGATGCCCTGCATCTGGCGTTCAGCGTCGTCGCCATCGGCTGGACGCTCGGCGTGCTCAGCGCGCCGCAGGTCTTCGGCCTGCCGACGCCGCTTTTTGTCGCGCCGCTGGTGGCTTTCATCGGGCTGCGGCTGCTGCTGATGCCGCTGCTCTACAGCCGCCGGGTGCCCTGCCGAGTGGCCGATATCGCTGGTGCCGCACTGGCCGGCATGGCGCTGTCGCACAGTATTGCCCGCGGCGTCATCGCCGGCCTCGTCGGGCGACGGGCGGTTTTCCACGTGACCCGCAAGGGGCCGGTCGATCGCGCCGGAGACACTCGACCGGGTCGGCGACCCGGCGCCTTCGCCTCGGTGCGCGAGGAGACGGCGCTGATGACCGGCCTGCTGGCGTGTATTGCCGCGATCGGGGTGCACACTGCGGCAGCGAGTTCGGTCCCGGTGGTTTGGTTGCAGGTTGCGTTGGGCATGCAGGCGCTGCCCTATGCCGCAGCGCTCGTCTGTGCCTGGCTGTCGCGTGCGGAGCAACGGCGATGACGCAGAGGTCGGGGGCTTCGTTGTCGCCGCCGAACTCTCAGCTGCCCATCTCCTCGTCGTGCTCATGCCGCCCAGGTCGTGACGGACGCAGAGGCGCAGAATTTGCTGTCACACCACCGCCTGAACATTGGCGACGGCGACCGCATCCGGCCCGGTCGCGGCATGAACTCGTTCGACGTCGGGAGCCGGCGGGCCGAAGGGCTCGCCTGCGAGGATGTCACCCACCGAACCCGCGACGAACTGGTCAAGGCCCGCCGGCCGCGTCTCGCGTCGACCCCACTCGAAAACGGAAGGGACCACAGCCAAAATCGAGTGGTGCGAACGGTAGGTCACTCACCAGATACCGGTCGCGCGGCCCGACGTAGAACAGACTCTGGACTGGATTCCCGCTTGCGCGGGAATGACGGAACTCCTGGACGGTTTGCGGTGGCAATGCCTGGAATTTGCCTCAACGGACATTCGCTTTGCAGGAAGACGACCCACAGGCTCTATCGACGCCTGAGTACTCTGAGCACGAATTCGGTCAGCCTGTCGTCTGATCGGTGCGGGTCGTAAGCGCCAATGTGCAGCCGCTACCGGGGCGGGGATAAGCCGATGCCAGGTCGCGGCTGCACGGGACAGGCTTTTTGAGGCCTATCCCTGAGATCACGCCAGGTCGAAGCGATCAAGGTTCATGACCTTGTTCCAGGCCGCGACAAAGTCACGTACGAACACTTGCTGCGAGTCGCTGCACGCGTAGACTTCTGCGAGGGCCCTGAGCTGGGAGTTCGAACCGAAGACGAGATCAACGATGGTGCCCGTCCATCTGAGTTCACCCGTTGCCCGATCACGCCCCTCCAGCACGCCTTCAGAGGTGGCGGACTTCTGCCACTTCGTCTTCATGTCGAGGAGGTTCACGAAGAAGTCGTTGGTCAATGTTTCGGGTCGCCGGGTGAAAACCCCATGCCCGGACTGCCCGAAGTTTGCGCCCAGGGCGCGCAGGCCACCGACCAGAACCGTCATCTCGGGAGCGCTCAGCGTCAGCAGGTTGGCCCGATCCACCAGGAGCTCGGCCGCCGATTCCTCGTGTCCCTTGCGGACGTAGTTGCGGAACCCGTCTGCGATCGGCTCCAGGGCGGCGAACGAGCCGGCATCGGTCTGCTCCTGCGATGCGTCCATGCGTCCCGGCGAGAAGGGAACCTGCACATCGTGGCCAGCCTTCTTCGCAGCGGCCTCGACGGCTGCGCAGCCACCCAGCACGATCAGGTCGGCCAGCGACACCTTCTTGCCACCGGACTGCGCGCCGTTGAACGCCTTCTGGATGGCCTCCAGCGATGGCAGTACCTTCGCCAGCTCGGCCGGCTGGTTGACCTCCCATTCCTTCTGCGGCGCTAGGCGGATGCGTGCGCCGTTGGCGCCGCCACGCTTGTCACTGCCGCGGAAGCTCGCCGCCGCCGCCCAGGCGGTGGTGACCAGTTGGGAAATCGACAGACCACTGGCGAGGATCGCAGCCTTCAGGGCCATGATGTCCTGCTCATCAACCAGCGCATGGTCGACGGCGGGGATCGGGTCCTGCCAGATCAATGCTTCTTTCGGCACCAGCTTGCCAAGGTAGCGGGCGCGCGGGCCCATGTCGCGGTGGGTCAGCTTGAACCAGGCGCGGGCGAAGGCATCGGCGAACTCCTGCGGGTTCTCCATGAACTGGCGCGAGATCTTCTCGTAGGCCGGGTCCATGCGCATGGCCATGTCGGCGGTGGTCATCATCGGGGCGTGACGTTTGCTGGGATCATGGGCATCCGGCACGGTGGTCGCCGCAGCGGCATCCTTGGGCTTCCACTGGTGGGCGCCGGCCGGACTCTTGGTCAGCTCCCATTCGTAGCCGAACAGGGTCTCGAAGTAGCCGCCGTCCCACTGGGTCGGGTTGGGGGTCCAGGCGCCTTCGATCCCGCTGGTGATCGCGTCCGCGCCCTTGCCTGAGCGGAAGCTGCTTATCCAGCCCAGGCCCTGCTCCTCGATGCCTGCGCCTTCGGGTTCGCGACCGACGTGGGCAGTGTCGCCGGCGCCATGGGCCTTGCCAAAGGTGTGACCGCCCGCAGTGAGCGCGACGGTCTCGTAGTCGTCCATCGCCATGCGGGCAAAGGTCTCCCGGATGTCGCGCGCCGAACCGAGTGGATCCGGCTTGCCGTTCGGGCCTTCTGGATTCACATAGATCAGGCCCATCTGTACGGCCCCAAGCGGGTTGTCAAGCTCGCGGTCGCCCTTGTAACGCTCGTCGCCCAGCCAGGTGGTCTCCGGACCCCAGTAGATTTCGTCCTCAGGCTCCCAGATGTCCGGGCGGCCGCCGCCGAAACCGAAGGTCCTGAAGCCCATCGATTCCATCGCGACGTTGCCGGTGAGGACGATCAGGTCGGCCCAGGAAAGCTTGCGACCGTACTTTTGCTTGATTGGCCAGAGCAGGCGGCGCGCCTTGTCGAGGTTGCCGTTGTCCGGCCAACTGTTGAGGGGCGCGTAACGCTGCGCGCCGGTGCCGGCACCGCCGCGACCATCGGCGATGCGGTAGGTCCCAGCAGCATGCCAGGTCATGCGGACGAAGAACGGCCCGTAGTGGCCGTAATCCGCCGGCCACCAGTCCTGCGAGTCCGTCATCAAGGCATGCAGATCCTTGACCACGGCATCGAGGTCGAGGGTCTTGAACTCCTCGGCGTAATTGAACGCTTCGCCCATGGGGTTGGACTTTGCGGACTGCTGGTGCAGCATCTTCAGGTTCAGTTGCCTGGGCCACCAGCCTGCGTTCGTCGCGGCTCCGGACAGCGTGTGGCTGCCAGCGCCACCCGAGAACGGGCACTTTGTTTCTGTTGACATGGTTTCTCTCCTTTGGCTGTTTGATTTTGACTAGCCGATTCAGTCTGGAGTGTGGGCCCTGACCGATCAACGCAGATGTGCGAGTGAGACCACTCGAAGAATCAGCCGTATGCTCCCCAGACGGCACAAGTCTAGGAGCGTCGGGAGGATTGGTCCAATCGATTGTGGGTATACCCTCGATTGCGGATGGCTATTGCCCGGATGAGGCGCTCGACCGTACCGTGTTCCATCGCACCGTGCAGACGCCCCTCGCCAATTGGCTCAAACTCTCCCGCGACTGCCGCCAGGGCGCTTCCGGTCCAGCCCATGTCGAACCGACCTCGCCGTCACGGCTGATGAGAGCCGGTGTGCCTCCGGTCTCGGAGAGGCAGGGCGCCACCCTCGGCGAGGACGGCCCAGCGCTCGGTCGGCGTCTGAAAACGAATTCGAACAGCGCTTCGCCTGGTCGGTGTTGGGGAGCGTGCAGGCGCTGAGTGGGCGGAATTCAGGGGACTTTTCAGGGGCTCCTGGAACATACCTGGAGAATTGACGGCGTTTGGTGGGTGCTCCTATACTCACCGTGGCGCGGTTGGATTTCCTATCCTTGTCTATGTCAGGGGCAGCGCGGTTTCCGTCTTTGGCCGCGCCTTGGGTGATTTCGGCACGGCAATACGAGCCGATGCGGAAGTCGAAGCAATTACCCTTTGGAAAGGAGAGGTTGCATGCTGAAGAAACTTGCCACGCTCGTCGGCCTCGGCGTCGCGGCGGGAGTGGCTGCGCCAACGACCGCTTACACGCCGTATCGCGATTCGTCGACTAACACGATCTACAACCTGCTTTTCTGCGACGACCTGGCGCTTTTCAAGGCCAGTCACCAGGGAGCCGTCGAAGGGCCCTGGAAAACTCTCTTCGCCCAACCGGCAGATCGGGAAGGGCTCCAGGCGCTGGCAGCGAATGCGACAGAGGAAGCCCGCCTTCGCATTCTCGCCAGCAACGCCCTTCGAAAACTGTCCGTGCCGACTCAACGGAAAGAACTGCTGGGCGTGATTGTCGAAGTGGGGCTCGACGGCGGACTCGACACGCTGGCTGCATACCAGGACGGCCGCGCTCGATACATCAATCAATCCGGAAAGATGGTCGTCTGGGAGGCCGCGGCGCCAGACGTGGATAGCAAGATCAGGCAGCTGTTCCGTGCCTCGCAGGCGGCGGTGGACAAACTTGGTCCCTGGGACAAGCCGCGACTCGCACCGCCGCCGAGCGGGGCCATGCGGCTCACTTTCCTGGTCAGCGACGGGCTCTACTTCGGGCAAGGCCCGATGGCTGATCTCCAGAACGATCCGATGGGAGGGCCGGTGGTTACTGCGGCCACTGAATTGATGGTTGCACTGACGCGCAAAGTGCGCCCCGACTGAACGGTCGCACGTCGGCACAGGCGATCGGTACGCTGGACGCGTGCTTTGCGCGCCCAACCGCTCATTTCGCGCAGCCGTCGGAGGTCGGCTTTGATCTGCGACTGACCACGAATTCGACCCGCGCATTACCTGGTAAGTGTGGCTTGGAATTGGCCATCCGCAAAGGTCCAGACTGAAGCAAGATGAGCTGCCATCGCCCGTCGATCGTCGCTCATGGTGCCTGCGCGGGATTGGCCTCAAGAATCCGGCGGATCTGCCGTAGAAGCAGGTTCACGGTCAACAGATCACGGGAGCTTGGAAATCATGGACGTGTCAGCCATCGCCAGCATGGCGACAGAGATGAGTCAGGCAAGGACGACGGAAGCGTTGCAGGTGGCGGTGTTGAAGAAGGCGCTCGACATTCAGGCACAGGGCGCCCTGCAGCTTATTGAGGCGGCTTCGCAGGTCATCCCCAGCAACCCGCCGCATCTCGGCAACGCCGTCGACACCGTCGCGTAGCGCCGGCGGTCCACCCGCGATCCCGCTCGTCACTCCGGTGTGACCGGGCCGGTGGCTGCGGTAATCGCTGCCGGTCCTCCAGCCAGTGTCCTGGCCAGAGACTCGAGTTCGCCGCCGACAGCCGCCATTGCGGCGCCAAGCGCGGCGTCGGGAACCCGTAGGTCTGCGTTGGCGCGCAGCATCTGCTCCAGGCGTGCCGCCAATTCTGCCAGCCGCTTGGCTCCCATGAGGCCGCCGGTGCCTTTCAGTGTGTGCGCCACGCGTACCGCGGTGACGTGATCCCCTTCGGCCAGGCTCGCCGCCAGCAGCGACATGTCGTCGCCGTGGGAGGCGAGAAAGTTGTCGATCAGGGCCACATACCTCCCGGTATTACCGCGCAAGGTAACGAGGATTTGCGCGGTGTCAACGCCGGGCAAGGCGGACAGGCGTGCCATGGCGGCTTCGGCCACTGCTTCCGGCGCCGGGGTTGCCGGCCGTGCCGCCGCCGGCTCTCGCGCCGGCCCGCTGTCCGTGCGCTCGGGGACATTCACCATCGCACCGGGCAGCCATTTCAGCAATGCCGCATAGAGCAGGCCAGGAGCCATGGGTTTGCTGACGAAGTCGTTCATGCCTGCCTGCTCGCAGGTTCGGCGATCCTCGTCGAAGGCGTTGGCGGTCATCGCCACGATCGGTCGGGTTTGCCAGCCGGGCAGGGTGCGGATGGCGCGGGTAGCCTCCACGCCGTCCATGTTCGGCATCTGCATGTCCATCAGGATCAGGTCGTAGTCGGCGCTCCGTACCATTGCGAGCGCCTGTTCTCCGTCGGCCGCCGTGTCCACCGCCAGGCCGACGGCATGCAACAGTTCCTGTGCCACCTCACGGTTGATGGCGTTGTCTTCTGCCAGCAGGATGCGATTCCCGGCGCAACGCTGGCGCAGCCTGAGCTCGGCATCGGCAATCTCAAGGGCCCGACTGACGGGCATGATGCCACGACCGCGTAGCAGGCGAGCGGTCAGCCAGAAGGTGCTGCCGACGCCGGGCGTGCTGTCAACGCCGACTTCGCCACCCATCAGGCGTGCGAGGTGCGCGGTGATGGCGAGCCCGAGGCCCGTGCCGCCGTACTTGCGCGTTGTCGAGGCGTCGGCCTGTTCGAAGGCCTGAAACAGTCGGGCCATCTGGTCGACGGCGATACCGATCCCGGTGTCCTCGACCTCGAAGCGCACCAGCAATTCGTCACCCTGCTCGTCGAGCAGCCTGGCGCGCAGGGCAATCGAGCCCTGGTCGGTGAACTTGACCGCGTTGCCGCCGTAATTGAGCAGTGCCTGGCGCAGCCGCGTCGGGTCACCGCGCAACCACAGCGGTACGGCATCACGGTCGAGGTCGATCCGCAATCCCTTGCGGCGAGCCGATTCGCCGATGATCGAAGCGACGTTGTCGAGGATCGCCGAGAGATGGAAATCCGTGCTCTCCACCTGCAGCCGGCCGGCTTCGATCTTGGACAGGTCGAGGACATCGCTGATGAGGGCGAGGAGGTGCTGCGCGGCGCCGTCGATCTTGTCGAGTCGCTCGGCCTGTGCCGCCGTCGCTCCGGCACGCCGCAGGAGATGCGTCAGGCCGATGATGGCGTTCATCGGCGTACGGATCTCGTGGCTCATGTTGGCCAGGAAAGCACTCTTGGCGAGGTTGGCGGCCTCGGCCGCCTCGGCGCGACGGGCAAGCTCCGCCTGCATCTCGGCGATCTCACGCTCGCGCCGGCTGCGCTCGCTGTTGTCGACCATCGTCGACCGGCTGCAGAGGAACTCCCCTGCGGCATTGCCCACCAGGTCGGCGCTGATCAGCACCGGCAGGATACTGCCATCCTTGCGCAGCCAGTCAAAAGCCAGATCGCGTACGTGGCCGCTGCGGCTGAAGTCGGCAAAGCGCTGACAGAACAGGGCGCGGCTTTCGGCGGTCATGAATTCGCCGACCTTGCGGCCGACATACTCTTCTCGGGAGTAGCCGAGCAAGTCGAGTTCAGTCTGATTGACCGCGATGATCGTCGCATCGGCGGCCAGCGAGTGATAGCCACAGGGTGCGCGGTCGTAAAGGTCGGCGATCTCCGCGGCGCGTTGTGCCAGAGCGCGGTTGGCTTCGGCCAGTTCGGCGGTCCGTTCGGCGACCAGCTCTTCGAGGCGATGGCGGTGGCGAGCGAGTTCGTCGCCCATTCGCTTCTTCTCGGTGATGTCTCTCGACAGGACGATGAAACGCATCTCCGCGGCGGCAGCGGGGGCCTTGGGTGCCACCGAGAGTTCGGACCAGCGCTCGCCCTGCGGCACATTCAGGGCGATGACCTTGCCGGATGAGGAGCCGGTTTCCAGAGCTTCCCGGAGCGCCGCCAGGCAGGTCGCCGCCGCCTCCGGGGGAAGGACGTCAACGACGGTCTTGCCGATGGGCATCTCGGTCGGGGCGGCCAGCAATTCGGTGCGGGGCGAATGGTAGTCGTAGTAGCGGCCATCCAGGTCAAGCTCGAACAACAGGTCAGGTATGGCATGCAGGGTCGCCTCGAGCTTGTTTTTCGCCGCCAGGGTCTGGGTTTCGGCATGTTTGCGCTCGGTGATGTCCTGGACCGTGCCGATCATGCGCCAGGGCTTGCCGTCGGCATCCCGTTCGAGGGCGCCATGGCCGAGCAGCCAGCGGCTCACCCCGTCGATCGGGCGTGTGCGAAATTCCAGGCCCGGCATGGGCTGCCCGGCCTGGCAGGCGGCGGACCAGTCATGCATTCGCGGCCGGTCGTCGGGATGCAGCAGGTCGATAAACCGCTCGAAACCCAGCGACTCGCCTGGCCGCGGCGGCAGCCCATAGAGTCGGAAGGCTTCCTCGCTCCAGGTGACCTGACCGGACGCGAGGTCGACCATCCAGCTACCGACATGCGCGATGGCCTGCGAATCGGCGAGCAATCGTTGCTGTTCGCGCAGCGTGTTCTCGGCTCGCTTACGTTCCGTGATGTCGCGGGAAATTCCGAACAGACCGATCACCCTTCCCTGGCCATCTCGCAACGGCCCCTTGGTCGCCAGGAACGTGAGTTCCCCCTCGGCGGTGGTCAACGTCTCTTCGAAGGTGCTGGTCGTGTTATCGGCAATTACCCGGAGGTCGTTGGCACGAATCATCGCAGCCTGCTCCGGCGGAAAGAGCACGGTGTCGTCGTAGCCCGCAATCTCGTCGGCCCGCTTGTCGATCAGTCGGGCCGCTCCCCGGCTGAAGGCCAGGTAACGACCTTCGAGATCCTTGGCGAAGATGGCGTCGGTCGACGCCTCGACGATAGCGGCGAGCAGTTGCTGGTTGCGAAGTCCCTCCGCCCGCGCTTCCTGCTCGCGCCGCGACCAGTCCAGCGCTTGCTGGAGGAGGCGCCGCACCAGGCCATAGAGCAGCAGTGACGTTACGGCGACGAACAGCCAGCCTTTCAGGGTGCTGGCGAGAAGGATGTGGCCGGGATCCTGCAAAAGCCACGCGACCGCCTTGTCGGAGAGCACTATCCAGAGGCCGGCAAAGATCGCGTAGATGAGGACCAGCCGCAGAGCGGCGCCGGTCGGCTGTGGTCCGGCCGTCGCCTGGTTCGGTTGTGCGGCAGAGGAATTCATGGCGGTGCTTTCCTGGGGCCTTTCAGCTTTGACCGTCGCGGATCGTCACGGTTGTCGACACATTCTTTGACGATCGGGAGAACAGGGTTCCTTTGCGTACTCGGTCGGGCAGCCTCCCTGAGTGACACGCAAATAGTAGTCTCTTTGCCAATCAGTATGAACCCGAATGGGCTGCCGCAAGGGCGAGCCCGGAGCGTGGCCGATCCCTCAGGAGCGAGGGTTGTTAAGTTGAAGCGGGCATGGTGGGCAATGAACAGACCGCCATCGGCGAACTGGTTCATGCCGACGGTGTTGGGGAGTTCGACCCATTCGAAGGCGTCGACATAGACGCCGAGATACCAGCGATGCACCGCAACGGGGTCCAGTCCGGCCAGCAGCGCAAAGTTGCCGATCACCATCAGTCGCTGGATGTGGTGGGCGTAGGCCTGTTCGAGGGACTGCCCGATGGCGTGGGCGAGACAGCGCATCCTGGTCCGACCGTTCCAGAACCATCCCGGCAGCGACCGGGTGTGGCCGAACACGTTCTGCTCGACATACGCCGGCATGTGCGCCCAGTAGAAGCCGCGAATATATTCGCGTCAGCCGATGATCTGCCGGATGAAGCCTTCGGCAGTGGCCAGGGAGACTGATCCTGCGCGCCAGGCGGCGTCGGCCCTGGCAACGACCTCGCGCGGGTCGAGCAGCTTGGTGTTGAGTGCAAAAGACAGGAGCGAGTGAAACATTCGCCAGGCGCGATGGCTCATCGCGTCCTGAAAGTCGCCGAAGTGCGGCAGGGCCTTCTCGACGAAGGCGTCGAGCTGCTGCAAGGCTTCGGCGCGATTGAGCGGCCAGGCGAGCTGTGCCTCGGAGGGAAAGGTTGGTGGCCGCGCCGCCGCAGGGCCGGTTGTCAGCATCGCGCGAACGACCGCTTTACCTGTTCAGCCAGCATCCGTCCGCTGCGCCAGGCACCCTCCACTTTGCCACCGTTGAGCCAGTCTCCGCACAGCCCCAGGCCAATCTCTGGACGCCAGGCGCAACCCTCGGCGAGGGCCGGCTCGGTGTCGGCGTAACGCCAGCGGTGCGCCGTCCAGTCTTGCGGGGCCGGACCGCCCAGTTGGCCAAAGGCGTCCAGCAGTGCTGCGGCGACGCTTGTGGAATCTTCTTCCAGATGCGCCTCGCTCCATTCTGCGCAGGCGTGCAGCAGCCAGGTTTCCTCGCCGCTGCGTCCCGGCTTGCTGCTGTTGCGGGCGATCCAGCGCAGTGGGCCCTGATTGACGAAGGCGGCATCGAACGGCAGGTCGACCGGCGCGGCAAAGCGCAGCATCAGCGCCCAACAGCCGCGCATGACGGCGCTGCCGGCCAGTGCCGCCAACTCGGGGGCCGGTTGCTGCAACAAGGGTGCCGCCTGCGGCGCCGGGACGGCCAGCAGGACGGCCGCGAAGCACGTCTCCAGCCAACCGTGTTCAGCCGAAAAGACCTGCCAGCCGCGCGTCTGGCGCCTGAGCTGCCGGATGCTCGTTGATGCTTGCACGCTCAGCGTGCTGGCGAGATAACGGGCAGGCGCCGTCATGGCGGGGATGCCGACAAAGCGCTCGACCGTCGACCCGCGTCCTGCCGGCGAATCGCCATCAAACAGCCATAGTCCGGGATCCCACAAGGCCGCGACCCCGGCCTGCTGCCAGCGCGCCACTTCGGTACGGAAGTCCGGGTGGCGCGCGGTGAAATACTGGGCACCGTGGTCGCATTGCCAGTCGTCGCCTCGACGCGTGCTCATGCGTCCGCCCGCGCTGCGGCTCTTGTCGAACAGGCTGACTTCGAGGCCGGCCTGTTGCAGTCGCGTGGCGCAGGACAGGCCAGAGATACCGGCGCCGATCAGTGCCAGATGGGGAGCTGGATTCATGGTTGCCTTGTCAATCATCGATGCGACGAGCCTGCGCGCAGATTCTCCTCAGCGCAAGTCATTGTCACCCTTGCACCCACTGCTTCCGATCGGTCAGATCACGCCACGACAGCGAAAAAACCCGGCGAGAGTACACGGCTTCCAGTTCGACGCGCTCGATTCGCGTGGCCGGGGGCTCCGGCTCAATGACCCCGGTCACGATGAAGTGCTTCTCCTTGTCGTGCGGGGTCACTGTCGTCCACTTGCTGAGCAGCAGCTTTTTCGGGTTCAGGCGGCGACCAGTCTGTGAACCGAAAGCCTTGACGCCAGTTCCGGGTGCAATGGAGGTTTTTTCGGTCTTGTTCATATATGTCCTAGACAGACTGGCGATGTGCAGCCATTGAAGAGGACGGGGGCATGAAGTGGAACACGTGGTAGCTGATCACGCGGGTGGCTGCAAACAGCCGCTGGGCTTCCTCAACTGTGACGATACCCGGCAAATGCTGAGTCCGGAGCGCCTTGATCAGACCGGGCGCGAGCCAGGGCTTGCGCAAGACGTGGGCAGCGTTTATGCTGGTTTATCCTCACGAAGTTGTGCAAAATCAACCCCTCACAAGCGAGGGCGTGATCGTGCAGAATGGTTTATGGAGCCGCGAGGTGTGCTTTCTCCGCGTAGCGGCTTCGTCCGACATCTGGCTTCGCCAGCTGTCGGACGCCCCTCATGTCAAACGTTGCGCATCGCAAATCGTTTCCGCGGAGGAGGCCAGCGATGAACACGACTCATGTTTCCGATACGTGGGAATGCGGTAGCCCTTACGAGCAGTACGTTGGCCGCTGGAGTCGCAAGATTGCCCCGCTCTTCCTGGCATGGCTGGATCAGCCCGTTGGCCGGCGGTGGTTGGATGTTGGCTGCGGCACTGGGGCGCTGTCCGGAGCAATCCTTGATCACTGCACCCCGAGCAGTCTGGTGGGGGTCGAACCTTCTGAGGCATTCCTCAAGGTGGCGGTCCAGAACCTCGCCGGCCAAGCAAGCTTCCTTGCCGGCAATGCGGCTGCGCTCCCGCTTGAGGGCGGAGCATGCGACGTCGTTGTCTCGGGTCTTGTACTGAACTTCGTTCCAGCTTTGCCGGCAGCCATCGTGGAGATGATGCGCGTCACTGTCGAAGGCGGAACCATCGCGGCGTATGTCTGGGACTACGGCGATGGAATGGAGATCATCAAGTACTTCTGGGAGGCGGCGGCTTCCCTCGATTCTTCGGCTGCTCAACTCCACGAGGGGAATCGCTTCCTGGTGTGCAATCCAGCCGCGCTGAAAGCGGCTTTCGAGGATGCCGGACTCGCTGAGGTGGGGACTACACCACTAGACGTGATAGCGGATTTCGCAGACTTCGACGAGTACTGGCAGCCATTTCTCGGGGGACAGGGCCCCGCGCCCGCCTATGCCATGTCTCTTCCCGAAGAACAACGGGCCGCGCTGAGGGCCAATCTGAAGTCTGCATTGCCACCAGCAACGGGCGGGGTCATCTCACTCAGGGCGAGGGCTTGGGCCGTTCGCGGGGCAACGCGCAGCGATGCCTAAAAGTCAATCAACCGGACCGCAGGGATTCATATTCAACCCCGGTCGCTGCGGGATACGTCGACGCCTAAGCCTTCGCTCGACCCAACCCTGCACAGCATGGATTCCTGAAAGCCGTCGATCGCCATGATGGCCAGAGACAGGATCTGAACGAGCCACAGGCTTCAGGGGGCTCGTCCTCAAGGCTTGCCGTTCCTCGCGACATCGTTCAGGCGCCAGTCGTAATCGAGAAACTCGATCCGGTAATCGCTAGCTACCAGCAGCGCGCGCGCTTCAGGCGTCGACGCCAGTTGCTCGGCGTAGCGCAGGAAGGTGGTCCGGAGGGAATCGAAGCCCTGGTGGCCTTGCTCGAAATCCTTGCCGTACCAGTCAAAGATTTTCGATACCGACAGGCGCTTGGCAGCGGCATCAAATCGGTTGCGGGACGCATCCGACAGGAACCGGCGCATCGCACTTTCGAGCTGACGGTCGAGCTGGTCCGCCGTAAAGGCCTCCTTCGGCAACATCGGGCAGCCGATCGAGGCGCAGACGACGGCGACATGGATGCGCGGCTCGTCAAAAGCGCCCGGTGCCCGGATCAGACCGTGCTCGATGTCGTCCAGGCTGCGCTCCTGCCCGAGCAGGAGGATGAACTTCTTCTTCCACGGCGAACGAAAGGTGCTGCCCAGATCCTTGATCGACTTCAGATCCGGATACTTGCTCAGGACGAGGTCGATCGTGAAAGCGTTGTAGGCATTGATCAGGAATGCCAGGCGCTGCGGTTTTGGCCAGCCGGCATACTCCTGCGCCGATACGGCGGACAGCGCGGCCAGATAGCGATTCAGTGCCGCCCTGTCGGCCGCCATGCCGGCGTAGTCGACACGGCTGGCCTTGCCGTCCGCTGTCAATCGGACGTGCTGGGCAAGCAGGGCACTCCAGTCACGATGCGCGGGGTCAAAGGCATGCGCCCAGGAACCCAACAGGCTGAGCAGGGAGACGACCAGCACGGATCTTCCGCGGAGCATGGTGATCACCCCCTGCGCCAGGCGTGGAAACGTTCGACCCAGGCCAGCAGCTGCTGCGGCGCATGCGCTTTCTTCCAGACGCCGGCGACGTACTTGTTGGCCTCGGCGAGCGTCGGATAGATGTGAATGGTGCCGAGAATCTTGTTCAGCCCGATCCCCTGCTTCATCGCCAGGACATATTCGGCGATCAGGTCGCCGGCGTGCTCGCCGACGATGGTCACGCCGAGGATGCGATCCTTGCCGGGGACGGTAAGCACCTTGATGAAGCCGTGCGCCTCGCCATCGGCGATCGCCCGGTCGAGGTCGTCGAGCTGATAGACCGAGACTTCGCAGGGAATGCCTTTCTTCCCGGCTTCCTGTTCGTTCAGTCCGACGCGTGCCACTTCCGGTTCGACGAAGGTCGACCAGGGGATCACCGAGTAATCGGCCTTGAACTTCTTGAACGGCGCAAAGAGCGCATTGACTGCCGCGTACCAGGCCTGGTGGGCCGCGGTATGGGTGAACTGGAAGGGACCCGCGACGTCGCCGGCGGCGTAGATGTTCGGATACCGGGTCTGCAGAAACTCGTTGGTTTCGACCGTCCGGCCGGTGGGAATGCCGAGTTCCTCGAGGCCGTAGCCAGTCAGGTTGGCGGCGCGACCGACGGCGACCAGCACGGCATCGAAGGGAATGCGCAAGTCGCCGCCGGCGTGTTCGACGACCAGGATCTTTTCTCCGTCCTCGACCAGGAACTGCTTGGCGCGGTGATTGAGCAGGACCGAGATCCCTTCGGCGACGAAGCGGCGCGCGACCAGTTCGGATACTTCCGGGTCTTCCCGGATCATCAGGCGCGGACCCATTTCCACCTGTGTGACCTGCGAGCCGAGGCGGGCAAAGGCCTGGGTCATTTCCGAACCGATCGGCCCGCCGCCGAGGACGACTAGCCGGCGGGGCAGCTGACGCAGGTTCCACAGCGTATCGGAGGTCAGGTAGCCGACCGCCTCGATGCCCGGGATGGGCGGCACAAACGGACGCGCGCCGGTCGCGATCACGATGCTGCGCGTACTCAGCCGCTGCGTCGCGCCATCGTGGCCGGTGATCTCGACCTCCCATGGCGAAACGAGCCTTGCCGTACCCTCGAGCACCTCGACGCCCAGTTCGGTGTAACGCGCCACCGAGTCGTGCGGTTCGACCGTCCGGATGACGCTTTGCACCCGTTCCATGATGGTCGCGAAATCGAACTCGGCGCGTGCCGAGGCGATGCCGAATTCCTTCGATCGTGCCATGTGCGACAGCAGCTTGGCCGAGCGAATCAGCGCCTTCGACGGGACGCATCCGGTGTTCAGGCAGTCGCCGCCCATGCGGTGCTTCTCGACCAACGTCACACTGGCCCTGACGGCAGCGGCGATATACGAAGTGACCAGGCCGGCGCTGCCGGCGCCGATGACGATCAGGTTGCGGTCGAAGCGTCGCGGCTTCTTCCACGCGGCGAAGACCTTGTTCGTGCGACCGATGTCGACGATCTTGCGCGCCAGCAGCGGAAAGACCCCGAGCAGGGCAAACGAACCCAGGAGGCCGGGTGAAAGAATGCCGGACAGCGAGTCGATCTTTGCCAGTTGTGTGCCTGCATTCACATAGACCACCGTGCCCGCCAGCATGCCCAGCTGGCTGACCCAGTAGAAGGTGCGGGCCTTCATGCCGGTCAGTCCGGAGAGCAGATTGACGAGAAAGAAGGGAAAGACCGGCACCAGGCGCAGGGTGAACAGATAGAAGGCGCCCTCCCGCTTCACCCCTTCGTCGATCGCCTGCAGGCGCTGGCCGAAGCGCTGCTGGACCCAGTCACGGAGCAGGAAGCGCGAGATCAGGAAAGCCAGCGTGGCGCCGATCGACGATGCGAAGGAGACGATCACCACGCCCCACAGGAGGCCGAAGACGGCGCCACCGGCCAGCGTCAGCAAGGCGGCGCCGGGCAGCGACAGCGCCGCCATGACGACGTATGCGGAAAAGTAGAGGGCAACACTGAGGCCGGGATTATCTGTCCGGAAGGCCTCGATGGCCTGCTGCTGCGCCTTGAGTGTCTGCAGGTTGAGGTACTGGCCCAGGTCGAGTGCGACGTACAAACCGACGACTGAGGCCAGTGCCAGGACCAGCAACCATTTTCGCATCTGCATGGGGGTATTCCTCGTGGATGGGGAGGCCGGGCGGCTGCCGACTCCCTGCATTTGACCATTGGTCGTCGGGCATGGCCTGAATCTTACAATGGCCACGGTCAGACGCAGTTGCCCGAAGGCCCGCAGCCTTTCTCGTGCCGTGTCGGTTGCCCGCGAGTATCCTGTGCGGTAGGGGTGATCGTGCGATCGGTGTGCAGACGCCGATTCGGGAATTGAAGCACCAGCGAACCGCACGCGGGCCGACAGCCCTTTCGTCCTGGTCAGCACTTCGATAGCATCCCGGGTTCAGCGTCTTCGTGCAGCCGGGCCCGGCAAAAGCGGGCTGCAGCCATTCATCGACCCGACGGGAGGGCCATGCGCTTCATCCACTGCGCCGATATTCACCTCGACAGCCCGCTGCGCGGCCTCGAACTCTACGACGGCGCTCCCGCCGAAGAGATGCGCCACGCTACCCGCCGAGCCTTCGCCAACGTCGTCGACCTTGCCATCGAGCGCTCGGCCGATTTCGTGCTGATCGCCGGCGACATCTTCGACGGCGACTGGCCGGACTTCAACACCGGCCTGTATTTCGCGTCGCAGTTGCGCCGCCTTGCCGGCGCGGACATCCGCGTCTTCCTGAGCTATGGCAACCATGACGCGGTCAGCAAGTTGACCCGATCGGTCCCGCTGCCGAAAAACGTCTTCAGCTTTCCGGCGAATCGACCGGCCACTGAAGTCATCGAATCCCTGGGGGTCGCGATCCACGGACAAAGCTTTGCCACCGAGGCCGTGACGACGGACCTGTCTGCCGCCTATCCCGCACCGCGCGCTGGCCTGTTGAACATCGGCGTTCTGCACACCGCCCTGTCGGGCCGCGAAGGACATCAGCCCTACGCGCCGACAACGGCCGATCGCTTGAGCGACAAGGGCTACGATTACTGGGCGCTGGGACATGTTCACAATCGGGAAATCGTCCGTCAGTCGCCCTGGATCGTTTTCCCCGGCAACACGCAGGGGCGCCACGCGCGGGAGACCGGAGCCAAGGGCTGCATGGTCGTCGAAGCGGAGGTCGGCGTCGGCATCCGCTCGGTCGAGTTCGTTGCGACTGACGTCGCCCGCTGGCATCACCTCGCCATCGACATTGCCGCGCTGGCGTCCGGGGATGAACTCCACGCCGCCGTGCAGGCCGCAGTACGTGCCGTGCAGGTCTCGGCCGAAGAGCGAATCCTTGCCCTGCGCTTGACCCTGGCGGGGCGTGGGCCGTTGCATCACGCGATCGTGTCGAACCGGGAAGCGGTACGGGCGCAGCTTGCTGCCTCGATCGGCGAAGCATCGGCCGGCAGGGCCTGGCTCGAAAAAGTCCGGATCAAGGTGACGGCGCCACTCGATCTCCCGCGGCTGGCCGAGCGCGACGATCCCATCGGCTTGCTGATCCGCTCGATCGAATCCCTCGAAGCCGATCCGGTCATGCTCCAGTCGCTGGCCGAGTCGGTGCTGTCCGATCTCGGGCAAAAGCTTCCGGCCGAACTGCGCGGGTCCGACAGCGCCTGGGCCCTGGATTCCCCTGAAGCCCTGGCCGACGCCCTGGCCCACGCCAGGGAGCGCCTGCTGGCCGCGATCGCCGCCGAGGACACGCCATGAAGATCGAACAGATCGACCTCAAGGCGTATGGCCATTTCACCAACCGGCGCCTGCTGCTGGACGGTGGCGCCCCTCTCCACATCGTCTGCGGGCCGAACGAAGCCGGCAAGACGACGCTCTGGCGGGCAATCAACGGTGCCCTGTTCGGGATCCCCGAGACCACCCGCGATGGCCATCTGCACACGAACCCGAAACTGCGGGTGGGGCTCGCCTTGTCGTCGCGGGCAGGTGACCGGCTGGCGGTGATGCGCCGCAAGGGTCGCGTCAATACCCTGCTCAGGTACGACCCGGACACTGGCGCCGAGCTCCCGGAAGCCGTGCCTGAAGACCGGCTGCGCGACTGGCTCGGCGGCCTCGGTCAGGGGCTGTTCCTCGCCATGTTCAGCCTCGACCATGACGCCCTGGTGCGCGGCGGTGAAGCGCTGGCGCAAGGCAGGGGCGATGCCGGCGAAAGCCTCTTCGAAGCCGGCGCCGGTCTGACCTCGATCCGCGCATTGCGCAGCCGGCTCGATGGCGAGGCGGAAGCCCTGTTCAAGCCGCGGGCATCGAAATCGGCGATCTACCGGGCGCTGGCGGACTACGATGAAGCCCGGCGGCAGGCGAGAGATGCCTCGGTGCGACCGGTCGAGTGGACCGGAGCGAGGTCGGCGATGGAAGCGGCGAGCAAGCACTACGAGGATGCTCGGGGCGAGCAGGTTCGCCTGCAGAACGAAGCCCGCCGGCTGGAGCGACTGGCGGCCATCCTGCCGGACGTGGCCGCGCTCGAACTGGCGCAGCAGCAGCTCGCGGAGCTGACCAGCGTGCCGATGCTCCCGGCGTCCGCGCCGACCGAACGGGTGGCCGCGGTCACCAAAAGGACCGAAGCGCTCAGCGCCGAACGCACCGCCGCGCAGCGCTTGCAGCAGCACCAAGCTGAGTTGGCGGCGATCGAGATCAACGATGCCGTGCTCGCCGATGCCGAAGCCGTCGAGGCGATCCACCACGCCACCACCGCCTACCGCGAAGCGAACATCCAGGCGGCCAGGGCCGATGCCGCGATCGAAGCGGCACAGAGCGACTTTGATTTCGTCCTCAGACAAATTGCCGGTGACGAAAGGCCAGCCGATCCTCTGCAATGGATCCCGGATCCGATCCGGACGGCGAAGATCCGCGCCTTGATTACCGCTGGCGCGACGCTCAAGGCCATGCACCAGGCGAATCTCAAGACTCGGCGCGAGAAGAAACTCGAGGTCGATCAGCTCGAAGCCGAAATCCGCAGCCTGGGGCAGGCGCATTGCGCCGACGATCTGGGCGCCTATCTCGACTCGATTGCCGATGATGGCGATCCGCAAGCGCGAGCGCAACAGCTCGAGGACGAGGCGATGACGGCGGAAGCCCGGCTCAATGCCGAAGCCCGTGGATTGAAAATGTCCTCGGCCGAAGCCCTGGCCCGGAGCACGGTGCCGCTCGATGGCGAGCTTCAGTCCTGCAGATCGGAGGATGATGAACTGCGCCGCCGGACGCGCTCGATCCGTGAGTCGATCGAAAAGATCGAGAACGACCTCGCGGCCCTGCAGGGCGACATCAAGGGTCTGGAGGTCCGCGGCAGCGTCCCGACCAGGGAGGCCGTCGTCGGCGAGCGAGCAACGCGCAACGCGCTCTGGCTGGGGATTCGCCGCCATTTCATGCCGACCCCCGGTGAGCCCGTGCCGGCGGACCCGCCGCCGCCGGCAGAGCGCTACGAGCGTGCCGTCAGCAGCGCCGATGACGCCGCCGACGGACTGTTTGCCGATGCTGAACGAGCCACCCGTTACGCCGAGTTTCGGCTGCGTGAATCCCAGATGCAGAACGCCCTTGGCCTGGCAAGGGAACGTGGCGCGTCGGTCGCCAGGGAACAGCAGGATCTCGATCAGCGCTGGGCCGCCTTGCTCGCGGCGCACAGCCTGCCTTGCCTGAAGATTGCCGAAGCGGTGCCATGGGTCGCCCGGCGGGAAGCCTTCCTGCAGAAGTTCGATGCCAGCCAGGCGAAGCGGCAGGAGGCACGGCAGCACCGCGAGCGGGTCCTGGAAATCCGTAGCCGGCTCGGCGAAATCTACGGCCTGATGAGCCTGCCCGCCCCGGTGGCGACCGAGCGGATCTCCGAAACCCTGGCGCGGGCTCGTGGCATCGCCAAACGCCAGGCCGAGCAGCTGACCCAGCGACAAGTGAAGGCGACCCACCGGGCCCAGGCAGACGCCGCGATGAAGCACGCCGATGCCGCCGCATCGGCCAGTGGTACCCAGCTCGAAGAGTGGCAGGCCGAGTGGGCGGAAGCGATGGGCGCCATTCGTCTCGCCAGTGACGCCAGCGAAGCAGAAGCGAGTGCCCGACTGCAACAGTGGTCCGAGCTGACGCAGGCGTACGGCACACTGGCCCGATCGAGGATCGAGCAACGCAACGCCCGGGTACAGATCGACGACTACGAGTCCCGTCTGGCCAGGACGTGGCAGCGCGTCCGGGGCGAGAGGCTGCCGGCCGATGGCCGCAGCCAAGATGTCCTGGCCGGCGATCTGTATCGCGAACTCACCTTGACACGCTCAAGGCAGGAGAAGAAGAACACGCTGATCCAGCAGATCGCCGATGATCAGCAGGCCGTCGCCGAAGGTCGCCAGGCCGCCGAGGAAGCCATGCGCATCATCGACAGGCTGCTGGTCCAGGCCGGCTGCCGCACGATCGAAAGCCTCGAACTGGTTGAGGGACAGAGCGCGCAACGGGCTGCACTGGTGACCCAGGTCCGCGAAATCGAAGCTCGGCTCGTCCAGTCCGCCGGCCTGCCGCTGGCAGAAGCGCTCAGGCAGGCCGCAGGCCAGGATCCCGATGTCGTGGCCGAGGCGCTGGCCCGCAACCTGCAGCACAGCGAACAGAACGCAGCCGACGTGCAGCAGCGGCATGCGGCTTACCTCACTGCCAGGCAGACGTTCGAGAAAATGGATGGATCCGCGCTGGCTGCCGATGCGCAACAAATGACAGCACAGCACGCGGCGCGAATTGCCGAGCTCGGTGCCGACTACGCGGCGTCGCGGATTGCCTCGGCGGTGCTGGCGCAGGTCATCGACACTTACCAGAAGCGTAACCAGGGACCGCTGATCGAGCAGGCATCGAAGCGCTTTGCCACCATCACCGCCGGCCGCTACACCGGTGTCGTGGTCGACTACGACGAAGACCGGCAGATTCTCAAGGCGGGACGCGCCGACGGCGAACGCCTGACCATGGCGCAGTTGAGCACAGGTCGCCGCGATCAGCTTTTCCTCGCCTTGCGGCTGGCGGCGATCGAGGGGCATCTGGACAACGGGGAACCCCTGCCGGTCATTGTCGATGACATCATGATCCAGTTCGACGACGAAGCGGCGGCGGCGACCTTCAAGGTGCTGGCCGACCTGTCGCAACGAACGCAGGTGCTTTTCCTGACGCACCACGAACACCTGCTCGAGGTCGCCGAAGCTTCGATTGGCTCTGGCGCTTACCAGGCGCATCATCTGTTAACGCAATAGCGCAGGAAAGTGATTCGGCATGCTGGCTCACCGAGGGAAGCGGCTGGAGGCGCAGCAGCGCTGCCGGCTTGCTCAGGACATCCGTACACGGCTCGACAACTGCTCGGAGCCACAACCCGATATCGCCTTGCTCAAGCCGGGCGATTTCGGACAATGCACAGGCCGCTCCGCGATGAAACCGTCTAATCCCTGCTTTTGGCGCAGGTTGAGCGGACTCTGGCGAGCGGGAACTCGGCAATGGTCCGATAGGACGACCCGTGCGGCGACGGGGTCGAGCGCGCCAGGACGAACTGCCGGTTGCTCCAGGCAATCGGTTCGCACTCCGGTAATTCGGCATTGAGGGCGACCAGCTTGCGCACGAGCGTGACATGCGGGATGAAGGTTCGCCGGGCATCGGCCACGGCGAATCCGGCGGCCGACAATGCCGCGGTGAGGGCGGCCGACAGGGCGGCGAGCGCCGCTGGCGGAACGCTGCAACCGGCGTGGAAGATGCGGTTGTGGCGCCAGAGGCCGAAGCGGTCCAGCGTCAGGTCGAAGGCTTCGCAGCGCACCGCGCGCGCCGCGCGCTCCAGATCCGGCAGACGTTCGATCGCCACGTCGCCGATGAAGGTCAGGGTCAGGTGGATGGATTCCTGACGTGTCGCTCGCCCGCCGGCCCTTGTGGCAACGGAATCGGCGACATCCGCCAGATACCGCGCGACTTCCGGCTGCGGCCACAGGGCGAAGAAGACACGGGCCTGCTCCGGCCGCGCACCAGGTTGCTGGCCGCTCTCAGAGCACACGTTCGACGAGCACCACCGCCTGCGCCTCGATCGCTTCCTGGCGCCCGAGATAGCCGAGCTTCTCGTTGGTCTTGCCCTTGATATTCACGGAATCGGGCGAAATTCCCAGGTCGACCGGGGCATTCGCCACCATCGCCGCCGCATGCGGGGCGAGCTTCTTCTGCTGGGCGATGATGGTTGCGTCGACGTTCGCCGGCCGCCAGCCGCGTTCGGCCAGCAGGGCGACGGCGGCGCGCAACAGCACGCGGCTGTCGGCGCCCTGGTAGCGCGGGTCGCTGCCGAGGTCGCTGGCGTCTGCCGCTTCTGGGTCAGCTGCCGCCTCGACGAGCAGGACGAGGAAGAATACCGGCTGATCCTGCCGCGCGAGCGCGCGACGCGCACGGTTGCCGATCACAGGCTGATCTGGGGCCTGCTGGCACTGGCGGTGGCCTGGCTGATCGCGTCGCGCATCAGCCGCACGCTCAAGGCCTTGGCCATCGTCGATCGCATCGCCGGCCTGCATGACGGAAGGCTGGGACTGCTGCCCAATCCCAGCGACGGACTGCTGGCGCGGCTGGCGATTCCCCTGTGTTCGGGCGGACAAACACCGCACCAGGCTTTACTTCCCGGCCGGTGGAAACTTCGCGTCAATATCGGCCATCATCTTTTCCAGAGCAGCCGCCAGCGCCTGCGACAGGGAGGCGGCAAACGACTCCGACGTCGCGGCGAAAGCGATTCCCGCCGAACCCTCGCCGGCATAGTGCCGGCTGAAAACTTCGCCGGAACTGTCGGTCACCTTCACCACCAGCGAAACCTGTCCGGTGTACGATAAATACATGTCGCAGAAGACATTCAGAATATCGCCGCCCATGACGATGCTTCCGACTTCCGGCGGCGATTTCGCCTCTCCTTGCACTACAGTGAAGCCACGATTCTTAAGCTCCAGTGCTATGGCCTCGGTTATCCAAGCCGTTACACTGTTTTTTGAAACGACATCGGCGGTACGCATCCCGTAGGCGTTGCGGACCGTTCCGACCACTTTCTTGTCGGAACGCTCGTCGGCAAATTGGCGCAGATGGATTTTTGTTTCGCGGGCCACTGGGGAAACCGCCTTCGCCACCGCCACCTTCGCCTCGCCTTCGGGAGAGGGAGGATATACGAGCGTCGCTTCTCGCGTTCCAAATGCGCAACCCGCCAGCAGTCCAGCCAGCAAAATGCATGTCGTCAGCCTGCCGGCACAAATAATCCCCTTCATGGTGTTTTTCTCCCCGTTGCGCACGCCGAGCCCTGCGCCATCCCCGACAAACATCCGGTTCTACAAACCAGTGTCTCAGTGTACCCCTATCGGGGCCTGGCAAGGTTAACGGTGACCTTCAAGGTGCCGGCCGACCTGTCGCAGCGGACACAGGTCCTGTTCCTGACGCACGACGAATATCTGCTCGATGTCTCCGAGGCGTCGATTGGTGCCGGTGCCCACCAGGCGCACGATCTGTCAACGTGATTGGCACGGCCGCGATAGCGAATCGGGCATGCCCGGCCAACGAGGTTGTTCAGCGAAACGCCACCGACCGGATCGCTGACGGTGTGGACGATGGTGCTTGCCAAAGGCGGTGCTCGGTTCCGCCGTCCGGCCGGTACAGATCGCCCAGTTCCTGATCGCTCACCCTGGCCAGCGGCAGATCAAACGCGATCTGCCCGTGCCTGAGGCCGATCACCCGTTCTGCCAGCAGTGGCAGGAGGGCGGGGTTATGCACAACGGTGATCAGCGTTGCCTGTCGCGCAGCCTTGACCAGCAGATGGCAAACCTCGGCGGCGGCTGACGGATCGAGGGCGGCGGTCGGCTCGTCGGCGAGAATCAGGCGCGGCCGCTGCATCAGGAGGCGGGCAATTGCCACCTTCTGCTTCTCACCGCCGGAGAGCCGGTCGGCCCGCGTCCTGGCGTGCGCCAGGAGGCCCACGGCATGCAGGGAGGTCTCGGCACTGGCGACCTCCGGCGGCGGGTAACAACGTGTCCAGCTGCGCCAGCCGGTGACCCGGCCAAGCGATCCGATGAGCACGTTCTCCAGCGCCGACAGCCGGGCGACCAGGTGCAAACCCTGCAGGACCTGGCCGACTTCCTGCCGCAGTAACCGCAATTCAGCAGCGGGCAAGGGTTCTTCCAGCGCCCGGCCGAGGACTTCGGCCGTGCCTTGGGCCGGTGGCATGAAGCCGCTGAGGAGTCGCAGCAGAGTCGTCTTGCCGGCGCCATTGTGTCCGACGATGGCGACCCGTTCGCCCTCGGCGACGACCAGCTCGTCGATCGCCAGCAGCGTGCGATCGCCTGCGCTGCAGGCCAGCGACTTCAGAGCGATGGCGGCAGAGGATGGCGCAGCATTCATAACAGGGCCTTGCGGATGCGCCGGCTGAGGGCGTCGAAGGTGGTGACGAGCAGGAAAACGACGAGCAGTACGGTCGACAGCCTTCCCCACTGAAAGAGCGAGGTCGCTTCAGAGATCAGCAGGCCGAGTCCGCCGGCGCCGATGATGCCGAGGATCGTCGAGTCGCGGATATTGAATTCCCAGATGTACAGGTGGCTGGAAACGAACTGTGGCAGGACGGCCGGCCAGATGGCGTTGAAGAATACCTGCACCGGTCCGGCGCCGACGCTGCGCACGGCGTTGATTGCCGCCATGTCGAGGGTCTCAATGGATTCGGCGAAGAGCTTGCCGTAGCTGCCCAGCGAATGCAGGGCAATGGCCAGAATGCCCGCCGTCGGCCCGAGACCGACGATGCCGACCAGGACCAGCCCGAAAACCAGCGTGTGAATCGACCGCGTCACGTCGAGCAGGCCCTTGGCCAGCCAGGCCAGCGGCCGTGGCGCCGAGAGGTTGCGCGCGGTCAGCACGGCAAGCGGCAGGGCGAGGATGGCGCCCAGCAGGGAGCCCAGTGTGGCGATGCGGATGGTCGTCCAGGTCGCCTCAGCGAGCGCGGCCAGGTGGTTCCGCTCGACTTCCTGGCGGTTCTCGACGCGCAGCAGGTTGCCGTCATCGCTGCGATACTCCAGCTGCGGGTTGCCGAACCAGACGTCGACGAAGCTCGGTCGGGCGAACTCCCCTGCCGTCTTCACCAGGTTGGCCAGCGGATTGCGCCCCAGCGACAACTCGTTTTCGGCCAGCAGCGAAACGACACAGGCGGCTACGAGCAGCGCATAGGCCAGCGCCAGCCCGAGGAAGCCGAGGCGACCACCGAAGTGGTCTCCCAAGCGAGGCGGTGGGGCGAGCACCGTCATCACTTGGCCTGCAGCTTGCCGGTTGCGAGGCCGGCGTCGCGGATCGGCTTGTAGAAGGTGTTGTCACGGCTGACAAAGCCGGTGTAATGCGGCGGCAGCAGGGCGGGGTTGGTCTTCAGCGCATTGCCGACGTCGGTCAGTGCGGCCTGCAGGCGGGCCACGAAGGCCTTGTCGGCGTACAGCGCCTTGCTGACGGCGACGGCGTCGTTTGGCAGCGGCGCCGATTGCCAGAAAATCCGGGATTGGTCGGCCTTGATCAGGCCCTGTTCGATCATCGCGTTGCGGTTGCGGTTGTAGTCGGCGCCAGCATCCAGCAGCCCCTGCGTGACCTGCGTTTCGATCGCCTGGTGCCTGGTGTGCAGCGTTTTGGCGAAATAGGTGTCCGGGTTGATCCCCTGGGTCATGAAGTAATGCAGCGGAATCAGGTAACCCGAAGTCGATCCCTTGTCGCCGAAGGCAAAGGTTCTGCCCTTGAGATCGGCGACGCTGTGGATGCCGGAATTCGGATGGGTGACCATGATCGCGAAATACTCGGGCTTGCCGTCGTAGAGGATGGTCGAGACGACCTGGGCGCCCGCCTCGTTGTTCGCCAGCACGTAGCCCCACGGTCCCATAAGGGCCATGTCGGTTTCACCGTTGGCGAGCGACTTGGCGAGACCCTCCCAGCTATCGACAGTGCGCAGTTCGACCGGGCGATCGAGCCGGGCTGAAAGGTAATTGGCGAGTGGGCGGTAGGTGGCATCGTTTCTATCCTTGTCGGGCTGAAAGAGGCCAACGCCGAACTTCAGTGGCGGCTCGGCAGCCAGTGTCCCGTTTGCCAGCAGGGTGGTGAGGAGAATGGCGAGAAGGCGGCAGAAGCGCTGCATGGTGTTCGAGGTCTCCGAGAATTCTAGCGATGGTGTCGACGGCCATCCTGTCATGGCCGGTGATGTCCAGGTGGCCATTCTGAACGATATCAGGGGCGGGCGGCGGCCAATGCTGGGCCATTGGTCGCGCCGACGGCGCCATTCCTTACACCGCGACGTCGCCGGGCTGCGGATGCCAGGACAGTGGCCTGGGCCAGCGACGAACTGAAGCGCAGCCAGAGCCGGCGTAGCGTTCTTTCCCCCGCCAGGACGCTTCCGGTCCAGCCCATCGTGAACGTGACGCCGTCGGTATCTCGAATGCGTGATTCTCGCGCATGCCGTTGCCCGCGCTCGATGCGCCGAGGGTAGTCACGATTTTCGGGAAGGCGCCAACAACACTTCACCTGGGGCAACGACTCGACTATGTCTTCGGTTCGAACGGGCGTCAGCATCTCAAGCTGAACGATAACCTTGCCCGGGCTTGCCCAAAACCTCGTCCCAAGCAGAGCGCTCTCCGCGCCGGGAAAGGCTCGCCTACCGATCGTCGCGGAGAGCCAACGCCCTCTCAACAGCCTCCTGACTGACCCTTCACCTTCCTCGCTGACACCCTGCTCGCCACCCGCAATCTGACCGCGCAGGTGGCGAAAGCGGTCCCTACCGGCCAACAGCCTCGATTCGGCTGGGTCATGCGTCAGGGCTGTTGGACAAGGCTTCAACTTGACCAGGAGATTGAGAGGGTCCTATAATCGGCCGCCTTGTGGTGATGTAGCTCAGTCGGTTAGAGCGATGGATTCATAACCCATAGGTCGGTGGTTCAATTCCACCCATCACCACCAAAGTTTTCAAGCGGCCGCCAGCGATGGGGGCCGCTTTCGTTTTTGGTTGGGGCAGCAGCGGGCCAGCAATTGGCAGGCACGATGCGGAAAACTGCTTCGGCTCGTATCCCGTCCACCACAAGCAACGGGGCCGATGGTCACAAGATGACGCAAGGCGATGAGGCCCTGCGCCTGCCAGGCCGCGTGAGGTACGCCTGCCTTCCCAGAATCCAGCATGCAAGCCTCGTGCGCCACAGGCGCAGCCGATCGAGTGGTGGCACCCCGTAATGCTCCTCGACAGTCGCCTTCGGTAGCTAGCACATGCCCCCGATGGCGGGCCTGCCCAACGCGCACCAGGCCCGCCATCCTGGCAGTTCTCATTCGGGGGATTGACCAGCAGCCCGGGCCTGCTGGTCGGCAAGCATCGCCAGCCACTCGCCGGCCTCCATGAAAGGCCGCGCCGAGCGCTCCGCTCTGGCGCGAACGTAGGCACCCTCGATGGCCGTCAGCACGAGGCTCGCGAACGACCTGGTGCGATCACTGTCGCCAAGGTCGAAGTGCGCGGCGATCAGCGCCGTCCATTCGGAGAATGTTCTACCCAGAACATCCTGGAGTGCCTGAAGATCCCCGTCGAGATCCAGGCTCACCGTGCCCACCGCGCAACTCTGATGGAAATCGCCCTGCTCAACACGCCGGGCAAAGGCGCTGAACAGCGCGCTGACCCTGGCGCCCGGCTGGTTCTCGCTCGCCAACGCTTGATCGATGAAAGCCACCACCCGGGTCGAATAGACGGCGAGGGCTTCGGTCGTGATCTGCAACTTGCCCTGTGGAAAGAAGTGGTAGACCGACCCCTTCGGGGCGCCGCTGACGCGGACGATCTCGTTGATGCCGGCGCCGCTCAGTCCGGAACCGCGCATCAGGGTGATCGCCGCCTCGACCATCCTGGCGCGGCTGCCGGGTTCCGACTTGCTGTTCATGTTGACTCTTTAGCTAGACCAGTCTATATAATACCACAGGTCTACAGTGAAAGGAGCAAGCGATGAACGAGAGTGCCTCCGAAATCCGTTCGCAGGTCAGCGATGCCGAATGGCGGCTGCGCGTAGACCTTGCGGCGTGCTATCGACTGGTCGCCATGTTCGGCTGGGACGATCTGATCTTCACCCATATCTCGGCCCGCCTTCCCGGGCCCGAGCATCACTTTCTGATCAATCCGTACGGCTTGATGTTCAGCGAGATCACCGCGTCCAGTCTGGTCAAGGTCGATCTCGACGGCAAGAAGGTGGTCGACAGCCCATACGAAATCAATCCGGCCGGGTTCATCATTCATAGCGCCGTTCATGCCGCCCGCGAGGATGCGCAATGTGTCCTGCACGTGCACAGTGTCAATGGCGTCGCGGTGTCGGCACAGCAGGATGGGGTGTTGCCTTTGTCCCAGCACTCGATTTTCGTGCTTTCGTCGCTTGCTTACCACGACTACGAAGGCGTTGCGCTGGAGGAGGACGAGAAGCCGCGGCTGGTTCGCGACCTCGGCGACAAGCGCTTTCTCATGCTGCGCAACCACGGCTTGCTGACGGTCGGGCGATCGGTGGCGGAAGCCTTCGTGGCGATGTACTTCTTCGAGACCACGTGCATGATCCAGGTACGTGCGATGAGTGGCGGGCAAGCCTTGCGGCGCATCAGCCAGCACATCCTGGACGGCGCGCAGACGCAGTGGGAGCTGGTGACACGTGGTGCCGGCGGTGGTCTGGCCTGGCCGGCATTGCTGCGCAAGCTCGACCGGGCCGATCCCGGCTATCGCAACTGAGCATCCCCCGGTCAGGCCGTTGCCCATCCGGCGAGGAGCGGGCGGTGGATCGCCTGTCTGTCCGGACGCTCGCCACGGGTGTTCGCAAGGGACGACTTAGCCGGGCTGGCTTGAATGATCCGCGATCGGCAGCTCCGACTCCGGCTTGTTCAATGCGTGCAGAACCTTGATCGCGGCATAGGAATCGTTGGCTGCGTAGAGGAGTTGATTGGGCGTCAGATTGGGCATGGCCCAGTTTGACGTGGTGACGCTCCGCGACTTTCTGAGCCGCTGATTGAACATGATGGCCACCGCCGCCCGCACCCCTACTGCCTTCCGATAACCGTCAAGACGGAAGACCGCGGTCAGATCAAGCACCGATCTTGCGGTAATGCCAAGCTTCCTTTGCAGCCCCTCGCGATCGGACTTGAGCCCGAAGCCGACCTTGACCAGGTTGGGCGCCTCGAGCAGCTGGCCAAGCACCTCGCGGCAGTCGACGCGATGCAACTGGAAGATGTACGCCGTTTGCAGCGTCGTGAGCTGGACGACGTGCGGGCCTTGCGAGACCTCGCCTTTCCTGAAGGTCGGCCTGGACTCCGTGTCAAAGCCAAGAAAGCGATGCTGCGCAAGATCAGCTGCAGCGGCGACGAACTCCGCCTTCGTCTCGGGCACGCAGATCCTTTCGAGCGGCAAGCCGGGGAATGGCGCCAGGAGCGCCATCTCGGTTGTCGTCGGAGCTTCGCGTGGGTCTGGCATGCTGTAAACCTTTCAAGAATAACCGTGGGGGCAAACGCGGCGGTCAGGAAAGGTTAGTATTCGTCACCCCATTTCCCAGGAGACTAGAGATCATGACCACGCTTTTCAGTCCGCTCAAGTTTGGCGCCCTGACTGCGCCGAACCGGATTTTCATGGCCCCGCTGACCCGTTGCCGGGCCGACGCCGAGCACGTCCCGACCGCATTGATGAGCGAATACTACGCCCAACGAGCGACTGCCGGGTTGATCATTGCCGAAGCCACCATGGCGATGGAGAACCACTCCGCATTCTGGATGGAGCCCGGAATCCACTCCCCGGCCCAGGTCACCGGCTGGAGGCGGACCACCGATGCGGTGCACGCCGCCGGCGGCCGAATCTTCCTGCAGATCTGGCACGGCGGACGTGCTTGCCATCCGCTGCTGAACGGTGGCGCCCAGCCGGTTGCCCCGAGCGCGATTGCGATCACCGGCGACGAGGTGCTCACACCGCAGGGCAAGCAGCCCTACGTCATCCCGCGCGAACTGAGCGACGATGAACTGCCGGGCATTGTCGCCGGCTTCAGGAAAGCGGCGGAAAATGCCCGGGCAGCCGGCTTCGATGGCGTTGAAGTCCACGGCGCCAACGGTTACCTGCTCGACGAGTTCCTGCGTGACGGCGCCAACAAGCGCTCGGGTCCCTACGGTGGCTCGCTCGAAAACCGGGCTCGCCTTCTGTTCGAAGTGATCGCAGCCGTCAGTGACGTCTGCGGTGCCGACCGGGTCGGCCTGCGCCTTTCGCCGCTCAACAGCTACAACAGCATGATCGACAGCAACCCGATCGGACTCGCCACCTGGCTTGCCGAGCGGCTCAACGACTTCGACCTCGCCTACCTGCACGTGATGCGCGCCGACTTCTTCCGGCAGCAGAGCGGCGACGTGCTGACGCCTGTGCGGGCCAACTACAAGGGGACGCTGATCGGCAACATGGGCTATACCGCCAGCGAAGCGGCGCAGGCCATTGACGAAGGAAAGCTCGATGCGGTTTCTTTTGGCACCAGCTTCCTCGCCAATCCCGATCTGCCGGCGCGAATCAAGGCGAGCGCTGCACTGAACAAGCCCAATCCGGCGACGTTCTACACGCCGGGACCGGAAGGCTACACCGACTACCCGGCGATGGCCGCCTGAGTCGTCGCGCCGTGAACAACCTCTTCGCCAACATCCCTCGCGACCTGCCCGAAGAACTCTGCGAAACCCTGGCCCGGAGCGACGCCGTCCGGATCGAACGGATCGTCTCCCGCGGCCACGCCTCGCCTGACGATTTCTGGTACGACCAGGAACAAGACGAATGGGTGCTGCTTGTTCAAGGTGCCGCCCGCCTGGCTTTCACCGCCGGCGATGAAGTCCGCCTGGGCTCGGGCGACTGGCTGCTGATCCCGGCACACCGGAAGCACCGGGTGGCGTGGACCGATCCGGAGGCGGAGACGGTCTGGCTGGCAGTGCATTATTCCCGGCAGTGACATGCTGCCCGGAACCGAGCCGCTTCCCGCCACCTTCGAGTGCGATCCCGCTGGCGAGTAGCGAGTAGCCTTTTCCTTCTTCAGATGGCGGCGTAGTGGAGTGGCCATCGCGACGTCAGCGGGGCCACGGCTAGCCAGGACAGCGGCCTACGCCAGCGACGAACTGAAGCGTAGCCCGAGCCGGCGCAGCGTCCTTTCCGCCGCCAGCACACCGCGGTATTGGGCCTCCTCGAAGAGTGAAAAGCCGCTGACGTCGGCGTGAGCAAAGCGCAGACGTTCGCCGTCGACGGCAAAATGCCGTCTTGCCTCGCCCCAGATCAGGCCCGGCACTGGCCGGGCCATGGCGTGACCGTTGCGGAAAACGTCGAGGCGGGTGGTCAGTTGCCTGATATCGCGGTGGGGCCGCTCCAGCTCGGCGAGGATTTGTTCCGCCCACAGCTCGCGCGGCGTGTCGCGCAGCGCTTCGCGGCCGCGTTGCGGACTCTGTTCATCGAGCGTCCGGTACCAGGTGAGCACGGTTGCCCCCGGGTGCAGGCGCATCTGCTGGTGGGTGGCCACGACATAGCCGAGGCCGGCTCCTTCGTAGAGCACGTTGTCCCAGGCGGGTGGTGCGCCGGCACGATCCTCCGGGAAACGCGACAGCGTCAGGTTGGCCACCAGCCAGGGCGCGTGGCTGAAGCTGCGGGCGGCAGCTCGCAGCGTCTCGTGACCGACGAAGACATGCGGCACGAGAAACAGCGGCGCGGCCCAGATCAGCTGCCCGGCGAGCAGGCGCAGCGTTCGCTGCTCCTGCGGCAGCCAGAGGTCGACCTCGATCGGCTGGCCCTTTGCCGCGCGCTCGCCGCCAGCGACGCGAAAGGCCATGGCCCCGGTCAGCAGGCGACTCCCGGCTCGCGTGCCGATCGAGCGCAGCATGCCTTCAGCCAGCCAGGCGTTCCCTTCCGGCGCGGTGAGCACGGTGTCGCTGCTGGCGTTCTGCGCCTCGCCGTCGCGGCAGGCAAAGTAGTGGATGCCAGCCCAGGCCGAGGCCATGGCGCTGCCTGTGCCATAGTCGTCGCGGCAGGCGTGGTTGACGTACCAGTGCAGATGCGGTGAATCAAGTCCTTGCGCCAGCAGCCAGTGGCGCATGCTGATCCGGTCGAGCGCCTGCAACTCTAGAGCGGGGCTGGAGAGCGCCATCGGCAACGCGAAGGCCCGCCGCCCAAGCCGGTCGCGCTGGCGTCTGAAGCCTTCCATCAGGTCGGCAAAGCGCTGGTATTGCCGGCGCTCGCTGGCGCTGACGCCAGTCTGTGGCAGCAGGCCTTCCTGCCAGCGGCCGTCGCGGTAGAGACGTTCCTGCGGTGTCGCGCAGAGGTAGCGCTCGTCATAGACCGGCTGAACGGCGTGTGGGTCGCCCTGCAGCACGCCAAGCTCGGCAAGCAGTTCGCGCACGGCCACCGCCTCGCGGTTCGGCAACGGCAGGTAGTGCGCGCCCCAGGGATAGGCGCTGACGGCATTGTGCCCGGCGCGCGAATTGCCGCCAGCCTGGCTCTCGAGTTCGACCAGCAGGAAATCGGCGAAGCCGGACTTTGCCAGTTTCCAGCCGGCGGCCAGGCCGGCGATGCCGGCGCCGACGATGACCACCGCTGCCTTTCGTGTCTCGCCGGGCGGCGCGAAGTCTGCCGCACGCAGGCGATGGCCGAGATCGAGCGAGGTCCCGAGCAACTCGCCCGGCGGCAGCGGTGGTGGTCCGTGATGGCAGCCGGCGAGCGAGGCAGCGCCCGCGGCGGCAGCCACCGAGACCAGGAAATCGCGCCGGTCCATCGCGCTAGCGGATCACCTGCCGCCACTCCTGCTCGAAGTAGCGGACCAGCACCTGGTTGTTCAGGCGGTTCACCTCGGCCTCGACGCGCGCCATGTCGCCCGGAAAGACGAACAGTCCCGGCGTTGTCCCGGGGGTCAGGAAGCGCGTCTCGACTGCGTAGGACGGTGGCGGCCGGTAGGCACGGCGGCCGGCGAGCACGAAGCCCCACTCGCCAAAGGAGGGAACCAGTGCGTGGTAGGGGGTCGTCACCAGGCCGACGCTCTCGATCGTCGTGACGATGCACCAGAAGGACTGCCGGGCGTAGAGCGGCGAGGTGGACTGGATCACTGCCAGCGCGTCGCCCGCCAGGTGCTTTTCCAGCAGGCGATAGAAGGCGGCACTGTAGAGCTTGCCGATCGAGAAGTTCGATGGGTCGGGAAAATCGACGACGATGAAATCGAAGAGATCGTCGTTCTCCTCGAGCCATTGCAGGGCGTCGGCATTGACCACCGTGACCTTGGCCGAGTGAAGCGCGTCGTGGTTGAGCTTGCGCAGGGGCGGTGCGCTGGCGAAGAGGCGCGTCATCGCCGGGTCGAGGTCGACCAGCGTCACCGATTCGATCTGTGGGTACTTGAGAATCTCGCGCACGGCCAGGCCGTCGCCCCCGCCGAGCACCAGCACACGCCGTGCTGCCGGCAGGGTCGATAGCCCCGGATGGACCAGCGCTTCGTGGTAGCGGTACTCGTCGCGAGAACTGAACTGCAGGTTGTTGTTCAGATGCAGGCGCAGGTCATCTTTCCAGCGGGTGACGACGATGCGCTGATAGGGCGTGCTCTCGGCGTGCACGATGTCGTCGGCGTAGAGCTGCGTTTCGGCCAGCGAGGTCAGTTCGCCGGCCGCGGCGAAAGCCGCGAGCAGCGCGAGCATCGACAGCCTGCCCTGCACGCGCAGCCAGCCAGCGTTGTGCAACTGCGCGCGGAACAGCCACCAGGCCCAAAGCGCGACGGCGACGTTGAGCAGGCCGAACAACAGGCCGCTGCGGATCAGGCCCAGATGCGGCACCAGCAGCACGGGAAAGAGGATGGAAACGGCGAGCGCACCGAGGTAATCGAAGGTCAGAACCTGCGATACGACATCCTTGAACACCAGATCGCGCTTGAGGATACGCATGACCAGGGGAATTTCCAGACCGACGAGAACGCCGACGCCGAACACTGCCAGGTAGAGCGCCAGCTTGAACGGAGCCGCCGACCAGGCGAAGATGAAGAACAGTGCCGCCGCCGAAAAGCCGCCCAGCACACCGACCAGCAACTCGACCTGGATGAAGCGGGCGACGAGATGCTCCTCGACGTAGCGCGACAGCCATGAGCCGATGCCCATGGCGAACAGGTAGCTGCCGATGACCGTGGAAAACTGGGTCACCGAGTCACCAAGCAGATAGCTCGCCAGCGCCCCGGCGATCAGCTCGTAAGCCAGCCCGCAGGAGGCGATGATGAAAACCGAGAAGAGCAGCGCGTGGTTCATCGACCGGCTCGCCGGGCTGCTGCGGCCCGGCGCCGCAACAAGCCGCGGCGAGACATTCGGATTGGCGCGCGTGCAGCATCCAGCGTCGCCGGGCCGGGGGCGCCGCCGGTTGTCCCTTGCGGCCGCGGCCGGATGATGGTTGCCTGATGCATGCGTGGCATTCTATGCCCAAACGCCCGGCAGAATCTCGGGCGGCACGTGCCGCCGCGTTGCCCGTTGCCCGCGGCGAACGGACATCAGCTCATCGAATTGGGCTAACATGCATGCCGCACGACGCGGGTGGGCCGGCGCTTGCAGCCGACCGCAAATGGCGTCGGCAGGGTGAGCCGCTACCGGCGCCACACCGAAGCTGCATAACTTGATTAGCCGGAATAACTGGACGATGATCCCCGTTGAAAAACACATCGAAATGGCCCGCCCGACGCTGGCGGTGCTGTTCCTCTGCGTGCTGATCGGCGCGTCGCTATGGATCCTGCGCCCCTTTTTGCCGGCATTGATCTGGGCGATGATGGTCGTAGTCGCGACATGGCCGTTGATGTTGCGGGCGCAGCGGCTGTTCGGCAACCGCCGGCTGCCGGCAGTGATCCTGATGACCCTGCTGGTCCTCCTCGTGCTGGTCGTCCCCCTGTCGGTAGCCATTGCCACCATCGTCGGCAATGTCGATCAGATTGCCGAGTGGGGCAGGTTTCTGAGCGATCTGCGCGTGCAGTCGTTACCCGCCTGGGTCAGTGACATCCCGTTCGTCGGGTCCCGGCTGGATCAGGCGTGGCGGCAGCTTGCCGCAACCGGCAGCAACGAGTTGGCCGCCAAGGTGGCTCCCTATGCCGGCAACTTGACCCGCTGGTTCGTCAGCGAGATCGGCAGCTTCGGCCTGGTTTTCGTCCAGTTCCTGCTCACGGTCGCACTCTCTGCCGTCCTCTACGCCTCCGGCGAGCAGGCGGCGGACGGCGTGCGGCGTTTCGGCTATCGTCTCAGCGGCGAACGCGGCGAGAGCGCCGTCGTACTGGCTGGCCAGGCGGCCCGTGCCGTGGCACTGGGCGTTGGCGTCACCGCGATCGTCCAGTCGCTTCTCGGTGGTATCGGCCTGGCCATCGCCGGCGTCCCGTTTGCCCCGGTCCTGACCGCGGTGATGTTCATGTTCTGCATCGCCCAGCTCGGACCGACGCTGGTGCTGGCGCCGGCGGTTTTCTGGCTGTATTGGGGCGACAACACCGGCTGGGGAACGTTTCTCCTGGTGTGGACGGTCTTCGTCGGCACGATGGACAACTTTCTGCGCCCGGTCCTGATCAAGCAGGGTGCCGACCTGCCGCTGCTGCTGATCCTCGCCGGTGTCATCGGCGGTATGCTGGCTTTCGGACTGGTCGGCCTCTTCGTCGGCCCGGTCATCCTGGCGGTGGGCTACACCCTGCTCGATGCATGGATCAACGAGGCCACGCGCGAAGTCGCGACGGGAGCATCCGGCGTCGGCGATGTTCCCGCAGCCGATCGCCAGACGCCAGCCTGAAGCTGACTGTGGCGACGCAGTGCAACCGCAAACCCGGCCGAACCCATTTTCGAGAGGTCCTGACATGTTCTCTGGAATCATTGCCGCCGTTGGCCAGATCACCCGCATCACCCCGCGCGATGACGGCGCCGCAACCGTTCGTCTGACGATCGACGCGGGCCAGCTCGGACTCGATGACGTCGGCCTCGGCGATTCGATCGCCTGCAGTGGTGTCTGCCTGACCGTCGTCGATCGACAGGACAACTGCTTTTCCGTCGATGTCTCGCCCGAGTCGCTGGCCTGCACCGTCGGCCTGGCGGCACCGGGACCGGTCAACCTCGAGAAGGCGCTGCGCCTGGCGGATCGCCTGGGTGGGCATCTGGTATCCGGTCACGTTGACGGCGTTGGCGAGGTGCTGCGTTTCGAAGCGGTCGGCGACAACCGTCTGCTGGCAGTCCGCGCTCCGGCAGCGCTCGCCCGGTACATCGCCCGCAAGGGCTCGATCACCGTCGATGGCGTCAGCCTGACGACCAACTCGGTCGACGGCGCCACTTTCACCATCAACCTGATCCCCCACACGCTCGCAGCCACCACACTCGGCGGTCTGCAGGCCGGGAGCCGGGTCAATCTCGAAATCGATCTGATCGCTCGCTATTGCGAACGGCTTCTAAGCCACGAAGAATAGGCCTTTGCAACCTATGGAATTCACGCGGGTAATCTTGTCGCAACCGCGTTTTTGACAAAGTCTTTTGGTTTTGCCAGACGACGGTATACGACGGTAACGTTGTCGGTATTCTCGCTGCCGTACTTTTCTCAAGAAGGTGTATGAAGTGAGGGCGCCCCACGCTGCCTTGCTTGCAGTCCATGGCATGGGGTGCCGACCCAAAAAGTGACTTTGAGATCAGCACGCCTTCACGTGATACACTTGTTTATGTGTTACACGCCAAGGAGCAAGAATGGCTACTGTAAACTTCACTGGTTCCGTTGATCGCGACCTGCTAAAGCGTGCCAAGGTGATCGCGGCCAAGACCGATACGTCGGTCAACGCCCTATTCAACGCCGAACTGCGCCACCTTGTTGAGACCTTCGAGGCAGCGGAATCAGCCGGCAACCAGAATTTCAAGGTGCTACTCGACTTTTCGCTGGGGCGCATCGGTGACGACAAGGCCATGCAGGCGCTGGGCATCGACAGCGAGGAAGACCTGTTTCTGTTGATGGCGCAGGCGCATTTGCCGATGCCGCGACTACCTGACATCGCCACGCAGGGCATGGTCGACCAACTGAACGCCTTGCCGACCGCTTGAGTCCGGGCGCAATGCCATCGGCCAAAGATACTGCACTGCTGCCCGATGCCGGGCCGCTCATCACGCTGGCCTACGCCGATGCGCTCGACGTGCTGTTCAAACCGGGCTGGACGGTAATGCTGGTCGATATGGTCCTGCACGAGGTCACGCGCAACCAGACACCGACCAGCGGCAAGTTGGCGACATGGGTTGCCTCGGCGCGGATTCCTGTTCTGCCCACCAGGACCTTCGAGTACTTCAGGCAATCCGCGACCGAGTCGCCGTCGCCGCGAAGCCGCAACCTCGGCGAACTGGCGATTCAGGAAACGATGAACGAATTCGCCCTCAAGGTGCCGCCGAAGACCGGCGTATTTCTGTTTGAAGATCACAAAATCGCACGCGCCAGCTTCATGGTGCCGGACAGCTGCCGGAAGGTCACCACCCGCGCCTTTCTGATTTTTCTTGAGCAGAAGGGACTGATTGACTCGGCGACGGACATTGAGCGCCGCGCTGTTCAGTCGGGGCGAGCGTTTTCCACCCTGCGATGTCCGCCATAGGGAGCACGTAATGGAATTTTCACCAGCGCTGGCAATTGCGCCAGTCAGCCTCCGGCCCGTACGCCATCACCCCCTCAACAGAAGGAACTGTTCGAAAGCGTCGCCTTGCCCGAGCCCTCCGCCAGACCCCTGTAGTGCCAGTTCTGAACCTGTGAATTGCGCGAAAGCAATCACTTAGCGGTATTTTTGTCGAACTCGGGGGCACAGTGTTCGACAAAGTGCTGACCCATTGAAGCTGGGGTTACTCGACTGCATGCTTCGCTTGCTCAGGCTGGTTTGGGAATCGCCTTCTGGCACTCCATGCAATAGACGTTTCCAGCAAAGCGCGGTTTGTTGAACCAGCAGAATTTTGCAATGTTGTAGGCGACGATGGTTCCGCATGTCGCGCAGGCGAGCTTGGATTTCTTTTCGCTGGCATCTTGGGCGGGGGCCGGAGTGTTGCCCAAATCCAATTGATTCAGCGGTTTCTCGGTTGCAGGCTCGACGCGCACCCGTGTCTTGATAGGCTCCGGGGCTGTCGCCGATAACCCGAATCGCGCAGGCCAATCAAACGATGCGGGTTTATGGGCCGCAGCCAGGCGGCGTGCAAAATCTTCCAAGGTGTCCTGACCAATCAAACGCACCGCCAGCAGTGGATTGTTGTTCGAGTCATATTCCTTGTCGATGCGTGTCTTCAGCTGATCGTTCTTGATAATGCTGTCGATGCCTTCGATCTTGGTTTTCGGTCGACCGATGCGCGCATTCTTGGACACCAGTACCAGGCCGTTCAAGGTCGGCGACAGGGTGATGCCGAAGCGCTTCGGCGGTGCGACTTGTCCGGACTTGAAGACTGATGCCAGCACCGCCATGTGCCGCTTGTTCTGCTCGACCGGCGACGGAACGCCGTAGGCCTTGCCACCATAGAACGCTGCGAACTCGCCTTGCTCGTTGACCGCGATGCCCTCGGCGAACCGCTTGCTCTCGCAGACATAGATTTCAAGGAAGCGGTTTATCAGCAGATGGTCGATCTGCGCGACGCGGCCTTCGCACTCAAGGCGCAAGTCGTGCAGTGCCATCCAGTTCTTCGAGGCACCGTAGTGGAACTCGATTTCATAGGCTGCTTCCGCCTCACCCTTGATACCCGACTGGATGTTGCGGATTTCCTGTTCGACCTTCTTGCGGGTGTCGGCACTGGCGTCCGGTCGAGCTGAGAGCAGCTTCAGGGCGTCAATGTCTTTGGTCTTGTCGTCAGTGGCTTTGATGAGCATGGGTTCACCGGATGATGGTTAAGGCGATACGACCGAATACCGGCCCGCCAGCGCGGACACCGTCGCGTTATGGGCCACCGCATCATGCGGCAGCAGCAGATACTTCCAGGGCTTCCCGCCTTGAGCCTGTGAATACGCGCTGGCGTTCCGGCACCATGTCGCCGCCGCGTCGGCTTTCGCCTTCACGTCGCTGGCTGTCATGTCCTTGGCGGCTTTGGTCTCGATGATCAGGTTGTGGTCAGCAGTCGCCGCAACGAAGTCCGGCACGTACTCGGGTTGGTTGGCGCCTGAACGGTAGTAGATGTTGAACTGTCCGGCGACTGGCCGGAACCAGCGCAGCGCCTCACGCTCCAGCACGCAGGCGAGCACACGCTCGGTATCGGAATGAAACTTCTGCACCGGGTAGGCGCACTTGCTGAACCCACCGTAGACGTACTGCGTGATCTTGCCCTTCTCGTCGGGCGCCTGATGCAGCGGCAGGATGTCGCCCTCGGCGGTAAAGGCGCAGTGTTTGAGCGGCGTGAAGCCCTGACTGATGACCACCTCCGATTCGGAAATGTCCTCGTAGTAGTGCAGCGCCATCTGCAGATGGATGTTCTCGGCGATGGTCCTGCCATAGTTGCCGAGGATGTTGTGCAGTTCATCGTCGCTTCTCAGGTAAGTCCTGAAGTGCGCAACGGCTTGCCCGGCTAGCGCATGGATCAACTCGGCGTGCTCGTCGTATGACACGTCGTCGTAGTTGATCAGCTCGCGGACGATATAGTTTTCCAGTTGCGATTCCAGCACCGTCGACGACTGCCCGTACAGTACCTGCTTGCCGGTTTTCAAGCCTTGGCCGACCAGGGCCATGTCCTGCGGCTGGAAGTTCATTTTCGACAGATCGAGCTGGAAAACCTTGTAGCCGCTCTTAACCGGGCCTTTCGGTACCACCGAGATACGCGGAATATCGATCGTGTGCTCGACCAGCACCGCTACCGTCTTCTGGACAATGTTGGCAACTGGCGACGCCGCCGCAGTTGCCAACAGGTCACCCTGCCTCGGCAGCATGCGTTCCTGAACCCGCTGGACGATTTGCTGCTGGATGGCGGTTTGCGTCAGCGCGGCGCTGCTTGGCACAAGGGACAGCCCGTGTCGCTTCTCGCGACTGATTTCGGCGATAACGTCCATGGCGACTTGCGCAATCTGCCGCTCTTCGCCGGTATACAGAACAAGCCTCGGAGCCGACGTGCCATACTGCGCGCCGTCGCCGGCAGCGCCAGGGATTGGCGTTGTGCCTTTTGCAAGGGTCCCGAGCATGGCATTGACCATAGGCTGCACTGAAATGCTCTTCAGGCTGCCGCCAGTGCCGGTGTCCGGCGTCAGCACCAAGGTCTGCATGCGGATCGGTGAATCGCCGCGTCCCGCCTCGTCGATGACCTCCTGAAACCTGTCGTGGGCGATGATGTTCAGCCGATCGACCGCGTCCACGCCGGTCTTGCGGCCATACGGCAAACGCAGGCCGCGACCGATCGACTGCTCGATCAGCGTGCGGGCATTGGCGGCACGCAGCGGAACGATGGTGTAGAGATTGGTCACGTCCCAGCCTTCTTTCAGCATGTTGACGTGGATCACGATCTCGGTCGGCTCGTCGTAGCTTTCCACTGCCAGGAGGCGCCGGATCATTTCCTCTTCATCGGCACCGGAACGGCTCGAATCCACCTGAATGACCTTGCCTCTGTAACGGCCAGCGAAGAAGGCATCGGATTCGATGTTTGCCATCAAGGCGGCGGCGTGGGTCGTATCCCGCGCAATGACCAGCATGAAGGGCTTGACCAGCCTTTGTCCGGTCTGCTGCGCGTAGGTCAGAAGATGGACCTTGGTCTCCTCATGCACCCGCACGCCGTCCTGCAGCTTGATCGTCTCCAGCGCACCAGCGCTATGGGCGCTCGGGTCGAAATTCTGCTGCGTGACAACTGCCGGTTCCTTGACGAAACCATCCGCGATGGCACGCGCCAGCGGGTAATCCATCACCACATTCCTGAACGGCGTCGTCCTGCCGCCAGTGCCCTCGACGAAAGGGGTTGCCGTCAGCTCAAGTCCGAGCAAGGGGCGCAACTCGCTCAAGGAGCGAATGCCCGCGCTCGCCCGGTAACGGTGCGACTCGTCCATGATCAGGACCAGATCATCCAGCCCGGCCAGATACTCGAAATAGCTCTGCCCAAGGTATTCCGACAGGCGCTTGATCTTCGGCGACTTGCCGCCGCGCACCTCGGAATTGATCTTCGAGATGTTGAAGATATTGACCTCGATGCCGCCCAGCAGACTCCGGCTGCCACGCTGCTCGTAGTTGTCGCCGGTAATCACCTCGGGCGGCGTGCTGGCGAACTCGGCAATGCCCTTGAATACGTACTTGGGCGAGTTCGGCGAGAAGTCGCCGATCAGCTTGTCGTAGATCGTCAGGTTTGGCGCCAGCACGAAGAAATGCTTGTAGCCGTAGGCCGCATGCAGATAGCTGATGAACGCACCCATCAGACGCGTTTTGCCGACGCCGGTTGCCAGCGCGAAGCACAGGGACGGGAAGTCGCGCTCGAAGTCGGCCAGCGTGGGAAACTGACCGGTGAGGGCATCCTGCATCGCCCTCAATTCTGCCGGCGACCGCGCTTGCGAATCGCGTAGCGCGGGCACCTGATCGACCGCCCAATGCAGACGGCGCAGGCTTTCGGCTTGTGGCTCGCGCAGACTCAGGCGACCGCTGACCGAGCGAACGATGTTTTCCAGACTCATCATTTCTTTACCTTGGGGGCGGGCAAGGCCTTGACCATCTGGTCGAAGTCGGACTCAAACCGGGTGTCATCGAGGATGCGAAACTTGCCAAATTCTGTTTCGGCATGGCTCTTGGCGAGTTGCGCCGAAATACGGCCAGCGCCCTGCAAAATCTCGCGGTCGTTCAGGGTCAGGAATCCTTCAAGCTTGGTGATCCAGTCCTGCATGCTCATTGCGATTCGGCGGGTAGCCTGACCTTCGGCAAAGATCAGATATTGTTCCGCCAGATTATTGAGGGCGCGCAGTTCGTCTTCGGCCAAGTAGTTCTTGGCAACACTCACGTCGCTCTTGCGGATTCGCTTGCCTTCCCACGTCGTTAGGCCCATGTTCGGCTGCGTACTGTCGGCCCGCTGGGCAATCAATTCAGCGGCGGTGTGGCCGTGGATCGCGTAATGGACCTTGTTTTGCACCGTGGCAAAGAACTCCTGCGTCAGCGGTGCGGCGGGGTCGTAATCGACACTGGTTGCGTAGATGTCGGTAATTTTCTGGTAGAAGCGCCGTTCGCTGGTGCGAATGTCTTGCAGGCGGCGGGTCAGCTCGTCAAAGTAATCGAGACCCTTGCCGGGGTTTTTCAGGCGCTCGTCATCCAGCACAAAGCCCTTGACGATGAACTCCTTGAGCTGAGCGCTGGCCCATTGGCGAAAGCGCACGCCGACCTGGCTGCGCACCCGGTAGCCCACGGCCAGTACCATGTCGAGGTTGTAGTGCGCCACCTCATAGGTTTTGCCATCGGCGGCAGTTGTTCGGAAAAGCCGAACAACTGAATTCTCGATCAGTTCGCCATCCTCAAAAATGTGCTTGATGTGCTCGCTGATCGTGCCTTTGGCTTTGCCGAACAGATCGGTCAGCTGCTTCTGGCTCAACCATAGGGTTTCGTCCTCCAGCACGACGCTGAGCTTTGTCCTGCCGTCCTCGCTTTGGTAGAGAAGGAATTCGCTCACGCCGCGCCCTCCGCGGAATCTTTCCCTCGCTGTTCCTCAAACAATCCGGCCTGCTGTGGCGTGACGGCTTGTTTGGGAGCCGCTTTTTCCTGCATCGGAAGGTTCTCGACGTTCAAGCTGTAATCGTCGTGCCCCCACTCGCAGCGGGACAAGACCATCTTGGGAATCTTCTTGACCGTGAGATTGGCGTAACGATTCGCATCGCCCCGGAATGCCGAACAGCAGACCAGCAAGCTGCGCCCTTCGCCAACTTCATCGCTCAAGGCCTGCAACTGTTCCGGCGTCAGGCTTTGCGTGGTGACGTAGATGAAGTCGTTCTCGGTGCTCTTGCCGTGTTGCCAGTAGTGCGCGTCGCTGGGTGCGTAGGTGAAGCCTTCCAGTTTGCAGATCGCTGCCGCCAGCATTTCGGCGTTGTAGTCCTTGTTGATGATCCACTGGCCCCAGCGGTCTTGCTGCAACAGGCTGGGGGCGAGGCGGTAATAGCGGAAGCCGCCACCGCCTTGCCAATTCACGGCCTTGCTGATGCCGCCCTGGTCCTCGCCGTCGATGACCTTTTTCAGGCGCGGAATGATGTGTGTGTGGCAGTGCTCGCCCAACTCGACCATGATCCAGCGGCGGCCCATCTTGTGGGCGACTGCGCCGGTGGTGCCGGAACCGGCGAAGGAGTCGAGAACGAGATCGCCGGGATTGGTCGCAATTGTTAGAACCTGCCGAATGAGCTTTTCTGGCTTTGGTGTGATGAAGACATCCTTACTCAGCGCCAGAGAATTTATCTCATTTTTTGCCTCCGCGTTATGTCCAGCCTCGTCGTAAAACCATATTGTCGATGGCGACACACCCTGCTTTACTTCTGAAAGAAAACTCTTCTTGTTCGGCGTTCCAGTTCCATCCCGTCCCCACCAGAGCCTTCCATCGTTTTGTAGATTGTCGAATGACTCTCGGGAGATTGCCCAATAACGCCCGGGCGGTGGCGAGAACGTTCGACCGGTTGGAGAAGTGACCTCGTACGATCCTTGGCTGTAGAAGTTACGCGCATGGAGCGGCGTTGATTTCCATAGCCCTCGCGGATCATTATCTGGATTGCTATAAGCCCGATCCTGCTTTTCACTACGTGGCAATTGGTTCAGATGCCAATTGTCCTTGGCCTTCGCATACACAAGCACATGGTCATGCATTGCAGAGAAAAGTTTTGCAGAGTTCTTGCTGGTGTAAACCTTCTGCCACGCGATAGAAGCAACGAAATTTGCTCTCCCAAGTATCTCATCACACAAAACTTTTAGGTAATGGCATTCATTGTCATCAATCGTAATCCATAGCGATCCATCTTCTGACAGCAAACGACGAATGATTTCCAGGCGATCCCGGATCAGTGACAACCAGATCGAATGCTCCACACCATCGTCGTAATGCGTGAAGGCGCTGCCGGTGTTGTACGGAGGATCGATGAATACGCACTTTACCTTCCCCGTGTATTCCTGCTCCAAGGCCCTCAACGCCAGCAGGTTGTCACCGAAAATGAGTTGGTTATCGAAAAAGTCGGCGCCGGAGACACGGTGCTTCGCATGGTAGCTTTTCTCCGGATCGCCCAACAAAATGCGCGGCTCCAGCTTCGGACGCGCATCCTTGCCGATCCATGTCAGTTCTAGTTTTTGTTTGCTCATGCTCAAGCCAGTAATTCCTTGAGGTACAAACCACATGGATCAGATACCTTGCGCTTGTATGGCTTGTCTGGGTACGTCCTGCCGATTCTTTCCGCTTTAGGCACGGTGGTCGTTTTGTTTATCAGAGCAGGCTCGCCACCGTGGAGCACCACATATCGCTCCTCAGCCAAGGCCAGCGAATGCCCATGGAACTCCGTCAACAAACCCAAGACGTAACGCACGAACTGGCGTGTACTCTTGAATTGGCCCGAATAGCCACTTGGATTGCCAGATTTAAGATCGATGTAAAGCGCGGTCAGTTTGCCATTACGCCATATGAGAACGACACAATCGCAAGCACGGTGGTGATCGTGCTCTTTGCCAGTCATAAGCAAGGGCGACATCAAAGCCGTCTTGCCTCGCCCTTTGTCGGGGTCTAAGCTAAACCAATCGCCATTCGGAGCCTTTAAAGTGACTTTCTTCAGTTTGGCTAACCTATCGTGCTCCTCTATCAACATATGGGTGTGTTGGTCGCCCTGATAAGTACAACACGACAGCGACGCTCGCAGTTTTTGCATCTCCACACTCAGGGGCATCAGAGCTCGCCCCCGTACAAGATTTCGCTCTGAATGGAATTCATGATCTCGATGGTGTCATCAAAGGTCTCTACTTCGATACCCCGATCCGGATAAATCTTGGCCGCCTTCAGCATCCTGATCTTGGAGCGCCGTCCGGCACCGGGCGCAGATTTAGACGCCACGCAGGTCATATAAAGCCGAACTTTGTCTGGATCAAGCAACTCTGCATCGGCATAGCCATGCTGTTGCTGTACCGCGCCGGTGTGCGTAGTCCGCTGGTTCAACATAATTAAGGTGTTGAGTTCCTTTACCAGATAGTCGCTGTGTGTGGTGATGAACACCTTGATACCAGCGTTCACCATACGCGCCACCAATCGGGCAAAGGCTCGCTGGTTCTTGGGGTGCAGGTTCAGCTCGGGCTCGTCAATCATGAATAAATCGCCCGCACGCGCCCGACAGCGCAGATAAAACCCCACATCTAGCAAAGCACGAATGCAACTGGATGCCTCGTTCATAGTGAAACGTTGCTTGCCCGCCCCCTTGGCTTGGAACACAAGTTGTTGCTTCACCACCTTGTAGCTACCACCGATGATGGCATCGAACGCATCCAGTAGCTCGGGATGGGCGGCAGCCAGTTCGCCGGTACGCTTATCTATGTCTTGAAGTTGGCGCATGAACTCCACGTTGTCTTCCACGGGCCAAGCGTAGCCGCCGTCGACTTCTTCAAGAATCTTAAACGGATTACGCCTAAGCTCCTTGGAGTCGATGTTGTTTATGGCTTTGAGCATGCGTGTACGGGCTATGTCCAATTCCTTAAGAAAGATGGCCGTCCCGGTGCGTTCGGCGCTGGAAATGTGCACGCGGGGCAGGTGCTGCGCAAACACGATGTCCGCGATGGCGTCAGCAATGAAATCGGTCAGGCCACCAAATGGGCGTTGCAACACATCGGGGTCAGCCACCAACACTTCGAGCTGGGCGCTGCCTCCATCTTTTTTGAGTGTTGCCAACACCTTGCCACTGGGACCGGCCTGCACCGTACGCTGATAGGCTTGGGCCAGAGATTCCGTCGACTTATTAATGCGTGGCACACATGTGGTGTGTGCAAACACATTGCTTTCGGTGGCGAACGCTCGCGGCAAGCCCCCAACATAAGACTTGCCCATTCGCTCAAGGTAGGTATTCACCTTTCCGTCAAACAGTTGCGCCAAATCGATACGGTACTGACTGGCATCCTTGAGTAGCTGTTCGATTTCGTCTTCCAGTAGGAAACGCAAAATCCCCCGCCAACTGCGCAAAAAACCGTACACCGCATAAGTGGCGTAGGTTTTTCCGGTGTTGTTCTCACCGCAAATCAGCGTGAGATCAGCAATCTCCAGATCCGCCTGATCCAGCAGACCCAAATTCTCAAACCTATATTCCATTCTGAACTCCTCGCGAGTTGCAATTTACATTTTCGACCGTGTCAGCCAGATACAGACCGACTCGTGCGGGGTGGCGATAGTAGCTGCGGCACCTCTTATGTTCATGACGCCGATTATTCATGACACCTTCCATTCCACAGCAAATAACTGGGTTGTCGTGACTCGTTGCCCCAACTGCCTCTCCAGTTCGTCGATCAGGCTGTCTCGCCGGGTCTGAATCTGATCCTGCCGGTCAAATAGTTCGCGACGCTTCTTGTCGCGCTGCCCCTCAAGATCACGCTGTTCCTTCTGCGCTTGCAGCTTGTCGGCTAAGGTCGCCGCACCTTTGCTTTTGGTGCGAGCTTCCTTGATTTGACGGTCAAGCTCTTTGATCTCGCGCTCAAGACCGACCTTCAGATCGTCGGCCCACGCATCGAGCTTTTCGGTCTCCTGCGAGAAGAAGGTCAGGTTGCGCGACTCAACATCGGTCATCACGAGCGCCTTTTGCTGGTCGATCTGATTTTGTAGCGCTGGCGGAATCGGTACATTGGCAGCGGCGAAATCGAGCATGTTCGGCTGCACCGGGGCGAGGTCGTCCAACAGCGATTGCTGAACGGGAGCACCGTCAGCACGTGGCAACGGCACGGCAGACCCAGGCATGCCGAGCAGGCGGTCGGTTACGTCGGCATCGAAGACATTTCCATCGCCGTCAATGGCAGCAGCCAGCAGATGTTCTTCGATGGCGCCAAGCGATTGAATGCGCAGATGCTGAACGATCAGCGCGCCAAACTGGCCCCGCAAGGCTTCGATAACGGAGACCTTCGCCCCGTAGGCGTCGTAGTCGAGCACCAGCTTGCTGGGGGTCAGCGGCGCACGCTGGGCATGGTCGATCAAGCCCTGCGCGAGTGGATGCGCCATCCGGTAGATGTGGGCTTCTTCACTCCGGCGCGGCAGTTCGTAACGGCCCAAGGGGATCGCGGTCGGGTTTTCGCTTTGGTCACCCACTACGCCTTCGGGCAAGCTGGTCAGCAGGAAGCCCGTATCGTCTTCATCAAATCTTGCATGCCCGTTGAGCGCGGCGCGGGTGAAGCGCATCAACAGACGTTCCAGCCTGCCGAGGGAGGCGCGGGCATCCCTATTGCGCAGGCGCAGCCGCTCCTGTACGTCTTCGTCGAAGTTTTCCAGCAGCGCCTTGCGGGCGTTGAGCATGGCGTCGGAAATCTCGCCGGCCAGATCGAGTTGCAGTTGCTCGAAGGCGGTATGAATAGCCGCGGGGTGGCGGCAGGTCTGGTATATCTCGGCAATGCGGCGCTCGAAATCGACGCCGGACTCCACGGCCCCCAGCACTTCATCGCTGGCGCCGAAGACGCCATCGAACAAATAGAACTTCTGGGCCAGCAATTCATAGACGCGCCGGTCGGCGTCGTTGTCGCGATTCAGGAAGTTGACGACAACCACATCGTGCTTCTGCCCGTAGCGGTGGCAACGCCCGATGCGCTGTTCGATCCGTTGTGGGTTCCATGGCAGGTCATAGTTGATGACCATCGAGCAGAACTGGAGGTTGATCCCTTCGGCACCGGCTTCAGTGGCGATCATGATGCTGCCGCCTTTGCCAGCATAGTCGCGGAAGTAATCGACCAGCGCGGCGCGGGTGTCGGCAGTGCGTGAGCCTGATACCCGGTCGGTGCCGGCATGTCGGGCGATCCACTCGGCGTAGATTTCCCTGGCCTTGGAATCACTGTTGCTGCCGTTGAAGAGTACGACACCGGGGCCATGATCGGTGCCGGCCAGCAGTTTCAGCAGGTATTCCTGAGTACGGCGGGATTCGGTAAAGACGATGGCCTTCTTCGCAGCGCCGAGTTCGTCCAGTTTCTTGAATGCGACGTTGAGGGCTTGCAGCAATGCGGTGCCCTTGGCGTTCTCCGTGATGGAAATGGCCAGATTGCGGAACAATTCGAGTTCGCCGAATTCGGCCCGGATGGCGGTGATCTCTGCGGCGGTCGATACCTTGGTGCTGCCGTCGGCGACGGTATCGAGCTCTTCAGCGAGTTCGTCGAGGGCTTCGTAATCCTGGTCGAGTTCGTCGGCAAGGTCGGTCGTCGCCGCCTTTTCGTCGAGAGTCTGGCCTAGCCGTTTGATGAGGGTTTCCAGTGCCCCGGCGATGGCGAAGGTGGACGACGCCAGCAGCTTGCGCAGGACCAGCGTGATCAGTTGCCGCTGGCTATTGGGCAGGGCATACAAGGATGGCCGTTGCAGGAATTCCGAGACGTAGTTGTAGAGCTTGGTTTCGTCGGCGCCAGGCACAAACTCTTGCAGCATCGGAATGCGCCGGGTGTATTTGACGTAGGCCTCAACCTGTCGGCGCAGTGTGCGCTTGCAGATCGGGGCAATGCGGTTCCTTAGCGTATCGAAGCTGGCGGCATCCTTCAGTTGCCCGAATTGGGAGCGGAAGCTGTCGAGGTCGCCGAAGACCTTCTCGTCGATGAAGCTGACCAGCCCGAACAGTTCCAGCAAGGAATTCTGGAGCGGTGTTGCCGTCAGCAAGACCTTGTGCGGCAGCGTCAGTGCATCGCGCAGAATACGGGCAGTCTTGTTTTCCGGCTTATAAACGTTGCGCAGGCGGTGCGCTTCGTCGATCACCACCAGGTCCCACGGAACGGACTGCACATCCTTGGCTTTGCCTGCCGCGAACTGGTAGGAGCAGATGAGCACGGTGACGCTATTGCCTGCGAGGTCAAACGGGTTTGTGGCACCGTCCTTGATGGCTTGGCGGTAGGACTTGGCTTCAAGCAGGCTGGCGGCGATACCGAACTTGTCGGCCAGTTCCTGATGCCACTGCTTGCGCAGGTTGGCCGGGGTGATGACAAGAATGCGGCGCTTGCGCTCGGCCCATTTCTGCGCAATCAGCAAGCCTGCTTCGATGGTTTTGCCGAGACCGACTTCATCGGCAAGGATGGCGCCCTTGGACAGTGGGTTGCTCGTCGCGAACAGCGCCGCGTCGATCTGGTGCGGGTTCAAGTCGACTTGAGCATCCAGCAGCGCACCAGCCATGCGGTCCATGGAATTGGACGCGGCACGGCGGGTGAGTTGATGCGCGAAATACGCGAGCTGGTGCGGGCTATAGCTCATCTGGTGTCGTTTTTCTTGGTATGACGGATAGTACTATGGCGTTGGCCTATCGCCCCCAATGGCCCTCAAAGTCGAAGGAAAGTTGCCGCTGGTGCCTGATGGCCAGCAGGTAAATCGCTCCGCCAATCGGCGCGTAGAGCAGCAGGTAATCCTTGAGGACGTATTGGCGCAAGGCATCCGTGTCTGGTGTCAGCGCCGACAGCTTTGCGCGTAGCGTCGCCAAGGCATTGGTGGTCTCAACTGAACGCGGCTGGCGGGCCATAAACGGCCTACCCATTTCAGGGAAGCGCTCAAGGTTCGGGATCACCGTTTCGAGCAGTTCATCGAGCAAGCCATCGAAGGCCTGCGGTGCTTCCACTTCGGTCAGGAATAACTCGATGCCTTCGAGGTTGCGCTCGAAATTTGCAGTGATTTTGACGACAGGTTCTTTCGCCATGCTTATTGCCGTTCCTCGTCAGTATCCCAAGTTGTTCGGTAGGCATCGACGTAGAACGCCGTCGCTGCGGGGTCAATCTCCCAATAGTGGCGACACAGCCGACGGTAGAGTTCGAGCGCAGGCGCAAAGCCGCAAGAGCTGAGCAGACCATCGAGGGTTTGTTCGATCTGCCGCGTGTCCCCGCTGCGGGTGCGCAAGATCGCCTCAACGAGGGGCGCGTACTCACGCACCGCCTGTTGATTGATGGCGGTGATTTCGGCGGCAAGCTGCGCAATGCTGTCGGGTATCGGATCAACTGCCACGCCAACGGCCCTGGAATACGGTTCTGCCAACCCGGTGATCTCGACCAATTACGCGCCACGTCGACGCTTGAGGGCGGTAATGGCGCTGCGGGCGTCCTTCACTTTGCCAGCAGCAACGTCGTCGAGCCCCTTGGAGGCCTCGTCGATCAACAGCAGGTGAATGCGCTCGCGCTCCAGTTGGTGGTAGTAATCCAGACGGTTGGCGTCGATCAGGGCGATATAGCTCTCGCCGTTCTTGGTGATGATCTTCTCGGCACCGCGCTTGACCTCTTCAGCCAGTTCGGAGAAGTTCGCGCGGGCGTGCGAGAGAGGAATAACGTCGCTTGCGGAAATACCCATGATGGCCTCCTGAACTGCACAAGGTGTGCAGTATTTTGTACATCATACGCTTTGGCAGTCACGGGCAAAAGTGGTGCCTGCGCGACTCCTTGGAGTGGTTAGCCGGGAAATGACGGAATGCAGCTGTGTCGCGATATGGCGATCCAGCGCGTCGAAGACATCAAACAGGCTGCGCGTGCGGCGTTGACTCGGCCTCCTGCACCGCACGGCGCGAGCATCTGCGTCTTGATCGGCGTCAGCGCTTCGTGTTTGAATGTCGGAGACGCGTCGTCCGCTGCGTAACCCGCATGAACCTCGCGCTCCTTGGCGGGCCGAATGAAAATGCCCCCGGCGTCGGTGAGCCGCAAGAACAGTTGATCGCCGGGACGCAGCGCGGTGCGCTCAATCACGTACTGCGGCAGGAGTGAGCGAGTTGTGGCAGGAGGCGCCGCTCCACCCGCCGGTGGCGCCCTCGAGACAGAGTCGTCCCGAAGCCGTTTGGCCGGGTGTTCACCGCGCACTGCGGCGCAAGAGGGTCACGCTCGACCGGCCGAATCCTAAGGAGATCCGATGACCAATCAGACCGCCGCCGAGCTTGTCGATTTCGAGTTGCTCGATCAGGCCTCCAGGAAGCTGCTGGGGTATTACGTCCATCGCAAGTTCAACATCTATCTCTCTTCAATCGTGGCCGCGCTGAACCAGCAATACCAGGACGGCATGAGCGAAGGCCTGACGCGGCCGACGCCGCTTGGCCGCCAGATGCTGCTCGATTTCCGCGCACTCGACTACAACGCCCTGATTGAGGTCGTTGGCGTCTGCATGTATGTGCTTCTGTGCCACACGATCGCAAACTCGCGACTTCAGCATCGCGACGATGCGAAGCGGGTGCTGTATCTGCGGGGCTACGACTTCGAGGCGGCCTTCACGACCGGCGGCGGCGTCGCGACGGGTATTTCGACCTGGGATACGACGGGTTTCACGCTGGATCTGCCGGCGCTGCTGGCGCGCCCGCTCTTCAAGGTGCTCAGTCCGAAGGAGGTCGACTCCGAGACGGTGACTGCAGAGCGGTACTACGCCAACTTGGACAGGATGATCCAGTGGATCAGCCAGCGCCCGGCTGCTATCTACCTCAACGCGCTGCACTGGCAACGCGGGGTGCTGGAACTGATTCCGCGGATGGACCATTTCATCGTCTACCTGTCATCAATCACCGAAAGCGCCCTGTGGGAGCTCGAACAACTGCAGGACGAGCGATACCGCGACCGGGTGACGGTCGTGTTCGATGAAAAAGCGATCGAAAAGAAGGCGTCGCAACTGGCCCTCCAGCAAGCCATGGACGGGAAGCTGGGTCGGACGATCTGGAGCAAGCAGGGAACGGCACCCTCGTTGACCGCCGCACAGGTCCGCGATGGCCTTGCCGAGGTGTTCATGGTGATGAGCCCCGACGAGTTCAAGGCGAACATCGAAGACGTCAGGCGGCGCATCGACCACCACCATTCCGAACTCAAACCCGGGGAACGGGAGACCGAGCTCGACTTCGAGTTCTTCCCGGCGGTCGAGGATAGCGATCTCAGGCAACTACACGAGATGTCGCAGGCGCTGGCCAAACTCGTCGAGGCCGGCCAGACTGGCCCGATTGACTGCCTGTCGCTCTACGTCGCGCAGATTCAGCTCCTGATCCACGTAACCTTGCTTCTCGGCGACCATGAGGCGACCGGTCGTGCTCTATGCGCGTATTCGGCGGTGATGTGGAGCTCATCCAATCACTACGAGCCAACGGGTGAGCGGGCGGCTGACTTGCCAGAGGAAAGTCGGGCGCAGTTGCTCGGGATGCTCGACAGCAACGGCGGATTTGCCGAGTACGCAGGCCGTCGACTGCTGGCCTACGGTCGAAACCACGAGCGCTCGGACCAAACCGGGCAAGTGGACGCGACCTGGACCGCGATCTTCGAAGCCACCCGGAAGTCCGTCGACAACGTCTTCGCGGGTCGCCAACGGGCGACTGAATGAGCCTAACCCCGCTTAACCTTCAACCGAACCGGTCGTGCGTTTTGATTGGAACGTGCAGGTCCCAGGTGCAGGACATGCCGACAGGGCACGTGGCCAGGTCGCCGGCACCTGGTCGGCCCGAACCTCGTCGCTGGCGGCTTACTCACCCAGCACGCTGCCCTCTCTGCGCGGGTCGGCACCACCGGTGTACCCGTCGCGGTCTTTTGCGATGGCCTGGAGTCCGCTGCTCATCCCGGCTTCCTTGACCTCA